>CAYPFP010000141.1:0-12439 GCA_964409935.1 uncultured Planctomycetota bacterium | reverse complement strand
GAACCCACCGTCGCCGAAGGCGTCGTTGCCGACATCTTCCTGCCCGGCGCCGCCTTCCTCCAGCCCCTCGACGGCGCCGGACGCCTCACCGGCCAGCCGCGCCCCGCCGACCACGCCGACGGCCGCTCAAGGCTCCGCATTGACACCCGCGCCCCTCTGGCGCGCTGCGACCAGACCCTCTGGTACGCCGTGACCAGAGACTGAGCCGGCCGGAAAAAGACTTGCAACCCCGGACACAATCTGCTAAAAACAGCACTATGACCCTGGGCGCATAGTTCAGTGGCTAGAACGCTTGAATCACACTCAAGAGGTCGAAGGTTCGAGTCCTTCTGCGCCCACCATCTTCCCCCCTGTGCAACCCATTGCGTTTATTAGCCTTACGTCAACCCCTTCCGCGCCCGCTGCCTTGAGCCGCGCCTGAATCTGCTCGAAGCCTTCTGCGAAAGCGTCCC
The DNA here is from genome assembly GCA_964409935.1 of uncultured Planctomycetota bacterium. GTDB lineage: Bacteria > Planctomycetota > Brocadiia > JAADGH01 > CAYPFP01 > CAYPFP01. The sequence continues at coordinate 11,987 of CAYPFP010000141.1, read as the reverse complement.
GCTCGCCCCGTCTGGTTGCTCCGCCATGAAGCCCCCCGATGCCTCTCGCCGCTCTCGCCTCGACGAGAGCGAATGTCCTCTAGGTTAATCGTGATCTGCGTTTGTCATCACCCGGCGATTTGAATAAGGTAGTTAGCCTATCTACACTTTCGGGGTTTCGGCTTGACGTTCCAGCCGCGAACGAGTCTAATGCGGACGTTTCCGCGCCAAAATGATGCTACATACGCAGGAGTTCCATGCGGCACTCCAAACCGTATCTGGGGTGTCATAATAATCAACGTTCGGTCCGGAGAGGTTCTGAACATAATGAAACCCTTTCGGTTCATGAAGGACTCAGTCGTGCCAGCAATCCAGAACAAAACCTTAAACACCTTGGCGGCAGTCTGCTTCATCCTGTTCGCTGCGCTCAACATCTCTCACTACTGGGCATGCGCCAAGGGCTTGCCCTTCGCAAATGCGGCGTTGTGGCAAGACATCAGAATTCTCGTGAACTCCATCCTCGTCAGCCTTATGGCGGCCTATGTCTTCTTTCTCTTGATTGTGCATCTCCCCGGCATTCGTCAGCGGCAAGTGATTAGGAACAACATGCGCTGTCAATACCGCGATTTCAAGACGGCGACAATCGGCCATTTTCTCGGCATTACCGACGGGAGTTATGAGTTCGATCGGGTGGAGAAGCTATGCGACATCAGGAGCTTCAGAGACTACTTCGACGGCAACCGGTGGTATGCAATCGCAAATGCCTTGAATAGGGATAGGTTGCGACTGAACGAAATCCTTGTCGAATTGGCGATTCTTCGCGCCGAGATCGCATTTGTGCTCACCAAGATCGAGATACGTGATGAACAAGTGCTTGCCTTCTTCAAGTCCATGTCGTCGACAATGTATAGAATGGAGCAGGCCAACTGCGAGTACGAGGACGTGAAATCCCTGATGAGCTTCTTGTGGCAGTTGTTTGCCGGTTGGAATTGGGTGAAGGGTTACGCCGAGGAGGACGTTGTCCTCAGACTTATCGAGAAGATATGAACCTTTCAGAGCGGCGTTGTGAAAACACCGCCTTGTAGAGCGACTTGGGGTCCCGCGCGGTGCCTGCGCGCCTGACGCTGGGCGTTAGGCCGAGCGTTTAGCCAGTCCCTCCGCCTCATATCCTCCGCCGTTGCGTGAACGGCATAAACAGGTTGCCCCGGCTTCGCTCCCCCCGCCGCACAAGGTCGTTGGAGCGGTCGGCCTGCCCCTCCATCTGCTTCAATCGCCAATGGCGCCAGTTGATCCCCTGTGGCCTCTCCAGCTTCACGTCCGAGTCGTCGGCGCAGAACATCAGGGCCACCAGCGCCGCCTTGACATTCCTCGGCAGGGTGCAGTTCTCTATGGCTGCCTGCACATCGGACAGATGAGGCCCGGACTCATGCATATCCTGCGCATGCCTCTTGCGTGAAAACCCATTGCCGGACGGTTCACAAGGTGTTAGAGTTCGTGCTTGGGCCGGAAGTGCGGATTGCCTTGTAGTGCCGGAATGTGTGGGCTATTGCCTTTTTGTGAACCCACTGTAGTCAAGGTGTCACATGCCATGAAACTGCCGCTGGCACATGTGAGTCCTTCTGCCGGTCCTACCGCGCCCACCGTGAGGACAGAAAACCCGTCGGTCCTACCGCCGCAACCGCGACGGGTTTTTGTATTTAGTCGCCGGGGCTGCTACAATGTCCTCAAGGTCGCCAACAGCTTTCGGCTATTGAGGAAATGAGCCATGCGCGTAACGACTATTGCTGTGGCTATACAATGGGGCTTCCTCCTGCTCCTGTCCGGCCCGCTCTCCGGAGCGCAGCCCGATCCGCCTGCCAAAGACCACATCCTCATCCGCGCCTTCGCCTGCGACCGGGGCAACCTGAAGGCCATGGCCGCCGGCGAGGGGTATGCCGATACCGAGGCCGTCGTCATCAACAGCGGCGTTGTTCCCAACACAGCCGAGTACGACATTGATTTCCCCGCGACCGCCAAATACGAAGTCTTTGCGCGTTACGCTGCCCTTCAGTCTCGCCCCGTGGACATTTACCTCGATGGCGTGCTCCTCGAACGCGGATTCAAGTCCGTTACGGGCAGTTGGCAGTCCAGTTCCGCCATCTGGGAGAAGCAGTGCGATGCCCACATTACGCAGGGGAGGCACACTATCCGTCTTCAGTGTCCGGGCCCCTGCATCCCTCACATCGTCGCCCTGCGGTTCGACTCTCCCGTTGCCTTTCCGAAGGACTGGAAGCTCGACCGCCCCAATGCCCGGAAGCTCGACGGCATGGCCGCATTGCCGGAGACCATCGCCAAGTACGGCTTCGAGTCGTTCGTCGGCAAGGACGGTCACGTGCACGCCCCGAAGGGATACAACCCCATCATACCGTTTGAGAAGATTCCGCCGCCGAACCCCATGGCGGAGCGTCTCCTCGAATACGCCCTCATGGCCGACGGCAAGTACCATTTGGAATCGAAAATCGAAAAGACCCCTGAAGGGTGGGTGGCCCGTCTCTCCGTGAAGGTGGACGAAAAGCGCACCGATACCGCCGACCTTGTCCTTTCGACCGAGCGCATCGGGCGGATGCTCGAACACGCCGGACGCCTCAGCTCGGAGTTCCGCCTTGAGCGCCCCGAAATCGCGGGCATGCTGGATGAGCTTTCCGCGCTGACTGCCGACAAGGGCGATAGCGCGTCGAAGTGGCATCGCGTCTACGACCTTTACCTGCGCGCCTACAAGCTCAAGAACAGCGTTGCCCTCCAGAACCCGCTTCTGGATTTTGACAAGCTCCTCTTCGTCAAGCGCCAGACCTACAACACGAGCCACATTTACACCACCTACTTCGACGGTAGTCGCCGCCCGGGCGGAAATATTTATCTGCTGAGTCCCGTTCGTCCGTCGGGCGGGGCCGCTCCGCTCGTCAAGGAGCTTGGCGACGATGGTATCTACCGCGACCCTGACCTGTCGTGGGATGGGCGGAAGGTGCTTTTTTCTCACAAGGCCGACCTTAAGACGCCCTGTCGCATCTACGAGGTCTCCATTGACGGCTCCAATCTTCGCCAGATCACGAACACCGAGTATGACGACATTGACCCGTGCTATCTGCCCGACGGGCGCATCGCGTTTGTCTCCACGCGGTGTCGCCGCGTTGTGCTGTGCCACAACGCCTTTACCGTCTCTGTGCTTTACACGATGAATCCTGACGGGAGCGACGTGCGTTGCATCTCGCCCAACACTATCAATGAGTTTACGCCGAGCGTGGCTCACGACGGGCGCATCCTCTTTTCCCGATGGGAGTACGTGGACAAGCACGTCGGCAACAACCAGAGCCTGTGGGCTGTGGACCCGCAGGGCAGCCGGGCCGTGCATATCGCCGGGGAGCACTGGGGGCCGATGACGTACTGGGGTCCCCGCTCGATCCCGAACAGTCAACTCATCGCCTGCATCCTGGCCCCTCACATGCCCATTGCCATGGGGCCGGTGGGTCTGATAGACCCACTCGACGTTTGCTCGAGTCCCGCGAGATACCGCAACGTCACTCCCGAACTGCCGCCGGCTCACCACTTCGGATGGAATCGCGACGACGTCGGCTACTATGCCGATGTCTTCCCGCTGTCCGACAAGTATTTCATCGTCTCCTACAGTTACGCCGCCGACGCGCGCGAGCCGGCCGGTTACGGTCTGTATCTGCTCGACATCTGGAACAATCGCGACCTGATCTACCGCGACCCCGTCGTCTCCGCCTTCGAGGCTTTTCCCGTCAAGGCGCGTCCGCGGCCGGCGGTCATTGCTCCGCAGCCTTCTGACAAGGGAACAGGGGCGTTCCTGGTGTTGGACGTGTATCGAGGTCTGAAGGGGATTGAGCGGGGCACGGTGAAATACCTGCGCGTCGTTGAGGAAATCCCCAAGCCCGTGTCCTCGAACACCATAGGGTTTGGTTTGCAGAATCCTGCGATCAGCAACTACGGGCACCTGGCGCTCAAACGCATTCTGGGCACCGTGCCGGTGGAGGAGGACGGCTCAGCCTACTTCCGGGTACCGGGAGGCGCGGGGGTCTATTTCTCTGCGCTCGACGCTGACATGATGGAAATCCAGCGGATGCGCGCGCTTACGTATGCTCCGGCCGGGCAGACCATCTCTTGCGTCGGTTGCCATGACCGGCGGCAGGAAGCCCCGCCGAACGTGGCGGCCCTTGCCCTGCGCAAGCCGCCGGTGGAAATCACGCCGCCGGAGGGCGGTCCTCGCGCCCCCGATTTTGCCTACGACGTTCAGCCGGTCCTCAATAAGCATTGTCTGAAATGCCATGGCGGCGAAAAGACGGAAGGCGGCGTGGACCTCTCGCCCGACTACACGAACGTCTTCAATGTCGCCTACGAGACCCTCACCGACCAGAAGAGGGGGTTCGTCAGCTTCGTGGATCATCGTTCTTCCGAGACCCTGCCCTTGCGTCTGCCGAAGCATTACGGTTCGCATGCGAGCAAGCTTATCACTGTCCTCCGCACTACGCACAAGGACCGTGTCCGGCTTACCCCGTGGGAGTTCCACCGTATCGCGGAGTGGATTGACTGTAACGCTCCCTACTATGGCACTTACGTCTACTCCCGGCCGGGCACCATCGGCGGGCGTGGCCTTGTCTACGGCGAGCCGGCCAAGGTCTTCGACCGCGTTTACAATCAGCGCTGTGTCTCCTGCCACCCCAAGGACAACAACCGCATCCGGCGCATCGTCGTTCCCGGCATCGAGCGAAGCCCCTCGCTCATGGCGCCGCTGGCCAAGAGCGGCGGCGGCGCCGAGGCGTGCGGGAAGCCCGTCTTCGCCGATAAGAACGCCCCCGACTTCAAGGCCCTGCTGGCGGCGTTGGCGCAGATTCGCGACGACATAAAAAAAATGCCCCGCGAGGACATGCTGGCCTCGCGTCCGCCGATGGTTGATGAGAACTGCAACTACCGCTATCGTTAGGGTCTGGGCGCCTTCCATCATGAGGAATGAATCATTATCGAGAAAAACCGAGGTCTAGGTTGGCGTCGGTGAGTTCCCACGCCTGAGCGCGGCCCTTTACTGCAAGGAGACCCTCACGTGTCGTATTCACGTTTGTTTCAGCCGTTGCCGGTGAAGCACCTCAACGTTCCCAACCGCATCGTGATGCCGCCCATGGTCTCGAACATGCTGCGCGACGGTGTTGGCCCCCAGGCTCTGCGCTGGTACGAGGAACGCGCCAAAGGCGGCGTCGGGCTAATCATAGTGGAGGCGTTGTGGGTCGAACGATTTCGAGACTCGGCATTCGTCCGCCAACTGCGCGCTCTCTCCGATACGATTCATAACGCCGGTGCTGTGGCGACCGTTCAGTTGTTTAAGAGGCCAATTGTGGACGGTGAACCCGTCTCGATCTCAGGAGAGGGTGGCGTGCGTCCGATCGCTGCCGCGGAAATTGACCGAATCCCCGAAGATTTTGCCGTCGCCGCAAAGGCGGCTCAGGAGGCCGGTTTCGACGGCGCGGAAATCCACGGCGCCCACGGCTTCTTCCTCAATCAATTCTTCTCTCCCCGCTCCAACCGCCGCACGGACGCATATGGCGGTTCCTTCGAGGGGCGTTCGCGTCTGGGGTTGGATTCCGCTCGCGCTGTCCGAAAGGCCGTTCCGGGCGGCTTCCTCCTCTTGTATCGTCACACGCCTGAAGAAAGCGGCAAGGGGGGATATTCGTTGACCGAAAGCGTTGCCTTTTCCCGCAAACTGGTCGAAGTCGGCGTGGATGTCCTGGACATCTCTCCCAGCGCTCGCTCCGGCGCCGATCACGCCGGTCTTGCGGGCGAGATAAAGAAGGTCGTCGGCGTCCCCCTCATCGCCGTCGGCGGCATGAACGTTCCGTCCGTGGCGGAGGCGGCGCTGGCAAACGGAAAGTGCGACCTGTGCGCCATCGGGCGCGGCCTCATCGCCGACGCCCGTTGGGTTGAGAAGGTGAAGGCGGGACGCGAAGCGGAGGTCATCGTCTGCGCCGAATGCAACGAGGGCTGTTTCGGCCGGCTGCGGTCCGGCGTTCCCATCGGCTGCACCCAAAACCCCGAGTCCGGCAATGAGTACCTGCGAAAAGGCTAACGGATGAGGAGATTCCCCGCCGCGCTGCTCGCGGGCCTTATCGCGATGGGCGGCCTTGTCGCGTCCGGTCAGGAGATTCCCTCGATCTCCGGCTGGCAGATGAGCGTGCCTGTGCCGGCTACCCATCGTCTCTGCGTGGACCTTGCCGCCCCTCACGCTGGTAAAGGCGCCGGAAAGATTGTCGGTGTCGCCTCGGAGAACAACGCTCGCGGCTGTTTCATTCAGGAATTCTACCGCAAGACGGTCGTCAAGCCGGGCCGCGCATATCGCTATGCCGTCTCCTACCGAACCTCCGTTCCGCTCGAAGGTCGCGGTTTCCTGATGATAGACTCCTACACGCCTGACGGCGCGAAGGGCCGCAGGGAACTGGTTCCTCGCAAGCTTGGCGAATCCAGCGATTGGTGCACCGTTTCTGGCGAAGTGACCGTTCCCGAAAATGCCGATCGCGTACGAATACTCCTCTACCTTTACGGCAAAGGCGAAATCTGGTACGACAACGCCTTTTTTGCCGAAGACGAGGCTGCGCCCAATCTGCTCAAGAACGGCGGTTTCGAACCGCCTGCCTCATTCATCTATGACCTTGCGCCTGAGAGAGGTAGGAAAGAGGTGAAATTCTTCGCCGACTTTGATAACGCGACGCTCGGTAAAGTCAAGGAGATCGGTCCCGACGAGTTCTATCTGTACGCCTTTCCGGAGGACAAGCCGCGCTCCTCCTTTCTGTGGTTCCACTTTCGCGTGGAGGGTTGCAAGGACCGCGATGTTACATTCCGTCTCAACCCGGCCCCTTTCTCGAAGGACTCCACGGGTGGTAGCGGCACGCGTCTGCCCGTCATGAGCTACGACGCCGACAACTGGACCGGAGTCGCCGACAAGTCCTGGAATGAGGACGGAACCGTGCTGACGTTTCGCTGTCGCTTTACGCAATCGCCTGCTTGGATCGCCTCCTTTTTCCCCTTCACGCCGGACCGCGTGTCGCGATTCATTGCCGCGAATGCAAGCTCTCCCTATTTCACCGCCTCCTCCATCGGTCTCACCCGCGAGAACCGCGACATGCGCATGTACACGATCACGGACCCCGCTGTCCCGGAAGCCGGCAAACGGGTGGTCCTGTTCACGGCGCTCCAGCACGACCTGGAAACCAGCGGCGCGTTGGCCCTTGAAGGCATCTGCCGGTTCCTGTTGTCCGGCGACGCTCGCGCCTCGGCGCTCCGCCGCTCCTTCGTCTTTCACGTCGTGCCCATGATGAACCCCGATGGCATCGCTCAGGGGAACTTGTACTGCCCCGTCGGGAATCTCAATCGCCAATGGGGTCTCGCCACAGCGCCGGAAACGACTCGCGTCGAGACGTTGGCGCTTGGTCTCGCGGCTCGCGGTCGGCGGATTGATCTTTTCATGGACTTCCACGGCTGGTGTACGCCGGAGCGGACCACGCTCTTCATGACGTTGGGCAAGGAGATTACGGACGAGGCCTCCGAGCGCGACGCCGTTCGCCTCGCGGAGGCCATCAAGCCGCGCCTAACGGGCAAGGTCTCCATTCCCGTTTGGGGCAAACGTGTCGAAACCGTGACGGGCATCACGAGCGATCTTGTTCGCCTGGCCCCCGGCTGGATGAAGTTCGAGGGCGGCGCGCGGCTCGCCTATTCCATCGAGATCTTCGGAGAGGGCGAGTGCTCGCAGGAGGGCTACTACGAGTGGGGCCGGGCCTTCGCCGAGGGGATCGCGGACTTCTACGGCCTTCAGCCGTGACGCTGGCAATCTCTCCGAATGCCTGAATTTTGCTCAGCCCTTCCGCCGTTTCTCGCCGTAGACGACGGCTTCGTGCAGGAAGGCCTCAATGTTCTCAAAAGGCGTGCCGGAAACGATGCCGTTGCCGGCGGCGATGGCCATGCCGCCTGCAGGACGGTCGAAGGTGTCCATCAAATGCCGCACCTCCGCGCGTACCTCTTCGGCGGTGGCCTCGCGCAGGATGTGCTGAACGTCGAACCCGACCCAGAAGCCGAGGCGGTCGCCGTACTCGCGCGCGACGGCTTGCTCGTCCATCGTGTGTTTCTGCACGGGGTGGAACATGTCCACGCCGGCCTCGATGAGCGACGGCAACAGGCAGGCGTTGTTGCCGCAACTGTGCAGCCAGAAATGCAGGCGGTGGCTCTTGAGCAGCCGCCCCAGGCGGACGTAGTAGGGCTTCAGGAGCTCGTCGAATTGTTGGGCGCGCATCATGGCCTGTGTTTGGTGGCCCAGGTCGTCGCTTCCCCAGAACCCGTCGGGATGCAGGAGCTTCGCGGCATGGGCGATGCTCTTGCCGTACAAATCGCACAGGGCGCCGTGCAGGCCGTGGATTTTTTCGGGGTTCTCGTAATAATCCACCATCAGGTTCTGCATGCCGCGCAGTCCCCATGGGGTCTCGAAGAAGAGTCCCCACCAACCGACGATGAGGTACAGGTTCCTGTTGCGGGCGTCCTTCGCCTGCTGCGCGAGTGTTTCCCATCGCGGATCGGCGGTCGGATCGGGGAGCTTGCCGATGAACTCGTCGAGCTTCGCCCAGTGGTCAATCACGCAGCTTGAGTCGTGTCCGCCGGTCTTCTTGATCTGCCATGAAAGCCCCATGGCCTTGACGTCGAATTTTGGGATGCCGATGAAGCGCACGTCCTCGGGATATCGGTTCAACTCGTTGAGGCGTCCGCCGTACTGTTCGCGGAGTCCTTCGCCCCACCAATGGGCCAGTACCAGCGGCACCCGCGCCGGATGCCGCCGCTCGACGGCCTTGACGACCTCTTCGCGCGGCAATGGGGACCAGGTTCCTTCTTGCTCGTTCATCGTGCGCTCCGCAAGTTGATGTGCCGTAACAAAACGCTATCACACTACAAACCGCCGCCGCATCAGGCAAGCGAATTTCGCCTCCGTGCCGGTCGTGATTAACCCTGTAGCAATTAAAGTGGCGCTATGGTACATTTACACCGCAATTGCGAGGGGAAACAGGCATGATACTCGTTGACCGGCGGACGGGTCGCTCCTATCTTCTCCAGAAGGAAATTACTATCGGTCGCAGCCCCGACTGCGATATCCCCATTCCCGACGACCAGGCCTCGCGGCGTCATGCAAGACTCTATCCTCAGGATGGCCGGTGGTATGTCCAGGATCTCGCAAGCATGAACGGGACTTTCGTGAACGGCGCGCGCATCGCCGCTCCCGTCGAGGTTTCGGCCGGCTCCACGGTGCAGGTGGGCAACTCGACCTTCATCATACAGGCGGGCGATGACCTTGCGACCGGCGCGGGTTTCACTGACGAAGCCTGGCTGACCACCACCTCCATCGCCAGCGCCACGATTGACCCCGCTCAGTGCGATCTGGCCGGCGAAGCGGCCCGCGTGACCGATCCGGAGGAAAGCGCGCAGCTTAGGGCGCGCTTCGAAGCCTTGAGCGCCGTTAACCGTGTCTTGCGCGGCCTGATACGAACCGAAGAGGTGGAGGAGGTGGCGGCCGGTGCGCTCCTGAATGTCTTCCCGGCCGCCAAGCGCTGTCTCATCGTGGACGGTGAACCCGGCAAGAAGAACATGGCCGTGCGCGCTGCGCGTATCCGGCCGAACTTCGATTCGTCCAGGATAGCTACGAGCCGCACCATCATCGAACACGTCCTGTCCAACGGCGTGGCCGCCATGTCCGCCAATCCTCAGTTGGAGCAGCCCTACGCGGCGGCTGCCAGCGTCACCCGCTACAACATAAAAGCCTTCATGTGCGCGCCGTTGCCGGTTCGCGGCAGGCTCCATAAAGTTATCTACCTCGATGTCCTGGATGAAGAGAACAGGTTCACCAAGGACGATCTCGCCTTGCTTGCCCTGATCGCCCAGCAGGTCGCTCTGCATCTGGACAGGGCGAGCCTCCTCGATGAGCTTGGCAGCGACAAACGGGCCTTGGAAGAGCAAAACGTGCTGTTGCGCCGGCGGGAGGCCGGAGAGTCTGACTTCAGCCGCATCGTCGGTTCGTCGCGCGCAATGAAGGATACGGTGGATCGCGCGAGGCTGGCGGCATCCACCCGCTCCACCGTCCTGTTGACGGGTCAGACCGGAACGGGGAAAGAACTGCTCGCCAGGGCCATCCATTACAACAGTGACCGCGCCGACAAGGCTTTCATCGCCGTGAATTGCGCCGCCATTGCGCAGCATCTTATCGTGAGCGAACTGTTCGGCCATCTCAAAGGCGCGTTTACGGGCGCCGACAAGGAGCGAAAAGGGCAGTTTGAATCGGCCGATGGCGGCACCATCCTCCTGGACGAGATTGCCGACATGTCTCTGGAGGCTCAGGCCCAGGTCTTGCGCGTCCTCGAAAGCGGCGAGGTCAAGCGCGTCGGCTCATCCGAGAACATCACCGTGGATGTCCGCGTCATCGCCTCCACGAACAAAAACCTTGAGGAGGAGATCAAGGCGGGCAGATTCAGGTCCGACCTCTTCTATCGTCTCAACGTATTTCCCATTCACATTCCGCCTTTGTGCGAACGCACGGAGGATATCCTTCCCCTTCTCAACTACTACCTGCGCTTCTACTCCGATCAGATGCACAGGAAGGTTGCCGGTTTCTCCAGAGAAGCCCTTGCCGTGCTGGGCGCTTACGCCTGGCCCGGCAACGTGCGGGAACTCAAAAACGCCGTGGAGAGAATCCTGATCGAGATCGGCGACAAGGACGTCATCGGCGAGCAGGACCTCCCCGTTCAGCTTCGCCGGTCCAATGTGGATGCCGAGAAATACAAGCGCACGGGAAAACTGCCCGATGCCGTCAGCGCGCTTGAGAAGGACATGATTCTCAACGCCCTCACCCAGTCCGACAACAACAAGACCGAGGCCGCAAAGCGTCTCGGTCTGAGTCGCGCCGGGCTTCTGAAGATGATGAAACGGCTCGGGATCGCCTGAACATCGTCTACAAAGTTTCCAGTTTCCGTGGTCGGGCGTATACATCGCCTTCTTGCGGCAGTTGCGGCCAATAACACGCCCCACATGCCCAAGACGCTCCTCCTTTCCCTACCAACGGCGCATACACCGTTTACGAGCATCCCTCGCACCCCGCAATGCCTCCCAATACACGCCGTCGCCCGTCATTCCGCAGAAATACTGTAAACCCTTACATAGCAATTTACTATGACATTTCTTCATCACGTGCGCTCAATAGTCCTTTTTTCATGGTCACGGTACGGGCCGTGCTTTTCTAGTGGTGCATGGAACCATGCACTATTCACATTCTGGCGCAAGGCGCGGGGCCGGAACCCAGTTCGTTTGCCCCAGGCGGAAGACTAGCTGGTCAGGCCGCCGCGGCAACGCGGACCATGGGTCTCCGGCCCCTTATTGTCCGCAAATGTGCCGTTGGAAAGTTGGTATGTAACTGTATCGAGCGCTGGCCCATAGTGCATAATGACAGGTGTTTTGTCCTTGACATGCTTCACATGGCCCCCTACAATGCAAGGACTTCAATCCTGACCAGCACTAACCAGCTTCTCTGCGGAAAAGCTGCAGAAACGAACCAGGTAGGACTCCGCCACATGGGGCATGTGCTCTGTTCGGCAACAGCGCTGGCGACCATTCGAACCCCCCTGGAAGCGTTCCCCGCTGCCCGCCGCGCACCAAGCTTCTTCTGGAACGATGCCCATCATTGTCGTCGGTTGCCGTTTCTGTCAGCCTGCGCCTTCCCGTCCTTGTGGGCGTCCCGGTTGCATGTCGCTGCCGTTCTCTGTGCCCTTGTTCTGCTTTGTGGTGAAGTAACGTTGCCGCTCTCCGCATCTCTAAGATGAAGTGCATTTGGAGGGCCTTACGATGGCGAGCGAACCGACCCATGCCCCCGCCAAAGTGCGTCCAAATCATCGGCGCATCCACCGCCAGATGAGGATCGAAGAACTCGAACCGCGTTTCGCGCC
>CAYPFP010000140.1:0-12667 GCA_964409935.1 uncultured Planctomycetota bacterium | reverse complement strand
GGGACGCCGCGCAGGCGCAGATCGCCGGGGGGGAGGTTGCGCATATCGTTCTTGCCCTGGTCGGTCCAGCCGCCCTGTCCGTCGCCGGGGGTCTGGTCGGTGAAGCCGGTGTTGCAGACGGAGGCGATGTCCAGGGGGCGGAAGTTGCCGGGGAGCCTGTCGCCGCCGACCATCGTTACATCGTCGAACCAGGCCGTGCCGCGGCTGTCGTTGAGGCACAGGTATATCTGCGCGGCGGTGGCCTCAGGGGGCGCGGTCGCGGTGACGGCGACAAACTCCCAGTCCCGCGTGCCTGTCAGAGGCGTGGTGTAGGATTCGGCGAGCCATCGCCTCTCGCTGAACCACGCGATGCACGCCGTGGCCCTGCCGGTGACGTCCTGAGTCTTGATCCAGACGCCGAGGGTGTACTTGCGCCCCGGCGAGACCTCGCGTCCGCCGGACGGCTTGGCGGACGCGCCGCGTCGCTGGCGCGAGACCCACCGGCCCGAATTCTGATTCCATTCCTTTCCCGTCGGGTGCTTGGAGTCCGAGATGCGCAGGCTGACCGTGCCCGTGCGGGCGACGGCGCGGTCCACGGCGATCGAGGCGGGCGACTCGAAGGCCGAGGCGACCCACCCGTCGGGCTGGCCGTCGCGGTTGACGTCCTCTTCGGCGGAGGGGTTCTGGGCGAAGTCGGCCTCCCACGCCGCGCCCGAAGAACAACTCGCCAGCAACAGCGCAGCGGCCAGAAACGTCCTAAGCTCATGTACCATGGGACTTCTTCCAATCAAGGTAGAGCGGCAACCACTGGGCAAAGCTCATGCGGGGTTCCCAGCCGAGGACCTTGCGCGCCTTCTCGATGGTGTAGAAGTAGGGGATGCTCGGCTTCAGGGCGGGGTCTTTGAAGATCTCGGCCGCCTGCGGGAAATAGCGCGTGATGACGGCGGCGGGCGCGGTGCGGAGTTCCTGCGCGTCGGAGCTTTGAAACGGCATGTGGGCCGTGATGATGAACGCCTGGTTTTCGATGCCCGGTGCGGAGACCGCCTGCACGTGCGCGCGCACGACATCGTCGGGATGCACGCGGCAGAACAGGTACATCAACCCCAGGGCGGGGTCCATCTCGTCGCGCGGGACGAAGTAGCCGGGGCGCAGGGCCACGTACTTGAGGCCCTTCGTGTTGCTGAAGAGGCGGCAGAACTGCTCGCCGACGTGTTTGGTGACGCCGTACAGGTCTTCGCACGGCAGGCAGGGCTTCGTCTCGTCGAAGGGCAGTTCGGCGGGGGCGGAGGCCTTGTAGCCCATCGCGGCGATGCTGGAGGTGTAAACGACGCGCTTGACGCCGACCTCGGCGGCGGCCGCCAGCACGTTGTACGTCGCCTTGACGTTCCAGTCGAGGTACTGGTCAGACGTGTATTTTTTCCAGGGGTGTATGGCGGCGGCGTGCACGACGACGTCCATGCCTTCGCAGGCTTGGCGCGCCTGGTCGGCGTCGGCGAGGTCGGCGGCGACCTTCCGTAGCGGCAGGGTCATCTCGCGAAGATCGGTGACGGTGACGTCGTACTGGGGGGCCAGGGCGCGGGCGACGCTGCCGCCCAGCACGCCGGCCCCGCCGGTGACGAGGACTTTGGCTGCCATGTGGCCGGTTCCCTCCTCAGATGTCCGGATTCTGCCACAATTGCGCCCGCCGCGCAACCCCGCTGCAATCCGCGCCGGTCAAATGAGTGGCACGAGCGCCTTGAGCGCCACGAAAACGAGCAGCGTGGCGAACGTCGTGAAGATCCAGCAGGCGTTGGCGAGGTCCATGTTCAGGTTGAAAAGCTTGCACATGACCAGCGCGAAGATGGCGACGGGCATCGCGGATTGAATCAGGACGACCTTCATGGCCAACCCCCCGCCGATGTCCGCGCAGCCCAGGGCGTAGCCCACGCCCAGGCCGATCAGGGGCGTCGCCGCGAACTTCACGAAGGACAGGCCCAGGCAGTCGCGCCAGTACGACAGCATGCGGCCGAAGTGCAGCGAAAGCCCGATGGCCAGGGAGTAGATGGTTACGTTGACGAGCACGAGCGCGTCGGCCGCCGTTCCCAGCGCGGCGGGTCTGCGGCCGCCCGTGAGAAGGTTGACGGCGATGCCCGTGAGGATGGCGATGTTGGGGGCCAGGCTGACGGGGTCGCGCAGGAAACGCCGGAAGAGGTCCCAGGCCGTGTATTGCCCGTCGGAGGCATAGCGGCGCACCACGATCATGCCGATGGTGAAGAAAAACGGCAGAAAATGCGCGGCGTAGAGCGAGGCGAGGCTGAGGCCCTGTTGCTGGAGCAGCAGGAAGACGATGAAGCTGCCCATCGTGAGGCCGACGTTGGAGAACATCGAGCAGCACACGAAGCTGCCGAGCGCGGCGCGGTCCTTGTGGCCAATGGCCTGGGCGACGAGGCGCCCCGTCAGAAGCGCGCCGACCGAGGTGAACACGGCCGTCAGCGGCATCACGAGGAGGACGCGCAGTTTGCTCAGGTCGAGCGCCCAGAAGATGAGCACGATGAGGAACGGCTCGATGAAGACGATGGTGCGCCCCATGATCCTGGCGCTGGAGGTCTCGGCGATGAGGCCCCTCTCGCGCGCGATCCACCCCGCCAGCAGTCCGCCGTAGATCACGCACGTGAAGAGAACGAATTGTTGGAGGCCGGTCATTGTCTGGTCTTGAGTTCGGGAAGCTCCGTCACTCCGCCGTCCGAAGTCTGCCCCAAATGATCCAGCCAACCCCAACGACAACGGCCAGGATGCTGATGTTCTGGGACATGGTGAGGGCGTCGGTCATGCGCTCGTTGTCGGCCCTCAGGAATTCGATGAAGAATCGCGCGATGCCGTACGACACGAAAAAGGAGGCCAGGATCTCGCCCCTGCGTTTGCGGTACTTGAACAGCCAACTCGTGAGAAAGAACAGGCCGATGGCGGCAAGGGACTCGTACAACTGGGTCGGGTGAACCGCCAGCGAATATTGCGCGCTGTGGGTTAACAGGCCGCTTTGCGCCTGCTGTTCGAAAGCGCCCGATCCCTGCGGGAACCGCACCGCCCAGGGCAACGCCGCGCTGCAAGCCCTGCCCCAGCAACAGCCGTTCAGGAAGCAGCCGATGCGCGTAAAGGCCAGCCCGACCGCCACCGACGGCGATGCGATGTCCAGGATATTCAGGATCGAGAGGTGCTTTCGGCGGCAATAGACGGCCACGCAGGCCACCGCCGCGAAGAAGCCCCCGAAGAACACCAGCCCGCCCTTGTCCACCCGCAGAACCTCCAGCCAGCGGCCGGCAAACTCCTCATGGAACTGGACGACGTAGAAGAGCCGCGCGCCCAGAATGCCGGAGATGATGGCGACCATGCCGACGTCGGTCATGACGTTGGCGTCCAACCCCATGCGCCTGGCGCGGCGGTTGGCCAGGTAGACCCCCAGCAGGAACCCGATCACCATCATCGTGCCGTAGGCGTTGACGGGGAGCGTCAGGTTCAGGAAGGGGATGGGAATTTCGAACAGACGAGGCCTCATGGCTTGAGATATCCCTTTAACTTTTCTTGGACGACTTGCGCGAAACGACCGTGGGTTTCCACCCCTTCACCTCGGATTCAGGCACGAGGCAGTAGGAGATCACGTGGACCTTGTCGCCGGGATGGCCGAGCCGCGCCGCCGGGCCGTTCAGGCAGACCACGCCGCTGCCGCGCTTGCCCGGGATCACATACGTTTCGAGGCGCGCGCCGTTGTTGAGGTTGACGACCTGCACCTTTTCGTAGGGCGCGATCTTCGCGGCCTCCATGAGCGCCTCGTCGAGCGTGAGGCTCCCCTCGTATTTCAGATTGGCGTCGGTGACGGTCGCATGTTCAATCTTGGACTTGCATAGCTCGCGAAACATCCCTTGCTGCTCCTTTAGTCAGGCCTGCCGGTCCTGCGGCCCGGCGGGCGCCAGAATCATGTTGTCAATCAATCGCGTCTTACCGATCCACACCGCTATCGCCGCGACGGCGCCGTCGCGCGTCGTCGCCACCTCGCGCAACGTCTCGGGATGGACGATGGCGATGTAGTCCACCTTGTCCGCCGCGGGGCGCACGATACGTTCCACGGCCGTCCGCAGCGGGGCCGCCGCCCGCTCGCCGGCGTCCACAAGGCGCCTGGCCTCGATCAGGGCGCGGAAAAGACACAGGGCGCGCCGGCGTTCGGACGCCGACAGGTAGCGGTTGCGCGAACTCATCGCCAGACCGTCGGCCTCGCGCACCGTGGGCATCACGCGGATCTCCACCGGCATGTCCAGGTCGCGCGCCATGCGCCGGATCACGACGGCCTGCTGGTAGTCCTTCTGCCCGAAGTAGGCTGCGTCGGGCTGGACGATGTTGAACAGCTTGGCCACCACCGTCGTCACGCCCCGGAAGTGGCCCGGCCGGCACGGCCCGCACAAGGTCGCGGTCAGGTCTTCCAGCGCCACGTGCGTCACAAACCCCGGCGGGTAAATTGCTTCCGCCGCAGGCGCAAACAGACAATCCACTCCGACCGCGCGGCACAGTTCGGCATCCGCTTCGAAGGCGCGGGGATAGCGGTCGAAGTCTTCGTTCGGCCCGAACTGGGTCGGGTTGACGAAGACGCTCGCCACCACGAAGCCGGTCTCCTTGCGCGCGGCGCGCATCAGACTGGCGTGGCCCTCGTGCAGGGCGCCCATGGTCGGCACAAAGCC
This sequence comes from uncultured Planctomycetota bacterium, assembly GCA_964409935.1. GTDB lineage: Bacteria > Planctomycetota > Brocadiia > JAADGH01 > CAYPFP01 > CAYPFP01. The sequence continues at coordinate 7,982 of CAYPFP010000140.1, read as the reverse complement.
GATGGTCAGCTTCCTCGACCTGGCCTCCCCTACGGCCTTTCGGACCTCGCCTATCTCTTTCGCGATGCGCATGGGTTCGGGCGCCGATGTTCCTTGACAAGCACAAGGCCGCATTATACCATTTCTACGCCTTCGGTCAATGTAGAGGGTTCGTCTCAATGCCCAACGTCCTTCGGCGTCTCGAAAAGCTGAGGTCTCTGTTCCGCGCCAGGTCCGTGCAGGCCGCCCTGATCACCAACCCGACGAACGTGCGCTACCTGTCGGGCTTCACGGGCGACGACAGCACCCTGCTCGTCGGGCCGCGCGGCGCGCAGTTCATCACGGATTTCCGGTACACCGAGCAGGCGCAGGCGGAGCTTCGCGGCGCCCGCATCGAGATCGTCCAGAGGCGAAAAGGGATGTGGGACGCCGTCGCGTCGGCCGTGCGCCGGTTGGGCGCAAAGGCCGTGGCCTTCGAGGCCGACGACATGACGGTGCAGGCTCACGCCGACCTGGCGGCCAAGCTTGGCGGCGACGGCAAACAAGACGCCTCGCCGCTGCGTCCGGCGCGGGGCCTGGTCTCTTCGTTGCGCGAGCGCAAGGACGCCGGCGAGATCGCCGCCATCCGCAAGGCCCTCGACATCGCGGAGGCGGCGTTCCGGGAGGTGAAGGGCAAGCTCCGCGCCGGTATGACCGAGCGCGACGTGGCCATCGAGCTGGAATTTCAGATGAAGCGCCGAGGGGCGACGGCCGCGTCGTTCCCCATCATCGTGGCGGGCGGGCCGCGCGGGTCGTTCCCGCACGCGCGCCCCACCGACCGCAAGCTGCGCCCCGCCGAACCCATCGTCGTGGACTGGGGCGCCGTGGCGGACTTTTATTGTTGCGACTTGACACGCACCGTCTTTTTGGGTAGCATTCCCCGTCCCTGGCGAACCAGGTACGAATTTGTTCTTCGCGCCCAGATGCGGGGCATAAAGACCATCGCCGCCGGCGTCAAGGCCAAGCTGGCCGACCGGAAGGCGCGTTCTTTCCTTACCAAACATCGTCTCGGCAAGAGATTCGGACACGGGTTGGGCCACGGGGTGGGCATGGCCATCCACGAAGCGCCCTCCCTCGGATCGCTGTCGCCGGCCGTGCTGCAGCCGGGCATGGTGGTGACCGTCGAGCCGGGGGTGTATCTGCCCGGCCTGGGAGGCATCCGGATCGAGGACATGGTGCTTGTGCGCCGGAACGGGGCCGAAGCGCTCAGCTCGCTGGAAAAAGACCTGGAAGCCGCCGTCATTTAAGGGGGAGAACTGGGGTTTGCATAGAGCGGGACGAAGGCGCTAAGCCGCCGGCGCTTGGCGAAGGCCTTCCCTGCCGTCGTTGCGAGGCGTTTGTTTTCCGCGTGTCATTGATCGAGGAGCCCTTATGGATCTCGATAAGATCAGAGAACTGCTGGCGTTGATGGACCAGAACGATCTGGCCGAAGTGGAGATCGAGGAAGAGGGCCGGAAAATCCGTCTCCGCAAGACCGAGATCAAGATGGCGCCCGCCGTCCAGGCGCTGGCCCGACCGGCCGACGTGACGATGGCGCCGGCGGTGTCCGCCGGGCACGCCGCACCGGACCGCCCCAAGGGTTGCCGGGAGATCACGTCGCCCATGGTGGGCACGTTTTACCGGGCAGGCTCGCCCGACGCCGATCCGCTCGTCAAGATCGGCGACACCGTCGAGGCGGAGACCGTGATCGGCATCATCGAGGCCATGAAGGTCATGAACGAGGTCAAGGCCGAGATGCACGGCCAGATCGTGGACGTGCTCGTGGAGAACGGCGACGTCATCGAGTTCGGCCAACCCCTCTTTCTCATCAAGCCGTCAAGCCCGGAGGCCGGGGGAGAGCAGAAGGCGTAAGGTCCTGCGCCCGCCGGCGCCGTTCTGAACCGCCGCCATAGTTGAAGGTGCGACCGATGTTCTCAAAAATACTGATCGCCAACCGGGGCGAGATCGCCCTGCGCGTCATCCGCGCCTGCCGGGAGCTGGACATCGAGACGGTGGCCGTCTACTCCGAGGCGGACCGCAACGCCCTGTATCTGAGCTATGCCGACGAGAAGGTCTGCATCGGCCCCGCTCCCAGCGCCGCCAGCTACCTGAGCATCCCCAACATCATCAGCACGGCCGAGATCATGAACGTGGACGCCATCCATCCCGGCTACGGCTTTTTGTCCGAGAACAGCCACTTCGCCGAGGTCTGCGAGTCCCACAACATCCGCTTCATCGGCCCCACCGTCGCCGCCATGGCCAAGCTCGGCAACAAGGCCGAGGCGCGCAAGATCGCCATCGCCAACCGCGTCCCCGTCGTGCCCGGCAGCGAAGGGGCGGTCGCCGACGAGAATGAGGCCAAGTCGGTGGCCCGCAAGATCGGGTACCCCGTCATCATCAAGGCCGTCGCCGGCGGGGGCGGACGCGGCATGCGCATCGCCCACAACGACATCGCCCTGACCAGCAATTTCTTCATCGCCCAGCGCGAGGCCCAGGCCGCCTTCAAGGACGCCAGCGTCTACATCGAGAAGTACGTCGAGCGGCCCCGCCATGTCGAGATCCAGGTCCTGGCCGACCATCATGGGACCATCATCCACCTGGGCGAACGCGATTGCAGCCTGCAGCGCCGCCATCAGAAACTCATCGAGGAGGCCCCCTCCCCCGGCATCCGCCGGCGCACGCGCGACTACCTCGCCCACGCCGCCATCAAACTGGCCAAGGCCGTCGGCTACACCAACGCCGGCACGTTTGAGTTCCTCGTGGATGCCGATGAGAACTTCTACTTCATCGAGGCCAACACCCGCCTCCAGGTCGAGCATCCGGTCACCGAGATGATCACGGGCATTGACCTGGTCAAGGAGCAGATCCGCATCGCCTCCGACCAGCGCCTCAACATCAAACAGCGTTACGTCACCTTCAAGGGCGTCGCCATCGAATGCCGCATCAACGCCGAGGACCCCTCCAACGGCTTCAGCCCCTCGCCGGGCCTCGTCACCCGCTACACCCCCCCCGGCGGCCCGGGCGTGCGCGTGGACAGCCATATCTACGGCGGCTACGAGGTCCCGCCCCACTACGACGCGCTCATCGGCAAGCTCATCGTCCACAAGGACACCCGCGAGGAAGCCATCGCCTGCATGCGCCGCGCCTTGCAGGAGTGCGAGATCGCGGGCATCAAGACGACCATCCCCCTCTACCTCGACATCTTCGGCCACGGTCAGTACCGCAAGGGCCAGGTCCATACCCGCTTCGTCGAGGAGTATCTCGGCAACCGCTGACGCCCGGAAAGCCGTTCAAGCCTCTGCGCCTCGTCCAAACCCATTGCCTGCGTCCCGGAGACGAAGTACACTTTCTACAGTTCCGGAAATGTGGTTTTCTTGGGAGCGCGCCTGATGCCATCGTCTCGATTCGCGTTGTACGCCCTGCTCCTCGCCGCCGTCCTGCCGCTCTCGCACGGCCAAGCCCAGGACGTCCGCTCGCGCCTCAAGGGCCTCGTCTACGAGGCCGAAGACTGGTGCGAGCCGAAAAGCGCGTGGGAAAAGGACAAGCGTTCCGAGAACAAATGGTGTCTCTGGACGACCGAAGGACCGGGCAAACGTTCGGGCGACCAGAGTCTGGTCTCCCCCAAGGTCGAGAAGGACCGCGCGACCCCCGAAGAGGGCGCGCCGCCTCTGCACATGCGCGTCACGGGAATCCCCGCCGGCAGCCACGTCGCCTACCTCGGCAACACCACGCGACCGATGGCCGTCTCATTCGACGGCAAACAATGGGAAAAGTCCCCCGCCGGCGGCGAGGTCTGCCTGGGCGTCTTCGACATCAAGGACGGCGCATTCGACCTGTGGGCGGACGACCGCTACGCCAACCCCTCCAACATCGGCTCGTGCTACTTCGACTACGTGCGCCTCGAACCGGCCCAACCGATGCAATTCCAAGACTATGCGGCCTTCACGCTGCCCGACGGCAGAACGCAGCTCTCGTGGCGCACGAGCCTGCCGTGCCGCTGCGTGGTCGAGTACGGGCAGGAGGGCCGCTTCGACAGGACGGTCGAGGCCGGGCAGGAACCCGCCCGCAATCACCGCGTCGTCCTTCCCGACGTCGTCCCCGGGCAGACCTGGCAGGCCCGCGTCCGCATAAGTTTCCTTAACCGGGTATCGGGCGATTTCCCGCCGATTGAGTTTGTGGCGGGCCGGCGGCCCGCGCCCGCGCCCTCAAGACCGGCGACGCTCCGGCTCCATGTCGCCGAACCGACCCCGGCCCCGCGCCGCCGGTGGCCGGTGACGTCGGGCGTTCCCTTCCCCCAGGGAACGCTGGCCGCCGCCGCAGACGCCGTCCTGAAAGACGCGAACGGCGCCGTCCTCCCCGCCCAGTTCGAAGCGGCGTCCCTCTGGCCGGATGGGAGCGTCAAGTGGCTCACCGTGAGCTTTCTGACCGACACCGACCCCGCCGCGCCCGCGCCGCTGAGCCTGCAGGTCTCTCGCGCCGCGCCCGCCGCCGCAAGCGACCTTCGCCTCGACGAGGGACCCGACGCCCTGATCCTCGCCAACGCGAAGCTGCGCCTCCGGATCGCCCGAAAGGCTTTCGCGCTCTTCGACGACGTGCGCCTCGACCTGAACGGCGACGGCGCGTTCTCCGACGCCGAGGTCGCGACCGGCGCGCCCGAACTCGGCAACGCCCGCCTCATCACGGGCGATGGCGCCGTCTACGGACTCGGCGATCCCGACAGGATCACGGTGGAGGAAAGGGGGCCGGTCCGGTGCGTCGTGCGCGTCGAGGGAGATTTCGCCGCGCAGGAGAGGCGTCTGTTCCGGTACAGGCTGCGCATCACCCTCTGGTCGCAGCAGCCCTTCGTCGGCGTGAACGTCGCCATCGGGAACAACAACGTCTCGCAGCCCCTGACGCCCCTTCGCGGGGCGGGACTGCGTATCCCCCTTGCGGGCGGCCCGCTTCGCGGCGCCATTCACGGCCTGCCCCTCGCGGATGTCGCAGGCCCGGACGACCTCTGGCTCGTGCAGGACTACGACAACGCCTTCGCGTGCTCCGTGAAAGGGCAGGCCCGCAAGGGCGAACGCAGCCTGGGCATCGCGCAGGCCGAGAACGAGCGCGTCTGCGTCGCGGCCTTCGTGAAGGACTTCTGGCAGACCTGGCCCAAAGGCCTTGCCGTCATGCCCGACGGCCTGCATGTGCGGCTCCTGCCGCCGTTGCCCAAGGACCAGTACACGTCGGCCGAGGACGCGAAGAACTTCATCAGCCTGTATTACTGGTGCCGCGACGGGCTGTACCAGTTCCGGGCAGGTCTCGAATACACGGCGGACGTCTTCGTGCGCTTCGACGCCCCCGGCGCGGCCCCGCCGGCGGCCGAACTCGCCGGCCACCTCCAGAACCCCCTCTTCGCCGCCGCCGAGCCGAAGGCCTACTGCGACAGCGGGGCGTTCGGCCCCGTGGACCCCCAGGTCAAGGGCGAGTTCGACGACTACGCCGCCATGGTCGAACGCAGCTTCGAGGGCGTCGAGGAAACCCGCCGCAAGCAACGCGAGTACGGCTGGATGAACTTCGGCGACTGGTACGGCGAACGCCGCTACAACTGGGGCAACAGCGAATACGACCTGGCCTGGTGCATGGCCCTCCAGTTCGCGCGCACCGCAGACCTGAAGTACCTGCGCCGCGGCGACGAGATGACGCGGCACTATACAACCATTGACACCATCCACTACCCCGTCGAGTCCACCGCTCCCGGCATCGTCTACACCCACTGCGCCGGCCACGTCGGCGGGTTCTTCGACAAGCTCGACGCCCGCTTCAAACCCGACGAGTGGAAACACTGGTACGGACAGGCCTTCCTCCAGGGCGCCATTGACCCCGGCGGCCACATCTACCAGCCGGGCAACTTCGTGTACGGCTTCCTCATGGGCGACCGGCGTTTTCTGGAGGTCGCCGAGCGCGTCGTCTCGCAGCAGTCGGCCTACTTCACGCGCAACTTCAACTTCAGCATCGAGCGCGCCGCCGGCTGGCCCCTCATCAACGCCGTCACCGCCTACCGCGAGACCGGCAACCCCTTCCACCTCAACGCCGCCCGCATCTACCTGGAAAAAATTCTTGAGAAGCAGGACCCCGAAACCGGCGGATGGCGTATGCCCCAGGGCCACGGCGAATGCGAATGCCCCGACGCCGGCAAAGAAACCCACATGGGCGGCAAGGCCTTCGCCGTCGGCATCCTCATGTACGGCCTGGTCCTGTACGACCAGACGTGTCCCTCGCCGGAGGTGAAAAAGAGCATCATCGGCGGGGCCGACTGGCTCATGAATCATTCCTGGAACAAACAGCGACGCGGATTCCGCTACAAGACCGGCTGCGCCAAGTACCTCAACGAAGGCAGCGTCGGCGGCACCGGGTCGCTCGTGGCCGACGGCATCGCGTACGCCCACGAACTGACGAAAGACCCGAAGTACAAAGACTTCCTCCTGAGCTGGCTCAGCGCCGTGATGACGGGCGCCGCCAAGAACGGCAAGAGCTACGCGCAACTGACGCGGCAGACGGCCCTGGCGCTCCACTACGTCAGGAAGTGGGGCATCACCGAGCTGCCCCGTCCCGCCGAGCCGCCCAGCAAGCCGAACCCGTGAAGTCGTCCATAAGCGTGGTATAAGCCCTTTATAGGGCAGTCTGGCCGTTTGCCGGACTTAAACGCAAGAAATGCGCTTCCCAGAGAAAATTTCGGGGTGGTCAGACCCCAAGGAGGCGAATATGACGAAGATACACAACCCCGACACCGTCCACGCGCCGGTCGGCGCGTACAGCCATGCGGTGGAGGTTCCGCCCGACGCGCGCTGGCTCTACATCTCCGGCCAGGTGGCACTGACGCCGGACGGGCGGATCCCCGAAGACTTCGCCGCGCAGTGCGAGCTGGCGTGGACGAACCTGTTCAACGTCCTCAAGTCCGCGGGCATGGGCGCCGGGGACTTGGTGAAACTCACCGTCTTCATGCTGCGCCCCGAAGACCTGCCGGCGTTTCGCGAGATCCGCGACCGCTTCCTGCAGGGACGGCATCCGGCGACCCCGCTCGTCTTCGTCCGGGGGCTGGCGCGTCCGAAATGGCTCATCGAGATCGAGGGGATCGCGGCCGCGGCGGGGCGGCAGGGAAGCGGTTCGACGACCTAGAGGGCGGCTGGGAAACCCAGGGATCGCCTCGCCGCTGCGTCTATCCTGACGGCGCAGATGGCGCCTCCAGCGTCCTGCAAATGGGCAAGGCATGGAAGCGAGGCATTTTCCGGCAGGATTTGTGGTAAAATGAGGATGTTCGACTCCAAGCGGCGACATGAACCAAACTGCCGCAGTGCAAGGCGTTTACTCATAGATAATTAACCCGATTCGGGCCAAGATCAGGGAAGGGCTGTTTGAGTTCTCGAAACATGCGGTTGATCAGACCGTCATGCGGAACATCAGCGTGCGGGAGGTCCGGCAGGCCGTCGAGAGTGGTCAGATCATTGAGGACTATCCGAACGACAAGTATGGCCCCAGTTGCCTGATCCTGGGATTCACACAGGCGGGGCGTCCGCTGCACGTTCAGTGCAGTTACCCCTCCCGCCCGTTGCTGAAAATCGTCACCGTGTACGAACCGGATCCGCGATTGTGGACGGATTTCCGGTCGAGGAGGAACTGAAATGACCGCGCGTCCAGGGAAAGAGACGATGGTTGAGCGAAAGGTTACCTACACGGTCGAGGTGGACGGCAGACTTGTTGTGGTCGAGAAAGTTCCTGCCCGCGTGTGTCTGGAAACGGGGGAGCAGTACTTCTCGCCCGAAACCGTTGAGCGCCTGCATCAACTCATCCGCAATCGAGAGAAACCCGACCGGCTGATTCAAGTGCCCGTGTTTGAGTTCGCATAGCCGCGTTTCGTTTGTCCCGACTCCCGGCGAAAAGCTCCACGCCTTTTCATAGCATCCGCGACCGCTTCCTGCAGGGACGGCATCCGGCGACCCCGCTCGTCTTCGTCC
>CAYPFP010000139.1:0-12989 GCA_964409935.1 uncultured Planctomycetota bacterium | reverse complement strand
ACCGCCGATGAACGCCGATTACGCGCCGAAGAAAAAAACAACGGCAGGAGAAGCCGCAAAAAGGCACAAGAAGCGCAAAAGAGAAAATACTGAAGCCGTGCTTGCGCATTTTGCGCCTCTTTGCGTGGTAAGGAAAAGGGGTCAGGCTGCTTTTCTGAGGAATGCGGTATGGAACAGCAAAGGCATAAAGCCGCAAAGACCCTCCAAATCGTCTCTCCAGGAGCGGGCTGCGCATGGCATGTGAGATGCGCTGAGGCCGGGCCGTTTTGTCCTCTTGCCCTTTGACCTTTTTGTCCTTTGCGTGGCAGGACGGAGGGGTTCGCGTTCGGGTTGGAGCCGTATTCCGGCGAGTGACAAAGACAAGATAAACACAGGAGACACTCAGATGCTGGATCGCAAGGAGCTGCGTAAACCGTCCAACGAGTGGCGCGCGGCGCCGTTCTGGTCGTGGAACGATGAACTGGAACCGGGGGAGTTGCGCCGGCAGATTGACGAGATGGTGAAAGGGGGATGGGGCGGGTACTTCATGCACAGCCGGGTGGGGCTGATCACGCCCTACCTGGGGAAGAGGTGGTTCGAGTGTATCAAGGCGTGCGTGGAGCACGCGAAGAAGACCGGGACGCTGGCGTATCTCTACGACGAGGACAAATGGCCGAGCGGCTTCGCGGGGGGCGAGGTGCCCCGCAAGGGGGCGGAGTACCGGAGCAAGGCGCTCGTGATGTGCGTGGACGGCAAGCCGGCCGTGGAGGGCGAGGAGATGGGGGCGTTCCGGGTGGACCTGGGCGCGCAGCCGGCGGTGTGCGAGCGCGCCAAGGACGGGAACGTGAAGGTGATCGCGTGGACGGCGCCGATGGGGAACCGATGGTTCAACGACACCGCGTATGTGGATTTGATGAGCGACAAGGTCGTGCGCGCGTATGTCCAGACGACGCACGAGCGATACCGGAAGGCGTGCGGCAGGGATTTCGGCCGGGCCGTGCCGGGCATCTTCACCGACGAGCCGTGCTACATCTTCCATAACCATACGCCGCACCCCCACCTGCCGTGGACGCCCGCGCTGCCGAAGGAGTTCAAGGCGCGCTGCGGGTACGATCTCCTGCCGTGTCTGCCCAGCCTGTTCCTGCCGGTCGGCGACCATGCGAAGGTGCGGCGGGACTTCTTCCGCGTCGCGACGGAGCTTTTTGCGGAGAACTTCTCGAAGATCATCTTCGACTGGTGCGCCAGGTATCGTTGCCCCGTGACGGGACACTACATGGCGGAGGACAACCTCATCAGCCAGATCCAGTGGGTCGGCGCGGCGATGCCGCACTACGAGTTCATGCAGATGCCGGGCATGGACCACCTGGGGCGGAACATCGCGAACCCGATGACGGCGCTGCAGGTGTCGTCGTCGGCGCACCAGTTCGGGCACAAGCGCACGCTGAGCGAGACGCACGGCTGCAGCGGCCACAACATGAGCATGGAAGACCGCAAATGGCTGTGGGACTGGCACGTCGCGCTGGGCATCAACCTGGAATGCCCGCACCTGTGGCTGTACTCGATGCGCGGCGAACGCAAGCGGGATTATCCGCCCAACATCTCCTGCGCGCAGCCGTACTGGAAACACAACGCGATCTTCGGCGACTACGCGGGGAGGGTCTCGTACGCGATGGCGCAGGGCGAGCCGGAGGCCGACCTGTTGCTCGTGCACCCGATCGAGAGCGCGTGGGCGACGTATTCGCCGCTGGAGTTCGTGGGCTACGGCCAGCCCGCGCCGGGGACGATGCCGGAGAGCCTGAGGCTGTCCAACGTCTTCGCGGGGATCATCGCCCGATTGCTGTCGGCGCAGGTGGCGTTCGAGTTCGGCGACGAATCCATCATGGCTCGGCGCGGGTCCGTGAAGCGGACGAAGGACGGGCCGAGGCTCGTCGTCGGCAAAATGGCGTACAAGGCGGCGGCGCTGCCGAGCTGCCTGACGCTGCGGGCGACGACGCTGGCGCTGCTCGAGAAATTCGCGAAGGCCGGGGGGAAGATATTCCTTTTCGGGGACAGGCCGACACTCGTGGACGGCGAGGCCGATTCGGGGGCGCTGGCGGCGCTGCTCGACAAGGCGCAAGCCGTTGACCCCGGCGCGAACCTCAACGAGGTCTTCTGCGACCTGTTCGGATATCCGCTCTGCATAGATCCGGCGCAGGAAGGCGCCGACAAGATCTACGCGGCGCGGCGGAAGAAAGGCCCCGCGCGGCTGTTTTTCCTCTGCAACACGGATAACACGAAGGGATATACCATCGAGGCGCACCTGGCGGGAGAGGAACCGCTGATCGAGGTGGACCTTGAGACCGGCGAGCCGGCAAAGATCGAAAGCACAAAGACCGAAGACGGGTGGAAGGTAAAGCTGGACTTCGCGCCGGCGGGGTCGCATCTCCTGATGACCGGCGTGAAAACCGCCGCCAAGGGCGCGGCGCGGGCGCAGATCGTGCAGGCGGGCGCAAAGGCGATGGAGATCGGCGGCGGCGACTGGCGCCTCCGTATGCTGACGCCGAACGCAATGACGCTCGACTACGCCCGGCTTGTGCGGCCCGAACGGAAAGGCCTGGCGGGCGAGCGATGGGTGCTGGACGTCGCCGACGCCGTCAAGGCCATGAATCCGGGCACGCCGTATCGGGTGGAGTATGTCTTCGAAGCCGGCGTCGTGCCCGAAGGCGAGGTCTCGCTGGTGGCCGAACGGTTGCGGGCCGACCAGGTCCTGCTGGTGAACGGACGCAACATCACGGGAACAGAAACAGGAAAATGGCTGGACGTTCACTGGCTCAAGTACGCGGTGTCGGAACACCTGCAGCGGGGAACGAACGTCATCGCCATCGAGGGAGCAGCCGCGCCGCCCGACGCCCGGAACAATCCGGGAGTGGAGATCGAGGCCGTGTATCTGGTCGGGCACTTCGGCGTCGCGCCGGCGGCGAAACGATTCAAGATGGTCGCGGCGCCGAAAGCCGTGAAGGCCGCCGACATCCAGAAACAAGGCCTGCCCTTCTTCGCGGGCGAGGCGGAGATCACGAAGAGCTTCGAGATTTCGGAACCGACCGCCACGCAGCTTGTCCTCGAAGAGGTGGACGCCACGGTGGTCGAAGCGATTCTGAACGGAAAATCGCTGGGACGCCTGGCATGGCGGCCGTTCGCGTTTGCGATCCCGAAGGAAACGCTGCGGGCAGGCCAGAACACGCTGTCGCTCGTGCTCACGAACACGCTGCGCAACCTCATGGGGCCGCACCATCACAAGGCGGGCGAACTGCTCAGCGTCGGCCCGTTCAGTTTCCGCGACAAGGCCGGCTGGACCGATGCGTATTCGTTCGTGGCATACGGTGTGAAAAAAGTCGTCTTGTCGTGAGACGAAGGGATACGAACTCACATGGACGAAGGTGAATGACAACCCTTTCCATCATCATCCCCGCGTATAACGAAGCGCAGGCGATACGAGCGGGGAAGCTGGCGCAGGTTTCGGAATGGCTGGCGGGGCAGCCCCTGTCCTGGGAGCTGATCGTCGTGGACGACGGGAGCCGGGACGAGACGGTCACGCTGGCGCGGCCGCTGGCCAGCCGCGTGATCGGCATCCGGCATTCAGGAAAGGCCGCCGCCATCGTAGCGGGCATTCGCGAGGCGCGGGGGGAAGTGATCCTGTTCACGGACATGGACCAGGCCACGCCCATCACGGAGGCCCCGAAGCTGCTGGAGGCGCTCAAGCAGGGAGCGGACGTCGCCATCGGGAGCCGCGGCCTGGTCCGACAGGGCGCGCCGTTGGGGCGGTACCTCTTGAGTTGGGGGCACGTAGCCCTCAGGGGAGTTACGATCGGGTTGAGGGTTTCGGACACGCAGTGCGGGTTCAAGGCGGCGTACCGCGAGGCGGCCCTCCACGTCATCCAGCACCTTCACATCTACCATTACCACAACCTGTGCATACACCACCGGCCGAGCGTGACCAGCGGATTCGACGTGGAATTTCTCTTCGTCGCGAAGCGTCTGGGGTACCGCATACGCGAAGTATCCGTGGGATGGAGCTACCAGGAGGCGCGGCACGCCGCGCTGTTCAAGGACGCCTGGCGGGGGATCGTGGACCTGGGCCACATCCTGCTCGAGCGCTGGAAAGGCGGCTACCCGAAGCCGCATGAGCACGGGGGAGAAAGATGAGAGGATGAAACGGATGACAAGACCCTCTTGTCATCCCCTCATCCTCTCATCATTCCATCGCGCGCTTCACTTCAGGCCGAACATCTTTTCCTTCAGGTCGAGATAATAGAGGTAGTCCTCCGGCTTGACGTTGGGCGGGCAACGATGGTCGCAGAAGGGGATGTAGCCGCCGCGCTCCACCAGAGGCGTCAAGGTCTCCAGGTAGGCCTTGATGGCTCGGGGGCCTTTGCCCAGCTCGATCTTGTCCACCCCGCCCATGATGCGCAAGTCCTTGCCGTACTCGTTCAACAGCACGGCAGGATGAGCGCAGCCGTTGACCTCGAAGGGGAACAGACAGTTGATGCCGCCCTCCATCATGGCGGGCAGGATGGGCCGCACGTCGCCGTCGCAATCGGTGTACCACAGGTCAATGCCGCGCGCGCGAAGGCGCTTGCTGATACGTTTGTAGCGGGGCGTGACGACGCTCTTGAAGAACCCCACCGAGACAAGAGGACCGTTCTTGAAACAAATATCCTCCCAGCCGGCGGCGTAGTCGAAGTCCATGTGGGGCAGGACCTGATCGAGGTAGTCCTCGACCATGCAGCAGGCGGTCTCGACCATGTCCTCGACCATGTCGGGGTGGTCGCAGGTGGCGTAGGCCAGGCCCTCGAAGGTCAGCATGTCGCGGACCTTGCCGATCATGGAGCCGCAGGAGACACCCAGAGGGTAGTCGCGGGTGGGCGGATGCGCCTTCTTCAGGGCCTCGACGTCCACCTTGCGGGCGGGGTCGTCGCGGCGGAACCGCTCCTCCTTGCACCGCTTCCAGTCACCAGGAGTGACGATGCTGGACTTGACGTAGTGGGGAATGGTGTCGTGACCGTCCTTGGGCGACTCGGCGGTGAGGCCGTCGGCGTTCATGTAGATATAGGTGGTGGCGGTTTCGCCGATGCGCTTGCTGGGAAAGGGCGGGTTCATCCAGACGCGCCCCCCCGTGCAGCCGATGCGGTCGAAGCTGAAGAAGCGATCCGCCTCGCCGTTATTGGTGACGCCGTTCTGCACGAAAAGAGACCAGTGCTTGAAGTTCTCCTCCCAGTAGCCGAACTCCATGTTGAAACAGCGGTCCACGGGCTTGTAGTGCATCTGGTTGTTGAAACGCTCGCGGTCGGACATCGTGCCTTTCCACTTGGGGCGGCAGGGGACGATCTGTTTCATGATCACTCCTCGGACGGGCCTGGACACGCTCAAACGGGGAAAAAGGACGAAGGTATTCTGACGCCAACGCCCTCCGTTGTCAAGTAGATGACTGGCTTGATGCGGCCCGACGTGTTACAATTCTGCGGCGTCAAGAGAAGGAGTATTCAATTCCCCCGAACAGACATCCCCAATCTCCTGAGGGAGCGGCGCCATGACCCGAAGCGGCAGATTGCTCCGGTGGGCGGGAATCATCGCACTGATATGGGCGGCAAGTCCGCACCTGCGGGCGGAGCCGCCGGCGAAACTGCGCGTCCTGATACTGAGCGGACAGAACAATCATGACTGGAAAGCGACCACGCCCGCGCTGAAGAGGATACTGGAAGAGAGCGGGCGCTTCGTCGTGGAAGTGACCGAACAGCCCCAGCAGGGAAACGCCGAGACGTTCAAGCGATGCGACGTCATCGTGAGCAACTGGAACACCTTCGGCGACGGGGCGAAGGTCAAGGAATGGCCCGAAGCGATGCGGAGCGGCCTGCTTGATTTCGTAAGCGACGGCGGGGGGTTCGTGGTGGCGCACGCCGGCGGCGCGATGTTCCCGGAATGGACCGAGTTTCACAAGCTCATCGGGGCGACCTGGGGCAAGGGCACAGGGCACGGGGCAAGACATGTGTTCGAGGTGAAGATCACCGACCCCAACCACCCCGTCACGCGGGACCTTCGCCCCTTCACCACGTTCGACGAACTGTGGCACCGCATGGCCGGCCAGCCCGACAAGAAGGTCCTGGCGACCGCGTTTTCGGACAAAAACAGCGGCGGGAGCGGCGCCGACGAGCCGATGGTCATGGCGACGGAGTACGGCAAGGGGCGGTGTTTCAACCTTGTGCTCGGACACGACGTGACGGCGATGGGGACGCCGGGATTCAGACTGCTCCTGCAGCGCGGCACGGAATGGGCGGCGACGGGCAAAGTGACCATCGCGGCCAGCACGATACCGACCGAGGCGCAGATGGATGCGGCGTTGAAGGCGGCGGCGGAGTACCGGTTCGGCGCGACGCGCGAGGCGCTGTCAAGGGTCGAAGGCATGGTCCACGCGGTGTCCGGCGACGCGGCGGCACGACAGGTGTTCGCGGCCAAGCTGGCGGCCCTGCTTTCCTCCGAAGCGACGACCGAGGCCAGGCAGTTCGCGTGCCGGCAGCTTTCGCTGGTCGGCGGGGCCGCAGAGGTCCCGGTCCTGGCGAAGCTGCTGGGCGACAAGGAGATCGGCTTTTTTGCGCGGGAGGCGTTGGAGCGAATACCCGGCGACGAATCGCTGAAGGCGATGCGGGAGGCCCTGGCCTCGACGAGCGGCGCGATGAGGATCGGTCTGATAAATTCGCTTGGCGAGCTCAGAGACGAAAAGGCCGTCTCGCCGATTGCAGAGGCAATGGCCGAAAGCGATACGCAGACGGCTGCGGCGGCGATGTCCGCGTTGGGGAGAATCGGCGGAGAACAAGCCCTGCAGACGTTAGGGAAGACCGAGGCGGGCGTCTCGGAGGGATTGCGCGCGGCATGGCGCCGCGCCCTATTGCAGTGCGCGCACGGCCTGCTGGCGGCGGGGCGGACGGAAAAGGCGGTGCCGATCTACGAAAAACTCTCGCAACCGGACCAGCCCCGACATATCCGCGTCGCGGCGTTTCCGGGTTACGTTGCCTGTCTGAAGGACCAGGGGAGCGCGCCGGTCCTCAAGGCCCTGGAGGAGACGGATGCGGCCATGCAGGCCGCAGCGGTGCAAGCGATGAAAGAGACGCAGTCCGAGGCGCTTGTGCAGGCCGTGATCGCACGACTGGAGAGTCTGGCGCCGGAGGTCCAGGCGCAGGTGATCGCCCTGTTCGGCGAGCGGCGCGAGACAACGGCGCTGCCCGCGGCGACGAAGGCGGCCACAAGTCCGGACGCCGGTGTCCAGCGCGCCGCGCTGACGGCGCTCGGTTCTCTCGGAGATGCGACGACGGTTTCGACGCTGGCCGGTTTCGCGGAAGGCGCGGACGCGCAGGAGAAGAAGATCATCCTCGATTCGCTATCGCGGCTCCAGGGCGAAGGCGTTGACGAGGAGATGATTGTCGTGTTGAGGAAGGCGGCGCCGGCGGCGCAGTGCGAATTGATACGCGCGCTGGTCGCGCGCGGAGCGAAGGCGGCCGTCCCTGCGCTGCTGGAGAGCGCCGGAAGCCCGGAAGCCGAAGTCCGACGCGAGGCCATAGCGGCATTGGGGAAGCTCGGCGACCTGGCCGTCGTGGAGCGCCTGATCCAGATGATGAACAACGGCGCGGAGGGAGATCGCGGGGCGTTCGAGGGGGCGCTTGCGGCGATATGCCGGCGCGCAGGCACGAGCGATCCCGTCGTCGCCGCGCTGTCGAAAGAGGGCGCAGGCCGGAAGCGCTCGCTGTTGGCCGTGCTCGGCGCCTTGGGCGGCGACAAGGCGCTTGAGGCCGTGCGAGCGGCGGCCAAGGCGGATGATGCGGACGTTCAAGCGGCGGCCGTCAAGGCCATGGCCGACTGGCCCGACGCGGCGCCACTGGACGACCTGTTTGCCATTGCGACGACAACGGACGACGCAAGGCGCAAAGTGTTTGCGCTCCGAGGTGTGGCGCGGCTGGCGCCGACGGCAAAGGACCGCACCGCCGACAAGACTGTCGAGATGCTCGCGCTTGCGATGGCGGCTGCAACGCGAGATGAAGAGAAGAAGGTCCTGCTTTCCGCGCTCGGCGCGATGCCTTCGCCGGCGGCCATGAGGACGGCAGAGGCGCATCTGGGCGATCCGGCGCTGGCCGACGAGGCCGCGCTGACCGTCGTGCAGGCGGCCGAGGCCGTCTGGCAGGACCATCGAGACGAGGCGAAGCGGGCCGTGCAGAAGGCCATGCAGGCCGGAAGGAACCCGGTCGTCAACGAACGCGGGGCGTCTCTCATGTTGAGGATCGAGGCCCCCGAAAACCTGGCGCGGGGCGGCGCGGCCACCAGCCCCGACGGACTCGACGCCGACGGTCACGCGAGCGGCGACGCCGCGGCCATTGACGGAAATCCCAATACGTATTGGGACGAGAAAGACGGGCAGAAGCTGTACGTCCTTCGCGTCCAGCTCAGACGTCCGGCGACGGTGTCGGCCATTCGGATTTTGGGGTTCCAGCATCACAACTACGCGCCGAAGGATTTCGAGGTGCTCTGCGACGACGCGGTCGTGAAGAAGGTTCAGGACGCCCAGTATCGCGAGAACCTGTTGACGGTCCTGCTGCCGCCGACGCCGTGTTCGGCGGTGGAGTTGAGGATCACGGGATACTACGGGCGCAGCCCGGCGATCCGGGAACTGGAGGTCTTCGGCAAGCCGCCCGATGCTCCGGAGAAGGAGGCGCAAGGCCGGGAGACGGGACTCCGATGGGAGCAGACCGAGAGCGCGCTGGCCCTTCTCAAGGACGGGAAGTGCGTGTGGCGGCTGAACTTCGAGCGCAGAGAGGGGAAACCGTACTTCCATCCGCTGACATTGCCGGACGGGACGGAACTGACGTGGCTGCGGCCGGCGGACCATGTGTGGCATCGGGCGCTGTGGTTGTCGTGGAAGCACATCAACGGTCTGAATTACTGGGAGGAGGATCGCCGGACGGGCATGAGCGCGGGACGGACGGAGGTCGCGAGTGTCAAGATCGAGACCCGCAAGGACGGGGCGGCGCGAGTCGAGATGGACCTGAGCTATCATCCGCCCGAAGCGCCGCCGGTTCTGACGGAGAAGCGCACGCTCGGCGTGAGCGCCCCGGACGCGGCGGGAAGCTACCGCATTGACTGGACGTCCGCGGTCACGGCGGCGGACAAGGACGTGAAGCTGGACCGGACGCCGCTCAAGGGCCAGCCCGGCGGCGCGGGGCACGGCGGCTACGCGGGGCTATCGGCGCGCATGGCGGAATCCACGCGGAAGTGGACGTTCCGGAGCAGCGAGGGCGTGAGCGAAGCGGGGAAGATCCACGGCCAGCCTGCGCGGTGGCTGGACTTCAGCGGACAGACCGCGGCCGGCGGCGAAGGCGGCCTGTGCATCCTCGACCATCCGCAGAATCTGCGGCACCCCACCCCGTGGTACGTTGCCCGGGGCATGCCGTACTTCAGCCCCGCGTTCCTGTTCAAGGAGCCGCACACGCTGCCGGCTGGGAGCCGCCTGACGTTGCGGTATCGGATCCTGGTGCACGCGGGGATTTTAAGTCCTGACGTCCTGGAAAAGGAATGGGGCGAGTTTGCGAAATCCACAGAGTAATCCGCGGGAGCCGGTCATGAAGAACAAGCAGGTATCCAGACGAGTGTTTCTCAAGAGCGCGGCCGCAGCGGCGTCGGCGGCGGTGGCGCCGGCGATCGTGCCGTCGTCGGTCTTCGGGCAGAACGCGCCCGGCAACCGGATCACGGTGGGACAGATCGGGGCGGGGGGCCGCGGCAGCGGGCAGGCGCGGAGCTTTGCCCATTCGGACGCCTGCCGCGTGGTGGCCGTGTGCGACCCGTTCAGGGACCGGCGCGAGAAGAACGCAGAGCACGTCAACCAGATCTACAAGGGAAACGTCTGCACCCCGTACAACGACCTGCGAGAGATGCTGGCGCGCGAAGACATTGACGCGGTGGGCATCTGCACGCCCGACCACTGGCACGTGCCGGCGGCGCTGCTGGCGGTCAGGTCCGGCAGGCACGTGTACGTGGAGAAGCCGCTGGGCATGAGCGTGGAGCAGGACATCGCCCTGCGCGAGGCATGCCGGCAGTACGGGGCGGTCTTCCAGTACGGCACGCAGCAACGGTCGCAGGAGCACATCCGCTTCGGATGCGAACTGGTGCGCAACGGACGGATTGGGAAACTGCTCTCGGTGGAGGTGCTCAGCCCCGCCAGCGGGCAAGGGGGATCCACGGAGCCGATCCCCGTGCCGGAGGGCTTCGACTACGATCTGTGGCTTGGCCCCGCGCCGGAAGCGCCCTACACGAAAGACCGGTGCACGCCCCAGGGGGCGTACTTCATCTCGGACTACGCGCTGGGATTCATCGCCGGTTGGGGCGCGCACCCGCTCGACGTGGCCGTGTGGGGGCTGGGCGACACGCGGGAAGCCGTGCCCGTTGAGTACGAAGGCCGGGGCGCGTTTCCCACCGAAGGACTCTATGACACCGCGACATCGTGGGATGTGCGAGGCAAGTTCGCCAACGGCGTCGAGTTCCGGTTTCGGGGACCGGGCGAGAACCTCACGATCTACACCGGAGAGAGGGGCCGGGTGCACATCAGCCGCGGGTACCTCAAGACCGAACCGGAGTCGCTCAAGAACGAGGTCATCGGTCCGGGCGAAGTGCGCCTTTACCGGAGCGTCAACCACACGCAGAACTTTCTCGACTGCATCCGGACTCGGCAGCGGACGGTTAGCCCCGTGGAGACGGCAGTGCTGTCGGACACCATCAGCCAGCTCAGCGACATCGCCATTCGCACGGGACGCAAGATTCGGTGGGACCCGAAAGGGGAGAGGATTCTGGGCGACGAGGGGGCTTCCCGAATGCTCAAGCGCGGCATGCGGGGGCCGTGGACGCTGTAGTATGACGGTCACGGGCGCGCGCCGGAGACGCTGAGATGGAAGCGAGCAGGCACGTCTGCGCCGCGCCATGGCTCCTTGCCCTTTTTTCGGCAACGGTCGCCGCCCGCGGCCTTGAGGAGAACAACGCGATGATGCTTTGGTACCGGGAACCGGCCGCACAATGGGTGGAGGCGTTGCCGGTCGGCAACGGACGGCTGGGAGCGATGGTGTTCGGGGGCGTGCCCGAAGAGCGCATTCAGCTCAACGAAGAGAGCGTATGGTCCGGCGGAAAGCAGGACGCTGACAACCCCGACGCCCTGGCGGCGCTGCCGGAGATCCGGCGGCTGCTCTTCGAGGGCAAGTATGCGGAGGCGCAGAAAAGGACCTTCGAGAAACTCGTCTGCAAGGGGCCGGGAAGCGGGCGAGGGCAGGGCGCGAAGGTCGCCTTCGGATGTTACCAGACGCTCGGCGACCTGAAGCTTGCGTTCGACTGGGCAGGCGCTGCGGCGGACTACCGGCGCGAACTGGACCTGGCGACCGCGATAGCGCGAGTGCGATACCGGAGCGGGGACGCGACGTTCACGCGCGAGGTCTTCGCCTCCGCGCCCGACCAGGCCGTCGTCGTGCGCCTGACCTGCGACAAGGGCGGGCGCATCAGTTTCCGGGCCTCGCTCAGTCGGCCGGAGCGCGCCGCGACCAAGGCGGAGAGACAAGACGAACTCGTGATGAGCGGGCAACTGTGGTCCGGCAGCGAGGCGGACGGCGTGAGAATCATGGCGCGGCTGCGCGTCGTGAACGAGGGCGGAAAGATACGCGCGGACGGCGACTCGCTGCGCGTCGAGGGGGCGGATGCCGCGACGCTGTTTGTGACCGCCGCTACGGATTACGGCGGCAAGGCGTTCGAGCAGGCCTCCAGAAAAGACCTGGAGGCGGCGGCAGGAAAGAGGTTCGAGGTCCTGCGCGCGGCGCATATCGCCGATCATCAGAGGTACTTCAACCGCGTAGAGCTGGACCTGGGAAAGCCGGCAGCGGAGAACCTGCCGACGAACGAACGGCTTGCCGCGGTGAAAAAAGGCGCCGATG
Source organism: uncultured Planctomycetota bacterium (assembly GCA_964409935.1). Lineage (GTDB taxonomy): Bacteria > Planctomycetota > Brocadiia > JAADGH01 > CAYPFP01 > CAYPFP01. Next base: position 1,026 of record CAYPFP010000139.1, on the reverse strand, counting down.
ATCCGGGACTCATCGCGCTCTATTTCCAGTACGGGCGCTACCTTCTCATCGGCAGTTCGCGTCCGGGCGGTCTGCCCGCGAACCTGCAGGGCATCTGGGCCGACCAGATACAGACGCCCTGGAACTGCGATTACCATACGAACATCAACGTGCAGATGAACTACTGGCCGGCGGAGACGACCAACCTGTCGGAGTGCGCGCTGCCGCTGTTCGACCTCATCGAGTCGCTGCGCGAACCGGGGCGCAAGACGGCCAAGGTCCACTACAATGCGCGCGGGTGGGTAGTGCACACGATCACGAACGTATGGGGCTTCACGTCGCCGGGCGAGCATCCCTCGTGGGGCCAGTTTCCGGCGGCGGGCGGCTGGCTCTGCCAGCACCTGTGGGAACACTACGCTTTCGGCGGCGACCAAGAGTTCCTGAAGCGCGCGTATCCCGCCATGAAGGAGTCGGCGCAGTTCTATCTCGACTTCCTCGTCGAGGAGCCGCGACATCGGCGGCTGGTGACGGCGCCGTCGAACTCGCCGGAAAACAGTTTCAGGACGGCGGACGGACAGACGGCAAGCGTCTGCTACGGGCCGAGCATGGACATGCAGATCATCCGCGACCTGTTTGACCGCTGCATCGAGTCAAGCCGGATACTGGGGACGGATGCGGAGTTCCGGTCGCAGCTCGAGGAAGCGCGAGGCCGGCTGGCGCCGCCGCAGATCGGCAAGCACGGACAGTTGCAGGAATGGATCGAGGACTTCGACGAGGTCGAGCCGGGGCACCGGCACGTGTCGCATTTGTTTGCGCTGCACCCGTCGGATCAGATCACGGTTCGGGGCACGCCGGAACTGGCCAGGGCGGCGCGCATCTCGCTGGAGCGGCGTCTGGCCGGCGGCGGGGGACACACCGGCTGGAGCCGCGCCTGGATCATCAACTTCTGGGCGCGTTTGGAGGACGGCGAAAAGGCCTATGAGAACGTCAAAGCGCTGCTGGCAAAGTCCACGCTGCCGAACCTGTTCGACAACCACCCGCCGTTCC
>CAYPFP010000138.1:0-13109 GCA_964409935.1 uncultured Planctomycetota bacterium | reverse complement strand
CCCTCACCCAGTACGACATCAAACGCGTCCTGGCCTACTCCACCATCAGCCAGATCGGCTACATGTTCGTGGCCCTCGGCGTCGCCCATTTCTCCGCTGCCATCTTCCACTTCATGACGCACGCCTTCTTCAAGGCCCTGCTCTTCATGGGCGCCGGCAGCGTCATGCACGCCCTGGCCGGCGAACTGGACATGCGCCGCATGGGCGGCCTGCGCCGGTACATGCCGATCACGTTCGCCACGTTCCTTATCGCCGCCCTCTCCCTCAGCGGCATCCCCGGCCTGGCCGGATTCTTCAGCAAGGACCAGATCATCTGGAACGCCCTGGACCCCGCCAACGGCCTGCCGGCCAACCTGCGCAGCTTCCTGTGGGGCCTCAGCGTCATCACGGCCGCCCTCACGGCGTTCTACATGTTCCGCGCCGTCTTCCTGGTCTTCTGCGGCGAGTCCCGCGCCGCCGCACGCCTCCCCCTTCACGAATCGCCGCCGGTCATGACGGTCCCGCTGATCGTATTGGCCTTCTTCGCCGTGACGGCCGGCTACCTGAGCATCCCTCACATCTTCGGCGGACACGCGTGGTTTAACGAATTCATCGGGCGCGGCGTCTTCGACCGCACCGCCGCCGCCCTGAGCGCGCCGGAAGTCCCGGCGGCCGCCCTCCTTCGCGCCGAGTGGTTTTCCACCCTCCTGTGCGCCGCGCTGGCCGTCTCGGCCATCGTGTCGGCCTGGTACCTCTACGTCCGGAACGTAAAGCTCGGCGAGGAGATGCGCGAAGGCGCGCAACCGCTCTTCGAGACGCTTCACAACAAGTACTACGTGGACGAAGCCTACGACGCCTCCTTCGTACGCGGATGTTTCGGCCTGGCGCGGCTCAGCCACGGCGTGGACAACCGCATCGTTGACGGCGCCCTCGTCGGCCTTGCCCGGTGCGCGGCCAAGGCCGGCGCCGCCTTCCGCCGCCTTCACGACGGCGACGCCCAGAGCTACGCCGTCGCGATGGTCATCGGCCTGCTGTTTCTGTTTGCGGCCTTTTTTCTCTGGTTGTGATTCATGAACCAACTGGGCTTTCCGCTGCTCACGATCGTCATCTTCCTCCCCGCGCTGGGAGGGTTGGCCCTGCTCTTTATGGGCAGTCGGATGGACCGCATCGTCCTGCGCCACGTCGCCGCCCTTATCGCCGTAGTGGACGCCTTCCTCTGCCTCATCCTGTACCTGAACTTCGACCCCACCACCGCCCGCATGCAGTTCGTGGACCGCGCCGCCTGGATCCCCGCCATCGGCGTCTCGTACCACGTCGGCGTGGACGGAATCAGCATCCTGTTCGTTTTGCTCACCGCCTTTCTGGGCGCGCTGGCCGTGCTGTCCTCCTGGACGGCCGTCACCGAACGCCAGCCGGCCTACTACGCCAACTTCCTCATCCTGCAGACCGGCATGCTCGGCGTCTTCGCCGCCCTGGACTTCTTCCTGTTCTACGTCTTCTGGGAAGTCGTGCTCGTGCCCATGTACTTCATCATCGGCCTGTGGGGCGGCCCGCAACGCCTCTACGCCGCCATCAAGTTCATCATCTTCACCCTCGGCGGCAGCGTGTTCATGCTCCTGGGCATCCTGGCCATGTGCTTCGCCCACTACAACATGACGGGACAGTTCACGTTCGACATCCCGAAGCTCTACAGCGTCATCGCCCCCGCCCCCGTCAAGGTGTGGATCGCGCTGGCGCTCTTTGTCGGTTTCGCGGTGAAGGTGCCGCTGGTTCCGTTGCACACCTGGCTCCCCGACGCCCACGTCGAGGCGCCCACGGCGGGCAGTGTGCTGCTGGCAGGCGTGCTGCTCAAGATGGGCGGGTACGGCTTTGTGCGCTTTATCCTGCCCCTCTTGCCCACGATCCAGGACGCGGCCTTCTGGGTCGAATGCGTGCGCGCCGTCGCCGTCATCGGCATCATCTACGGCGCATTCCTCGCGCTGGCCCAGACCGACATCAAAAAGCTGGTCGCCTACTCCAGCATCAGCCACCTGGGCATGGTCACGCTCGGCTTGTTCGCCCTCAACGCGCAGGGGGTCGCGGGCGGCGTGCTCCAGATGCTCAATCACGGCCTCACGACGGGCGGCCTGTTCCTTCTGGTCGGCGTCATCTACGAGCGCCGCCACACGCGGGAGATGGACGCCTTCGGCGGCCTGGCGCGCCGGATGCCGCTTTTCGCGGTCACGTTCATGATCGTCACGCTGGGCAGCATCGGCCTGCCGGGCCTCAACGGCTTTGTCGGCGAACTGCTCATTCTGCTGGGCGTCTTCAAGGTCAACGTCCTCCACGCCGCGGGCATGGCGGCGGGGATATTCATCGGCACGGTGTACATGCTGCGCCTGTACCAGAAACTGTTCTTCGGTCCTCTCGACAAGAAGGAGAACCAGAGTCTCGGCGACCTGGACCCGCGCGAGATCGGGTACCTTGCGCCGATCCTGGTCCTGGTCGTCTGGATCGGCGTCTTTCCCCGCATGTTCCTGGAGACCATGCGGGTATCGGTGGAGAAGCTCGTCAGCGGAATCGCAGGGGGATTTTAGCCCATGACTCCCGCCGCGCCAGGCTATGATTATTCCATCACGGCGGTCCTGCCGGAGCTGTGGCTGTCCGTCGGCGCCCTGGCCACGCTGCTGCTCTGCGTCGCGCGCGAGCGCATCCAGCGCGCGGCCTGCCCCGTCGTGTCCGCGCTCGGCATCCTGACGGCGTTGGGTTTGGCGCTGGCGTCCCCGCTCGGCCCCGCCTCCTCCTACGCCGGCATGTTCCGCATTGACGCGTTCGCGGTCTTCTTCAAGGTCTTGTTCCTCGTCGCGGGCCTGCTGGCCGTCCTGGTGACGGCGCATTTCGTTCGGTTCAAGGCGAAGGCCCGAAGCGAGATCTACTTCCTGCTCCTCTCCGCCCTGCTCGGCATGATGTTCGTCGCCTCCAGCGGCAATTTCGTCCTGCTCTTCCTGGGGCTGGAGGTCACGGCGCTGTCCACCTACGTCATGATCGGCATGCTGCGCGACGACCCCATCTGCGGCGAGGCCGCCCTGAAATACATCCTGCTCAGCCTGTTCTCGACGGCCCTGTTCCTTTTCGGCGTCTCGTTTGTGTACGGCCTGTCCGGCTCGCTCGACTTCGCCGCCGTCGCCGACAAGATGCGCGCCCTGCCGCCCGAAGCCCGGCCCGTGCTCTACCTCGCCCTGGTCCTGATCGTCGCCGGCCTGGGTTTCAAGATGGCCGCCGCGCCGTTCCACATGTACGTACCGGACGTCTACCAAGGCGCGCCCACGCCGGTCACGGCCTTTCTGAGCGTGGGGCCGAAGGCCGCGGCCTTCGCCGCGCTGCTGCGCGTCCTGTACTCGGCCCTGCAGCCCCTCAGCGACGTGTGGGCCGCCATGATCGCGCTCCTGGCCATCGTGAGCATGACCCTGGGAAACCTCCTGGCGATCCCCCAACGCAACGTGAAGCGCATGCTGGCCTACTCCAGCATCGCCCACGCCGGCTACGCCCTCATCGGCGTCGCCGTCGTCGCGCTGCCCCCCCAAACGGCCGCGGCGTCCGGCCTTCCCACCGCCGCCGGCGGCGTTCTGTTCTACCTGTTCGCCTACGCCCTCATGAACCTGGCCGCCTTCAGCGTGCTCATGCACACGATGCGCGGCGGCAACTTCGGCGAGACCCTCGACGACATCGCCGGACTCGGCCGGCGCCAACCCCTCGCGGCGTTCACGATGCTGGTCTTCATGCTCTCGCTGGCCGGCATCCCGCCGACCATCGGCTTCCTGGCAAAGTTCTACGTCCTGGCCGCGGCGATACAGGCGAAGTTCTACGTCCTGGCCGTCATCGGCGTCATCAACACCGTGGTCGGCGTTTATTACTACATCCGCGTGATCGTCTACATGTACGCCCGCGAACCGGCGGGCGAGGTGGCCGGCGTCGCCAGCCTGCCCCTGCACGCCGCCCTCGTGGCGTCGTGCGCGGGCGTGATCTTCCTGGGGATATTCCCCGGTCTCCTTATCCAGGCCGCCGTTTCGTCGGCGCAGGCGCTGTTCTAAGGGAAGCGGGAGGTCCGAGAATGAAGTGTTCGCAATGCCGTGTCGAAAATCCCGACGACGGTCGTTTCTGCAAGAGCTGCGGCGCCCAGCTCAAGATAAGCCTCGACGAAGTGGGCGCCCCTCGCCTGGCGAGGGGCCTCACCTTCGAGCGCGCCTTCCGCGCCGAGGTCCAGGGCGACGCCCTCGCCGCCGTCGAAGACTTCCAGCGCCTCCTGCAGATCAAGCCCCGCAGCATCGAGATACTGTACCGCCTGGGCGCGGCCCTTCTGGGCGTCGGGCAGATGGACGAGGCGATGGACTGCTTCCGCTCCGTCGTCGAGCGCCAGCCGCGTTTCGCCCTGGCCCATCTGCGCCTGGCCGACTGCTACTACGACAAGTGCCAGATGGACCTGGCCGTGGACGCCTACCGCAAGGCCGTCGCCGCCAGTCCGGCGTTGTTGCCCGCCCTGATCGGCCTGGGCCGCGCGCACCTGCACATGGGCCATCTCGGCGACGCCGTCGCCGTCTTCAAGGCCATCGTCGAGAAGACGTCCGAGTGCACCATCGCCTACTACTATCTCGGACTGGCCTACAAATACCAGCACATGGTGGAGGAGGCGATCGCCGCCTTTGAGAAAGTGGTGCAGCAAAACCCCAACGACGCCTCTTCGCACTACCACCTCGGCACCCTGTACAGCCGCAAGCGCATGCGCGACGTCGCCATCGGCGAGTTCATGCGCGCCGTCCAGCTCGACCCGACCGACAAGCAGTCCCTTGAGGCGCTTCAGCAGCTTCAGGCAATGTGACCCGGAGGCGTTCCCGCTCGAACGGCGCGCCATGACCAACGCAAAATACAGGATCCGCATCCCCGACTACGAGTACTATCAGCGCGAGATATCGTGCAACGACGGCTGCCCCGTCCGCACCGACTGCCGCGGTTACGTCGTCGAGATCGGCAAGGAGAACTTCCCGACGGCCTACCAGATGGCCCGCGGCCCGAACCCGTTCGCCTCCATCTGCGGGCGCGTGTGCGCCGCCCCCTGCGAGTCCGCCTGCAATCGCGGCAACGTGGACTTCCCCGTCCAGATTCGCGCCCTCAAGCGCGTCGTCACCGAGTTGTACGGCCCCGAACGCCCCCGCCGCGGCGCCGCGTGGGACCGGCCCTATGACCAGCTCCTGCGCGGCGAGTTCTGCGGACCGTGCTCGTCGCAGTACGAACTCTACGCCGTCAAGCGCGCCATGCGCGCGGTCGGCTCCCCGGAGGCCGAGGGCTACAACGTCGGCGACCGCGTCGCCGTCATGGGGTCGGGCTGCGCGGGCATGACGGTCGCCCACGACCTGGCCCTGCGCGGCTACAAGTGCACGGTCTTCGAGGCCGAGCGCATTCCCGGCGGCATGCTCACCCTGGGCGTGCCGCTCTTCCGGCTCTCGCGCGCCGCCGCGCTGGCCGAAATCCACGCGATCCTGGACCTCGGCGTCGAACTCAAACTCAACACCGTCGTCGGCCGCGACGTCACCCTGAACCAGCTCTTCGAGCAGGGCTACAAGGCCGTCTTCCTCGGCCCGGGGCTTCAGCGCGGCCGACGCCTGAACATCGAGGGCGCCGACGCCGCCGAAATCTACGAGGGCGTCATCCATCTCCGGAAGTACAACCTCGAAGAACCCTACCCGATGGGCCGCCGCGTCCTCGTCATAGGCGGCGGCGATGTGGCCATGGACTGCGCGCGCACGGCCCTGCGCCTGGGCGCCGTCGAGACCCGCGTCATGTGCCTGGAACCCAAAGACGCCATGCCCGCGCAGGACATCGAGGTCGAGGACGCCATCGAGGAGGGCGTCGTCTTTCATTATTCGCGCGGCCCCAGACGTTTCCTCAAGAAGAACGGGCGCGTGGCCGGCGTGGAGACCCTCGAGTGTTCGTCCGTCTTCGACCCGGAGGGCCGCTTCAATCCGCAGTTCGTCTCCGGCAGCGAGACCGTGATCGAGTGCGACACCGTCCTCCTGGCCATCGGCCAGCGCAGCGAACCGACGCTCCTGCGTCCCGACGACGAGCTGGCCCTCAACGCGCGCGGCCTCATTGACGCCGGCCCCTCGCTGCAGACGCGACGGCGCGGCGTCTTCGCCGGGGGCGACATTGTGTTAGGCCCCAAGCTCTTCATTGACGCCGTGCTGCAGGGCCAGACGGCCGCCCGCCACATCCACGAGCAACTGGCCGGCGTGAAGGTGAAGGTCCGCAGGCGCGCCACCGTGCGGCGCGTCTGGGACCATCGCATGGTCAGCGACTACATGATGATTGACGAGGAGCGCCCGCCGCTGCTGGAACCGGATAACCGCAAGCAGGGCAACGAGTTCGTCGAAAAGACCTACACCGGCGAACAGGCCCTCCGCCAGGCGCATCGCTGTCTCAAGTGCCACGTCAACGTCGTCTTCGACGGCAACCTGTGCATCATGTGCAACGGCTGCGTGCACGTGTGTCCGGAGTACTGCCTGAAGCTGGTGCGCCTCGACGACATCGAAAGCTCGCCGGAGTTCGAGCAGCTCCTCCGCAAGCGGTACGCCGCCGCGCCCCGCGACGCCGACGGCCGAATCCCCCCCGCCGCCGGCACGGCCATGCTCATGGACGCCGAGCGCTGCATCCGCTGCGGCCTTTGCGCCTTTATCTGCCCCACCGAAGCCATCACGATGGAAGAGTTCAGTTACGTCGAGGAACTGTACGAGGTGAAAAACGAAGAGGGCGGCGAAGGAAAAGAATAACCGCGGGAGGCGCGTTCGATGATCCCGCTCTTTCTGCGCGTCTCCGCGGCGAGGCCGCCGTCATAAGTCGGGAGATACGACCATGCGATGCCGAATATGCAACCACATCATGATCGGCGAGCAGCGCCCGCCGCGCTGCCCCAACTGCGGCGCGCCCCCTGAGGCCTTCGAGCCGGCCCCGCGCGACCTGCTCCTGGCCGCCGAGGCCGGCCCCGCCGCCCTGTCGCGCCGGAAGTTCTTCGCGGTCTGGGGCTGGTGGAGCTTCGGCCTGTCCTCGCTCCTGTTGGGCGCGGGCAGCGTTCGCTTCTTCTTCCCCAACAGCCTCGCGGAGCCGGCCAGCAAGTACAAGGTCGGTCTGCCCGACGATTTCCCCGTAGGGGATCGCGTCTTCATCCCCGCCGCGCGCGTCTACGTCGAGCGCGTTCCCGACGGCTTCAAGGCCGTCAGCGCCGTGTGCACGCACCTGGGCTGCACGGTCAAGTGGCTCCCCGACATCAAGGAGTTCCTCTGTCCGTGTCACGGCAGCAAGTACAAGGCCGACGGCATGCGCTTCGCCGGGCCTGCGCCGCGCGGCCTGCCCTGGCTGCCCGTCGCGATGGCGCCCGACGGGCGGCTCGTGGTCGAGACCAAACCGGCCCGCGTCGTGCCGCCGGAAGAAGTCTTCAAGGTGTGAGATAAGTCTGGCATTCCGGAACTCGGAACCCGCCGTCACGGAGGTCGTCAGTCATGAACGGCAAAATGGGCGAACGCATCAGGAACCTGATCGTGGGCAACCGCGTCTGGCGCTCCGTCTTTCGCCACGGCGCGCCGCTCACGGGCCGCAACAAAGCCCTCACGATGTTCACCAACTTCTTCCTCCACATCATGCCGACCAAGGTGCAGGCCAACGCCCTGCGCCCCCTCTACACCCTCGGCCTCGGCGTGATCTCGTTCATCCTCTTCGTCCTCCTGACGGTCACCGGCATCTTCCTCATGGTCTACTACGTGCCGTCCACGAGCCACTTCAACGGCGCCTACGACTCCATCAAGGACCTCCAGTATTCGGTCTCTTACGGCCGCCTCCTGCGCAACGTCCACCGCTGGGCCGCGCACTTCATGGTCGCCGCCGTCTTCTTCCACATGTGCCGCGTCTTCTACACCGGCGCCTACAAACCGCCGCGCGAGTTCAACTGGATCATCGGCGTGGTCTGCCTGTTGTTGACGCTGCTGCTGAGCTTCACCGGCTACCTGCTCCCCTGGGACCAGCTTGCCTTCTGGGCCATCGAGGTGGGCGCCAACATCGCCAACTCCGCCCCCGTCCTCGGCCCGACCATCCGCTATGTGCTCATCGGCGGCAACGAGGTCGGCCAGGGCGCCCTGGTCCGCTTCTACGCCCTTCACGTCGTGATCCTCCCCTTCATCCTGGCCGTCTTCCTGGGCATCCATTTCTGGCGCGTCCGCAAGGACGGAGGCCTGTCCAGACCGGGCGAGGTGTGGCGTGATGTTCCGGAGGGATACCGCCATGAGTAAGAACCGCGACGAAAAACCGTTCGAGCACGTCTTCGTCAAGGGCCGTGTGAAGACGTACTCGCTCCTCGGCCTGGTCAAAGGCACGTGGCCCACCGTCGAGACAGGCCCCGAAGACACCGTCTACAGTTGGCCGCACCTCACGTTCTGGCTCATGACGCTCACGGTCGGCGTAACGCTGGCCATGCTCGCGCTGTCCTACTTCGTGGACGCCCCGCTGGAGGAGATCGCCAACCCCGCCCACCCCACCAACCCCGCCAAGGCCCCGTGGTACTTCCTGTGGCTGCAGGAACTGGTGGCCATCCCCATTCGGCTGCCCCTGGGCGGCATGGCCTTCTGGGGCGGCGTCGTGGTCCCCACGGTCTTCCTCTTGTTCCTCATCCTTCTGCCCTACCTCGACCGCCGTCCGGTCGGGGTCGGCGTCTGGTTTCATCCGGCCCGGCGCGGCGTCACGATCCTGTTCACCATCGGCGTCACGATCGTCATCTTCCTCATCGTTCTCGGATACTACTTCCGCGGACCCAACTGGCAGCTTGTCTGGCCGTGGACCGAATACTGAAGTCCGAACACCGTATAAGGATTCGCGCATGATCAGCAACCGACTCTATGGCCTCTTCTTCCTCCTGAACTTCGGGCTTATCGTGGTCGGCTTCTCGTGGTTCTGGCAGGACTATTACCGCGAATGGCGCTGGCGCCAGTTCCAATTCGTCCGCCAGGTCGGCGACTGGGCCGCCGAAACCGAGAAAACCGCCAAAGAGCCGGCCATCCTCAAACGCCTCGACGCCATCAAGGCCGACCTGGCCTCTTTCAAGTACGGCGAAAAGCAGATCTACCTGCCCCAACTCGAACGCGCCGACCGCTGCGGCTCCTGCCACCTGGGCGCGGACATTCCGGAACTGCCCTTCCGTTCCGGCCCGTTTGTGTCGCATCCCCAACCCTACCTCCGATACCACGAGACCTCCGGTTACGGATGCACCCTCTGCCACGGCGGCCAGGGCCGCGCCACCACCCAGCTTGACGCCCACGGCGACGTCAAGCACTGGCCGACGCCCAAACTCGAAGGACAGAACCTGCAGGCCTCCTGCGGCAAATGCCACTTCGACAAGACCGTCGTCGGCGCGCCCAGACTCGCCGCCGGACGCGACCTTTTCTATCGCGCCGCCTGCTTCGGCTGCCACAAAGCCGAGCGCCACCCCAAAGACCGCGAAATCGCCCCCAGTCTGCGCCTCATCGCCGCCAAGGTCAACCGCGACTGGCTCGCCTCCTGGCTCCGTGCGCCGAAAAACTATCTGCCCGACACCCTCATGCCCGACTACGGCCTGTCCGAACCCCGCCCCGACGAAAAGGAAGACCTGGCCGACCTCCTGAGTTTCCTCGCCGCCCTCGGCAAGCCGCCCGAAGTCCCTCCCGCGCAACCGCCTTCGAAAGAAAACCTGCGCCTGGGCGAGTCCCTCGTGCGCGACGCGCAGTGCGTCACCTGTCACGTCATCAAGGGCATCGAGCGCGAGGGCGTCCAGCCGGTCGAGCGTCTCGCGCCCGAACTGACCCGCGTCGGCCTCAAGGTTTTTCGCCCCTGGCTCGTGGCGTGGCTGAAACATCCTCAGCAGTACCTGCCGCGCACCCAGATGCCCCGCTACCGCTTCACCGACGCCGAGGTAGAGGCGGTCGCGGATTACCTGCTGTCGCTCAGCGCCGGCGAGAAACTCCCCCCCGCCGACGCCCCCGCCGGCTCGGCCCCCAAAGGCAGAAAGGTCGTGGAGAAATTCGGCTGCTTCGGCTGCCACGAAATCCCCGGCCTGGAGGCCGAGCAGGGCATCGGCCCCGACCTCTCCGACATCGGCCGCCGCGAGGGATACCTGCTCGACTTCGGCAAGCTGCGCGTGCCCAGGAAAAGCCTCGTCGTCTGGCTCGCAACGAAGATCAAACAGCCGCGCGCCTTCGACCCCGCCCAACTCCGCATGCCGTCCCATCACTTCAAACAGACCGATGTGGACGACCTCGTGACCTTTGTCCTCAGCTTCTCGCAGGAGAAACTGCCCGACACATACCTCCCCCGCCGAAAGCCGCCCGCCGCCCATGAACTCACGGGCGAATTCGGCCGCCTCGCGCGCGACCTCAACTGCCGGACGTGCCACATGTTCTTCGGAAACGGCGGCGCGGTCGGCCCCGACCTCACCGGCGAGGGCAGCCGCGTCCGGCGCGAATGGGTCGAGAACTTCCTTGCCGCCCCCGGCCCCATTCGCCCCCTCTTGCAGGCGCGCATGCCCAATTTCAGACTTAAACCCCACGAAATCAAGACGATCGTGGACTACTTCAAGATGGTCCTCGTTGACGACCGCGTGAAAATCAGCCGCTTCCCCGACGGCCCTCAAGGCGCCGCGTTCGGGAAGACCCTCTACGCCCAACAATACGGCTGTCCGTCCTGCCACGCCCTGGGCGGCGCGGGCGGGCGCGTCGGGCCGCCCCTCGACGCCGCCGGCGACCGCCTCGAAGCCGACTGGACGTTCGCGTGGATGGCAAGTCCCCAAGCCTTCGTCCCCGACACGCCGATGCCCAACTTCGGACTGCCCGACCGCATCAACGAGGCCCTCACCGCCTTCGTCTTGTCCCACAGGTCCCCGCAAACAAAACCCGGCGACGCGAGGAAACCATGACCCGCATGCCCCCAGAACACGAAACCCAAAACCAGAAACCAGGAACCGGAAACCTCGGACTTCCGCTCCTCGTCTTTTTGTGCCTCTCCCTCTGCGCCAAGCCCGTCTTCGCCCAGGACGCCTGGATCGCCGTCGCCGCCGACGGCTACACCGGCAAGGTCCTTTTCTTCACCGTCCCCGGCATGAAGCTGGTCAAGGCCCTCAAGCTCGGCACGGACATCTCCGACGTCGCCGTCGCCGCCGACGCAAAGTTCGTCTTCGCCGCCGACAAGGCCGACAACAAGATCATCCGCGTGGCCCTTTCGGACTTCTCGCAGACCGTCACCGAACTTCCCCCCAACACCGGTCCGGCGTCGCTGGCCCTCGCCCCCGACGGCAAGGCGCTTTATGTGGCCGGCATTCTCAACGGCTCGGTGGCCCGAATGGACCTCGCCGCGAACCGGATTGAAGTCGCCTCGCTCCAGGCCGCGCCCGCCGCGGCGGCGTCGGTGGGCGTCTCGGCCGACGGCCGGACCTGCTTTGCCGCCGACATGATCAACGACCATCTCGTCCTCTTCACCGCCGAACCGTTCCAGTTGGTCAAGAAAATCGCGCTGGGGCATGCGCCCGAATCGCTGGCCCTCGCTGCGGGGAACGTCTGCGCCGTGAGCAACCGCCTCAACGCCGTCATGTCTTTCGTGGACCTTGCCGGACGCAGGAACACGGGCGACATCGAGACCGCCGCCCTGCCTCTCTTCGTCGCCGCAACCCCCGACGGCAAAACGCTTTACGAATGCGCCCAACTGGCCAATGTGGTGAGCAGGATTGACGTCGAGAAGCGTGCCGTGGTCGCCCAGTACGCCGCTGTGTCGCGCCCCCATGCCGGCGGCGTGACGCCGGACGGCAAATTCCTCGTCGTCTCCAACGCCTACGCCCCCGACGACATCCGGAAGTCCTTCGCGGCCACGGCCGGTCCCGCCGCGATTCCGCCCACGGCGCTCCAGCTTTTCGACCTGGCGGCGGGAAAATCGCTCGCCGTCGTCGCCGCCCCCGGCGACGTCCAGGGCCGCGTGAGTTTTGTCCGGCCCGACAAGCTCGGCCCCTGGGCCTCGGCGGCGGGAGAACCGCTCCTGTCGGCCGCGCAGGCCCTGAACGGGATTCGTTCAGGGCAGGCCGCCGCCCTCGACATCGCCCGCGACGACAAGGTCCCTGTGCGGTACGGCGCGCCCGTCACCATCGCCCCGCGCGTGGACCTGGCCGCCCAGCCCGTCGTCGTCTACCTCAAGGTCTACAGCTACCTCTACGCCCCGGCGACCATCCAGGTCTACCAGGGCGCCGACGTGCAAATCATCCTCACCAACGTGGACGACCGCGCCGCTTTCACCCGCGACGAAGACGTCGTCCACGGATTCTGCGTCAACGGCTACGGCCCGCAGACCAACGTCGTCGTGCCCAAAGGCGCGTCGGCGGCCTTCACGTTCAAGGCCGACAAGGCGGGCGTGTTTCCGTTTTACTCCTCGCGCACCGGCGGTCCCATGCACCGTCTTATGCGCGGAAGGCTGATCGTGCAATGAATCCTCGTGGTCGTGCTCGAATCTCGTTCGGGGAGGCGCTCATGAACGCCCTGGTCTCGAAGCCTGTGTCGCCCGTCTCATCCCCTCATCCCCACGCCCTTTTGCGCGCCGCCGTGTCTTTGTGGCTGGTCTTGCTGAGCGCGTGCTGTCTGGCGCAGACCCCGCAGGGCGGCCCCGCCGGCCGGTCCACGTGGAGCCTGAGCGAAGGCGAGCGGCTGTACGCGCACTATTGCGCCTCTTGTCACGGCCGGTACGGGCAGGGCAACGGCTACAACGCCCGCTTCCTGGAGAAGGCCCCGGCCGACCACACCGACCCCGCCGTCATGAACAAGCGCACCGACGCCAAGCTCTTCGAAATCGTGCGCGACGGCGGCGCCAAGTCCGGTCTGTCCAGCCAGATGCCGCCGTGGGGCAGGATGTTCACGAACGATCAGATGTGGTTTCTTGTGGACTTCATGCGCTACCTGCAGGAGGACGGGGCGGAACAGGCCCGCAAGCGCCCCGACCTGGCGAAAAGCGCCGTGACGCTTCCCGGCGTGGCGCCCGCGCCGACTCCCGCGCCGGCTGCCCCGGCCCCTCCGCCGACTCCCGCTCCGCCGCCTGCGCCGACTCCTGCT
>CAYPFP010000137.1:0-13372 GCA_964409935.1 uncultured Planctomycetota bacterium | reverse complement strand
GAAAAGGCGTCGCGCGCGGCTCGGGTCGGGATGGCGGGGTCAGGTCCCCGCCAGACGAAGCGCGGCAGTGCCTGGCTCCCGTCCGCCAATCCGTCGGGCGGACGGGTGCCTGGCACTCCGTGCAAAAGTGCCAGGCACGCGGCAAACGTCCGCCGCGAGCCAGGCACTTTTTATGTTCGTTCTGGCCTCGTACCCGCCTTCGGGCAGCATGTCCGCCGTAGGGACGTAAGAGCGCGAGACGCCGCAGTACGCGCCGACGATGGCCGGCGCGGGCGCCAAGGCCTTCTTGACGGCCAGTTGATAGCCCAGACAGGTCTCGTCGTTGAAGGCCACGAGCCGGAACGTCCCGATACCGACCGCCTGGACGGTGCTGGGCCGCGTGGCCGGCAAGGCCCCGTCGCGCGCAAGCCGTTCGAGCATCACCCTGGCCCACTTCGCCTCGGACGATGTCCCTTTCGCGCTCTTTTCCAGTTCGGCTCTGGGGGGCGGGGCCTGGTACGGCAGGGCCACGGTTTCCAGTCGGTGCAGGAGGGGGCCGGATATGTCCTGAAGGCGTCCGCTCAGGCCGGCCATCACGGCGAGCGACAGTTCGCGCCCCAGCGCCCGCACATCGTCGAGCGTGCCGCCGCAGAACCTTCCCTTCGAGTTAATCATGCGCGGGCGCACGTCGCCGAAACAACCGGCGATGAACATCGCGTTGGCGCCGGGGAACTGCATCTCAAGGTCAAGCTGAGCCGCGCCCGGATAGTCGCCGCCGATGAGCTGTCCGCCCATGACGGTCGCGTGGCAGGCATACGAAAACACGACGGCCACGGGATCGCCGTCGTTTCCGGCGAGCCTGACGATGCCGACTTCGGGATCCCACCGGCCGTCGGGGTTGGGCATCATGGGGCAGCCCGGCAGGTCGGGCCGGCGCCGGTTGATGCCGAAAGCGGCGCGGCTGGCCGCGAAATGCGCCGTGACGGGCGTCAGGCGCTGCGCCGCCTCGCAGATGACCTCGACGCAAGTCTGTCCGAGCCAGGCCACGTACTCCATGTCCACTTCGGGGTAGAGGTTGGCGATGAAGTCGTCCACGACGGGGCCGCAGCAAGTGCCTGGCTCCCGCCAATCCGTGGCGGGTGCCTGGCACTTCGCCACGGAGTGCCAAGCACGCGGCGAACGTCCGCCGCGAGCCAGGCACTTACATTCACACCCGCCTTGATGGTCTTCACGAGCGACTCGCTGAAGTCAAGCAGTTCCGCCGTCAGGATCGCGACCTTGACCTTGTCGGCGTCTTCGATCACCAGCGCCCTGGCGTAAAGCTGTTGGTAGACGCCTTCGGACTTGGCGCTGCGGCCATATCCGCTTTGGAACACGGGGCGCGTCGGCGTGATGCAGCGGCGTGCGACGCCGGCGCGAAGCGTCGTGTGTGACTCGGGCTTGTTGCTCATCGGCATTCTCCGAATGGGGCAAGATCGCAGGGCCATGAGGCGTAACGACAAACGGCGGAAAGTATGGAGCATCCGGAAACGGGAGTCAAGGGGCAATAGCGCCCCGTTTTCGGGCCTGCGCCCGGCCCGGAGGACGGATAGCGCAAGAGACGCGCTTCCCGGCAAAAATTGAAAGGAGCCGGCCTCCGGCGTTTCCCCGCGGCCAGTTCAAGGCCGATGGGGCGCGCCGTTGACACGGCATGGAAGCTCTGCTAGTATTCTATGAGCTTCACAGGGGGGCCGGCCGGGGTGGTACAGCCACTCGAACAATAGAGCGCCCCAGATGAGGCAAAAGGATTGAGATGACGCCGATTCGCTTCCCGTTCACGCACTATGGTACGCGCGAGCTGATCGTCGCCGGCACAACGTTGTACATCGCATTTATGTTTGCGCTGTGGTTGTTTCCGTGGGTTTCGCCGCTGTTTCTGGTTCTCCTGGCCTTTGTGCTGTGGTTTTTCCGCGACCCCGACCGCGCCATCCCGAAAGGGGATGAGAAGCTCCTTGCGCCCGCCGACGGGCGTGTGGTAGAAATCTCAGACGTGATCGAGCCGGACTTTATCGGCGGGCCGGCGGTGAAGGTGGGAATCTTCCTCTCGGTCTTCGACGTTCACATAAACCGCGCGCCGTGTCGGGGGAAGGTGGCTTATCTGCGGTACCAGCCGGGACAGTTCAAGAACGCCTTGCGCGCGGAGGCCGCCGCGTTGAACGAAAGCAACTCGGTGGGCCTTGATGCGGCGAACCCCGTTCTCGGAAAGGTGATGGTGAAGCAGATCGCCGGCGCGATTGCGCGCCGGATCGTGTGCGACTGCCGCCCGGAGGACGATCTGGCGGCGGGTCAGAAGTTCGGCATGATCAAGCTGGGCTCGCGCACGGAGGTCTACATCCCAGCGGCCTCCAAGACGCGTCTCCTGGTGAAGGTCGGAGACAAGGTTTACGCCGGGATATCCATTTTGGGAGTGATCGGATAATGGCACGCGACCTCTCATCGAGGCTGTCGAAATTCCGCCGGCGCTTTGCGAAGGCCAAGAGGTCCAAACAGATCGGCGTGCTGCCCAGCCTCATGACGCTGGGCAACCTGTTCTGCGGCTTCCTGTCCCTCCTGGAGAGCGCCAACGGCCGGCTCGAGATTGCGGCATGGTTGATCCTGCTGGCCATGGTGTTCGACGCGCTGGACGGCAAGCTGGCCCGCATGACGAACGAGACGAGCGACTTCGGCGCGCAACTCGACTCGCTCAGCGACATGATCACCTTCGGGGCGGCGCCCGCGTTCCTGGTGGCCTTTACGTCGAGCTATTTGCCCCCCAAGCTGCCCTGGCTGGTGGGCGCGATGTTCGTCATCGCCGTTGCGCTGCGGCTCGCCCGGTTCAACGTCGAGCACATGCCGGCGGAGGAACATCACCGTTACTTCAAGGGCCTCCCCTCGCCGGCGGGGGCGGGCTTCATCGCCTCTCTGGTGATCCTGCATTTCGACCTGCTCCAGCAGGGGTACGACCTGGAGTTCTTCGTGAAGGCCCTGCCTTTCTTCTCCCTGGGCATCTCCGTGCTCATGATCAGCGGCGTCCGCTATGTGCACGTGCTGAACACCGTCCTGAAGGGACAGAAGCCGTTCGAGTACCTGGCGCAGCTTGTCTTCCTGACCCTCTTCGGCGCGATCACGTATCCCTTCTCGGTGGCCCTGCTCTTCGGCGTGTACGTCGGTTCGGGGCTTTACACGACGGCCAGAATGCGTCTGACCCGTCCGGCGGAGGAGAGGAAGGATCTCGAATCGGAGAAGGAAGGCCTCAGGCCCCCCGGAGACCTCTCCTGGCAGACGACGGAGCCTGGGGAAGAGACCAACAGGCGTTAGCCCCCGAATCCCGTCCGCCCTGCTGAAAAAAAAGGGCGGCGCGCGCAGGTCTGCGAACACGCAGGACGTACAAGGCCTTCCCGTGAACGGGATTTGCGTGGGCGGGGGCCCTGTGTCCTCACGCCCCAATTTTTTAGAGCCTCGTACCCGGTCCAGGGACCGGTGCGGCGCCACCCGATGAAAGTATACAACAGGTTTCCCGATAGTCAAGTCGGCCGGGGAAAACCAGATCCCTTTTTCGGAGAGCGTTCCATGAGAAGGAGCATCATCCTTGCCGGCGTCTTGGCGGGTTTTGCCGTGCTCGCGGGGTCTTGCGCAGGCCCGCGCCTCTTCCGCACGGGCGGCGGCGTGGAACTGGAGTTCACGTTGGCTCACAACGACCGCTTCCAATCCAAGGCCAAGTGGCAGGCGTACAAGAACTACCTCGCCGACAAGCTCTGGAAGATGATGGGCGACTTCCCGGTCGCCGACGGCCCGCTCAACGAAAAGAGCCTCACGAAACTCGACCGGCAGGGATACACCCTGGAGAAAATCCAGTTCGACAGCGAGCCGGGCGAGGTCGTCCCCGCCTGTGTGCTGATCCCGCACGGCATCCAGCCGCCCTTCCCCGCCCTGGTCTGCCTTCACGCAGAGGGACAGTCCAAGGCCGACATCATCGGAGAAGCAGGCAAAGACAGCGGGACCCCTCCGGGCCGCATCCCCTTCGCCAAGAGGCTGGCCGAGAAGGGATACCTGGTCGTTGCGATGGACATGAAAGGGGCCGGCGACCGCATGGTCAAGGACCGTTACATGGGCAAGCCCTTCGACTGGGACCGCGCCTCGGCCGACGAAAAGAGGCAGATTGCCCTCGCCCAGCTCAACCAGGCCGCCCTCAACGAATTGCTCCACGGGCGGACGTGGATGGGGCGGACGATCTGGGACATCAAGCGCGCCATTGACTACATCGGCACGCGCAAGGACGTGGCCCGCTACAAGATCGGCTGCATGGGCGAGTCTCTGGGCGGCGCGGCGGCGGCCCTGGCGGCGGTCTATGACGACCGGATTCGCGTCGTCGTCAGCGCCGGAGGCGTCACGACGTATGAGGCGATGCAGCGCGAGGGCATCGGCGGCCCCGTCGGCCTGTATCTGCCGGGCATGCTGCGATACACCGATATGCCCGACTTCGTCTCCATGGTCGCACCCAGGCACCTGCTCATTGCCGGCGGAAAGAAAGACCTGCTGCACCCCGCCGAAGCGGCGCAGAAGACCGCCGAAGCCGCCCGGAAGGTCTGCCAGCTCTACGGATACCCCGACAACGTCTTGCTCCAGCTCGACGACTCGGCCCTGACCCTCAGCGAGCGCACCTTCCAGGACGCATGGGCGTGGCTGGAGAAGTGGATGTAAACCAACTTCCTGGGGTATGCAAGAGATGCGGCTGCGGGTCCTCCTGGTGGTCTGGATTGCCTGCCTGACGACTTCGTCCGTCCCCGCCGAAGAGAGACTGGACTTCCCCGGTTACGCCCTCTCTATCCGCGCCGATGATGCCGGCGGGCCGGCGATCGCCCTGGACGTGCACGGCAACCCGCTGATCACCTCCATGCGCCCGCGGTGTTTCGCGCCCAAGGACCGAGAGGGGAACTGCGAGGAGCTTCCGATCGCCGTCGAGGCCAGGCCCGTCCTCTCCAGGGCGGACGGCGCGAGGATATCCTACGGCGGAACCGCCGGCGGGAACGTGTCGGGGAGCGAGTACGCCCTGCGGTTCGCGGCCGACATCCGCTGCCGGACCGAGGGCGTCGTGGACGTCGAGTACAGATTCCGCAGCGTGGGCCGCGACGCGCACGCCGACTGCGGCGTGTTCCTCCACTTCGACCGCCGATGGATGCAGGGGCAGCAGGCGCGCGCCGTTGCCAGGGGCGGCCAGACCGAAGAGCGCGCAATGGACCTGACCGCGCCGCACGGCATTCGCCTCAACTACTACGGGCACGAGATAGACTCCTGCTCCGTGACCACCCCTCTTGAAGGTCCGCCTCTGGTCGTGGACTTCGCGCCCGCAATGACGCTGCAGGCCCGCGGCCAGGCCTTCCAATGGGAGATATGGAACTTCAATCAGAAGTACTGGGAGCACTCCTGGGGCAAGCCCCGGGTCTGGCGAAGGTTCGCTGCCGACGCGGATTACCCGGTGCGCTTCCGCCTGACGCTCCCGCTGAACGGCGCGGCGGAAGCCTCCGCCGCAAGCCCCCTTTCGGGCGAAGACCAGAAAAGGGCGAACCCGTTTGCGCCTGACCCCGAAGCCCTGCGCAATGACCCCGCCCGCCGCCAAAAGGATCCGCCGTGGTTGAAGGAGGTCGCGGAACGCTCGCAGGAACTGGCCTCGCTTCAGAGCGAGGTGAAGACCGATCCCTGGACGCGGCCGACCGTGGCCGAGGGGACGTTCCGCCTTGGCGGCAGGCCGCAGTACCTCGTCGGGCCGTGGCTCGGACACAACTTCTCCGTGGACGCGCGGTTCGACACGTCGGCCTTCGCGAGGGGCGACAAGCTCGTGGAGGAGCTATACCGCCGCCCCATGAACCGGCAACTGGCCGAAGGCATCGGGTTCTCGACGGGGCATCCGTCGGTGGGCATGGTCTACTGGCTGCAGCAGTTCGGGCGGCAGGGCAGGCTTCCGGCCGGGCAGACCTACCAGGAGCGGATAGACTGCATGGCGTACCTGTTCGAGGGGATGCGCGGCCTGCCCATGGCGCCGGAGTTCATACCCGGCCCGCTGAGCCAACTGGCCGCTACGCGTTTCCCCGGCGAACCCTTGCTGCACGAGAATCCGGGCTGGAAGGAGTTCGTCCCGCTCAACTTCGCGCACCCCGGCGCGCGGCAGCTTTACCGCGAGATGTTCCAAACCGGCGCCCGGGCGGCGCTGGCGGCGGGCGGCAACACCTTCCTTTACGAGCTTTTCAACGAACCCGTGTACGACTCTCTCGACCCCGTCACGCGCCGGGCGTTCGCCGCCTGGGCGAAGGAAGCCTATGGCGACATCGCGAAGGCGAACGAACGGTGGGGGACGCGATTCGAGTCGTTCGAGGCGGCGACCGGGTCGAAGGACTTCCGCGACTCGCCCGCCCTGTGGGTGGACTGGCTCAAACACAACTCGCGCCAGTGGCGCGAAGGTCTGCGCGATTTCATCGCCGCGATACGCGAGGTGGACCGCCGGCCCGGCGTCGGTTTCGCCGTGCAGGCAGCCGTCGGCTTCACCTACCTGACCCTGCGCAAGGGCAACAACGCCATAGACCTGTGGGAGCAGGCCCAGGTGACCGACGTGATCACGGTCGAGGGCGGCTACGCCTTCGGCGGCGACCCGCCCAAGGTCGGCGGCGACCGCGAGGAGATGCTGGCCCACCTGAACGCCGGGGCGCTCAGCCTGCCGTACTTCCTTGACGTCTCGCGCGCCCTGGCCGAAGACCGCAAGCCGATCACCAACCACGAGTTGAGCATCACGCGCTACGCGATGGGCGAACGCGTGCCGACGCGGCGCGCCGATTTTCCCACCGCGCTCTGGTCGGAACTGGCGCACGGATGCAGCATGGACATCCTCTACAGTTGGGACAGGCGCGGATGGGAGTGGTCGGACATGGCGGGCGCCTACGAGATGGTCCGCGTGCCGAGCTACAAAAGCTCCTGCCTCCTGAACCCCTATGCCTATCCCCCGGACTCGCTCCTCGGCATCCGCGACTTCCGCGACGAAGTCGCCGAACTGGCCGACCTCGTGATGCCCATGCCGCGCACCCGGAACTCCACGGCCATACTCTTCTCAAGCCCGTCGCTG
This sequence comes from uncultured Planctomycetota bacterium, assembly GCA_964409935.1. Lineage (GTDB taxonomy): Bacteria > Planctomycetota > Brocadiia > JAADGH01 > CAYPFP01 > CAYPFP01. The sequence goes on along the minus strand of CAYPFP010000137.1, from coordinate 6,264 downwards.
CGGATGGATTCGTTCCGCTCCGCGAACTTCGGCACGGCCATGCAGGAGGCGCACGCCGCGCTCATCTTCGCCCACCACCCGCCCGACTTCATCTTCGAGGAGCAGCTCGCCGACGCCTCGCGCCGGTCGCGTTACGCGGCCCTCGTACTGCCTTGCGCCACGCACGTCTTCGCCGGAACGGTCCCGCATCTGAAAAATTATGTGAACGCGGGCGGCACGCTCGTCGCGTTTGCGGGTTCGCTGTGGCGGGACGAACACGACCGGCCGCTCGACGGGGCGGCCGAAATCTGCGGGCTTTCGGCGCAGGACACCCCCGTCCTGAGTCCCGTGCGGCTGGCGGCCTTGAACCGCACGCGCCTGCCGCTGAAGCAGATCGAGGCGGACCGGTACGAAACCCTCCGGCGGACTTCGGCCTCGGCGTGGTGGTCCGACGACGGCGGCGATGCCTTCGTGGCGAAGAGAACGTTGGGCGAAGGTCGGGTCTACTACATCGCGGGACGCGCGTCCGGCGCGCACCTGTCGGCCCTGCTGGACGCCGTCCTGGCCGACGCCGGCATCCGCAGGACCGTGGACGTGACGACCGAAGACGGCGCACACGCGCCCAACGTCGAGGTCCAGTGCATTGACCGCGGCGACCGGAAGCTGGTATTCCTGCTGAACTGGTCGGGTTACGAGGCCAGGAGAGGTCGGGTGCGCGTCGCCGCCGAAGGTCCGTGGGCGGTGCGCGACCCGGTGGAGAAGGTTTCCTGTCCGGACGGGCTGGACGGCGTTTTTCTCCTGAAACCGCAGGAGCGCCGTCTGCTCCTGCTGACCCGCAAGCCGTAAACGGCGCCAGCGCCGGGAGGATGTGCAGTTGGCTGAAACGCCTGAGACGCTCGAGATGGAACCCATCGCCTGCCCCTTGTGTGCGCGCGCTTCGAGCGCGCTCGCCCCGAGCGCGACGACGCCGGCCGCGATCATCTACCGCGACCGCATCAAGGGAATCGCCAACGAGTTCGCCATCGTGCGCTGCGCGGGGTGCGGACTGGCGTACACCAACCCCGCGCCCACGCCGGCGGCGGTGGCGCGGCACTATTCGAGTTCTTCGGTTCAGGCGGGGTTGAACGCCGCGCACCGCAGACATTCGCCGGAGTTCCTGCGCAGTCTTTGCGCGCAGAGGATGAAGACGGTGGAAGGGCTTTGTCCGCCGGGCAAGCTGCTCGACGTGGGGTGCGGGTTCGGCGAGTTCGCGGCCTTCGCCGGGGAGAGAGGCTGGACGGTTTTCGGGAGCGAGTTGTCGCCGGAACGGGCGAAGGCCGCGCGCGACCTGCTGGGGACCGACCGCGTCTTCGATTGCGACGTGGACCGGATTCCGGGCGACGCCGGCCCGTTCGACGTGATTACGGCCTTTCACGTCCTGGAGCACGTGTCCGACCCGCTCGGATTCCTGGGCCGATTGCGCGATCTGCTGGCGCCAGCGGGCCGGCTCGTCGTGGAGGTCCCGAACCTGGGCTGCCTGCGCGTGCGGCTCCGCAAGCGACCGCTGGCCAACCAGTTACACATCACCCACTTCGAACCGGCGACGCTCCGGGCCGCCCTTGACAAGGCAGGCTTCGATACGGTCCGAATCACGGGCGCCGACAACAAGGGGGCGCCCCCTTCCCCCGTCAAGCGCGCCTTGCGGCGGGCGCGGCTGGGCCTGGAGGAAACGGTGTGGAGACTGTTCGGCGCGCACATCGGCACGAACCTGCGCGCGGTCGCCCGGAAGCGTCCCGGCTGAAAAAAATCTGCGCGCAAATCCGCGCGCTCAACTTGAATTTCACGCCGCGGCTATGCTATACATATCGCATCCCCTGGTGATGGCCGTCTTCAAGACAAAGGTTCCTACTTCAGAATAGAGCGTATGCCAACGACGAAGCGAAGCGTTCTCGGATGTTTCTTGCCGTGTCTTCTCCTTGTTTCGACCGTCGCGCAGGAAGCGACGACGGCCGAGCGCAAGCCTGTGCCTGCCACGCTGGAAAGCAAGATTCAGGCCGTCCTGAACGACCCCTCGTTGAAGAAGGCCCTCGTCGGCATAGACGTCGTGGCTTTGGACAACGGCCAGCGCATCTACAGCTTGCGAAAGGACGAATCTTTCGTCGTGGCGTCGAACATGAAACTCGTCACGACGGCGGCGGCCCTGGACATCCTCGGACCCGACTACAAGTTCCGCACGTCCGTGTACCGCACAGGCCCCCTGGACCCGGCGACGGGCGCGCTGAAAGGCGGCCTGGTCATTCGGGGCGTCGGCGACCCCAACATCTCCGGACGGTTCCTCAACGACGACGTGTGCGCCGTGCCCAACGCCTGGGCGGCGGCCGTGCGGAAGGCGGGCGTGACGGAGGTGCAGGGCGACATCATCGCCGATGACACGTTGTTCGACCGCGTCTATGTCCCCACCACCTGGCCGCGAAACCAGATGGACCACTGGTACTGCGCGCAGGTCTGCGCGTTGTCGTTCAACGACAACTGCCTGAACATTTCCATCGCGGCGGCGAAGACCGTCGGCGCCCCCGCCGCCGTCAGGATCGAGCCGGACACGTCCTACGTAAATGTGACGAAGAACTGCGTGACGGTCGCCGCCCGCAAGGACCACGCCGTCATCCTGGCGCGAAAACCCGACACCAACGACATCCGCGTGGGCGGAGGGTTCTGGATCGGCTCGCCGCCGTCGAAGGATTTCATCACGATCCACAATCCGGCGCTCTACCTGGCGACGGTGTTCAGGGAGGCCCTCGAACGCGCCGGCGTCAAGGTGGCCGGCAAGGCGGCGCTGGCCGACCGGCCGATGCGCGAAGCGACCGTCCCCGAAAACGAGATCGCCGCCAGCGAATCCTCTCTCGACGGCACGATCGCGGTGACGAATCAGCGCAGCCAGAATTTCTACGCGGAGCAGTTGCTCAAGACCGTGGGCGCGGTCAAGACGGGGCAGGGAACCTTCGAGAGCGGCTGCGCGGCGGTGAGCGACTTTCTGCGCCGCCTCGACGGCGCGGGGAGCGACTTCGTGGTGGCGGACGGGTCGGGGCTGTCGAAGACCAACCGCCTGCCTCCCGCCCTGATGACGGCCCTGCTGCGGCACATGTACGAGCACAGGTTCCGCGAGGCCTATGTCTCCTCCCTCGCCCAGCCGGGCGAGGAAGGGAGCCTGCGAAAACGTTTCACCGGCGAACCGTACCGCGGCCGCGTTCTGGCCAAGACGGGTTACGTAGCCGGCGCGAGCTGCCTGTCGGGGTACTTGACCACGATGAAGGGCCGCACGCTGGCGTTCGCGATCTTCATGAACAAGTTCAGCGGGAACAACGCCGCCATGCACGTCCTGCAGGACAGGATATGCAAGGCGCTCATTGACCTGGAGTAGGGACGACCCGATGCCGCAGCAGTCGGACAATCAGCGGATATATCGGATCTACTCGCGCTTCTACGACGCGGTGTTCGGCCCCTTCTTTTACCAGGGGCAGCACACGGCGGTCAAGATGATGGGCGTGAAGCCGGGCGAGCGCGTGCTGGAGGTGGGCGTGGGCACGGGGGCGCTGCTGCCGTTCTACCCGCGATACGCCGAACTGGTGGGCATTGACCTGAGCGGAGAGATGCTGGCGCGCGCGGAGACGGCGCGGGCGCGGCTGGGGCTTCAGCAGGCCAAACTCCTCGTCATGGACGCCCTGAACCTGAAGTTCCCCGACGGAAGCTTCGACAAGGTCATGGCCGCCTACGTCGTCAGCGTGGTGCCCGACCCCGTCCGCATGGTCGAGGAGATGAAGCGCGTCTGCCGCAAAGGCGGGGAGCTTTACTTCATCAACCATTTCAAGAGCGACCGGCGGTTCTGGGGCGCCGTCGAATCCGTCATCTCGCCGCTGTGCGAGAAGATCGGTTTCTCAAGCGCGCTGGACCTGCACGCCCTGCTGGCGCAGACCCATCTGAAGCCGGTCGAAGAGAAACGGGTGAATCTGTTCAGGTTGTGGCGCATTGTGAAGTGCATCAACGCGTAGACCGTGTTGCGGTAAGAGACGGCAACGCAAGACCAGTAGACAGGAAGGGCGACCGATGGCCTACATTCACGTCAACGAGGAGACCCTCCCCGCCGCGTGGGAGCGCGCCGTCGTGCGGTGCTGGGAGGAGGGCGACCGCGCCCGAACCGAATACGACAAGCCCGAAGACCCCGAAAGCCGCGACTGCACCGCCATCATCGTGGCGCGCAAGCCCTTCGACGAACCGCGCATCCACCGCGCCTTCCCCGGCAGCCTGGAAGACCTCGAGGTCTACCGGCAGGAGGTCGCCCTCGGCATCCACGACCACTGGGTGGACCCCGCCAGCGGCAAGTGGTCGTACACCTATCACCAGCGCCTGTTCGGCTACGACATCGCGGACGCGTCGGGCAAGGCGGCGAAGGTTAACCAGTTCGACTACATCATTCGCAAGCTCTGCGAAGCGCCGCACACGCGGCGGGCGCAGGCCATCGTCTGGAAGGTGGACGTGGACCCCGCCGTGGAGGACCCGGCGTGCCTGCAGCGGATGTGGTTCCGCATCGTCGGCGACGAGCTGCGCCTGAACGTTCACATGCGCTCCAACGACGCGTTCAAGGCGGCCTTCATGAACATGTGGGCCTTCACCGACCTGCAGCGGTACGTGGCCGAAGAGGTCGTGAAACGCACGGGCCGGCCGCTGAGGCTCGGCCCCTACTGCCACATCGCCGACAGCTTCCACATCTACGGCTCGTACTTCGCCGACTTCGAGGGCTTCCTGGAAACCCTGAAGAAGCGCACGTTCGCCGAACGGGTGTGGGACTCCTCCAGCCCCCTGGTCCAGTCCTGCTTCGAGCACGCGCGGGAGCTGATCGAGAAGGAAAAAGGACTGCCGCCCGGCGGCCGCAGAGGCGGACTGTAAGGGTCTTCGCGTTCAGGAACGGCCGTAGCCAACGGAACAGGCCAGCGTTCCGTGTTTTTTCTTGACGATATTGCGGTAAAGGGATATTCATAGTAGCAACATGTCGAAAATGCGTGTCAGAAAAAATGCTGTTCGCGAATCGCCTCCTGCAAGGCGATGGATTGTGCCCCCCTTCTATGAGACGGAGATGGGGGCGGCCTATTGTGGCGACTCATTGCATCTGATCGAGAACATACCGGACGCCTCCGTCAATCTTATCTTGACCTCCCCTCCTTTCGCACTAACCCGGAAGAAGGAGTATGGGAATAAGTCGGCTGAGGAATACGTTGAGTGGTTCCTTCAGTTTGCGCGGGAATTTAGGCGCGTGCTGGCCCGTGATGGGAGTTTGGTGGTTGACCTAGGGGGTGCATATCTGCCAGGGCTGCCAGTGCGGGCGATATACCAATACGAGTTGCTGGTGCGCATGTGCAAGGAACTAGGGTTTTTTCTTGCGCAGGAGTTCTTCCACTATAACCCCGCACGGCTGCCGGCCCCCGCTGAGTGGGTTACGGTGCGACGGATAAGGGTCAAGGACTCCGTCAACGTGGTCTGGTGGCTCTCGCCGACGCCTTACCCAAAGGCGGATAACCGCAAAGTCCTCAAGCCGTATAGCAAGAGTATGGAATCATTGCTGAAGAACGGCTACAAAGCGAAACTGCGGCCAAGCGGGCACGATATCTCCAATAACTTCATGCGCGACAACCAAGGTGCAATCCCCCCGAATGTCATTGAGCTTTCGAACACCGAATCAAACAGCAGATACCTTCGACGGTGCCAAGAAGAGGGACTGAAGCCCCATCCTGCGAGATTCCCTGAAGGCTTGCCTGAATTCTTCATCAATCTTACAACAGATCGCGGCGATATCGTCTTGGATCCATTTGCCGGGTCGAACACTACTGGAGCGGTGGCGGAGAGACTTTGCAGAAAATGGGTCGCATTTGAACTTGTTCGGGAATACCTTGAAGCAAGCCTCTTCCGGTTCGAAATACCGGGTGGGCTTTTCAGGAAAGCTGTGAAACGTGGCGCTCTTATCGAAAAGTGATATCTTCGAGAGAGTGATTCGCGCCATCAGGGATTGTGGATGGCAGTCACTTCACCTGTCGCTGCCCACCGATCACCCGCTCCGTCTGCGCGCGTTCAATGAGTCCGAAAGCTTCACACTTCGAATTTACATCTGGAATGTGACCCACGGCGGCGGCCACGCGCGTCCGAGAGATGAGTTCCGCATTCAGATTACGGGCTTGGCAAGCAGGCGTTTTGAGCCGGAACCCGTGAAATGTTTTTCACTCCGCGGCACACTTTGGCGCGATAATTAACGGGTACTTG
>CAYPFP010000136.1:0-13565 GCA_964409935.1 uncultured Planctomycetota bacterium | reverse complement strand
CAATTGAAACTGTGAAAACAGCATATTTCCATTACTTATGCAAAGACCAATAGGACTACCCATCATAAACTCCCCCGCCGGGATGAGGGCGAACTTCATGCCGATGGTGTTTGTGTAATACATGATGTCCCGCCACTCCTCCCCAGCAGGCGTCGCTACCTTCACGCGCTGTGTCTCCACCGTCCGACCCCGTGGCACAGCGACCTTCGGCTCTGTCGGTTGGGGCAGCTCTTGTTGTTGTGGCACTGCCGGGGGCGGCGCCTTGGGAGCCGGGGCCGCCGTAGCCATCTCGTAGGCCTGTTGCGCCGCCGCCAAGGCGACCCGGATTTGTCCCAGGGCCTTCCTCGAATACTCGCTGTCCGGCGCGCGCTCGACAACGCGCCTGTATCTGGAGGCCACCTCCTGATGGCTCTGCGGGTTCTTCGCCTCGAAGGCGACCGCCTCCGCCAGCAGGTCCTTGCCGTCGGCCAGGCGCTCGTACCTCTGCCTTGCGCGCGCCCCCTGCCAGCCCGCCAGTGTGAGCGCGGGCAGTTCCGATAACGCTTCGGCGGCCTCCCGGTACTGTTCCCGCTCGGCCAGCCGCTGCGCCCGGTCCAGCGCCGGACGCGCCGACTGCTCCCTCATCCAATGCGCAAACCCCATCGTCACCAGCGCCATCAGCCCGACGCCCGCGCCCGCGAGGACAAGGTCTCTGCGCCGTCGCCGAGCGCGTCTCCCGACGGCGCGATCCACAATCTCGCGCGCCAGCCCTCCCTCAATCCCCATCCGCGCCGCGTAGGCCGCGAGCCGTTCGGTCAGCGCGGCGCCGGCCCCGCCCTGCATCACCAGGTAGTCGCATATCTCGCCGAAGGCCTCCGCTTCGGGACTGCCGGCGGCGACCGCCGTGCGCGCCGGCGGCCCCGCCGCCGCTGCGGGGACTCGCGGCCGCGCCGTCGGCGCCGCGGGCCTGACCTCGACCTCCTCCACCGCCTCGAGCTGCGCCGCGGGCCGCGCCGCCGCCTCCCGCGCCCGGGCCAGCATCATCGTGCGCGCGATCGAAAGCTCCAGCAGCATCTCCACCGCCTGCTTCTGGTAGGCCCCGATCTGGTACTGCTTCACGATGCGCATCCGCTCCTTCGTTGCCCGCTCGATGACGGCTGCGTCCGCTTCATCCGGACGCAGGCCGAGCAGTTCCTCATGCGAAGGGGGCCTCTGGCCGGGCGCGATGCCCAGCCACTGCGTGTAGAAATCTTCTTGTTGGGGTGCGCGAGGCTTGGGGGCCTCCGGTTTGGGGGATGTCTGGGGCGGCGCGGGGATGGTCAGCGACGCCCCGCAGCCCGGACACCGCGTCGCCCGCCCGATCACTTCCCGGATGCCGGTAAGCGTCTGCCCGCACCGAGGACACCTGAACTGGAACGTATCGCCCATGTCCACCCGCCTGCTTCCAGGCCATGTCTAACTTACAAGAAGGGGACGCCGCTCGTACGGCGCTAAGAGCGGCGCCCCCTTCTTGTTCGCAGAGGAACCAGACTGTTGTGCCGCGTCGCTTCGATGCGCCGCGTCGGCTACTGCTTGGGCTTGCCGGCCCCTTCTGCGGCCTTGGCCGGCGGGGCGGGGGGCGCCTGCGCCTTTTTGAAGGCCGCCATGCCGCCCTGGAGGTTCGGGGCGTCCATGGCGCATCGGAAGCCGACGTCGTCTCGCGCGGTTTCCTCCGGCAGAAATTCCCGACTGCCGTAGGTGGTCAGGAACTCCCTCAGGGCGGTCGTCCACGAACCCCCGCACACGATCCGATACACCCTTTCGCCTCCGGCCTGGTTCGGCTCCGTTCTCTGGATGTTAGTCGTCCACTCGGCCACATTGCCGATCATGTTCAGGCACTTGAACGGGCTTGCATGCTCCTCGAAACGGTCCACGGGCATGGTCATGCCGCCGAACGCCGCCGCCCGGCTACCTTTGTCGGTCTTGCGCCACAGTTTCATCCATTCCCGCACGTTCCATCTGGGGTCTTCGCGGTACCCGATGGAGGGCGAGTGCAGGGTATGGGCGCTCCACTTGTCCCATTCCTTGCCCCACGGATAGTCCAGCCCTTCCTGTCCCCGCGCCGCCCGTTCCCATTCCAGGACGTTGGGCAATCTCTTTCCCGACCATCTGGCGTAGGCCTCGGCGTCGCTGTAGGTCACGCACGTGACCGGGTATTTTTCGCGTCCCTCGGAGAATCCCCCTCCGCGCCAGTATTCCGGGGGCGTGCGACCCGTGTCGGCCAGGAACTTGGCGTACTGTTCGTTGGTGATCTCGCACCTGTCCATGAAATAGGCGTCGAGGAAATGCTCTTCTTCCGCGCCGTCGAATTTCCCGAACTTGGTCTTGCCCTGGGGGATGTAGACCATGCCTTCGGGGATCTTGATCTCACTCAGGGAAGCCACGGTCGGACGGACCGGGGGGCCTTTCGGGACCGCGGGCTTCTTGGGCGCCTCCACCTTGGGTTCCGGCTTGGGGGGTTCGGGCTTGGGCGGGGCCTTCTCGACCTTGGGGGGCGGCACCTTGGCGGTTTGCGCAGGGGGCGGGGCGGGTTTCGGCGTCTCCGCCGGCGGAGGGGGCGCTTGCTCCAGCCCCGTCGGCATGGCTGCCGTGCCGAACCATTTTACGAAGTTCTCGCTCTGGGAGCCGACGTAACTCCTGCCGTGCCGCACGCCGATGGCGGCCCCAATCCCGCCTGCGATCAGCAGCCCCGCCAGCACGGCCGCCGCTAACGCCTTCTTGCCGATGGGCTTCTTCGGGACCGGCGCCTCCGCTTCCGTACCGGGCAGGTCGAGCCGGAAACCCTCCTTGGCAGCGACGGCCTTGATCTCCGCGATGAGTTCGCTGCTGTCCTGGTGACGCAGGCCCGGATCTTTGGACATCATCTTGGAGACCAGCTTGCACACCGATTCCGGTATATCCGCCGCGATGGACTTTGGCGACGGCAGCGGCGCCTCAACGAGTTTCTGCACGACGGACATGGGCGTCGTACCCTCGAACGGAAAGCGCCCCGTGAGCGCATGGAAATAGGTTGCGCCCAGAGAATAGATGTCGCTGCGAAGGTCCACCTTGGTGCCGCGGCATTGTTCGGGGGACATGTAATGCGGCGTGCCCATGACGAGCTTTGGCTTGGCCACCTGGCCGCTGGCGTCCTCAATGCCCGCGATGCCGAAGTCCGTCACCTTCACCTGGCCGTCACGCGTCATCAGAATGTTGTCGGGCTTGATGTCGCGGTGGACGATGCCCTTGGCGTGGGCGGCGGCCAGGGCGCGGGCCACGTCCAGGGCGATGCGCGTGGCCTCGGCGGACGGCAGTCTCTTCTTCTCCTTGATCAACTGGCGCAGCGAAAACCCTTCCACGAACTGCATCTCCATGAAAAGGGTGTTTTCCTGGAAGTCTACCGAGAAAACCGTCACGACGTTGGGGTGTTCCAGCTTGGCGGCGAACCGCGCCTCGTGGATGAAACGTTCGGCAAAGGACTTGTCTTTCTCGACGAGGTGTTGCGGCAGCACCTTGAGGGCCACCACCTTGTCGAGCCGGAGGTTCCTGGCCTTGTAGATGGCGCCCATCCCGCCGATGGCGATCCGTTCGAGTATCTGATAGTGGGCCAGCCGCTTCCCCAGCAGCGGATCCAGCCCCGTCGGCGCCGCGCCTGGGGCGGCGGTCTTGGGCGGCGCGGGCACAGGCGCACCGGCGGGCGTTGCCGGCTTCGTCTCGGGAGTTGCGGGCTTGGCCGCGGGCGGCGGTGGGGCGGGAGGTCTGCTTTCCGGGGCGGCTTGGGCGGGAACGGGTATATCCGTCCCGCACCCCGGGCACTTTATCTGTTTCCCCGCCTGTTCGTCCGCCACGCGCAGGACCTTGTTGCAATTGGTGTTTGGGCATTTAGCCTGAATGGGCATGACTACTCCTCAACCATCGCGCACACCGGGGCTGGCGGAAAGCGCGGCCCTTGTCCTGTGCTGCGCGCTCCCCGCACGTTTCAGACAGATAGTATAGCCTAAACAGGGCGGCATGCAAGGGTCTGCGCCTAAGAAATACGGGGCGCTCTTCATTGACTCCGGCGCCGGACTTGCCCATAATCCTACTTAATGTCGCACAACGACCTTTCAGACACGATCGTGGCCATCTCGACCGCGGCCGGCGCTTCGCCCGTGGCGATCCTGCGCCTGAGCGGCGACCGCGCCGCCGACATCGTGCGCGAGACGTTCATCCCCGATTGCGGCCAGGACATCTCGTCGGCTCGCACCTACACGGTTCTGGGCGGCCGTCTGGCGATTCCGGCGCTGCACGATTCCCCCGTGCCGGCCACGCTTTACATCATGCGCGCACCCTATTCCTACACCCGCGAGGACGTCTTTGAGCTTCACACCATCGGCTCGCCGCCCATCTTGGGGCTGATCCTCCAGGCGCTCATCGCCAGCGGCGCAAGGCCGGCCGGTCCCGGCGAGTTCACCCGGCGGGCTTTCCTCAGCGGCCGCATCAATCTTGCTCAGGCCGAGAGCGTCATGGCTGTTGTGCGCTCGCGCTCCGAGGCCGAGCTTCGCGCCGCGGCCCTGCAGTTGCGCGGGGTCCTGGCCGACGCCATTCGCAACACGATGGACCATCTGGCCGACCTGTGCGCGCTGGTCGAGACGGCCATTGACTTCTCGGACCAGGACCCGCAGGTCCTCTCCGTTCCTGAGACGGCGGACCGCTTGCGGGGCTTGACGACCCGACTGGACGCCATCGGGCGGCCGCCGCATCGCCGCTCGTGCGACGATGCCGTGACCGTTGTCATCTCCGGCAGGCCCAACGTGGGCAAGTCGAGCATCCTTAACGCGCTTCTGGAGCGGTACGGCGGGCGCGAGGGCCGTTCGCTTGCGAGGCGCGCGCTCGTAAGCCCCATTCCCGGCACCACGCGCGACGTCCTTGAGGCGCAAGTCTGCATACAGGGCGTGACTTTCAGGCTGATTGACACCGCCGGCCTGCCCCGACCCTGGCTCTGCCAGGAACGGGGCCTGCGCGACGCAAACGACGACGTCGAGGCGCAGGCCGTCCGGCGCGCAGCGTCGGCCCGCCGCGAGGCCGAGATCACCCTTCTCGTCGCGGACGCCTCCGATTCCTCGTGCGAGGAGGTCCGGCGCCTGGCAGACGCCCTGAGCGGGCCGGCGCTTCTCGTCATGAACAAGACGGACCTGCCGGCCTCAATGGATGTCTCGGCCCTCGCTGTATCCGTGCCCTGCGTTTGTGTGAGCGCTCTGACTGGAGAGGGGATTGACCTGCTGGCCCGGCGTCTGGCTGGCCTGGTGCTCTCCGGCGGGGTGGACCGTTCCGCCTCGACCCCCACGGCCAACGCCCGGCAACAAGACGCCCTTCGGCGGGCGCGGGAGGCCCTGGCCGCGGCGGTCGTCCATCTGGAGGAGGGCAGCGGGCTGGAACTCGCCGCCTTCGAGATGCGTTCGGCGCTGGGAGCGCTTGGGGAGATTGTCGGGGACGTGACAACCGAGGACCTTCTCGATAGAATATTCGCCCAGTTCTGCATCGGAAAGTGACGTCGGATGCCTGGTCGTCTCGAATGCTGTCCGTCTGCCGGAGTCCCTCAACCATAGGAAACGCACGCCATGATTCAGTCCGTCCTGTTCGGCATCATTCAAGGACTCACGGAGTTCCTCCCCGTCAGCAGCAGCGGGCATCTGGTCATCTTCAAGCACCTTGTGCCGGGCATGGAGAAGTGGGCCGACAGCGTTGACTTCGAGGTGGCCGTTCACATCGGCACGACGCTTTCCATCCTGGTGTTGTTATGGCGCGATGTCGTGGACTTGCTGCAGGACGGCGCGGCCATTGTACGGGCGTGGCTTCAGAGGCTCAGGAGCGGCGGGATTCAGTCCGCCATGCAGGAGTTCGAGCGCCATGTGCGGGCCAGCCCGAAGATCGGCGCCATTGTCATTCCCATGGCATTGGCCATCGTGGTGGGGTCGCTCCCGACGGCCATCATCGCCCTGCTGATACGGAACCAGGTCGAGCAGATGTTCTCCAGCATGGCCATTGTGGGCGTCACGCTTGCCATAACGGGGACGGTGCTCTGGATCACGCGTTGGTTTGGCTCCGGAAGTCCGCCTCCGCCGGCGTCTCAGACCCCCAACGGCCGTCCGCGCCTCGAACTCAGACTCCTGCCCGCCGTGGTCGTGGGTATCGTCCAGGGGCTGGCGGTCATGCCGGGCATCTCTCGTTCAGGCTCGACCATCTCGGCCGGTCTGATCATGGGTCTGAACAGGGAGGTCGCGGGAAAGTTCTCATTCCTTCTGTCGGTGCCGGCCATTCTGGGGGCGGGGGCGTTGAAGTGTTGGCACTTTCTCACGCTGGATCCGACGCGGTTGCACGAATTGTTTGTGGGCGGGTTCGTGTCGTTCGTGGTGGGCTATGTCTGTCTGCGGGTCCTCATGCCCGTCATCAAGCGCGGCCGCTTCTACTTCTTCGCCTACTACTGTTGGTTTGCGGCGGCCGTCGCGCTGGTCCTGTCCTGCCGATGAATCGGCCCTATCGCTCGCGTTCGAGGACGTAATCGGCCAGTTGCGCAAGCCCCTCCTTGAACTCCGAGTCGGCGAGCCGGTTCAGATGGCGCTTGGCCTCCTGGACGTGTTGCTGGGCCTTGGAATGCGCGTACTCAAACGCCTTGTGTTTCTGCAACGCCGGCAGAATCTCGGCCGCCGCTTCCTTTGCGTTCTTGGCGAAGATCGTGCGCGCCAGTTCCTCGATGCCCTCCCGGCGAACCAGGCTGATGAGCCGTATCAACGGCAGCGTCAGTTTTCCCTTTTCAAGGTCGGTGTACAGCGTCTTGCCGACCTTCTCCTCCCGGCCCGTGATGTCCAGGCAGTCGTCCACAATCTGAAACGCGATGCCCAGGTTGGTCCCGTACCGCGCCAGGTCTTCCCCGTAACCGTTGGCGGATTCCGAACACATCGCCCCCAGCCGGCAGCAGGCCGAGCAGAGCGAGGCGGTCTTGCGGTCAATGATGTCGAAATACTCCTCCTCGTCCACGTCCAGCACATACCGCCGGTGCAGTTGGTGAATCTCGCCCGCGCACATGGTCATCGTCGTGCGCAGCAGCAGGCGAGTGATCTCCGGCGTCTTGAACGAGGCGATCAGCGAGAAGGCCTGCGCCAGGAGGTAATCCCCCAGCATCACCGCGATGTCCGTCCCCCACTTGAGGTTCACCGTCTGGCTGTTTCGCCGCATGCTGGCTTCGTCGAGGATGTCGTCATGGACGAGCGTCGCGGTGTGAATCAACTCCATCGCCACCGCAAGCTCCGTGTGCTCCGGCGTGATTTCCCCCAGGCACTTGCCCGAGAAGAGCACCAGCGCCGGACGGATGCGCTTGCCTCTGTATGCCGACACGTGCGCCGTCAACTGCGCCAGCGGCTGCTCCTGTGGGCTGAATTCCTGGGCCAACCGCGCCTCAACCTGCGCCATCTCCCGCTCGATGGGTCTGTATATCTTGCTAAGGTCCATGCTTGAGATTTCGCTTCCCTCGGCCTCTCTGCCGGCGCCTGGCCCGCGTACGTCAGGTCCCCCAGACGCGCGGCGTCGCTGAATTACTACAATGTGGTGTATTCTAGCAGACTTCTCAACCGGCTGTCAACCCATTCCGGCGGCCGGCTCGCCATTTGACCGTTGACATCGGCGTTCCTACGGTGTAACCTGTTACTCCATGGGGGGCACTTCCCCGCATAGAACCAGCAGGCGCCGGAGCGACTACGGACGACTGGCCGTTCGAACAACCGTGTTGCCGGCCGAGAATCGCCGATTAGGAGGCTCCGTAATGACGCCCCGCGAACGAATCCTGAAGTGCATCGGGCACCAGGAGCCGGATCGGGTGCCTCTCGGCGGCTCCTTCCGCCCGGAAGTCAACCGGAAGCTTCAGGAACACTTCGGCGTCGCCGACCTGGGCAAGGTCTATGATGCCCTCGGCATTGACTGGCGCGGCGGCGTTGGAATGAAACCCTCCAATGAATTCCTGGAGAAATGCAGGGCCTCCGGCGGTTCGGGCGTCATCCTGCACGCCGACGGCTCCTACGAGGATGCCTGGGGCGTGCGCAAGAAAAAAATCCTCTCAAGCAGTCCGTACGAGGCCTACGTCTACCAGCCGCTCAAGGACGATGAAACGCGGCTGCGCTCGTACAAGTTCCCCGACCCCGCCCTGCCCGAACGGTGGGTCGGCCTTGCCCAGAGCGTGGCCGAGCAAAAGAAGAAATGGTACGTCGGCGCCGGCGTCGCCACGCTGTTCAACGCCTGCTGGCAGCTTCGCGGGCTGGAGAACTGGCTGGCCGACCTGGTCTCCAACGAGCCGTTCGTGACGGCCCTGCTCGACCGCATGGAGGAATACGAGACGTACCTGGTCCGCCGCTATGCCGAGGCCGGCGTGGACTACATCTCCATGGGCGGCGACATCGCCATGCACAAGACTCTTTTCATGTCTCCGGCCGTCTGGCGACAACACTTCAAGCCCCGCGAAGCCCGCATCCTCGATGAGGCCAAGAAACGCGGCATCCGGCACTTCTACTTCCACACCGACGGCAACCTCTGGCCCGTCATGGACGACCTCATCGAGATCGGGTTCGACATCATCAACCCCGTTCAACCCGAGTGCATGGACCCCTACGAGGTTAAGGAGAAGTACGGCGACCGCATCACCCTCCACGGCACGATCTCCTCCCAGCGCACCCTCCCCTTCGGAACGGTGGACGACGTGCGCCGCGAAGTGGAGGAACGCATCCGCCGCTGCGGACCCGGCGGCGGCTTGGTCATTGCGCCCAACAACGTGGTTCAGTACGATGTGTCCATCGCAAACCTCCTGGCCGTTTACGAAACCGCCAAACAGATGAAGTATCCTCTATGAGAAAAGGGGCAGTTCGCCGTTCGCCGTGTCCTTCGGTTTCATTGGGGAGTGCGCTATGAGTGCTCTGCAAAAGCTCGAAGCGCTGGTCGAGGAGTTCATTGAGACGTCCTGTCGTCTCTCTCCGGCCACGGCCACCTTCTGGGGCATCCACAAGTTCGACGACAAGCTGGACGAGTTGTCCGAGAAGGCCATGGGGGAGGCCCTCGCGGAGTTCCGGCGTTTCGAGCGGCGTCTCGCCGAGGAGACCAATCCCGCCGACCTGCCCAGCCGTGCTCAGGGAGACCGCCAGGTCCTCCTCAACATCGTCCGCATGGCCATTGCCGATCACGAGCGCTTCCGCTGGCGCCAGCGCATGCCTTCCCTGTATCCCGACATTGCCCTCTACTCGGTCTTTATCCTCATCGCGCGCGAGTTTGCGCCGCTGGAAGAACGCCTGCGCTGCGTCGCTTCGCGTCTGGAACAGTTCCCCCGACTCCTGGAGGAGGGGCGCGCCAACATCGTGAATCCGCCTCCCGTCTACACCCAGGTCGCCGCGGAGGTCACCGAAGGGGCCTTGTCTTTCATGAAGGACTCCGTCCTTCCCCTGGCCGATCAGGTTCCCGCTCTGAAGGACCGCCTTCTGAAGGCCGCCTCCGGCGCCCAGCGCGCCTTCGAAGGCTATCTCTCCTGGATCAAGAACGAACTGCCCTCCGTCTCCACGGGCCATTTCGCCGTCGGCGAGGAGCTTTTCCGCTTCAAGCTCCGGACCGATTTGATGATTGACATGACCTGCACCGAGCTTCTCTGGCTCGGCTACAAGACCATCGCCTCCACCAAGCGCCAGTTGACGCGCATGGCCAGGCGCATTGACCCAAACAAGCCCTGGGCCGAACTGGTCGAGGCCATGAAGGCGGACCACCCGTCCGCCTCCGACCTCCTCGGCTTCTATCGCTCGCAGATGGAGCATGCCCGCCGTTACGTCATCGAGAAAAACATCGCCCCCATGCCCGACGGCGAGCGTCTCGACGTGATCGAGACCCCCGTCTTCGAGCGCAGCACCACCCCCTACGCCGCCTACATGCCCCCTGCGCCTTTCGAGAAGGATCAGCGCGGCCTCTTCTATGTGACGCCGGTGGACGCCTCCGCCTCGCCCCAAAAGCAGCGCGACCAGTTGCGGGGCCACTGCCGCAGGGGCGCCGCCATCGTCTCTCTGCACGAGGGGTATCCCGGCCATCACCTTCAACTCGTCCATGCCAACCGCTCCCCCTCCAAGTTGCGCCGCATCGCCCACAACACCGCCACCATCGAGGGGTGGGCGCTCTACTGCGAAGAAATGATGCGCGAGCAGGGCTTCTACAACGACCCTGAAACGATGCTGATGCAATTGCGCGACACCCTCTGGCGCGCCTGCCGCGTCGTCGCCGACGTGGGCCTCCATACCGGCGCAATGACCTTCGAACAGGCCGTGGACTTCATGGTCAACGAGGCCGACCTCGAGCGCACCAACGCCGAGGCCGAAGTGAAACGCTACACCATGTCGCCCACCCAACCGCTCAGTTACACCGTGGGCAAGCACGAAATCATGAAGATACGCGATGAATACAAGCGGATCAAAGGGCGTGCCTTCCGGCTGGCCGACTTCCACGCCGAATTTCTCAAGGTCAGCAACCTGCCGACGAAGCTCATCGCCCGGCACCTCCTGACCGTCCCTGAGTGAACCGATCAATTTTCCTGCGAGGCGATTCCATGCAAAAATGCCTGTCGTTTGTCGTTGCGGCGGGGCTTCTCGGCACGGTCTTTCCGGCGGCGGCCGGGGAGCTTGCGAAGGCGTCCGTTTTGGTCGAGGCAAGGGCCTGCGATTATCCCGAATCCCCCGTCTCGGCGACCGTGCCGCTGTCCGTCCCCGCGGTCTCCGCCTCGTTGCGCTTCAGAGGTTCCGACGCGCCTCCGGCGCCCTGCCAGTTGGAGAAGACCGGCGGCAACGTCCGCGTGACCTGGATCATGCCTCCCCTCAAGAAGGGCGAATCGCGCGTCGGCGAGATTTCCCTGTCCGATACGCCGCCCGGCGTGCCCTCGCTTGCCGTGCGGGAGTCCGAGCAGGTCAAGGGAGGCCTCGACGTCCTCGTGGACGGCGCGCTCTTTACGACCTATCACACCCAGGACGTCCCGCGCCCCTTTTTCCACCCCGTCGTCGGCCCCGGAGGCGCGCCCGTCACGCGCGCCTTCCCCATGCAGAAAGTGCCCGGCGAGACCGCCGACCACCCCCACCACCGTTCCTTCTGGTTCACGTTCGACCCCGTGAATAACGTCAATTTCTGGGCGGACTCGCCCAAGTCGGGAAAAATCGTCCATCGTTCGTTCGACACGAAGGCCGGCGGCCCCGTCTTCGCCCTCATCCGCTCCACGAACGACTGGATCGGCCCCGACGGCAAGAAGGTCTGCGAGGACACCCGCGCCCTGCGCGTCTACCGCCTCTCGGAAGGGCGGCTGCTGGACTTCGAGGTCACGCTGCGCGCCGTCGAAGGCCCCATCGCCTTCGGCGACAGCAAGGAGGGCATGTTCGCCTTCCGCGTCGCCGATTCCATGCGCCTGAAGGGCGGGGGAGGGCACATCGAGAACTCTCGCGGCCTCAAAGACAAGGACGCCTGGGGGAAGCCCGCCGAATGGTGCGACTACTATGGCCCTGTCGAAGGCCAAACCGTCGGCATTGCCGTCTTCGACCATCCGGCCAACCACGCCCACCCCACCCATTGGCACGCCCGCGACTACGGCCTCTTCGCCGCCAACCCCTTCGGCCTGCGCGCCTTCACCGGCGACAAGACCAAGGACGGCGGCCACACCGTCCCCGCCGGCGGCTCGATCACGTTCCGCTACCGCGTTCTCCTTCACAAGGGTTCGACAGCGGAGGCCGGAGTGTCCGAATTCTGGTCTGCCTACGCGACGCCTCTGGATTGCGTCGTTCGCTGAACCGTTTGCCCTCTCTATTCTCTGGGCGGCGAAAGGACAAGCAGCGGTGAAAAACGCTCCGACGATCGTGGCCATCGGCGAGGTTCTCTGGGACGTCTTCCCGAAGGGCAGACACCTGGGCGGCGCCCCGCTCAACTTCGCCGTCCACGCCAAGCATCTGGGCGCGGACGCGCATATCATCAGCCGCATCGGCATGGATGAACTGGGCGATCAGATCATCAGCGCCCTGGCCCGCTTCCGCATCCGCCTGGACACCATGCAGACCGACCCCAACCGCCCCACCGGCCGCGTCAACGTGACCCTGGACTCCAAGGGCCAGCCCAGCTTCGAGATCGTCCGCGACGTGGCGTGGGACGCCATCGAGGAGACGCCCGAAGCCCTCGCCCTCGTCAGCCGCGCCGACGCGGTGTGCTTCGGTACTCTTGCCCAGCGCTCGACGCGGAGCCGCGCCTCCATCCAGAGCCTTCTCTCCCGCGCCCGGAAAGCGAAGATCATCTGCTGCGACATCAACTTCCGGCAGGAGTTCTACAACCGTTCGGTCGTCGAGGCCTCGCTGCGGGCGGCGAATCTCCTGAAGCTCAATGAAACCGAGCTTCCGGCCCTCTTCAAACTGCTCAGGTACGAAGCGTCCGGCCCCGGCGCGGGCGCGCGCAGGCTGATGAAGGAATTCGAACTGAACCATGTGTGCGTCACGCTGGGAGAACGCGGCGCAAACCTGTATACGTGGGATGGCGAGTTCGCTTCGCCGGGCTACAAGGTGGGCGTGGTGGATACGGTGGGGGCGGGCGACGCCTTTACGGCGGCCCTTGTCGTGAAGCTACTCGCCGGGGAGGGCTATGAGGAGGCGCTCGACCACGCGAATCTGGTGGGCGCTTACGTGGCCACCCAGTCCGGGGCCACCCCCTCGCTGGACCCTAAAAGACTGATCGCCTTCGCCCGCGGCCGGGCGCGCGTCAGTTGATCGTCTTCTCTTCCTTCCGGACCTGCCCCGGCCCCGGAACCTGCGATCTGCCGCCTACGCCTTGAAAAGATCGTCGAGCTTCTTCTTCGCCGAGTCTCCGTAATCCTCTGAAACCTCGGCGGCGGCCGAGGCGCCCTTTTTCGCGGCCTCGGCGGTGATGTTCGTGAGTTGTTCGGCCGCTTCCCGCCCGTAAAGGCGGATCATGCCGATCGTGGTGCGGTCGTCGAAGACGATCGCCAGCAGCATCCGCTCGCCCACAATGACGAGCTGAATGCTGTCGCGTCGTCCCTGGTGAAACAGGACGGAGAACTCCTCCTCGCCGAGCAGCTTGGCCATCTCCTTCGTCGCGGCGAAGGATCCCGCCGCCAGGGCGGAGATGGTTTCGCTGTCGAAGGATTGTGTCGTTCCCCGTTTGGCGATCATGTGTCCCTCTTTGTCAATCAGCAGGGTGCACTTCGCCCCGGAGAGGCGCATGAACTCGTCGAGCACCTCGTGAATCTTGTCCATGTCCTGACTGTAGAAGACGAGTCTTCCACTTCGCAGGCTTTCATCTTTAGTCATGTCGCGTCTCCTTGCGGGCCAAAAGCGGCACAGCGCCAGTAGTATCGCCTATAGGCAGAACAAAATAAACATAATTGCTCCGAGGAGGAAAGCCACGACCAGCGCAAAGACGACCCAGCTCAAGCCCTGGGGTTGTTTCTTCTCCGTTGGCGGCTGCGGCGCCGCAAAGGCCGTCGGTCTCTGAACGGGGGGCCGAACGCCGCCGCGTACCGCCAGGATATCCGG
>CAYPFP010000135.1:0-13642 GCA_964409935.1 uncultured Planctomycetota bacterium | reverse complement strand
CGGCCCTTACGTGTTCCTTGCGCCAGAAGTCAATGAGGGTGTGGAAGACGGTGGCGCCCTTGGGCAGCCAGATGGGGCAGCCCGGCGCGGTCTCGTCGAAGAAGAACAGCTTCAGGGCGCGGCCGAGCTTGCGGTGGTCGCGCTTCCTGGCCTCCTCGATCATGGCCAGGTGCTTGTCGAGTTCCTCCTGGGCGGCGAAGGCGGCGCCGTAGATGCGCTGAAGCATCTTGTTTTTTTCGCTGCCGCGCCAGTAGGCGCCGGCCACGCTGGTGAGCTTGAAGGCCCCGACCCGGCCGGTGCTGGGCACGTGCGGCCCCAGACACAGGTCCTCGAACCCGTCCTGGCGGTAGAAGGTGACCGTCTCGTCGGTCATCTCGCGCAGCATCTCGACCTTGTAGGGCTGGCCCTGGGCGCGCATCTTCTCGACGGCGTCCTTGCGGGCCATCTCGACGCGCTGCACGGGCCGGTCCTCGGCCACGATCTTCTTCATCTCCGCCTCGATGGCCGCCAGGTCGTCGTGCGAGAGGGTTTTCTCCAGGTCGAAATCGTAATAGAACCCCGTCTCGATGGCCGGCCCGATGGCGAGCCTGGCGCCGGGGTACAGGCGCAGGACCGCCTCGGCCATCACGTGGGAGGCGCTGTGGCGGAGGATTTCGAGGCCCTCCGGCGATTGGCGGGTGATCACGGAGAACTCGATGTCGCCGTCGAGGGGAACGGTCGCGTCCGTCAGCCGCCCGTTGACCTTCACGGCCACGGCGTCTTTGGCCAGACGCTTGCCGATGCCGGCCGCGATCTCAAGGCCGGTCGCGCCGGACTTGTACTCGCGCTCGCTGCCGTCTGGAAGTTTGATGCTGGGCATTTCGATGACCGATGCAATAACGAAAATCCACCGCAGAGACACAGAAAGCGCAGAGGACGGGAGAAGAAAAATGGAACCGCCGACGAACGCCGATAAACGCAGATAACGTAACGGTCTTCTTTCCTTCTCTATCGGCGTTCATCTGCGCGCATCGGCGGTTCCCTTTAGTTCTTTCTCTGCGTTCTCTGCGCTCTTTGCAGGGCAATCTGGAGTATGGTGGGCGATACAGGACTCGAACCTGTGACCCCCAGCGTGTCGAGCTGGTGCTCTAGCCAACTGAGCTAATCGCCCATGCCACGGCGAATCGAACGTATCCGCTAAATGAATGATATTAGCAGAGGGGCAGCGGGCTGTCAATCGAAAAACGCGGACAACGGCCCGCTCCAAAAAAATGGAACCGCCGACAAACGCCGATAAACGCAGATAATGTAACGGTCTTCTTTCCTTCTCTATCGGCGTTCATCTGCGCGCATCGGCGGTTCCCTTTAGTTCTTTCTCTGCGTTCTCTGCGCTCTTTGCAGGGCAATCTGGAGTATGGTGGGCGATCCTGGTCTGAATTCCGAATCTTCTTCATCCGCACGAGGTCTTTCCTTGCGGCAACGCCTGCGCCTTGCGCAGGCGGGCACAGGTCCCGCCTGCGATTCGGCGCGCACAACATTCTCGATGATCTTCTTGTACTCCTCCGCATTGGCCAGCAGGGCGTCAACTATGAGTTCATCCTTGTCGGCAATCTTCACGAACCGATGGAGCGTCAGGTTGGCCTTTCTGCGCGTCCACGGCTTTGCCGTCTGATGGTATCCCAGCCGGTTAAGAGACTTAGGCGAAGCGCGGCGGCGCATTGCGCGCGCCTTTTTCTCTCACACCTTCGGCGGTTCGGGCGGGGGCTGGCGCGGACGTTCCGGCTCGTTGCTGGGCGGCTCCTCGTAGAGGGGGAAGATGGTGATCGAGCCGATGGTCCGCATCTCGTTCTCGGCGATGGCGGCCCACGGCGTCTTGGCGTGCTTTTCCATCACCAGCTTGAACTGCGCGATGGCCGACTCGTGAAGCTTCTTGGCCGCCGCCGTGGACCCCACCGGCCCGCCCGGCTGCAGCCGCGCCATGTAGCCCACGAGCGGCCCGCCGTTCCTCGACAGGGGGATGCCCTGCAGCGACTTGAAGGCGTTCTTGTACTCGCCCAGCAGGAGCTTGAACTTGTACAGCTCGGCCAGGGTCAGGTCGCGGTGGGCCTCCCACCGGACGTTTCGCAACTCCAGGTCTTTCTTGAATTGCAGGTTCTTGAGCGCCGTGATGCCCTCGGTGCAGAAGGACATGGCCTTGTCCACCTTGTTCACGTAGGCGGGGACCATGGTCATGACGTTGCGGGTCTGCACGCGCGCCTCGGGGCGCACCTTGTCCCACTCGCGCACGATGCCGAGTATCTTCTGGCGGGCGGCAACGCGGGCGTTGCGGTCGCCGTAGTCCTTGCGCGAGCACAGGTCGGGGGCGTACTGCTCCAGGCGGGCGGTGTCGTAGCTCTTGGCTCCGGGGTTCAGGAGGTAATAGCTCCCGCCGGACTGATTGGCGATGCGCGCCAGGCCGTAAATGCCGAATCCCGACGGCATGGCCTCCGTGCGGTAGAAAAGCTCGTCGTGGGTGAAGAACTCCAGCATGGGGCTTTCGGGGCCGGCGTCGGTCTCGACGTCCACCATCTGGCCGGACTTGGGGTCGCGGTAGGGAATCCGGATCTTGGCCGCGCTGAAGCTCGCCTCGCGCCCGAAGACGAAGACGCGCATCTTGAGCCGTTTCACCTCGGCGATGGTCTCTTCGAGGATGCGGTCGTTGGCCGTGTCGTCGCCGGTCTCGTCGCTGAACAGGATCATGAACGTCGCAAAGCGGGTGCGCAGGTTGCGCATGCAGAACTGGAGGGCCGCGCAGGGGTTCTCCTGTCCGGAGTCGTCGTTGGGGACTTTGGTGATGCCCAGGCGCACGTCCTCCAGCTTCTGCGTCGGCGACTGCTGGAGGTGCGGCATCCGGCCGAAGCTGGCCACCGACCAGCGCAGCCGCTCCATCTCGCGCGGCTTGAGGTGGATGAACAGCTCCTTGATGACGGCCTCCAGCCGGTCCTTCATCCACTGCCGGTCCTTGTCAATGCTGCGCGATTCGTCGAAGAGCAGGATGACGTGCAGGAAGTCCTTGCGCAGGGCCTCGACCATCTGCCGCACCAGGTCGTCCAGGATGTCGGCCTGCGTTTCGGGTTTCTCGGCCGTGATGAGGGCCAGGGCCGCGCCCGTGCCGGGGCCTTTGGCGACGACCGAGGGCGGGAGCGCGGCGACCGTCGGCGCCCGCGGCGGCCCGAGCAGGCCCTCCACCTCGGCCACCTTGACGTCGGGCGCCGGCAGGGTCGTCATGTCTTTGGCGGCCAGGGCCATCTTCTCGGCGGCCGCCTCCTCGGGTTCCGCCGTTGGAACGGGCGGGGGGACCTCGGTGGTCTTGGGCAGGGGCGCAAGCTGTTCGCGCTCGATCGCGTCCACCATCGCCGTCTCCATCACGACGATGCGTCGCGGCGTCTTTTCGTTTATCCACAGGCCGATGTTGCCCAGCAGGAGCACCAGTTGGATGTGAAGCAGGGCCGAGGCTATCAGCCACATCGCCGTTGTGACCGACCGCCGGAACCGCAAGGCCCGTTCCTGCCGCAGGAACTCGCCGCGCATGTCCTTCTCGCGCTCGAGCTCGCCGATCAGGGCGATTTCGCCCTCGGCGATCTGCATCTCGACTTCCTGTTCCTCTTCGGCAGGCTCGCGGCGTTTGCGCTCAACGTCCTCTTCGGCGGGTTCGCGGCGTATCCACTCGACGCGCTCCTCGAACGGCTCGCGGCGTTTCCAGGGGGCGCGCCAGACCTCGACGGACCTCGGCGCCGGGCGCTCTGCCTCGAGGGGCGCAGGCGGGGGCGCCTTGGTGTCGGCGACGGTTTGATCGGGTCCCCACAGGAATTCGTCATCCTCGGCGGAGGGGCTTTCTTCTTCGGCGGGCTTGTCGCGCTTCTCGAAGATCGTCAGGACCTGCGTGTCGCTCAGGTCCTTTCCGTCGGCGAGGAAAAGCAGTTCCTCGGCGCCCAGTTTGACGAAATCGCGGTCGCGCAGAAGGGCTTTCTTGACGGCTTCGCCGTTGACGAGGGTTCCGTTGGTGCTGTCGAGGTCGCAGATGCGGAACCCCTCGTCGCAGGGTTCGATCTTGGCGTGGACTTTGGAGATGCCCGGCGCGCGAAGGCAGATGGCGTTCGTGCTGCTGCGGCCGAGGGTGACGACCTCGTCCCGAAGCTCGATGTCAATGACGCAATCTCTGGAGACCAGACGGGCCATGCAGAACGCTCGTACGAAAGAGGAGAGAGGAGGAGTGAAGGGTCGGAGGTGACGGAGCGGCGCCCTGCGGCGCGTCAGCCGTATCCGCGATCAACTCTCATCCCTCGCCCTTCCCTGGTCACAATCCCGGGCAACTCTTGCATGCCCCGCACGTGGCGCGAATCTGCGAGATGCCGTCGGCGATCCCGACGGAGTCCTTCTTCTGCGCGCACTTGATCAGGTCGCCGACTCCCTTGTGGAGTTTCTTGGCTTCCGCGGCGCACGGGGGATCGCTCTTGACCATGGTGAAGATGCGTTGATTCAGCATGCCGAGCCGCTTGGCGTTGGTCTCGAAGACCTTGGCCTCCTTGGCCTCGGGCTTCTTCTCGCCCATCTTCTGGCCGGCCTCCACGATGGCCATGGTCACGTCTTTCATCGGCACCATCGCCTTCTTCATCTCCGCGTTACCGCCGCCGCATTGCCCCTGCGCCAGGTGCAGCCAGGCCACCGCCATAACCATCAACGCAAAAGCCGCAAACGACACCGTTCTCATGACCAGATCCTCCGTTCTTGCACACGCGCGGCGCTTTCACACCGCCATTCCCAAGATCCGTCCAGACATTAAACTCTAGATTCCTCGCCAAAAACTGTCAAGCAAAAAAGCCAAATCCCCGGAAAAAGCGGTTGCCTGAACCCTCGGCCTCTCTATATTTAAAGGAAGCCTGGAACTTCAGCATATGGACAGGGAGACCGGCGTATGGCGGGCATTTGCGTCTTGCCGCAGAGACGGCCGGGACTGGCGGCCATTGGCCTGCTCTTCGCGTTGACGGCGTTGCCGCCGTCGGCCGGCGCCGACCGCCTCATCCTTTCGGCCTCTCCCTCGGCCACGCCCACCTTCCACTGCATCGGCCTGACGGTCCCCTACCAGGGCGACGAAAACGCCGACAGCGCCTGCACGCCGTGCTTTCGTCTCAAGGGCGAGTCTGCGTGGCGCGAGGGGTATCCGCTCTTCGCCGACCGCGAGGCCCGCGAGTTTCGCGGGAGCCTGGTCAACCTCCAGTCCGGCGCCCTTTACGAGATCGAGTTGCGGTTCAAGGACCCCGACGGCGTATCGCCCAGGGACACTGCCGTGCTGTCGGCCCAGACCTGGAGCGAGGAGTTTCCCATCCAGCAAACCGTCTGGATTGAGCCGGGCGTACGCACCCAGCCGCTGGTCATAGACCGGTCGGGTTCCCCTCGCGGCTACGTCCTTTACAGCGCGCGGCCCGGGCGCGAGCAGGCCACGCTGATCGAGGTCCGCGGCAAGGCCGACGCCAACGTCGTCATCACCGGCAGCTACGTCATCGTGCGCGGCCTCACCCTGAAGAACGCCGCCATTAACGGAATCGAGATTCAGAAGGCCCATCACGTCGTCATCGAGCGGTGCGAGATCACGGGCTGGGGACGCCTTCGCAACCGCGAGACCACCGGCGACCTCGACGCCGCCGTCTACGCCCGCAACGGCGGCGCTCAGATCGTCGTCCAGGACTGCGTCATCAAACTCCCGCGTTCCTACGCCAACGACTGGAGCAAGGGACATCCGGCCGGCCCCCAGGCCATATCGCTCATCGAGACCGACGGCAACCACGTCATCCGCTACAACGCCCTGACCTCCGACGACGCCCACCGCTACAACGACGTCCTGGGCGGCGGATGGAACTTCGGCCCCAAAGGCGCCCCCTGCCGCGACACCGACATCTACGGCAACCTCCTCTCCCATTGCCACGACGACGCCATCGAGGCCGACGGCCAGAACATCAACGTGCGCATCTGGGGCAACCGCATCGAGAAGGCTTACTGCGGCATCTCGCTTGCCCCCGTCATCAAGGGACCGACGTACGTCTGGCGAAACGTCATCACCGACGTTCAGTCCGCCGGCTTCAAGCTCGGCGAAGGCGACCGCAAGGGCTACGGCGCCGTGTACCTCTACCACAACACCGTCTTTCTGCCCAACGCCGGCCCCGCCATCGCCGATTACGGCGGCCAACGCCTCTTCCGCCACACCGCCAGCCGCAACAATATCCTTATCGCCAGGAGCACGGCCATTTCCGACCGCCGCGCCGACCCTACCAACAGCTACGGCTGGGACCTGTTGGCCGGACGCGTGGACGGGACGGCTCGCGGCGTGCGCAACGCCGTCTCCGGCGACCCCGCCTTCGTCAACGCGGCGGACGGCGTCTTTCTTTTGACGTCCCGAAGCGCGGCCCTGAACCGCGGCGTGGTCATTGCGGGTTTCAACGAGGGTTTCCGGGGGCCCGCCCCAGACCTCGGCGCCTTCGAGCAAGGCGACGAACCGCCGCGCTACGGCCCGCGAGACCGCAAGTGACATCGAACGTTCGCAATCGCACCGGCAAAGCAGGACGGCAACAGGCCGGAATTTCCTGCGCGGCCTCGCGGAAGATATGATATAAACCGGTCGCACGAGCGTGTGACCCGCGCACCCGACGGAGAACACCTATGCCGGCAAACAAAACCCTTCTTGCGCTCGTCTGTTTCCTTGCCGCCTCCCTGGCCTCGGCCGGCGAGAACCAGGCCGTCGTCGGTTTCGTCTATCCGGTCCGCCCCGCCGCAAAACCCATCGTGGTGGACGGCGCCCTGGACCCCGCCGAGTGGGCCGACGCCGTCGAGGTCAGCGGCTTCACCTTCAGCGGCAAGGCGCTCCTGGCCTCCGAGCAGATGGTCATGCGCCTGCTCTACGACCGGCAGAACCTCTACCTCGGCGTCAAGTGCGGCGAATCCAGGCCCGACAAGATCGTCGCCAACGTCCGCGACCGCGACGGCAACGTCTGGCACGACGACTGCATCGAGGTATTCCTCGACCCCCGACACGACCATGAGACCTATTTCCAGTTCATCGTGAACAGCCTGGGCGTCAGGTACGACGCCATCGGTTTCGACCGCCTGTGGGACGGCCAGTGGAAGGCCGCCGCCTCGGTCGGAAAGAACGCCTGGTACGCCGAGGCGGCGATCCCCTTCGCCTCGCTGGAAGCCCCGACCCCTTCCGCCGGGACCCTTTGGGGCTTCAACCTCAACCGCGAACGCCGCGCCGGCGGCAGCACCGAGCTTTACAACTGGGCCGATGTCCAGGGCGTCTTCCACAACCCCGGCTTCTTCGGCCACCTGTGGTTCGTCGGTCCGGCCTGGACGCCCGACGGCGAGGCCGTCGCCTCCGTCGCCCGGCGCGTGGGCGGCGCCGAGGCGCGCGTCTACGTCGCCGACGGTTACTACGAGGCCAAGGAGAGTGCCGCGCCCCGGCGCCTCACGTATGCCCAGCTCATCCAGCTCCAGCGCGGGGCCATCGCCGACCGCCTCGGCGCACTCGGCAAGATCTACGCCGAGCATCCCGCCCTGCCCCTCAAGGACCAGTTCGAAAAGCTCCGCTCCCGTTACGACGAGATCAAAAACATGGCCGCCGGCGGCAAGACCGTCAGCGCCGAGGAGTCCGCCGGCGCCAACGCCTTTCTGCGCGACATGGAATCCGCCGTAGACGACCTCTATTGGAAGGCCCGCGTGAAGAGGCTGCTGGAAACATTCTGAACACGGAGGTCCGCCCGCGATGAAAACTGCGCTTCTACTCCCGGTTCTCCCGATGGTCTTCGCGCTGACCGCCGGCGCCTGGGCCGGCACCGTCGTCGAGGAACTCGAAGAAGACAGTTCCCTCGAGACGGAATTCGTGACCCTGCACAAGGTCTGGGCCAAGGGATACGCGCGCGGACCCGTGCGCGTCCTGTTCCTCTTGCAGGCGGGCGGCTCGCCCGGCGCGTACGTCCAGACCGACACCCGCATGCGCGAGGCCGTCGAGCTGATGCAGCGCTTCGACATCACCGGCGACCTGGTCATCATGTCCGGCAAAGGCTTCTACCAGCAACAGGTCGGCCAGCAGCGCGCCAAGCGCCTCCTCGAGAACCCTTACGACGTCTACGTCTTCGGCAACGTGGACTTCGACGCCGTGTGGCCGGAGTTGGCGTACAAGATTCTCGAGCGCGTCGTGGGCGGCGCGGGCCTGGTCTGCGTCGGGCCTAAACCCAAAGAGGTCATGACGCCCAAGCGCGCCGTCGCCCCGCTGCCGGCGTTCCTGCATCAGGGCGTGCCCTTCGCCCGCATGGCCGAACTCGCCAACACAAACCCCGACATCCAGAACGTCGTCAGCGCCTATCAGCTCAAGCAGGGCCGCGGCGTCTCGCTCGCCTACGCCGCCTCGCCCCTGACCCCCGACACGCCCTTCAGCTTCCGCTCCCTGACCAACTACGACTACTGGATGCTGCTCCTGGGCCGCGCCGTCCTCTGGGCGGCGGCGAAGGACTCGGACATCTCCTTCGCCGCGACGCCCCCCCGCCTGGAACGGGCCGCCGCGCTGCGCATCCCGCTGGACTTCACGGCCGCCAAGAGCGCCGGAAGACTCCAACTCGACCTCGCCCTGTGCCGCAGCGACGGCGCGCGGCTGCCGCTCCCGGCCGCCCAGACCGCAGCCTCCGGAAAGGTCGAGGTCGCCCTTCCGCCCGGCCTGCGCGCCGACGCGTACTACCTCGACGTCGTCGCCCGCGGCGAAAAGGGCGTCGAGACCTTCGGCGCGTGCGCGTTCGAGGTGACCTCGCCCGTCGGCCTGGAGGCCGTCAAGACGTTCCCGCCCTTCGTCGAAAGGGGCGAGACGCTGTCCGGCTCCGTCACCCTTCGCGGACAGGCGCCGCAGGGGAGCCTCGTGCGCGTGCAACTGCGCGACAGCTACAACCGCATCCTCGCCCGCCAGGACCTGGAGCTTAACGGCAAGGCCGAACTCCCCTTCACCTTCGAGATCGGCGACTGGGCCACGATCCTGATGCGCGCCGAAGCCCTCCTCGTCCACGACGAGGAGGAGATCGAGATGAAGGAGACCTCCTTCCTCGTCCCCAAACGCCGCCGCAACCAGTTCAACTTCGTTCAATGGGCCTCGCCGAGGGGATCGCTGGCCTACTTCGCCTGGCAGAAGCTGCGCGAGGCCGGATGGGAGGTCTGCCTCGGCCCCGACTTTGCCGCCTGCCAGGCCGCCGACATCTCCGTCATCCCGTACAGCACGCGCCTCCTCGACGAAAAGGACAAGGACGGCGTCATGAAGCCGTGTTGCTGGAACGACGAGGCCAAAGTCGCCCGGCACGTGGCCGGCATCGTCGAGAAACAGGCGAAATCGCGCGAGACCGGCGCCTTCGTCTACTCCCTCGGCGACGAAGGGGTAACGAAGGGCTGCTGCGTCCACCCCGCCTGCCTGGCGGCCTATCGCAAGTACCTTCAATCGCAGTATGGAACAATCCAGAAACTCAACGCCTCCTGGGGCGAGAAGTACGCCTCCTTCGACGACGTGGACCTGCTCGACCGCAAGGAAAACATGGAACAAGGCGCGATCAAGCGCAACCAGTTCGCGCGCTGGTACGACCGCCAGGCCTTCTCGCGCTGGAACCTCGCCCAGTTCGCCGGCCGTTTCGTGAAGAAGTTCAAGGAACTCGACCCGCTCGCCATCACCGGCTTCGAAGGCGCCGGCGGCTTCGGCGACGACTACGACGCCATCCTGGCCGCCACCACGTTCTGGTCGCCCTACCCCAGCCTGGGCGACGACGTCCTGCGCGGCGTCGCCCCCCGCGAACACATCCGCGCCAACTGGATGGGTTACGAGAAGAAGGCCGACCCCCTCATCAACTACGCCTGGCGCATGGTTGTCAAAGGCATGGACAGCATCTGGTGGTGGCGGTGGGACGGCGCGGGGAGCTGGCGCGGCGTGCTCAGGCCCACCCTCGACTACTGGCCCGAGGTGCGCAAACTCAACGACGACCTCCTCCCCGTGCGCCAGGGCCTCGGCGACCTGCTCCTGCACGCGACCCCCCGACACAGCGGCATCGCCATCTTCTACTCGCTGCCCTCCGCCCTCTCGCACCAACTCGAAAACGGGCGCGAGTTCCTCCCCCCCGAAATGAACCACAAGCTCTGGGTCCGCGCCACCTACGACGTCGGCCTGGACTTCCGTTACCTGTCCAGCCGCCTGCTGAAGTCCGGCGCGCTGACGACGCAGGAGTTCAAGGCGCTCCTGCTGCCCATAACGCAGGCCATCGGCCCCGAAGAGGCGCAGGCCATCCGCCGCTTCGCCGAGCAAGGCGGCGTCGTCATCGCCGACGTGCGCCCCGGCATCTACGACGACCACTGCAAACCGGAAACCCCCGGCGTCCTCGACGACCTGTTCGGCATCAAGCGCGCCGGCCGCGGCAAAGGCGAGCGCCGCCCCCTCAACCTCAACGCCACACTCGGGCAGACGCCCATCGCGCTCCAGAACGATGAGGCCAACATGGACGTCCACGTCGCCTCGACTTTGTCGAGCCGCGCCGGCGCACAGGCCCTCGGAAGCTCCGGCGACACCCCCGTCCTGCTCGTCAACAAGGTCGGCAAAGGGCAGGCCATCCTCCTCAACTTCGAGATCGCCGCTCAGCCCAGGAAGGGCGAGGCCGGCGCCATCGGCGAACCCACCAAGAAATTCGTCGCCGCCCTGTACGCCGCCGCCGGCGTCCGACCGCCCATCACCGTCAGGGCCGCCAACGGCGGATTCCTCGACTTCGTCGAGCCGCGGCTCTGGCAGACCGGCGACACCGCCGTCATCGGTCTGTGGAACGAGATGAACATCCGGTTCTTCGCCATGGACGGCAAAGTGCCCGACAGCGTCCCGCAGGACGCCCTTGTCACGCTGCCCGCCGAGCAATTCGTGTACGACCTGCGCCAGGGCAAGGCGCTCGGAAAGGTCCGGGAGATCCGCACCCGCCTCACCCCCGGCCGCGCCAACTTCTTCGCCGCGTACCCGTGCGAGGTTCGGGGCCTCAAACTCACCGTCGCCCCCAACGCCCCCGCCGCCGGACGCGCCGTCGAGGTCAACGTCGCCCTCGACACCCCCGCCCCCATCAAGGGCAGGGCCGCCGTCCACCTGCAAGTCCTCGACCCCAACGGCAACCCCCGCATCTGGGGCAACCGCGTGCTGATCCTCGAAGACGGCGTCGGCCGCACCGCCTACCCCGTCGCCTTCAACGACATGCCCGGCCCCTGGAAAGTCAAGGCCGCCGAACTGTTCAGCCGCGCAACATCGGAGGCCACGTGGGAGGTCAAATAGTCTGAGTGCATACGGCGCGGCGGCAGAAAATTGGAGGCCGAGATCATGCAACAACGATCCGCTATCGTTGGCTTGTCCTGGGTCTTCTTGTGCATCGGGCTGGCGCGGACGCCGCTCGCGAGCATCGGGGCCGCCGAGGCCGACCCCCGCGTAAAGCCCGGCGAGAAATTCACCCTCTCCTTCCCGAATCTGCCCAAAGACCGCAAGGGAAACACAAGCGAGATGGAGGTCAGCATCCCCAAGAGCCATGATCCCAATAAGACCTATCCCCTCCTGGTCTGGCTGGGAGGAGGCGACGGCTCGTCCGCCAGCGGGTCCGGCAACGGCCTGGCCGACGCCGACAAATTCATCCTGGCCGGCATGCCCTACCCGAAGGGCGCCAACAACCCCGGCCAGAGCAACATGGTAGGCAATTTTCCCGTGATCTGGGCCTACCACCGCACCATGCTCGAAGAACTTCACCGCGTCGTCCCCAACATCAACACCGACCTGCGCATCCTTGCCGGTTTCAGCAACGGCGGCCACTGTATTGACGGTTACATGAAAGGCGCGCGCCAGTACTTCAACACCTTCGTCCTGGCCGACGGCGGCGGACGCGATGCCGCAGCCTATCCGCCCTCTCGCGGCTGCCACGTGTTTGTGTGTTGGGGATCGCAGTCTCCGGCGAAAAGCTTCGTCCCTTCCGTGGCCAAGAAAGCCGCCAGGGCCGGCATGAAGGTCGTGGCCGTCGAGATGAAGGGCGAAGGCCACGAATTCCCCGAAGAATACCAGCAGAAGGTCCGCGAATGGATACAGTCCGTCGTGATCCCCGAGGTCGCCGAAGCGGCCCTGTCCCGCGCGAAGACCGCCGCGGCCTCGCGTCCCGCCGAGGCGCTGGCCTCCGCCCGCGGCCTTCAGGTCCTGCTCGGCGAGAAGGAGGAAAAGACCAAAGCCGAGCTGGAGCGAATCATTGAGCGCGTCCAGACGGCCGCCCGCAAGGAATTCGAAGAGATCAAGACCGCCCTCGGCGAAGACGACAAGGCGACCCCGAACAAGGCCGTCGCGCAGAGGCTCAAGTCGTTCGCCGCCAAGTACCGGGGAACCAAAGAGGCCGACGAGGCCGCGCAGTTGATCGAGAGTCCCGGCAAGAAAGAGAAGGACGCCAAGAAAGACCCCACGCCGGCGGAATGAATGCCGCACACGGGCGCACAGTGGAAGCGTTCCTATGGCAAATGAGCCTTTGGGGGCCGCGCTCGAGCGCCATCGCGTGCTATGAGCGGGCCATCGCCCTGCGGCGCGACTATGCCGACGCCTTCCATAACCTGGGCGCCGCCCGGCGTCTCCAACGCCGTTTCGAGCAACACGGAGCGCCAGGCACGCGGCAAACGTCCGCCGCGAGCCAGGCACTAAGGCCGTCGCGCATCTGGCCGGCGCGCTGGCCAAGCCGGTGTGGACTTTGTTACCATATATTCCGGCGTGGCGCCCGCCCGACGGATTGGCGGTCTGGACCGCGAGGACAGCCCGTGGTATCCGACCGTGACGAGTAGCATCTGCGTTCATCTGCGGGCCCGCCGTTCGTAACGGAGTGCCAGGCACGCGCCAAACGTCCGCCGCGAGCCAGGCGCTAAGGCGGGAGCCAGGAACGGAGCCAGGCACTTACGCCCGGCGGGTCCCGTACCCGCCGGCCTATCACGGATGCGCCCTTGAGCACACTGGAATTCATGCACAAAGCCCGGCAGTTCCATCAGGCCGGAAGGCTGCAGGAGGCCGAGACCCTCTACCGCCAGGTCCTCGCGCAGGAACCGCGCAACGCCGACGCCCTCCACCTGCTCGGCGTAATCGCCTACCAGACCGGCCACCTTCAGCACGCCTTCGACCTGATCCATCAGGCAACCCAACTCCATCCGGCGGCGCACGTCTACCACAACAGTCTGGGCGAGGTCTGCCGGGCGATGAAACGGTGGGAGCAGGCCATCGCCTGCTACGGCCGGGCCGTCGCCCTGTGGCCCGCGTACGCCGAGGCCTACGCCAACCTGGGCAACGCCTATCACGAAATGGGCCGTCTCGACGACGCCATCGCCGCGTACCGCGAGGCCGTGCGGCTCAATCCCAATCTCGCCGCCGTCCACAGGAACCTGGGGTACGCCTGTCGCGCGCGCGGTCTGGCGGCGGAGGCGTTGACGGCCTTTCAAGACGCGGTCCGGCTGATGCCCGGCCTGGCCCCGCTCCTGGCGGTGCCAGGCACGGGGCACGCCGACGCGGCGCGTCCGCCCGACGGCTTGGCGGACGCGCAGACAAACATCGGGCACGCCCTGCGCGAGATGGGGCGTC
>CAYPFP010000134.1:0-13758 GCA_964409935.1 uncultured Planctomycetota bacterium | reverse complement strand
TAGCCGAAAACACTACAGTAACCTCCAAGACCACAGCGACTTGCAGCGCCTGTAGACGTCTGGCCGCTCAGGCCGCGCGCCTTTCTGTAAAGCGTGTTTACTTGTCTTGACGCGCTTGAGTCACACGTACAAACCGGATATCATGTGGAAGAGAGCCGATTGGCCGATGATACGAAATGGAGTGCGTTGTGAGAAAGAACGCATCGGAACTGGGTATCTACATCCTGAGTGTGTGCATGTTTGCGCTGCCGGCCGCCGCAGCGGATTGGCCCATGTGGCGCTGCGACGCGGCTCGCACGGCCGCCTCGCCGGAGGACCTGCCCCGGCAACTGCGTCTTCAGTGGACGCGCAAGCTTCCGCCCTTCCAGCCCGCGTGGCCGAACGAGCCTCGGCTCCATTTTGACGCCTGTTACGAACCGGCGGTCATGGGCAAGAAGCTCTTCATAGGTTCCCCCAACGACGGCAGCGTGACCGCCTTCGACACGGAGACCGGCGAGCAACAGTGGAAATTCTACACCGAAGGCCCCGTGCGTTTTGCCCCGGCGGCATCGAATGGAAAGATTTACGTCGCCTCCGACGACGGCTATCTCTATTGTCTGGACGCCGACAAAGGGGAGACGCTGTGGAAGGCGCGGGGGGCGTCGGCGGACAGGCCCGACCGCAGGCATCTGGGCAACGCCCGCCTCATCTCGTACTGGCCGGTCCGGGGAGGACCGGTGCTGGCGGACGGCGTGGTCTATTTCGCGGCCGGCCTCTGGCCCACTCTGGGGGTCTTCATCCACGCCGTGGACGCCGATACCGGCAACGCGCTGTGGGTAAACGACAGCACCCAGTACCTCGACCGAATTCGAATAGATCACAACACCCTCTTCGAAGTGGGGCTTTCGCCCCAGGGACACATGGCGGTCGTGGGCGACAAACTGATCGTGCCCAACGGCCGGTCCATGCCCGCCAGACTGGACCGCAAGACCGGCGCCCTGCTCTACTACGTCCAGGGATACCGTAACGGCGACTGCCGCGTGACCGCCGCCGAGAAGTACCTGTTCGTGGGCGATAGCGGTGTCGTCAACGTGCACGATGGCCGCGAAGTAGGCAGCCGCTGGCTCGAAGCCGGCGCCGAAGCCCCCGACAAGTTCGACGCCCGCAAGTTCGACCTCTTTGAAGGACCTATGTTCGGCTACAAGGTGATCCCCGCCTGCAACGCACACTCCGTTCTCGCGGGGAATATCGTCTACGGCTCGCACAAAGGCGTTTTCTACGCCTACGACCTCGAACGCCCCCAGACGTCGCTCTATGACACCAAATTCCAGGATCATTCCCTGAGGCCCGCGCGATGGGACCCGCCTTTGCTGTGGCAGTTCCAGACCAAACACGCCAACCCCAACGTCCTGAGCCGCGCTCTCATCAAGGCGGGCAACCGCCTGTACGGACACGCGAACGCCACGCTGCTCGCCCTCGATCTTCCGCCCGACGGCGGCCAGCCGGAAATCGCCTGGGAACAGCCCATTGACGGCACGCCCGCTTCCATGCTCGCGGCGGACGGCAAACTTATCGTGACCACCAAGGAGGGCGGCATTCACTGTTTCGGCGAAGGGACCGCCGAACCCAAGACCCATGCTCTGGAGACCAGACCCCTTCCCGACACCGCGGACCAGGGAGCGCGCCACGCCGCGGAAATTCTGGAGGCCGCCGGCGTTTCCGAAGGCTACTGCGTGGTGCTCGGCTTGGGCGACGGGCGTCTGATGGAGGAGATTCTTGCGCAATCGAAGCTGCGCGTCATCGGCGTGGACGCCGACGGGCGCAAAGTGAACGCGCTGCGCGACAGGCTGGTCGCGGCGGGTTTGTACGGCCGCGCGCAGGTTTTCCTCGGCGAGCCGTTCGACTTCCCCCTGCCGCCGTATCTCGCCAGTCTGATCGTCACCGGCGAGGGATTCCCGATGGAGACGCCGGTGCAGAAAATCTTCAGTGTCCTGCGGCCTTACGGCGGTACGGCCTGTCTCAGACTGCCGGCCCTCAAGCAAGAGGCCTTTGCCGCGTGGGCGGCCTCCGGCACGCTCCAGAACGCGGATGTCGGCCGCTGCAGCGAATTCGCCACACTGCGCCGGTCCGGCCCGCTGCCCGGATCCGCCGCCTGGACCCATGAGACCGGCGACGCCGCCAGGTCCTACTGTTCCGCCGACGACCTCATCCGTACGCCGTTGGGCATCCTCTGGTACGGCGACGGTGCCGATCATGGCTTCTTCAAGGACAAGGACTATGGCGTCGGCGTCAAACCCCAGGGCGTAGGGGGGCGGCTTTTCGCCTTCCAAGTCCAAAGCCGCACGCTTCATGCGATTGATGTGTACACCGGGCGTCTTCTCTGGAAGCAAAAGGTGGAGCACTTCACGCGCTATGCGTCGCTGGAGGACGGCGTGTACGTCGCGGGCAGGAACCAGTGCGTCGTGCTCGACCCTGCGACGGGCGAGCCTCGCGCGACTTTCAGCTACGAGCTGACCGACCTGGAAGGCCGCGCCCCCGACGTCATGGACATTCGCGTGTCCGACGACATCATCGTTATCGCCGCCGACTTCGGCAAGGTGCGCTCCATCGAGAAAGGACTTTGGAACAGCACTGTGCTCGTCGCGCTGGATCGGCGCAGCGGCGAGAAACTCTGGCAGCAGAGCGCGAAGGACCGCTTCAACATCCACGCCGTCGCCATCGGCGGCGGCATGGTGTTCTGCGCCGACTCCCCGGCCCCCCTTCTGCCCAGCGGCCTTCCCCGCACCGGCGAAGCGTCGCAGCCCTCGCCCTCGATCATCATGGCCCTCGACGCCCGCACCGGCGAGTTGAAATGGCAACACCAGACCGAGCGGCGGCTCCGATCCACGAGCTGGCTGTCCATCATGGGCAACGACGACTGGCTCGCCTATTCGCCGCAGGCAGACCTGCTTCTGACCGGCAAGGCGGGCCACACGATCGCCTTCGCGGCGAGGACGGGAAAAGAGGTATGGCAACAGCCCATCGGCGGCCAGCCCATCATCCTGAGAGGCGACACCTTCATCAACCAGAGCGGATACCTCTACGACACCGCCACCGGCCGGCAGCTCAGCACGGCGTCTTTCTGGGGGAAACGCGGCGGATGCAACTACTCCATCGGCGGCCGGCACCTGCTCTTTGCCCGCGACAACACCGCGTGCTACGTTGATCTGCAGACACGGGTCAAGCACTATCTCCGCAACATCCGTTCAGGATGCAGCAACAGTTTTGTCCCGGCGGACGGCGTGCTCAACTGCCCCTGTTTCTCGGTCGGTTGCGTGTGCAACTATCCCCTTCAGACTTCCTTCGCCATGACCCACATGCCCGAGGTCGCCCCCTGGGCCGGCGACTCGGCCGTCACGTTCCGATAGCTCCCTCGTACGTCACGGCGGCGTGATCTCGAAGGGTATGGCCGGCAGCGTGCCCAGGGCGGCGCGTCGATCGTTGCCCTGCGGCTTTCCTTTCTCGGCGCCGTCCGGGTTCTTGCCCGTCAGGAAGACGTTCACGATCAGGTTCCCCGCAAGGCCGGGTTTGACCTTCGCCGCGTCGCTCTTGAGCACGATCTCCGTGCCCAAGCCGACCGGCGACACCTGCGCGATGGAGATTCCCTCCGGCGGCTCGCTCAACTCCAGCACTATCTTGCCGAAGAAGGTGTTCGTGGCTATGCCGGCCTGCACGCGGGCCGTGCCGCCGGCGGGGATTTTCACCGGGCCGGGGCTGAGGATCGTCACGGCGGCTTTGGGCTTGTAGCGCCCCGACACGGCAACCTCCAGTTCCCGGCAGGGCACAAGGTGCCGGTAGGCGAAAGCCTGCATCATGTCTTCGGCGGGCACGACCTGCCGGACGACCTCCCGGCCCTGGATCACGGCTCGGCCTTCCAGGCGCACGCTGACGGGGTCCTTCCCGGGCGTCGTCGGGGCCGTCAGCGTAACGCGCACCCGATCCTGGTTCGCGGGCACGCGGCCGCCGGTCAGTGTGAATCCCGGCGGCGCGTCCTTCAGGACCACCGTGATCTGCTCGGAGAACCCGTCCTTGCGGAAGGCATACACGGTAAGAGGGATGGCCGTCCCGACGCGCACGTTGACGCTGGCCGGCACGATCCTCAGGTCGAAATCGGGGCGCGGCGGGCTGATGCGGAGGCGGTAGGCGTACTCCGGGCCGCCTTTGCGCTGGGCATCGCCCACGTGGAGACAATAGGTTCCGGCAGCAGGCAGGCTGGCTCGGAGCCACGAGTCCGCATGGTGCGTGGTCAATCCGGCGCCCTTGTCTTCATGATCGTCGTTGATGGCCAGTTGCTTGCCGGCGGCGTCGGTGAGCTTGAGCACCGAGTCCAGCGGCGAGTCCAGCCTGCGGGCGTGGACCTCGGCGACGATCTCTTCCCCCGCGCCGCCCTCGAAGGCGAACACGTCCCAGTCGCCCGCTTGCCCGATGCGGCCATTCACGATGAGCGGCGCCTTGACCTTCTGCACGTTGCCCGGATCGTTGTTGGGTTCCTGCTCCGCGCAGTCGGGCAACGTGTCCACGGCAAACGGGACGCGGTTGGAGACCCATTCGCCCTTGCGCACGAAAAGCGTCTCGATCCCCGGCGCCTTGTCCCTGGCGTCCACGGTCAGGGTCTTCACCGGCAGGTTCCAGCCCGCAAGCTCGACCGTGGTTTGGGCGCCGGCCTGGCCGCCCAGGGGGAAGATGCCTGTCACAAACGGCAGTTCGCCGGCGGCGATGCGATAGACGAAATCCTCGCGGCCCCGGTAGATGGCGTCCTTGATCTCGATCACGTACTCGCCGTCATCGGGGACTTCGTAATGGATGACGGGGTCGGGATGGAACAGGAAGTCGTCGGCATACGCCACTTCCCTGCCCTTGGCGTCGTAGAGGGCCAGGGTGGCCTGGAACCAACCGGGGACGGCATCGGCCAGATAGGGTATCAGTCTCTGCGCGCTGGCGGCGACGATCAACTGCTGCCCCTTGCGCGCCTCGAAACGGTAACGGTCCACGTCGCCGGGGGTAAAGGGCTGGGCTTGACGCCCCTGGAAGCGGCTCCAGTCCTCGGTGGTGGGCGTGATCTGGCCATTGACGACGGCCGGCAGCGTGATTCTCATCTCGGTATCGGACGCAGTGCTTTGAGGCCCCGCGTCGCTGGAAAGACGCGCCGCGCCGTACTTCTGTCCCTTGGCGAATCCCGCTCCGCTCGGAGGCTTGGCGGGTTCCTCGGAGAATTCGGCCAGTTGCCCGACGCAGAAAACGAGCGGATTGGTCAGGCCCGAGGGCGTCCCCAGTCTCAACTCGCGTTCGCCGGGCTCCGCGTCGGGAGCCATTGTGACCTGCAGCACGACGTTCTCGGCAATCGCAGGGTTCACGGGCCTTCTGGGGAAGGTGGCGAGTTTCTTGCGGATGTCGTCCACCATCTTCTCGTCTTCCGCCGTCCAGGCGACCGGTGCGGATGCCTGCGGGCCGTCCTGTCCGCCGCCCTTGGCCTTTTGCTTGAAGGCGGCCGACTTCTTGTCGGTCAATTCTTTCAGCTTTTCTCTGAGGCGGTTGAACTCCTGGGGCGTGAGCGGCTTGGTGTGCTCGACCACGGCGGCCTGAACACCCCTGCCGGAGACGAAGGCGTTGGCGACGCCGTCCAGGAACTGTCCGCCCACGGTGACCTGAAACGTCGCGCCCTGCCGGCCGCCGGCCGGGTACACGTAACCCACGTGCGGGGCGAACTGCTGAGCCGTTACGGCCGGGGCGACCGCAAGAAATGCCGTCATCCCCGCAATCGCACGCCATCGCGATGGGTTCATAGAACGCTCCGTCGTCTACATGATTTCCTTCAGACGCCCGCCGAGGGTCACGCCGTCGGCGGCGGAGGGTGTGGCGCGGACCTCCTGCCCCTGCGGATGAGGCAGCTTGGCCTCAGGGTCAATGCCCAGCAGTTCGTACATGCTGGCGATGAGGTCCCAGGGATAGACGGGACGATCCTTGAGTTCCTCCCCCTTCGCGTCCGACGCCCCGACCACGCGGCCGCCCTTGAATCCGCCGCCGGCGACCACGGCGGAGAAGACCTTGCCGTGGTGTCCGCGCCCGCCGTTCCAGGGAGGTTCCCACTGGACCTTGGGGGTTCTGCCGAACTCGCCGCTCCACCAGACGATCGTGCTGTCGAGAAGGCCTCGATCCGCCAGGTCCTGCAGCAGGGCCGCCATGCCCCTGTCCATTTCCGGCAGCTTCCGGCGCATGGTCTGGAAGTGCTGTTTGTGGGTATCCCATCCCTTGTAATTAATCGTGATGTAGGGGACGCCGCGTTCGACCAGCCGCCGCGCCATCAGGCAGGACTGCCCGAAGGTGTTGCGGCCGTACCGTTCCCTCACGTCGTTCTTCTCCTGCGAGAGGTCAAACACCTTGCCGGCGTCGCCCAGAATCAGGTCGTACGCCTGTCTGTCGGCCTGTTGAGCCGCCGCCAGTTCGGCGTCGCCCTTCATGGCGTGCTCCAGGGTGTTGAGCTTGTGGAGGAAGTCGCGCCGGGCGTGCTGGCGCTGGTCGGAGATGCCCTCGGCCACGACGCCTTCCACCGCGAACCGGCCCTGCGCCGGGTCGCCGCCCGTGGCAAAGGGTTTATGGCGCGACCCCAGAAACCCCGACTCGGAGAAACGCCCCTGCGTCTCCGTCAAGACAATGTAAGGCGGGATCAACCCCTGGTATCCGGCGCTGTAGCCCTTGAACAACGAGACCACGGCGCCGACGCCGGGGAACACATCCCGCCCGCCGGCCATCCGGCCGGTCTGCACGATGTACGACGCCGTCTCATGGCTGTTATTGCCGTGGGTCATGCTGCGGATGATGGAGTACTTGTCGGCCTGCTTGGCCAGTTCCGGCAGCAGTTGGCCGATCATGATCCCGTCCACGTTGGTGGGGATCGCCTTATCCAGGTCGCCGACATAATCGCGGCCGGCATCGGGTTTGGGGTCGAAGGTGTCCAGGTGCGACGGCCCGCCCCACATCCATATCTGGATCACGGCCTTGGCCTTGGCCGGCGGGGCCGAGGCAACAACAGGCAGCGTCAGACGGTCGGCCAGCAGCAGCCCGGCGGCGCCCAGAAACCCGCGCCGCATCGCCTCGCGTCTTGAGATGGGCGTACGAAGCATCGTCTCGGGATTGCGGTTCGCGCTCATGTTCTCACCTTGTCCTTCACTCAATGCCGGTAGAGGAATTCCGCGCTGTTGATTAACGCCCACGTCAGATCTGTCGCCGCCTCGCGCCCTTTCGTGCCGCCGGACCTGGAGTACTCCTCGATGGTCCTCAACTCCTCTTCCGTCGGAAACCGCGAAAGGATCGTCAGGTAGAGTCTGACGGCGACGTCCCGCAGATTCCACTTCGATTGCGCCACGAGCGCCCCGATCTTGGCGCTCTGTTCTATCTTGCGCTGGATGTGGCTGGAGTTCAGCAGGTGTAGCCGCTGGGCCGCCGTGGCGCGGTTGTTGCGCTCCGACTCCAGGCCGGTGTCGCGCGACGACCGCCCGAACGTCTCCAGGAACGAACTGCTTATGCTCGCGTCGGCCAGCGCAATCGAACGCTGGTTTTTCGGGACGAACGTGAAAGGCTCCGGGATGGCGCTGGAGTACTGCTCGGTCGTGCCCGTAATCTGGCACAGTGCGTCAACGAGCACCTCCGCGTCGAG
The DNA here is from genome assembly GCA_964409935.1 of uncultured Planctomycetota bacterium. Classification (GTDB taxonomy): domain Bacteria; phylum Planctomycetota; class Brocadiia; order JAADGH01; family CAYPFP01; genus CAYPFP01. The sequence goes on along the minus strand of CAYPFP010000134.1, from coordinate 6,086 downwards.
CCGGCGCAACGGGTAGCTCGCGAAATTGGCCGCCCCGTTGGGATCGGCACTCCTGGGAATGGACGAAAGCTGATACGTCTCGGAATTCAGGATCAGCCGGTAGAGTTGCTTCAGGTCGTACTGGGCCGCGACCAGCTTCCCTTCCAGCAGAGCCAGCAGTTCGGGATTGCTGGGCGCGTTGTCGGGCCGGATATCGTCCGGTTCATGGATAATGCCGCGCCCCATCAGCCAGGACCATACGCGATTCACGATATTGCGCCCGAACCACGGATTCTTGGGGTCAATCAGCCAGTCGGCGAAGACTTCGCGGGGGTCGCGGTCAGGCGTCAACTGCGCTGCGACGCCGTCGGGGAACACCGCCGCGTGCGGCGCCCCGCCGCCGTCGGACGGGTTGGCTTTGCCGGGATCGAAGAAAACGATCTCCTCTTTCCACTCGCCCGTGCTCTTGTAGCCGATCTGCGAGAAAAAGGCCCCCATCCCCGACCACCGCTCTTTCGGCCAGCTCTCGGGGCGCACGCCCATGAACGTCAACGCCACGGCTTGCGCCATGGCCTGCGGTTCCTTCGCCATGACGGCGCGGCAAAAGTTGACCTGCGGCACGCGGAAATTACTGCCGCTCGCCGTGAGCATCTCCCGCACAAAGCGGTCGTACGGCATGTTATTCTTGACGGAGGTCCTAATCCAACGGTGATACGCCTGCACGGCGTTGGGCCACAGGTTGATGGGAAACTCCGACTTGACCCGCAGCAGGTCGCTCCATTTCATCGCCCAATAGTCTGCGAACTCGTCCCTCTCCAACAGGTGGTCAATCAGGCGGCTGCGCTTCGCGGGGTCCTTGTCCGACAGAAAGGCCCTCGCTTCGTCCTCGGTGGGCAGCGTGCCGATCACGTCCAGGTATGCGCGGCGCAGGAACACGGCGTCCGTGCAAAGGTTGGCGGGCTGTATGCCCAACTGCCTCAGCCTGCCGAACACCGCTTCGTCAATCTCGTTCCGCGGCGAAGGGGCCACGGAACTTTCCAGCGGACTCGGCGAGTCCGCACGCGGACTCGACGAGGCATTGTCCGCAGCGGCCCCAACCACCGGCCACAACGCCAGAACGACGCAAACCACTGACCTCGCCAACATGTCGCTCAAAACTCCGAACGTCGGAACGCAACCAGGCCGGCCTTCCGCCGCCCTACCCATCTTTGCCGTCTTCTACACACTTTAGCGTCACGGCGGCCCCATTGTCAAGGAGAGCGAATAATTGCCGCTGTTCCACCTCTCTGCAGCAAGACTTCAGCGCCGCCGGCGCTCGAACCTCAGTTTAGAGATAAATACAGCAATCTAGATGCCGGGGATTCACATAAATCACAAGGTGAGCGCGCTACAGATGATACGACATTCCGCCGGCGGGCGACCCGCACCGATCAAGGGCGTTTGTAAACACGATTTACAAAGCTCGCGTTACGCGGCACTTCACCGCGTGCCCTGACGGTTGCTACCCCAGTTCAAACCCCGCGCCGCCGTAGATCATCTCGACTTGCCCCGGATGCATCTCGCCCAGATACATGCGCACTAACCGCCGCGCCACGGTGAAGCCGAGCGATTCGGCCAGTTCTCTGCACGGAACATTGTCGGGCATGAGGTCCCAGTAGACTTGGCCTGCGGGCAGCGTTGCCAGCAGGGCGAGTATGACGTTTCGGGCGGCCTCGGCGTCGGCGGCCACCACCGGACCGATGGAGGACGCGTGAAAACCCTTCCGGCCAAAACCGTAGGCCCTCACCGTTCCCGCCGACTCGACCAGCGCCGATCGCCCCTCCTGGTCCAGCAACCTCAGCAACGCCAGCCGGTCGGCCCCGAAGGCCGTCCGGTCCATCTCCGCAATGGAGGCCCAGTCCCCGCCGCGTATGGGCCGGATCGAACTGTCGCGGGAGCCTCCAGGCCCGCAACGCCCCGCGTACCGGCAGATGGGGCGCTCGTCTTTGAATCCCAGTTTCAGATACACCGGACGGCCCTGGTCGGTGGCATCGAGCTTGACGCTCTCGATCCGCTTTTCGCGGAGACGCTCGATACACCGATTCATCAGATGGGTGGCGATCCCGCGACGCCTGAACTCCGGATGGACGAGGATCATGCCGATCCAGGCCGTGCGCGTCCCGTAATTCACGGCGCTGCCCGTCCCGCGAACCTGCCCCTCCACTTCCGCCGCGAACACGCCCTCCGGCGCAAGGGCCAGCAGTGTCTCCCAATGACTCCGCACCTGGTTCCATCCCGCGAAGCGGCAAAGCTCCAGGCCGATGTCAATGTCCTCTCGCCTCATCAAACGGATGTTGATCATCGCAAAGTCATTCCCAGATAGTCGGATCGTCCTTCACCGGCAGGTCCACCTTGGCGTTGCGGGCGGCGGATTGGTAGAGCGCCAGGGCCAGTTCAACCGACGGACGGACCGACCGCACTGGGATGATGACCTCGCGGTCCTCGCGCACAGCGTTAATCATGTCCTGTATGACGACCAGGTGATCGGCGTAGCCGAAATCGGTGGGGCTGCCGGCGGCCGTGGCCTGGGCGGCGCTGCCGAGCTGGCGTATCTGCTCGTCCTGCGGTCTCTCCTCGCGGAACTTCCAGCAGACCATCTTCTCGCCCGCCATGATGGCGGTGCCGTTCTCGCCATTAAGCTCGATGCGCACATCCGTGCCCGGCCACAGGGCCGTGGACGCCTGCACCACGCCCTGCGCGCCGTTGGCGTAGGTCACGAAGGCCAGCAACGTGTCCTCCAGTTTCACGGAGGGGTGCGCCAGGTTGCTCATTCTGGCCTCCACCGAAGCCACCGGACCGGCCAGGTACTGGAGCAGGTCAATATAGTGGAAGGCGTGCTGCACGGTGACGCCCGCCCCCGACCGGCGCGAACTGCGCCACGGGTCGGAGTGGTAGTATTCCGTGGTGCGGAACCACTTCATGACGGCGTCGGCGTGGAGCAGCCGCCCGAAACGGCCCTCGCCCACGGCCTGCTTCATCGCCTGGATCGCCTTGCGCACGCGGCATTGCACGGTGCACGCGAACTTCAGGCCCGCCTTCGCGCAGGCGTCCACCATCTCATCGGTCTCTTTCAACGACATGGCGGGCGGCTTTTCCACAATCACGTGCTTGCCCGCCTGCGCGCACTTCATCACCGCGTCGCAATGCAGATGGTTGGGGAGCAGCACGCACACGACTTGAATCTCCGGACTCTTGAGCATCTCGCCGATGTCGTAGTATGCCCGCGCCCCGTAGGCGGCCGCCAGTTTGTCGGCGCGCTCGCGGTTCACGTCGCACACCGCCACAAGCTGTCCGCCTTTGCTTGCGCGGATGGAGTTGGCGTGAAACGGCGCCACCAACCCCGTGCCCACCAATCCGAAGCCCAAGGTCTCTGACATAGGATGATCCTCCTGCCCAATCCTCATCGTTATCGGTATCGCTATCGCCGCCGCAACCGGTCGTTCACGCCGGCACGGCGTACCGCTGCCGCTGGCACGATCAACGCCTTCAGCGCCTGCAACTTTTCGACCGCGTCAAAAAGCTCCTCCCATTTCTCCAGCGGCCCGCGGTGAGTGATGATCTGTTCCGAGGGCACCCGCCCGCTCGCGATCAGACTGATGCTGCGGTCCCACGAGGTGTGGCTGGTGGAAAGGTTGAAGAACACGTCGGCGACCTTGAACGCAAACTTGTCCCAGGGCACCTCGACGGTCTTGCCGCCCGTGAGGCCGATCACGGAGATTCGCCCCTTCTTGCGGATGAGGTCGGCCATGCCGGCGATGGCCTTGGGCGCGCCGCTGCACTCCGCCACCACGTCGGCGCCGCGCCCGCCGGTCAGGTCCAGCACGACCTCGACAGGGTTCTTCTCCGCCACGTTGATCAGCTTTGTGAAGCCCAGGTCCGCCGCCTTCCTGAAACGGCGTTCGACGTCGCCGGGCGTGCCCAGGATCGCCACCTCGCGCGCGCCGACCGCCCGCGCGGCCAGGGCCGCCAGCAGGCCGATCGGCCCCGGCCCCTGGACCACGACAAAGTCGCCGGGCATAACGCCCGTGCGTTCGAGCAGGTCGCTGACGACGTTGGCCGTCGGCTCGACCACGGCGGCCTGATCCCAGGTCATGGCGTCGGGGATGCGGTGCAGGAGGACTTCGGGATAGCAGATGAACTCCGCCATGCCGCCGTCAATGCCCCATCCCGGCGAACGCTTCGCCGGGCAGATCTGGATGTTTCCGGTGCGGCACAGGTGGCAGTGGCCGCAGGCGCGCGTATGGGGTTCGGCCACGACGCGCTCGCCCGCCTTGAAAAGCTTGCAGTCCGGCCCCGTCTCGACGATGGTTCCCGCAAACTCGTGCCCCAGGATGACCGGCGGCCAGTACGGGAACGTGTCATGCCGCACGTGGATGTCCGACCCGCACACCCCGCAGGCAGCGATCTTGATCTTCACCTGGCCCGCGCCCGGCCTCGGCTCCGGCACATCCTGCACCTCGATAAACCCCACGCCCTTTTTCGTCTTCACCAGTGCTTTCATCAGAAGAATCCTCTGGGCATATGTTCAGCGCTCCCGGCGCACGTAACCTTTGAGTGTCCGGCTTATATCAAATCATCCCACGCAGCGCCACCTGAAAACCGTCCCGTCGGCCGCCCGGCGAATCCGTGGATGGCGTCTTGACTTTTTGTCCCTCGCCCATAGAATTATGTTAGAGGGATAGCACACGACGATACGTAGCCTCATGCCGCAACCTGTAATGCGGAAGGGCACACGACATGCCTGTAATCAGTCGTTTCTTGGGCATCGTCATCTTCATGTACTGGCGTGAGCATGCCCCTCCTCACTTCCACGCAAAGTACCAGGATCAGGAGATCACCGTCGAGATCGAGACGGGTAATGTGGCTGGGCGTATGGGGTCGAGGGCGTTGGCGCTTGTGCAAGAATGGCGCGAGATGCACAAGGCAGAGCTGCTCATGAACTGGAAGCTGGCGGAGCAAAAGAGGGCGCTGAATCGCATAGCGCCGCTGGAGTAAGATCGGCATGTTCCTGCACGTGAAAGAAGCCAAGTACCTGCGCGATTACGTAATCTGGCTGCGTTTCAACGACGGGGCCGAAGGGGAGATCAACCTGGAGAACGAACTGGAAGGGGAGGTCTTCGGTCCGCTTAAAGACAAGCGGCTGTTCCGCAACTTCAGGGTGGACCCTGAATTGGAGACGATTGTCTGGGAGAACGGCGCGGACTTTGCGCCCGAGTTTCTGTACGAGAACATGAAGGTGTTGGCATAGCGCCCTCAGGGGAAAAGCGCCCGAACCTAACACCAGAGGACTTGCCGCCGAGTCCTATATTGGTCGCCCGCGCCCGGCCTCGGCTCCGGCACATCCTGCACCTCGATAAACCCCACGCCCTTTTTCGTCTTCACCAATGGTTCTATTGTCCAGTTCTTTCAGCATCTGCTGCCCTACGATCAGCTAACCCCTGGGTTTCACGGACAATTTCATTCCATGGTATAGTTCTCTGGCCGCTGACAGGCTGCACGCCCTCTGCTGCGATCTCGTAGTCTAGACGCACATCTTGCCCACTCTTCGTACTACTCAAAGAAACTTTTAAATCAATTGCCGTCACATCGTGATCCACACCTGGGTGGATTACATCATCGCCTGCCCCCCCGTACTTCCTTTCCCGTGAATGAACGTACGCTAGCTCTCTGAGCCCGGCACGCTGCCCCTTGCTTAGACGGTGAGTAACTTCGTACGGTGGATGAACACAAAGGCGCAAGAATGGTGCTCTTGCAGAGCCCCTGCCTTTATTCTCAATAGCCAGCACCACGCGCATATACCACACACCATCGCAGACGTCAGAGGCCTCGATTCTCGACTTGAGATCAAGTATGGGCTTCGGACGTCGCCCAAACATATCCTCCAATTGAGTATGCGTGGCTATGACAAAGGACTCGCCGGATCGAACATAATAGTGCCCAGCAATGTCTTTATGCTTCAGAATGACTCTGTGGGGAGGAAGTGAACTCTCTGGGACGTAGATCAGCCCGAAGCCCGTCTGTCCTGTTGGGTTTCCATCTGGGACCCAATCCCCATCAATATCCGGAAC
>CAYPFP010000133.1:0-13830 GCA_964409935.1 uncultured Planctomycetota bacterium | reverse complement strand
ACGGTCTTCTCGCGGGCCTTCCGTTCTCCCGCCCACACGATCGCGCACTGTGTCTTTTCATCCCAGTTCCAGCCGGGGCGGGGGCCTTCGGTCCTCATCCTCAACTCGACCCCGTTCAGCTTTACGGTTGAGGGTCTGCGCGCCCCGAACAGGCGGAACTTCGTCCTGCGCGCGGCGACGGCGCCCGGAAAGTCGCCCCTGGCGGCGTCCACGCCAACGCGCATCTCGCCGCCTTTTTCCTCGCAGCGGATCGCGGTCGTGCGGAAGGCGCCCTTTTCAAACTCAAAGGTGAGACCGTCGTCCTCGTAGAGTTCGCAGCTCCCCGGCGCGCCGGCGTAGACGCAGACGGCCAAGTCGTCCTCGGCCCGCTGCCCGACGTAGTCCATGCGCGGACCCATCGGGATGACGGCGCCGGCCCGCACGAAGAGCGGCCCGCCGCGGTCGGAGGGTATCTCCGGCTCGAACGACTTCGGCCCGGAGAACGGCCGCCCCGTCCAGTAGTCGTACCATAGCCCTTTGGGCAGGAAGATTCGCTTCGTGAACGCGCCCACCAGCAGCGCCGGGCCGAGCATGTACTGGCGAATGAGCTTGTGCGTGCGGGGGTCTTCCATGTATTCGAGCGGCATCGCGCGCAGAATCGGCACGCCGGTGCGGTGGGCTTCCCACACGCAGGAGTACAGGTACGGCAGCAGGCGGTACCGAAGGACGGCGTACTCCGTGAAGATGCGCTTCAGGACGTCTCCCTGGTACCACGGATGCCGCCAGTAGTTCCACGAGTTGACCTGCGCCCAGGGCAGAAGCATCCCGAAGTGGATGCCCTCTTTCGTCGCGACCTCCATGTCGCACGTGGACATGCCGTGCCCGCTGAGGCTCAGGTTCAGGCAGGCGCCGAGCGGTCCCTCTTCGCCGCCGGTGTCGCCGGTCCAGGTGCCGGTCCATCGCTGCAGGCCGGCCCAGCCCGACGGGGTGAAGCAGAAGGTGCGGCGGCCGTTATGCTCCCGGAAGCCGAGGTGCATCTGCCTGGAGTAGAGGAGGGGGTAGAGGTTGTGCATCTCGTCGTCGCGCATGCCGTTGCCGTAGAGGCGGTCGGGGTGGTCGAGGACCTGGTTGGCGCCGTCCTGTTTGAACCACTCGGCGCCTTCGTCCACGAAGCGGCTCAGGTGTTTGAACCACGGTTCTCCGGGCTTGGTGAGCGGGTCCATGCGCCGTCCGCCGGCCAGATGCAGGTCCACCTCGTGCCCTTTGGCGAAGACGCTTTTCTGATCCTTCGTCCTTACGGCGGCCCTGACCCTGCGTTCCTCTTCGTACGAGAGATCGTAATCGCAACAGAGCCACAGGCCGGGCTTGAAGCCCATGCGTTTGGCGGCGGGGAAGAAGTTGTGCCGGCCCGCGCGCGCGTAGGAGGGCACGGGAAAGCGTTCGGGGTGCCAGTCCTTGGCGGTGGAAAAGTCGTAATTCTTCGCCATCCAGCCGGGCTCCAGGCCGATGGCGTCGCACGGGATGCCCTCGCGGCGAAAGGCGAGGCAATCGTCCATGAACTCGCGCGCGTCGGCCTGGGTGCGGCAGATGAACCACAGGCCCAGCGCCCACTTGGGCGGCAGGGGCGGCCTGCCGGTCAGGCCGGTGTAGCGCGAGAGGATCTCCTTCGGCGACGGGCCGTAGAGGATGTAGTAGTCGAGCGCCGCTCCGGGCGCCTCGAAGCCGAACCAGTCCTTCGAGGTCGCGCCCAGGTCGAACCCCACCCGCCGCGTGGTGTTGATGAGCAGGCCGATCCCGTCGTTGGTCCACACCAGCGGGACGGGGATGTAGCTGCTGACGTTGCGGCCCCACAGGTCGCCCTTCGTGCCGCGATGCTCGACGCGGGCGCGGGTCTGGTCGCCCAGGCCGAAGAAGGCGCGTTTCGCAGACAGGTCGAACCTCACGCTGAGGCCCGGCGTCGGCCCGGCCTGCGCGGGCCGGTGTTCCGAGAGCAGGATCTTTCGCCGGGCGTCCCGCACGGTCAGCCTGCCCTCGCGAAGGGTCACGCCGATCAGGTCGCTTGCGGCCTCGGCCGCTCCTTTACGCCGGGCGCACCGGACCTTGACGGCGGGCCAGTCGTCGCGGAAGAATCCGTACCGGATCAGGGGAGAAGAAGGCGGCTGTTCGCCCGCGAACTTCCGTACGCGCACGATGCCCGGCTCCAGGAACTCGACCCGCACGACGCCGTCTCTCGCGTTGACGGCGAACCCGCGACCCGTGTTCGACACGGTCATGCCTTGCCTCCCAAATGCCGCGAACGGAACCTGAATCAACGCGCCTCGATCTCGTACACGTGCGCCTGAATGGGGCCGAAGGCGTCCTTGAGCTTGCCGTCCTTGATCGCCAGCTTGCGGTCCTCGAACTTGACGAGCGCCTCGCCGCCCGCCGGCAGGTCCGGGGCCGAAAACTCGGCCTCAAGGGGCTTGTCGTGCAGGTTGACGGCGATGAGGGTCGTCTTGGCGCCGACGCGCCGGCCCCACAGGCGCAGGGGCGCGTCCGGCGGCGTCGCCTTGACCTCCAGGGGCTTCCCCTCGGCGGTCAACAGCGGCTCCAGTTCGCGCAGTTCCTTGACGACCTGCGTCAGCCACGCCCACGCGTGAGGCACGTCGCCCACGCTGAGGAACGTCTTGCGGTTGTTGCCGTACCACCACCAGCACATGCCGCTGGTTCCGTTGGCGAGGGAGGCGAAGGCGTTGGCGCGCATGAGGCGCAGGTCGGGCGCGAAGGCGGCGTCGCTGACGGGTTCGCCGGCCTTGAACGCGGCGGCCTGTTTCTGGTCGTAACTGTGGCAGATGGCCATGAGGGGCGTATCGCCGATGACGGCCAGGTCGCGCCGCATCTTATCGTCCAGCTTGTCCGTCGTCGAGTACACCATCGTCCAGTACACGTCGTAACAGCGCGGATACTTCGACGGGCTGTCGCCGATGGCGAACGTCACGATGACCGGATGGTAGGGGTCGAGACGGCGGACGTGTTCGTAGAGCTGAACCATGTTGTGGGGGGAGACGTACTGGTGCGACAGGTCCGGCTCGTCGAACAGGTACCAGGCCAGCAGGGCCGGATGGTCGCGCAGGGCGGCGATGCGCCGCGAGACGTGCGCCAGGTTCATCTGGCACAGGCCGTTCCGCGAAGCGCCGCCGCGGTCGAAGCCCACGAACGCCGTCAGGCCGTTGCGCTGGGCGGCGTCCAGGTAGGCGCGCGCCTTGACGTCGTCCTGGCTGCCTTCCCACTCGTAGTTGTGCACGAAGTCGAAGCCCGCGGCCTTGACGCGCGGCATGTCCTTCTCGGTCACCTGGTAGATGCCCAGCGGCAGGCGATGCCGGTCGCCGAAGAGCACGCCCCGGTCGCGCGTCCAGACGATCTTCTGCGGGGGCGGCGGCGCGACCACGATCCAGCGCGATTCCTCGCCCGCGTTGCCCTTGCCGTCTTTGGCCAGAATCGTGACCTTGTGCGCCCCCTGTTCCCAACCCCCCTTCGGGAAGGCGTGCAGCGCCGCGCCCGCTTTCCGGACGGCGGCCTCAATCGGCTTGTCGTCCACATGAAGCTCGATGCTGTCGGTCTTCACGCCGGAGGCGTCGCTGACGGCGAAGACGAGGGGTTGATCGCGCTTTTCGAGGCTGCCCGACTCGATGGAAATCACCGGGCCGGTGGTGTCGGCGTTCTCGGGCGCCGTCTGCTCGAAGCCCCAGACCGCCGACGCAAAGCCGTCGTCGCGGCTGACGCGCCAGTGCCACTTTCCCGGCGGCAGGGGCTTTTCGGGCCGGAAACAGTTCGCCAGGCAGGTCTCGCGCAGCCGCAGCCGGTCTTTGGGCATCGCGGGGTCCTGCGAGACCTCCACGACGTAGCTGTGGCTGTCGGGATCGGGCCGCCACTCGAAGAGGGGTCGGTTGTCGTTGAGTTTCGAACCGTTCAGGGGCGCCGCCAGCGCGACCGAGGGGCGGCACTCGACGAGTTGAATGTCATCGAACCACGCCGTACCGATGCCGCGCATGGCCAGAAAAATGATGCCGTAATGCGCGCCGGCGGGGGCCAGGATGTCTTTGGTCTGGCGCTTCTGCCAGCCGTGCGTGCCGAAGCTGGCCTCGTTGGAGTACGCGCCCGGCGCCAGCCACTTGCCGTCCTTGTCGGCCCATTCCAGGATTATCACGTCGCCGACGGTTTGCATCTTGATCACGTCGGCGGGCTTCACGCCCTCGGCTTTCACCATGCCGGACAGCAGGTAACGCGAACCGGCCTGCACGGGCGCCTTCTGCGTGACGTAGACGCTCCTTTCCTCCGGACTCTGCACGCGGATGCGCAGGCAGCGCTTTCCTTCGGTTGCGCCCTGGCTCTCGATGGCGGCGGTGGCGCCGAACTCCCATCCGGCGGGTATTTCGGCCTCCTCGAAGCCGGAGTTCTTCACGGTCAGGGGCAGGTACGTCCTCGTGCGCTGCGAGAGCAGGGCCTTGCGCCCCTCGGCCTGCGCCGGGGGATAGCGCCTGAGCTTCAGGGCGAGCGACGCCTGCACTTCAAGGGGTTCCTTGCCCGATGCCTTGTCGCAGAAAACAAAGCGGACGGCCGGCTCGGGGCCTTCGCGTTTGTCCTGGACCAGCCACGAACCGCTGGACGCCGAGCGCTCGAAGACGGCCGTGCAGGCCGGGGTCTCGAACCGCACCGGCAGGACGGGCGCGAACGTGCCGAAGGGTCTCTCGCGGTAAAACTCCATCTCGCGGTTCCCGACGTAGCAGTGGGTCACGCCGCCGGGCGACTCCAGGCGCGCCGACGGGACGAATATCCCCATCTCGACCGGCCCCTCCACGCCCACCTTCAGGCGGCCGCGCCAGGCGGCGCTCTCGCTGGCGAGCGACAGTTCCAGCTCCGCCTCGAACCGATCGCCGTCCTTTTTCTTCCACGTCACCGTCGTCTTGTCCGCCTCGGAGGTCGTGGTGACGACGGCGCCCTGCATGCCGAACCAGTGATCCTTGTAGCCCGGCTTGAAGACGATGAGCGAGGACTTCTGCAGCCAGACGGCGTTCTCGAAACTCACCGAGGCGATCCCGTTGGCGTCGTAGACCGCCTTCCACGCCCCGTGCCGGACCTCTTCGGCCAGGCCAAGTCCCGCTCCTGCCAGCAGAATACAAGTCGCAAACGCCGCACTGAGGTTCTTCATAGCCTCTCCATAGGCGCCGGGAATGCCTGCTTCAGGAAGAACTGATTCCCGAAGAAACCATGCCCGGCTTCATCCCTGACCAAGCTCGATTTTCAGGCCCAAATTCGCTTTCATTCGGTTCCGGAGCCGCTCAAGGAATGTATCCTTTGAGGGGATATCCCGATTGCTCCGAAAGGCACTGAACAAGTCGTCTACGCTGGATGACAGAAGCCGAGTCCGATAGAGTTCAAACTTCTCTCCCGACCTTCGCAGGTCATAAAGAGCGAAGACGGCGCTATGATTGGGGCTGTAGTTGAGCGCTTGAAGGTTATACCTTTCTTCCAGGTCCTGGTAGACCGGTTCTTGCACAACCCAGTAGACTTTGTGGCCCCAGTTCTCCAGGACGATTCCTTTGTTGAGCACTTGGGTGAACGATCGCTTCCAGATATCGGCGAAGTTTATCCCAAAGCCGAAAGTCTTCGCGGAGATGTCTTCGCCTTTCATGAACGTTGCCAGCGCATTCACGAGCTTTCCAGTACTTGTTGTCTGGCCTGTCTGGAATTCCACAACAACGAAATCCTCGATATCCGAGCTGAGCGCCTTGTGTCTTACCATTACATAGTCGAAATTGCCGACGCCTGGAACCCCAACTTCACTGAAAACAAGAATATCATTCCTGCTCTGGAAGTGATGGTCTGCAATGTCCTTGAAGACAGTATTGCCCTGCAGGAATCGGTCCGGTGACAGAGCGATGACCCGGTCGCCATACTGAACGGAACATACGCCCATGGGATAGCGAATGAGCCGGCTTTTCTTGTCGCACTCGCGCTCCGCGAAGGGACAGCGGTGTTTCTTGCGATCCGACTTGGATTTGTCAGACATCACGTCAATGGGATGCCCAAATATCTCTGCAGGGCGTTTTGGCATATGGCTATTCTCCCAAGAACGTTCGCCAGTGATCTCGAATCTGCGTTTCAGTAAGACTGGATTCCAGGAACCATCCGAGCGCCGTCGCGCAGTCCTGACAGAATCGGTAACTGTCTTTGGCTTCTATCCGCACAGGCTTGGGCCAGTGAGAGGATTCCGCCGGGATGGAACCTGGTCTGAGCACCAGAATCGCGTCGTGTTTGAGAGCATTGAGATGTCTAATGTGTACGGAGATCGGATTCTCGGAGAACACGACGTAGCGATTCACCAATCGGAAGCCTGCCCGCTTGAGGGAAATCGTGAGTTGCGACCACGCCTGGGGTCGCCAGTGATGAAACGTGAAGATCAACCGGCCATGCTCCTTCCTGAGAACCCTGGCACACTGCCGCCAGATACGTCCCAGGCTGTCCGCATACTTGTTGCCCGGAGAACCATTGCCTTCAGACACGGCTGCGGAATCCTGATCGTAATTCCACGCCGCCTTCTTCGGCAGCAGTAACCGGAGCCAAACACGGAAGAAGTTTGACAGGTCGCTGTATTGAACGCTGTCGTAGTAGGGAGGATCAGTTACCACAAAATCCACTGATCCATCAGGAAGCGGAAGATGGCCAGAATTGGTTTGGAGAACATAGAAGCGACGGGATCCCTCTCGAAGCTTCTCGTAGGAGCTTGCGGCCTTTCCCCCGTCAACCTCGCCGGCAATTCTCACTTCCTCTGCGCGCTTCCCCACGATTTTGCGTTCAGTGGGCAACACGGCCCATTCGCCGCCCCTGACGATGCGATCATAGAAGAGTCTTTGAATCGTGCCGGAAGATTTCTCCAGGGAAACCGGGTTATTCTCCAGGGCAGTGTAAGGAAAAGAGTACGCGTGGTGGGAGAATACATGGCGAATAGCGCCGGGGCGATTCTTCGCAACCCCTTTGTAGCCACACAACAGCGAGTTGAATTCCAGGGAAGTGGAGACTAGCAAAGACAGCCACAGGCGGTCTCTGGCCGGCAGCGGAGCTATCGCCCGGGCTGCCGCATTGATATACAGAAGCTGTCTTGGCGTGAAGACGTCAAGGAAGCTCGTAATGCTCCGGCGGAGCAAATCATCGGACTTAGGACCCGGACGCACACGGAAACCTTGAGCGCTCCCAAACCTCGATCTCTGGCCGTGTTCCTTGGCGATCCGCAAGACTTCTGCGTCGCGTGTGTCAACCCGCTTGAAGAACTGACCGTGCTTCCGGCAAACACCCACAATGACTAAGGGCCGATAGCGCTCGCAATAGGACCTCTGGATATCTTCCCGGAACCTGTCGCCGCACTTGTCGCACCGCCGTTGTTCCTTGTCGAAAATGAGCTTCTTTGCTGTGCGGGAAGAACAGTGTGACTCCTGCCCCGTGTTGAACACCTCGCCGCACACCGGGCAAAGCCTCAGCCTTGATCCGTCGGTTTCCTCCCTTAATACGAGGCTGTCAACAAAGACAAACTCCCCACATTGGCATTCGCGCTGCAGTCCATACAGGGTGAAAAGTATCCAGGCGTCATCCGTGCATTGAGGGCAGTGAGTCTGGTAGAATCTGCCCAGCTCGTTTAGGAGGTGCGCATAGAACGACTTGAACGTCTTCACCTTGTGGTCTACGCATATCCAATCGAGAGTCGCTTTGTTCTGCAAGACAGGAATTGGGTCTACGTCAACCCCGATGACGTTTGCGCCCATCCTGATGGCCTCATGGAGGATCGTCCCCCCCCCCATCATGGGGTCCAGGATAATTTTGCCCTCTAATCCCCCTGGTTCATAGAAACCGCGCTTTTGAGAGGGGCCAACAAGCTGTTTGAGTATGTGCCGGAACGTGGTGCCCGAGCGGCGCGCCCACCATTTATGCAGATAGGTATTTGGGCGATAGAGATGCTTATTGAAGGCCTCAATTTCTGCAAGCCTGTTTGCCGCCTCTTCAGGAAAACACCTATCAATGGGAACACCCGCACCATCTGCCACATCCGGCCTTATCTGCTTTGCGAAGTTCAGGTCTAGCTGCACAGGTATTGGCATACACTGATCCGCACAAGGGTTCGCGCCCGGTAAGACAACAAGTTGGCGTCATCACCATATCAACTTTGCGGCGGCTTTTCCATCTCCCTGACAAACTGCAAGACGCTCGCGATGACCTTCTTCTCGCCGTCGTCTTTCTCGACGATGAAGAACGGCGCGCGCTCGACGGCGTACTGGCGCGCCAGCTTGAAGCCTTCGCTCTCCTCGTTGCCGACCACGGCCGCCACCACCGTGTTGATCTTCTCCCAGACGCCCTTTTCCTTGAGCATCTTGATCGCCTCGATGCACTTCGGGCAGTCCTCGCCGGACTCCAGCACCTTCTTCACCATCGTCACTTGCACGGCGTATCTCCTCGCAAAGGCTTTCTCACTAATTGGTCTCACGGCGACGGCGGCGCCACCTCGTATCTCAAGCGCGGGAACTTGAACGTCCGCCACGTCTCGCCCGGCGGCACCTTGGATACGTCGAATCGGGCGAGCGTCACGATGAACGCGCCCGTCGCGGGGTCTTCGGCGACCTTGAAATTCGAGAACTGCACGTCCGGCCCGTCTTTGTCGGGGTCGCGGGTGTCAATCACCTTGACCGTCTCGCGGATGAGGCCGCAGGACGTCTCGTCCACCCGGGCGATCACGAGCGGATAGCGCGGCGAGTTGCCGCGGGGGTTTTCGGGGCAGATGTTGCCGATCCAGTAGACCTTGCCGTTCTTCGAGTGGCGGCGGATGTCGGAGCAGGCGCTGGGGGAGAAGAAGTTCCCGCCGTCGGAGTAGGTCAACGGCGTGACGGCCGACCACGTGCGGCAGAAATCCTCGGACACGCATTTCCATTTGTAGCCGGGCAGATGCGGGCGGGCGTCGTTGGAGCCGCGCAGGATCATGAGGAACCGCCCGGGCGTCGTCTCGATGATGGCCGGTTCGACGGCGCCGCGCGTGGAGCGGTCGCCCTCGAGGCGCACCGTCTGCCCCAGGTCCCAGACGATGTCCTTTCCGTCGTCGGTCCACTTCCCGATGAGGACGCCGGCGTCGGTGAACGTCATGCCGCCGACGGGGTTGTAATGTTCGCCCTTGTCGTCGAGCGGCCAGAGATAGAAGGGGACCATGATCTCCCCGTTGCTCGCGCGCGACGGCGGCGGGATGGAGGGCACGTAGCTGTTCTTGGGGACGCGCACGGGCGCGATGGGACGGAATCGGTCGTAACCGGCGCCGCGCTGGATGAGGGGCCGCAGTTCGTCGAAGG
This sequence comes from uncultured Planctomycetota bacterium, assembly GCA_964409935.1. GTDB lineage: Bacteria > Planctomycetota > Brocadiia > JAADGH01 > CAYPFP01 > CAYPFP01. Next base: position 4,489 of record CAYPFP010000133.1, on the reverse strand, counting down.
TCTTTCCGCCGTCGGTCGAGATTTGATACCAGGTCTTGTACGTCTTTGCGCCCTCGACGGTGTCGTCGAGATGTGGCGTCGTGTAGGCCAGGCGCAGGACGCGCCCGACGTCGGGCGCGCGCTCGGCGCCGGCTTCGCGGTAGACGTGCACGGGGTACACGTTCTCCTCGCCCGGCGGATAGGGGACCTTGATTGTCTTGGGCAAGGTGGTCTGCGCCCAGGCGCACCCGAGAAACACCCACATGACGGAAGAGACGAGCATCACCCAAAATATGGAGTCGGTGTTCATGCCTGTGTCCTTGGTCCCGTCCTGTCAGAGAAGAGGCCTCTATGTACGTAACACATCTGGCGCCGCATGTCAAACCCAAGAGTTTTCTTTGACCCCTTGGAGACACTGGGGTAGAATAACTGGCCCTGTATCCGGTTCGTTCGTGGCGATGCTTGTGCGATTCATAAAGGACAATCCGAATGGAGGAGCAGGAACTAGAGAATCGCATACGCCTGGGCGAAGACAGCCAGACGGAATTCAAGCGCGAAGAGGTTGCGACGGATGCGCTGGAAGTCGCCATGGTTGCCTTTGCGAATGCACAAGGCGGAAAACTGATTATCGGGGTATCCGATGATGGTCGTGTCACGGGAGTCGCCGCCTCCGACAAACTCCTCCAGCGTATTGACAATATCGCCCTGAACTCCATCCGACCTTCCCTCCTGGTTACGGCCGCCAAGTCGCGCGTTCAAGGCAAGGTGGTGGTTGTGGTGGACGTTCCTAGAGGCCCGCAGCGCCCGCACTCCACGCACGATGGAAGATACTTTATTCGCACGGCAAGCGGACACGCGCACGCCACACGCCAGGGCCTGCTTGAGCTGTTTATCTCCTCGGGTTCCGTGCGTCCCGAGGAGATGAGCGTGACTGAGGCAGAAATTTCCGATCTGGACGACGATTACTTCATGCGTTTTCTGCGCAAGGCCAACCCCACCGTCGCGGCCGAGATCGCGGAAGGCCGTCTCGACCGCAATCGCGTCTTGCAGAACATGAAGTTCGCAAAGGAGACACACCCGACCATTGCCGGGCTGAACTGCCTCGGAAGGGAGCCTGCTCGCTGCGTCCCGTATTTTATGACGTCTGCCCTTAGGTTCAAGGGGACCGGCGTGTCCGGGGAAATCCTTTCCCGAAAGGACTTCGGAGGCAAGATCGAGGTACAGGTCCTCCAGGCGGCGGAGTTCGTGCAGGCCTGTTTGCCCTCTCCTTCCCGCGTGGAGGGGTTCCGGTCGGAACTTCCAAGTAGCGTTCCCGAGACCGCAATCCGGGAAGCCCTTGTCAACGCGGTGGCCCATCGAAACTACCTCAGCTCTTCGCAGGTTCGCGTGCTCGTTTTCGACGACCGTCTCGAGATCGTCAGCCCCGGTCGGCTGGTCAACACGGTCACCATCGAGTCCATGAGATACGGCGTTCACGTCCCGCCGAATCCCGTGATACTCTCTTTCCTTCAGAGGATTGGTCTGGCGACCAATTCCGGCACCGGCGTCCCGAGAATGTGGCAGGTGATGAAGGAGAACGGGCTTCCGGAACCTGAATTTCAACAGGTAGGCCCCGATCTTAAGGTGATTCTCAGGCTTGTTGCGTCAAAATCTTAGGCGGCGTTCCGATGGGCGTCCCGTCCGAACTCAAAGACAAGCAAACCGTCACCTATGGGATCATGTCCCTCGACCTGGTGGGTTCGAGGGAATTCCTGAGGCAGGAAGGTGAGCAAAAAGCCGACGAAGCGCGACGCGCCTTTCGCGAAGCCGTCGGGAGAGTTCTCCGCGCTTACGAGGCCGTGGACGCCAGAGGGAGGTCGGAGATCCCCTGGCAGGGGGACGGAGTAATCGTTTACGTTTGCGGCGAGCGCCTTGTCGAAAGGACCGTCGGGGCCGCCGCGAAACTGCTCGAAGATATTCGGACCCTGCCTGAGTTTCCGATCCAGATTCGCGTGGCCTTCACATTTGCCTCGGCGCCCCGTTCCGTCCCGCCGGGCGAGATCTCCCACAGGGAGACGGACTCCCTCGGCGACCTGAGGAAAGCCTGCCCCGCCCAGGCCGTCGTCACCTCTCAGGACGGCTACGAACGGATAAGGTACGAACTGGAGACTCCTCCCGAATTCGGCTATCTCGGAACTACCTGCAAACACAAACACGCCGTCTTCGTCTTTCCCAGGACTCGCGGGCAGGAGGACCCCTCTTTCTTCGTGGCCGCAAAACAGGACACCTTTGGGCAGCGATGCGCGATGGTGGAACACGTCCTGGCCCCGGCCTTTCGGAGCGTTCGTTTTGTCGGGATTGAGCAGATTCAACGCCTGGGGACCGTGGATATCCTCAGGGTCTTCGTGCCTTTCAACGTGCGCAGATACGACGCTGTTCGCCGGCCGGCCATCGAGGAGCGCGCCCTTGCAGAACTGGCGCGGCAGGGGCGGGCCCCGTTCCTGGCGGAGCCAGGGTCGGGGCGGGCGACGCCGCCGCTTCCCCCCCAAGGCCTTGAACGTCTCCGGCATGAGGTCCTCCCCGTCCAGAGGGCGGTGTCGCGGCATCGGTGCCTTGTCGTTCTGGGGGAGCCGGGCAGCGGCAAGAGTTCGCTGGTGCGATGGCTCGCCGTGGTCGCCGCTCTCGGAAGGGCGCCGCTGGCGGAGAAACTGTCCCTCGACGAGCGCCTTCTGCCTCTGCCTGTGTCCGTAGGGCGTCTCTGGGAAGCGGGGGGTGGGCGAACGGGAAAGGGGAGCCTTCTTGCTCCTCTTGCCGACTACTTCGCACGTGAGATTCCCAACAAGGCCTCCCGCTCGCAGATGCTATCGCTCCTTGAGTCCGAGCTGTCCTCCGGCCGCGCTTTGGTCCTTTTGGACGGGTTTGACGAGATCCCTGCGGAGAGCCGCCGGGAGGCGGGCCGATGGATAGAGAACCTGGCCGAAGCGTACCGCAACTGCCGGTTTATCGTTACCTCCCGAATCGTGGGCTATGCCTCGCTGGTCCTGCCCGACATGGCGGAATACATCATCGAGCCGTTCGACGATGAGCAGGTCGCGGCCCTCGTGCGCTCGTTCTACAGGGCCTTCTATGAGAGGCAGGCGGGAGCGCAAGACTCGGCCCGGGAGGCCGAAGGCCACTCCGACTCCCTCCTGTCCGCACTTTCTCAAGGCGGTCATGTCAGGGAACTGGCCCGCAACCCCTTTCTGCTTACCATCGCCGCGCTGGTCCACCATCAGTTGGGAAAGCTGCCGCGCTACAGGGTTCGGTTCCTCGAGGTCGCCGCCAGGACGCTTGTTGAACACTGGGCAAGTCATAGACAACTCGGCGGCCCTGTCAACCGCGAGGTCCCCACGATAGACTATGAGACGGAAGGGGAGCGAATCCTCCGAAAGGTCGCCCTTGCGTTGCAGGAGTCGGAAACAAACCTCATCCGCAAAGATGAACTTATCCGCATTCTGGCGAAGGAATTCTCAATATCGGAAGGAGGGTCTTCCGTCACGCCCCAACACGAGCAAAAGGCGCGCGACTTCCTGCATAGGGTCACGGCCGGCGGTCAGATGCTCGTGGAAAGGGGGCCGGAGCAGTGGGGCTTCTTCCACCTCAGTTTCCAGGAGTATTTCTGCGCCAAGGCCCTGACCGCGACCGAACAGTATTTCGAGCGACTCAAGGCGTCGCCCTTCGACCCTCGCTGGCAGGAGGTCTTCAGGTTCGTCCAGGGGCATATCTCCATCGTCCAGGGTCGCCCGGCGGAGGCCGCCCGCTTCCTGCGGGAAATTATGGGCCTGGAAGACGAACTCCATGTCTCCATCCTCAAGCGCCATCTCATCCTCGCCGCAGACTGCCTGGCCGATACCGCCGAAGTTGCGGCTGATGTCCGGAACAGCATACTCTCGGGCCTTCTGGAGGCATGGTTTGAGGACTTCACTCCGCCCAGGAGCGCGGTGGAGCGTTCTCTATCGCAATTGTGCCTCACACCCTACCGAAGCGAAATCGAGGGCATGATAACAAGGCGGCTCTCGAAAAGCCCGGAATCTGAGGCTCTTCGACTGGCAGGTCTCCTGCAACTGAAAGGCGCTTTAAATTTCCATCTTCGGGCGCTGAAGTCCGGGGACCCGGAGGTTCGGAGCGCCGCCGCCGATGCCTTGGGCCGCCTGGGGGCCACAGAGGCGATCCCGGACCTGTGCGCCGCGCTCAAGGATGCCAATGCCTGGGTTCGCTTGTCTGCCGCCGAGACCCTCGGCCGCCTGGGGGCCACAGAAGAGGCGATCCCGGCCCTGCGCGCCGCGCTCAAGGATGAGGATGCCGATGCTTTGGTTCGCTTGTTTGCCGCCGAGGCCCTCAACTGCCTGAGGGCCACAGAGGCGATCCCCGTCCTTCGCGCCGCGCTCGATAATGACAAAGCCTGGGTTCGCTTGTCTGCCGCCGATGCCCTTGGCCGCCTGGGGGCCACACAAGAGGCGATCCCCGACCTTCGCGCCGCGCTCAAGGAAAA
>CAYPFP010000132.1:0-14032 GCA_964409935.1 uncultured Planctomycetota bacterium | reverse complement strand
GACGCCCTTGGGGCCGCGACGATCAACCCGCGCGTTTTTCTCTTGATAACATCCGCTGGAAAGTACTAGAATACCGCTATCCGTAACGAGAACTTGCGATATCGTCCTTCCGCCGTTTCCGCGGTTCCACATGTGGATAAGTCCTTAGGGAGAATGCGTTATGAGTGCGACGATCATTGATGGCGAAGCCGTAGCCGCGCAAATCAAGGAAGGGTTGAAGAAGGACATCGAGGCCCTGGCCTCAAAAGGCCGCACGCCTCACCTGCACGCCGTGCAGGCCACCGACAACCCAGGCTCCAAAGTCTACGTCAAGAGCCAGCAGAAGAGTTGCGAGGAGATGGGCATCCAGTACACGCTCGACGAACTGCCCGTGGATGCCACCGAGGCCCAGCTCCTGGAACACATCCACAAGCTGAACAACGATCCCGCCGTCACCGGCATCATCCTCCAGATGCCCGTGCCGCCCGGCGTGAACGCCCGTAAGCTTCAGGCCGAGATCGCCCCCCACAAGGACGTCGAGGGTCTCAACCCCGCTAACCTGGGGCAGGTCGTTCTGGGCAACCCCCGCATGGGGCCGTGCACGGCCATGGGCGCGTTCGAACTCTTGAAGTCCATCCCGATGGAACCCTCGAAGCCCATTCCGGACTTCATGGAAAAGACCATCAAGGACCTGGGCGTGAAACGCGACTTCTACGGCAAGGAAGTCTGCATGGTCGGCCACAGCGAGATCGTCGGCAAGCCGCTCTCGCTCATGCTCCTGCACTCGTTCTGCACCGTCACCACGTGCCACATCGGTACGGTCAATCTCAAGGAGCACACCCGCAAGGCCGACATCCTGTGCGTGGCCGTCGGCAAGCACGGCCTGATCACCAAGGACCTGGTGCAGCCCGGCGCGATTGTCATTGATATCGGCATTAACCGCGTGCGCGCCGTCGGCCCCGACGGCAAGCCGCTCGTGGACGAAAAGACGGGCAAGACGAAGATGAAAACGGTCGGCGACTGCGATTTCGACAACGTGAAGGACGTGGCGGGCATGATTACGCCCGTCCCCGGCGGCGTCGGCCCCATGACCGTGGCCATCCTGCTTCGCAACACCGTGGAAGCGGCGAAGGCCCTGGTGAAATGAGGCAAGGGCTGAGGTTTCAGCCAGCCGTGTTTCTCACGCATGGCGAGTTGCGCACTGCGTGATACAGATGTCTAGAGACGAGGAAATGACAATGGCACAGCAAATCTTTCCCGGTTACAGCGGCGGGCGGGAAGCAGGCCCGACCCTGGGCGGCGCGGAGCTTGAATGGGCGCCGTGTCGCGTGGCGTGTCCCGTCCATACGGATGTCCCCGGCTACATCGGCCTCATCGCTCGCGGGAAGTACCAGGAGGCGTACGAACTCATTCGCGCGGTCAACCCCTTTCCGTCGGTGTGCGGCCTGATCTGCCACCACCCCTGCGAAAAGGAGTGCCGCCGCAACGACGTGGACGAACCTCTGGCCGTGCGCGACCTCAAGCGTTTCGTCTCCGAGGCCGTGTTGGGCCGCCGTTCCTCAACGCCGCCCAAACTGGCCCCTTCGTCGGGCAAGAAGGTCGCCGTCATCGGCGCCGGCCCCGGCGGTCTGGCCGCCGCGCTCGAACTGGCGAAGGCCGGCCACCAGGTGACGGTCTTCGACAAGCTGCCCGTCGCCGGCGGCCTTTTAACCGCGGCCATCCCCAAGTACCGCCTGCCGCGCGAGGTCATCGAACGCGACATCGCGGAGATTCTCGCCGCCGGCATCACGCTCAAGACCGGTTGCGAGATCGGCAAGGACGTCAAGCTCGGCGACCTTAAGAAAAACTTCGATGCCGTCCTGATCTCCGTCGGCCTTTCGCTGAGCCGCGGCCTGCCGATCCCCGGCGCCGATGCGCCCGGCGTGCTGATGGCCCTCCCCTTCCTCTCCAACGTCAATTTCGAGGGCCGCGCGCCCATCGGCAAGAACGTCATCGTCATCGGCGGCGGCAACGTGGCCGTAGACGTCGCGCGCAGCGCGCGCCGCCTCGGCGCCCAGTACGTCAAGATGGTCTGCCTGGAATCCGCCGAAGAGGTCCCCGCCTGGCCCTGGGAGGTCAAGGAGGCCCTTGAGGAGGGCATCGAGACGCTCCATCGCCGCGGCCCCAAGCGGATCATTGTCGAGAACGGACGCATCGCGGGGCTGGAGATGAAGGAGGTCAAGTACGTCTTCGATTCGAGCGGGAAATTCAACCCCGCCTACCACGAAGACCGCGTCTCCACCGTCGCCGGCGACACCGTGATCTTCGCCATCGGCCAGCGCTCCGACCTGGCGTTCCTCCAGGGAACCGACGTCAAGACCAACGAGCGCGGCCAGTTGGTGTTCAACAAGCTCACGTACCAGACGACCGACCCGGGTGTCTTTGCCACCGGCGAGGTCATAACGGGGCCTGGCTCGGCCATCGAGGCCGTCGCGCACGGCCGCCGCACGGCGGAGCTTATGGATCGTTTGCTCCGCGGCGAAAAACTCGATGTCGCCGCGCCGCCCGCCGATCCGAAGAAGATCGAGAAGTTCCCGTCCGATTACATCCCGAAGATCCGTCCTTCCGAACGCCAGAAGATGGCCGTGGTCGCCGGCGAGGTCCGCGTCGCCAACTTCCAGCAGTTCGAGAAGGGTCTCACGGAGGAGGCCGCCGTGCGCGAGGCGCGCCGCTGCCTCACCTGCGGGACGGGGCCGGTGCCCGACAAGGACAAGTGCGCCTCCTGTCTGCTGTGCCTGCGTCTCTGCCCGTTCGGCGTGCCTACCATTGACCGCACGGCCCAGATGCCGTCCACGCTGTGCCAGACCTGCGGCCTCTGCGCCGTGGATTGCCCGCGCTCGGCCATCGAGATGCGCGGCTACCCCCGCGACTGGCTGCAACAGGAAGCCCGCGCCGCCCTCGCCCAGCCCCGCAACGGCGAGCCGGTCCTCATCGCCTTCACCTGCACGTTCAACCGCACGTACCCGGACAGCAAGGTCGTTTCCATCCTGCCGCCCGGCGTCAAGGAGATTGCGGTCCCGTGCGCGGGCCGCGTCGGCGCCATTGACGTCCTCAAGACGCTCGAGATGGGCGCCGACGGCGTCTATGTCGTCGCCTGCAACGACCGCGCCTGCAAGTTCGAGGGCGCCGACGAGATCGCCCGCAAGCGCGTCTACAAGGTCAAGGACATGCTCAGGCAGGTCGGCCTCGACGGCCGCGTGGACTTCTTCCACGCCATGACGCCCACGCCGGAGCGCTACGTCCAGATCGCCGGCGAGATGCTCAAGCGCGTCAAGGCCCTGGGCGCCAGGCCGCGGAACCCCGCCGCCGTCTAGGAAACGGGGATTCGACGCCCGTCAACGATGCTGTAGGAGATTGATAACATGATCGTCGCAAAGCAAAAACCGGTCGAACAAGTCCTCAAGATGATCGAGCCGTACAAGAAAATTCTTGTCCTGGGCTGCGGCACGTGCGTGACGGTGTGTTACGCGGGCGGCGAAAAGGAGGTCTCGATCCTGGCCTCCGCCCTGCGTCTGGCCTGCGCCGCGCGCGGATGGGACAAGGAGATCGTCGAGAACACCATCCTGCGCCAATGCGACCAGGAATTCATCACCCCCGTCGAGGCGGAGATCGAGAAGGCGGACTGCGTCGTGTCCCTGGCCTGCGGCGTGGGCGTGAACTTCATGTCCGAGCGCGTCAAGAAGATCATGCCGATCTTCCCCGGCGTCAACACCTCGTTCATGGGCGCCTGCGAGGAACTCGGCGTCTGGGGCGAGCGCTGCGCCGGCTGCGGCGAGTGCATCCTCGACAGGACCGGCGGCCTGTGCCCCGTCGCCCGTTGCGCCAAGACCATCATGAACGGCCCCTGCGGCGGCACCAAGGACGGCATGTGCGAGATCGGCAACAACACGCCGTGCGGCTGGTACCTGATCGTCGAGCGTATGAAGAAGCTCGGCCAGCTCGACCGTCTCGAAGAGGTCATCGAGCCGAAGGACTGGCGCCCTGCCCGCGACGGCGGCCCGCGACGGCTTACGCTGGAAGACGTCAAGAAGACCTAGGCTCCCCGCCTCGGCGGGCGTCTGCGAGTCCAGGTCGTTTTTTTCCGCACCTCTGTGGCTAGACAGGTGAAAACATGAAATCCGGCAGCAACCTTGAACGAATCCTCGAATCCGGCCAGTTCGCCGTAACGTGCGAGATCGGCCCGCCCACCGACGCCGACGCCAACGTCGTCATCGAGAAGGCGCGCCTCCTGAAGGGCAAGGCCGACGCCTTCAACATCACCGACTGTCAGACGGCCGTCGTGCGCCTCAGCAGCATCGCCTCGGCCATCTTCTGTCTGCGCGAGGGCATCGAGCCGGTCATGCAGATGGTCACGCGCGACCGCAACCGCATCGCCATGCAGGCCGACATCCTCGGCGCCGCCGCGCACGGCGTCAAGAACTGCCTCTGCATCGCCGGCGACCACCAGTCCTTCGGCGCCGCCGGCAGGCTCAAGGGCCATCCCGGCGCCAAGAACGTTTATGACGTGGACTCCCTCCAGCTCTGCGCGATCCTCAAGCGCATGCGCGACGAGGGCCTTACCCAGGGCGGCGACGAGATCGAGGTTCGCCCCAAGATGTTCATCGGCGCGGCCTGGACGCCCATGGCCGACCCCGTGGACTTCCGCGTCATCCGCCTGGCCAAAAAGGTGAAGGCCGGCGCCGACTTCATCCAGACCCAGGGCATCTACGACATCGAAGCCTTCAAGGAATCCATGCGCCAGGCCCGCGAGCGCGGCCTCCACGAGAAGACCCACATTCTCGGCGGCATCATCGTGCCCAAGAACTCCATCATGCTGAACTACATGGCCAGCAACGTCGCCGGCGTGCGCGTGCCGGCCTCCCTCGTCAAACGCATGAAAGACGCCGAGGCCAAGGCCCCCAAGCTCGACAAGAAGGCCAAGGCCGCGTTGGCCGCCGATGAAGGCATCAAGATCACGGTCGAACTGATCGAGCAATGCCGCGAAATCCCCGGCGTCCACGGCGTGCACATCCAGGCCATCGAGTGGGAAAAGAAAGTGCCCGAGATCGTCGAGAAGGCCGGCCTTCTGCCCAGGCCCGTCCTTCCGCCGCTGCCGGAGGAGCCTCCCGCTCCCAGAAAGGAACATTGAATTCGCCCCCGGTTTTCTGTACGATTCACGGGCGGTCGGCGCTGCCGGCCGCCCGTTCTTTTTCGGCTGAATGGAGACCCACATGTACGCCACCGTCAAGGACAAGATCAAGAAAGTCGTGCTGGCTTACTCCGGCGGGCTTGATACCTCCGTCATCCTCCCCTGGCTCAAGGAACACTTCGGTTGCGAGGTCATCGCCTTCGCCGCCGACATCGGCCAGGGCGACGACGTGGCCGCCGTCAAGAAGAAGGCCCTTTTGTCCGGCGCCTCCAAGTGCATTGTGAAGGACCTGCGCAAGGAATTTCTCACGGACTTCGCCTTCAAGATGCTCAAAGCCGGCGCGGTGTACGAGGGCAAGTATCTCCTGGGCACGTCCATCGCCCGGCCGCTCATCGCCAAGCACCAGGTGCTGGTCGCCGAGAAAGAAGGCGCCGACGCCCTCTCGCACGGCGCCACCGGCAAGGGCAACGATCAGGTCCGCTTCGAACTGACCTACATGGCCCTCAACCCCAAGCTCAAGGTCATCGCGCCGTGGAAGGACGAGCGCTGGACGCTGACCAGCCGCGAAGACGCCATTGACTACGCCGAGAAGCACGGTGTCCCCGTCGCGCAGTCCAAGAAGAAGATACACAGCGAGGACGGCAACCTCTGGCACCTCAGCCACGAGGGCGGCGACCTGGAATCGCCGTGGAACGAACCGAAGCCCGACCTGTTCAAGATCTCCAACCCCATCGAAAAGGCCCCCGACAAGGCCGCCTACGTCGAGGTCGAGTTCGAGAAGGGGCTGCCCGTCGGCCTCAATGGCAAGCGCATGGACGGCGTGGCGCTTCTCGTAAAACTGAACGAGATCGGCGGCCTGCACGGCATCGGCCAGGTGAACCTTGTCGAGAACCGCCTCGTCGGCATCAAGTCGCGCGGCGTCTACGAGACCCCCGGCGCCACCATCCTCCACGAGGCGCACCGCACCCTCGAAACCATCACCCTCGACCGCGAGACGGCCCATTACAAGGACCTCGTCGCCCAGAAGTATGCCGAGATGGTATACTACGGCCAGTGGTTTACGCCCCTGCGCGAGGCCCTCGACGCCTTCGTGGACGCCACCCAGCAGAACGTCTCCGGCGTCGTCCGCATGAAGCTGTACAAGGGCAATTGCCTGCCGGCAGGCGTCAAGTCACCCAAGTCGCTTTACCTGGTGGACATGGCCAGCTTCAGCGCCGACCCCATCTACGACCAGCTCGACGCCAAGGGCTTCATCAAGCTCTTCGGCCTGCCGGTCAAGGTCAAGGCGCTGGTGGAAGGCAAGCCGCGCCGATAGCGCATGCCGCCATTGCGGTTGACGTGGAACAGTTGCGCCGGCGGGAGATGCGTGATACGCTAGGAGAGGCGTGAAGCCCTCTTTCCCGCAGGCTCGCAGGAGCATTCCATGGGCACATCCGTGACAGTCGAGTATACGCTGCAAATCTGGAAGGAAGGCAACCAGTACATCGCCCACGCAATGCCGTTGGACGTTATGAGTTCAGGCGCAACCGCAGATGAGGCAAGAGAGGCCCTGGCTGAGGCCGTCAGGCTCTTCCTGGCCACTGCGGCCGATATGGGCACGATGGACGCTGTCCTGGAAGAGTGTGGATACGAACACGCAGGTGAAGGCTGGGTAAGCCCCGCATGGGTCGCTATCGAGAGACACTCCGCGACTGTCGGGGTATGACCAATGCCGAGGATTACGCCGGTCCATTGGCGAGCCTTGGAGCGGGTCTTTCTGGCGGCCGGGTTCCGGTTTGTCCGGCAGGAAGGCAGCCACCGCGCCTACACGAAACCGGGGCTTCTCAGGCCCATCGTGATCCCAGCGTACGATGAACTTCCCGTATCCATTATTCGGAACAATCTGAAGTCGGCGGGAATCAGCAGAGACGAATACTTCCGCCTTCTCCAAGATGCATGACAACGATGCCATTACGCAACAGGACAACAAGACTCTGCTTGTGGACATGGCCGGCTTCAGCGCCGACCCCATCTACGACCAGCTCGACGCCAAGGGCTTCATCAAGCTCTTCGGCCTGCCGGTCAAGGTCAAGGCGCTGGTGGACGCAAAGGGCCGCCGGTAGGCATCACGGCCGGGCGCCGGCGGCACAACTTCCGCGTCTCGGGCCTCTTGTGGAGGACGCACCATGCGCTACGGTTTCCTCACGGCGTTGATCATCCTCACGGCCGCCGGATGCGAACAAAGGCAGCTCATCCCCGAAAGGATGAGTACCGCCGTTCCGGTCCGCGTCATCTGCATCCCCGAGAAGGCCACCGAGGCGGAGAAGAATGCCGCCGACGAACTGCGCCTGTATTTTGCCAAGATCACGGGCGTCCCGATCCCCGTCGTCTCGGAGGCCAAGGACCACACGGCCATCGCCTACGTCGGCCGCACCAGGTTCGCGGACTCCCGCTTCCTCTCGCACCAGAGATTCACCTCGCTCGACGACGACGGCTTCATCGTCGAAACGCACGGCGACGCCATCGTCCTCTGCGGGAAAAAGGACTGGGGTACGGAGTTCGCCGTCTACTACTTCTTGCAGAAGTACTGCGGCGTGCGGTGGTTCATGCCGACGGAACTGGGCGAGGTCGTCCCCCGGACTCCCGCGCTGAAAATCCCCGCCGGCATCGCCGACCGCCAGGAACCCGACTGGAAGTCCCGCCTTTACAGCGGCGTCGCCGGCGCGCATGCCGTCTGGGCCAAGCGCAACCTGATGCGCGGCCGCTTCAACTTCCACCACAACCTGCTCAACATCATCGTCCCCTCAAAGTACGCGGCCACGCACCCCGACTTCTTCCCCCTCATCAACGGCAAACGCTACCTGCCGAAGAAGAACGACGACCACTCCTGGCAGCCCTGCATGAGCAACCCCGCCGTCGTCATGGTCTGCGCCGAAGCCGCCCGCGAGTACTTCACCAAGAACCCCGACGCCGTCAGCTTCTCCCTCGGCATCAATGACTCCAACGGCTATTGCCAGTGCGACAAGTGCAAGGCCATGGACGTGCCGGGCGCCAAGTTCCGCGACCGGCCCAACATGAGCGATCGCGTCTTCGCCTTCATGAACGCCGTGGCCGCCGAACTGGCCAAGACCCACCCGGACAAATACCTCGGCTGCCTGGCCTACAGTTGGTGCGAAGCGCTCCCCACCCGCGTCAAGGTCAGCCCCATGATCATCCCCTACCTCACCAACGACCGCGCCCAATGGCGCGACCGCCGATTCATGGATCACGACAAGCAGCTCATCCAGCAGTGGACGCGCGCCACCCCCAACGTCTCCATCTATGACTACTACTACGGTTCCGGCTACGTCATCCCCCGCGTCCACACGCGCACCATTGACGAAAGCCTTTCCTACTGCCGATCCAAAGGCGTCAAGGGATTCTACGCCGAACTGTACCCGAACTGGGGTCTCGACGGCCCCAAGGCCTGGCTCGCCGCGCAACTGCTCTGGCGCGCCAACCAGAGCCGCGACCGCCTTCTCGACGACTACTACACCAGCTTCTTCGGCAAGGCCGCCGGCCCCATGCGCAAGTTCTTCACCGCCTGCGAGGACGCCTGGATGAAGCAGCCCGGCCAGGCCGTCTGGTTCAAGGGGTTCTTCAAGGCGGACCAGATGGACATGTTCCCTCCGGAGCGCATCGCGGAACTGGAGAAGCTCCTGAAGGAAGCCCGCTCGCTCGCCGCCGCCGACCCCGTCCGCCGCCGCGTCGAGTTCGTCGCCACGGCCTTCGGCTACACGAAACGCTTCGCCGACATGTACTGGGCGTCCCGCAAGGTCTCGGGCGCGTCCGTCCGCAACATGGACGAAGCCAAGAGCATCTGCGCCCTGGTCGCCAGGACCCTGACGGCGAGAAAAGATCTCGAGTCCTATTTCGAGGACGTCATCCAGAAGGACCCCTTGCAGGCCCCGCGCATCCCCTTCTTCGAACGCTCCCGCTATGATCCGCTGCAAAACCTCGGCCCCGCTTTCCTTTCCGCCGCAAGCTGGGCGGAGACCAGCGGCAAATGGAACGACTTCGCCGCTGAACTGACCCGCATCGAGTCGGCCGCCGGCGGCAACATCGGCCCCTACGCAAGCGCCGTCAGATACCTGCACGACCACCGCGCGTCGCTGCAAAATCTCATGCCCAATCCGGGCTTCGAGGAGATCCAGGGCAAGGCGCCGCCCCCACAGGGCGTGGACTGGGACTCCTCCAACACGCCTCCCGGCTGGTCGCGCTGGAACCGGCCCGGCACCGAGGCGGACCTTCAGTGGCGCCCCGACGGCGGTCGCGCCGGGAAACGGTGCGTGTTGCTGAAAGGCGCCACCGCCGCCTGCTATATCACCCGGATCGCCGTGAAGCCCGGCGAGAAGTACTATTGCGCCGCCTACGCTCGCGCGACAGGATCGCCCGACGCCGAGGTCGAACTCCTCGTTCAGTGGCAGAATCAGAGCGGATGGGTCTCCAAGCCCCCCGCCAGCAGCAGCCTCTCCGGCGCGGACCGCCGCGCGTGGACCCATCTGGTCACGATCTTCACCGTCCCCGAAGGCGTCACCCAGGCCGTCATCGGCCTCAACGTCGGTGACCAGGCCAGGCAGGACACCGCGTGGTTTGACGACGTCGAACTCTACCGTATACCCTGATGCGAAGGAAACCGGACCAACCAGGAACCTCGTCCAGCCTGAACATCTTTCAGGAACTGCTCGGCGCCCTCGAAAGCCTGACGGGCGTTCGCACCGTCATCTACGACCATCAGAAGTTCACGACGCGCGCCGGCCGCCAGGCCATTGACCCTTCGTTCTCAGGGCACCGCAGCGACTTCTGCTCTCTGGTTCGCGGCGCCCCCGGCGGCCAGGACGCCTGCAACCTCTCCGACGTCCAAGAGGCCGTCCGCGAGGCCGCCCGCCGCGCCGAGCCGTTCCTCCACACCTGCCACGCCGGCCTGGTCGAGGTCGTCATGCCCGTCGTCTACCGCGGCGAGAACGTCGCCACCGTCTTCTGCGGGCAGGTCCTGCTCGACAATGCGCCCATCGCGGCCGACGCCCGCCTCGCCAGGCGCGCCCGCGAACTCGGCCTGCGGCCACAAACCCTCGCCGCCGCCCGCGACAGGCTTCCGCGCATCGCCGCAGAGAAACTCTCCCAGATCGGCAGGCTCCTCTTCCACGCCCTGAACCATCTGGCCGAAACCGAGGGCCGCGCGGCTCTCGAACGCGCCCTGGCCCTCGAACGCGCAAGACCCATCCGCGAATCCCTTGCCTACATCGAGAAACGCTTCCGCGAACCCATCGGTATCCGGGAACTCGCCGCCCGCGTCCACCTCACCCCCGCCTACCTCAGCCGTCTCTTTCACAAGGCCATGGGCATGACCTTCCTCGACCACCTCACCCAGCGCCGCATCGCCGAGGCCAAGGAACTGCTCACCCGCACCTCCCTGAAGATATCTGACGTCGCCTTCGAGGTCGGCTACGCCCACCAGAGCTATTTCGGCCGCAAGTTCCGGCAGTTCACGGGCCTCACCCCCGTACAGTTCCGCAAGGCGAACAAGGTCTGACAGGTAGCCAAAATAGTGCTAAAGTTCGGACAATCGGGGCTATAGACACGCGCCGCCCTCTCGGTCATAATGGGTGCATGCGAACGGCGCAAACTTCCGCCCTTTCCGAGCCTTGGAGGACAGGCAATGTATGACGTTGCGGCCCCGGCCGTCTACCTGCATGAAACCGTTGCGGCGAACCCGACCTATAAAGCCCGCGTGGACCGCGTCGTCGCGGCCCTGAAAAAACCCGTCACCCCTGTCGTCTACACCGATGAACAGGTCCCCGACCTCGTCCTCAACCGCGGCCTGCTGGCCCGGCGCGGCACTCCCATGGGCGCCATGAAGGAAGTCGAAGACCCCATCCTCCTTTTCAACACCTTCCGCTTCGAGTCCAAAGAGCAAATCCAGCAACGCTCCAAGATGTTCCAGGACCGCGGCATGAAACCCGGACAATGCCTTCGCGGCCTCCTGGGTTCCGGCGCCTTCCACTGGTTCGACTCCAACCTTCCCACCGACGTCCATAAGGACGACAAGGTCTGCCGCCCCTGCTGGCGCATCCATCTGGAGGAGGGCTGCCTTCACCAGTGCAAGTACTGCGGCCTCGGCGGCCTGATCGTCAGCATGGTCAACATCGAGGAGTACTGCAAGCACCTCGGCGACATCATCGAGCGCCACCCCTGGCAGACCACCTATCTGCTCGACGACGACGCCGACCCCCCGGGCCTCGAACCGGAGTTGGGCACGCTCGGATACCTCATCGAGTACTTCGGCACGCTGAAGGACCGCTACCTCATCATCCACACCAAGACCTACAACACCGACTGGATGCGCAAACTGAAACACAACGGCAACACCATCATCGTCTGGAGCATCAGCGGCCCCACCCAGAGCCGCCTCATCGAGCCTAAGACCGGCGCCACCGAACAGCGCATCGAGGCCGCCCGCGTCGCGCAGGAGGCCGGCTACCAGGTCCGTTACAAGTTCAAGCCCATCATCCCCGTTCGCGGCTGGCGCAAGGACGCCGAGGAAACCGTCCGCCTCATCTTTGAAAAGACCAGGCCCGACGTCATCAGCCTGTGCTGTTTCATGTGGATGGACGTCGAGGACATGAAGCGGCGGCTGCCGGTGGACCTGCTCGATCCCGATTGCCTGAAGGCCGCCGAAGACAGCAAGGCCGAGGTGGCCGACACCCGCGCCAAACCCTTCCCCCACCGCGTGCGCGCCGAGATCTACGACTTTCATCTCCAGCAGATCCGCCGCCGCGACAAGAACGTCCCCGTCTCGCTCTCCACCGAGAACTGGGAGATGTGGCGCACCTTTACCCGCAGGCTCGGCATGACGGCCACCAACTACGTCTGCGGCTGCGGCCCGCAGAGCACGCCGGGTCTCCAGAAACTTTCATGCCACGCCTTCAAGGTCGCCGTACGCCATGACGCCGGCATCCCCGGCGTGGTGGGATAAAGCAGGAGAGACGCCAGGGATTTGTTGTTAACAGGTTCAGGGTACCGCCAACGCCCAGCATCAGCGGCGGCGCCCAGCGCCGTCCGCTGCATGCTGTTGTTAGCCCGCTGTCGGTGGAGCGAGTTTCTCGAGAAACTCATTGCCAACCTCGGCCACGCGTTTCGCTCGTGCGCGGACCCAATCCTCATATCCAGCTGGCGAAAGCGAAATGCTCGCGGGCTCGATAAACTGCTGCATGAGCTTCTCGGTGGTTATTTGGTACTTCTCAATGTACCCCATCGGATCCTTGGCACTGATGCGAATGTTGATCGCAGGGCCGATGACCGCAATGTTCGCCAAAGCATCGATCATGCCCTCGTTCACCTTGCCCTCGAGGTATTTCCTGGGGAATATGTGATGCCACTGTGGGCGGAAGTCGGACAGAAGAGACGTGCCATCGAACCCAATGGGGTGGCCGTGCTCGTCCCAGTCCTGCGCGCTGTTGCGATAAACCAAAAGGTACAGAAAGAAGCGGCCGAAACGGGCATCGCCATAGTCTCTGAGGAAGTCTTCGTCCGTAACGGGCTGATCATGTGCGAAGCGGCGGAGCAGGCGCTGCACCGCGTCGGTGAATGAAGTTGCCTCCTGCACGTCCCGAAGGTCCTCTTCAAGCGACGTGGTTCCAGACCCGCTGTACCGTCCGAAACGCGATGCTTGAAGAAACCAGTACAGCGCGTAGCGAAAGTCGGCACTGTCTTGAAACTTGTCTACCAAGCTCACCATCGTTACCAACGCGGCCTGAGTGGGCATGGGGTCACTGCCCAGGATTCCGTATTCACCAAACCGGCTAAGCAGGCGTTTCCACGCCTCAGCCGTTCGTTCCCATGCCGGCCCTACGCTCTGTGATTGCCAGAATGACTCGGGAATTTCGCGGAAGCGGACTTTCTTCGCCCCCACGCCTGTGAGCGTTCGGAAGAGAAGGTTGGGATCGAGATCGAAACCCGCTTCGGCTAGCGACCGCAAATACGGCAGGAATGTGTCGCGGACCCAGCCCGGGTTGTGCGCCGCTACCACACCGAGGTAAATGTCTGCTTCGGTCACCCGCGTTCCTCGGCTATTCAGCCGAGAGAAGATCTCGACGACATCCTCAAGCTCATGGTCTATGGCTACAACCACCATGTCCTTATCTCGGATTTTCCGGATACGATCGAGGCGGGTATAGACCTCCATCGCATCGAGGCCGTCACAGAATCCTTCGATCTTGATTTGCTTGGCGAGGTCTTGGAGCCTCTTCTGGTCCTTGTCCCGGCTGGTGTCTAGAACGAGCAAATCCCTCAAAGGTACGTAGCGCGCCTTGCTTGCTTTGCGAATAGCCGCATTTGCCACCCAGAAGAACGGTGGTTCCTTCGCATTGACATCGAATCGAATGTCGTACTTATGGAGAGTCCTATTCCACTCGTCAACCGACGCCCACCAATACGGTTTCCGTCCGAAAAGTATGCAGAGCGCGGCAGTACGCTGCTGCCCATCGACAACCCATAGACTAGGGCGTTGGGCATCCTGTGCATACTGCTCCTCGACGGGACCACGGCTGTTCCACACGAGAAGAGACCCGATGGGATAGTCGAGCCAAAGAGACTCGGCGAGATCGCGCACTTGGGTGGCCTTCCATACGAAGCCCCTCTGGAACTCGGGGATGCTCCAGTTGTGATTGACAGCGCGGTCAACGATGTCGCGAATCTTTACCTGCTCGTAGGCCAAAGCATATCCTCCAAGGTGTCAGCATCGTCGGGTCAGCGAACCACAAAAACCACAAAGGGGTCACTCATACTCCCGGTTGTCAAGCGACAAAAATTCCCTCCGTGAAGCCGAGTGGTCATAGGCTTCGATATAGCCGTATGGATTCGGTTGGG
>CAYPFP010000131.1:0-14141 GCA_964409935.1 uncultured Planctomycetota bacterium | reverse complement strand
GCCGTAACTATGACGGTCCTAAGGTAGCGAAGTTCCTTGTCGGGTAAGTTCCGACCTGCATGAATAGCGTAACGAGTGGAGCAGTGTCTCAACGAGGGGTTCGGCGAAACTGAAGCACCGGTGAAGATACCGTTTACCCGCACTTAGACGGAAAGACCCCGTGAACCTTTACTGTAGTCTGGTATTGGGTTTAGGCGTTCAATGTGTAGCATAGGTGGGAGGCGCTGAGGCTCGGGCGCTAGCTCGAGCGGAGCCGCAATGTGAAATACCACCCTTTGTGCGTTTGAATTCTAACTTCGTCCCGTGAAGCCGGGCGAGGAACAGTGCTAGATGGGCAGTTTGACTGGGGCGGTCTCCTCCCAAAAGATAACGGAGGAGTCCAAAGGCATCCTCAGCGCGGTTGGCAATCGCGCGTAGAGCGCAAAGGTATAAGGATGCTTAACTGCGAGACAGGATAAGTCAAGCAGGTGTGAAAGCAGGGCTTAGTGATCCGGTGGATTCCAAGTGGAAGGGCCATCGCTCAACAGATAAAAGGTACTCCGGGGATAACAGGCTGATCTCCTCCGAGCGTCCATAGCGGCGAGGAGGTTTGGCACCTCGATGTCGGCTCATCGCATCCTGGGGCTGGAGAAGGTCCCAAGGGTTCGGCTGTTCGCCGATCAATAGCGGTACGTGAGCTGGGTTTAGACCGTCGTGAGACAGGTCGGTCCCTATCTAGTGTGGGTGCAGGAGACTTGAGGGGTTTTGTCCTTAGTACGAGAGGATTTAGACGGACAGACCTCTGGTGTACCTGTTGTCGCGCTAGCGGCACAGCAGGGTAGCTATGTCTGGGAAGGATAAACGCTGAAGGCATATAAGCGTGAAGCCACCCCCAAAACTTGGTCTCCTTGTCCGCCTGAGAGGGCGGACTGAAGGCTCCTGGAAGACTACCAGGTAATAGGCCGGGTGTGCAAGGCAGCAATGCTCAGCTAACCGGTCCTAATCAGCCAAACGCTTGACCTCGGTTGTTCTTCGCTCTGGAAGCAAGCGCCGTCGTGCCGTTCTCCACTATTCCTGATATAGGCCACAGAGACGTGGAACGCACCGAGAAGGAGTGCGTGTTCGTAGCCTTCTCGCGCTGTGTCCGGGTCTCTGTGGCTACTCCCTTTCCCGGTGAGCATACCGCAGGGGCCACACCTGTTCCCATTCCGAACACAGAAGTTAAGCCCTGCGGGCCGATGGTAGTCTCCATAAAGAGGCGAGAGTAGGTCATCGCCGGGGTTATCTGACCGGGGCTTTCCAAGGAGGCCCCACACAAAGAAGCCCGTCGCTCCAAACGAGCGGCGGGCTTTTTTGTTTTAAGTTTTCAGGTCCGGCGCCGCTGGAATTCATTTGAAAGATCGCCCCCGATTAGTTTGTATATAGGCCCTCAGGGAACGCAGGCAACATATCGGGAGACCGAAGCATGCGGGAAACAGTGTTTGCCGTCTGCGTACTGGCATGCGCCGTGCGCGGTCTCTGCGCGGCAGTCCAGGTGAGCGACCCGGCCGACAAGCAGATCGTGGAGTCTTTCCTCAAACAGGTGGAGACTTCGGCGGCGCAATGCACCCCGGAGCGCATGGTTAAGTACGCCGAACAACCCGAGGACATCACGTGGCAGGCCTCGTGGTTCATTCGCATGCCGTTGTTGGCCTATCGTCTTACGGGTTCCGTGAAGTACCTGGATATGTTCACCCAGCGCATGGACACGCTGTGCGACTGCCTCAAGAAAGGGGCGGACGGCTACCTGGGCTGGTACGGCTTGCCCCTCGAACTGTTTCGCGACCCTCAAGCGCCCCATCGCCAGGTGGACGTGATTCTGACGGAGTTTGTCGTCTCCGGACTGATGGCGGAATTTGCCGCTCTTGTCCACAAGGATGAGGACTTGAAGGGACGATACGCCTCCCATGCGCAACGGTATCTCCGCCTGATAGAGGACCACCTGATCACAAAATGGGACGCCCGCGGGCAGTACAAGGACCTGGGCGCAAAAGGCGCCGTCTTCGTCGAGCGGCCCGACCTGAAGCCCACCAAGGCCACCTTGACCCTCCCCCACAACAAGCACGCCAAGATAGCCCGCGCCCTGTTGCGCCTCTATGACGCCACGCGCAAGGACGACTACCTCGCCAAGGCCCTGAAACTGGGCACTCGCTTCAAGCGTTGTCTCTCTGTGGCCGACGACCGCTACACCTGGAACTACTGGGATCCCGCCGGCCCCTGGGACATTGATCCGAACTCGCCGGCGAAATGGAAACACTGGATCGGGCCGGAGCATCGCGGAGGATACTACGCCCTGTCGGCGTCCCAGGCCGTGTTGCTCTACGAGCGCGGCCTGGTCTTCGACAAAAGAGACATGTCGCGCTTCGTCAAGACGCAGGTGGGCGCCTGCTGGAATGGCGATTTTGAGAATCCCGCGTGGGCCAGGGTGGACGGACGGCGGGCCGATCAGCGGTACCTGTGCCCGTGGCTCGCCCCTTTCGACGAGCGGATTTACCGCCTGGCCTTCGGGGAGCATGGTCAGAAAGAGCGGCTGAAAGCGAAAGACCATTCGTGGCAGGGAGGCCCTGTGACCTGCGAATGGCTCGAGATGAAATACGTGACGCTCGCGGGATGGAAGGACGACGGGCCTGCGGAAAAACAGACTGCCGCCGCCTTCCTGGCGGAGGCCGGCAACCGGGCGCTGGCGGAGTCGCTGACCTTTGAGGTCGCGGCGCCCGGCTACCAGGCGCCGCAGACTCCGGCCCAGGCGGGGCAATGAGGAATCGGTTCCAGACTTTTGTTCGAGGTGCCGGGTATGAGACAACCGAACATTATCGTCATCCTTATTGACGACATGGGCGCGCGCGACCTGGGCTGCACGGGGTCCTCGTTTTACGAAACCCCCAACATAGACCAGCTGGCCGCCGAGGGCGTGAACTTCACGAGCGGCTACGCCGCCAGCCCGGTGTGCTCGCCGGCCCGCGCCTCGGTGCTGACGGGCCGCGCTCCGGCGCGCGTGGGCATCACGAACTTCATCGCCGGCAACGCCGTGGGCCGCATGTTCGGCGCCCCGTACCATTTTCACCTGCCCCGCACCGAGCGCACCATCGCTTCAGCCCTGCGCGAGGCGGGCTATCAGACCTGGCACGTCGGCAAGTGGCATCTCGGCGGCAAGGCCGAGGGCAGCATGCCTACAGACCACGGTTTCGAGGTCAACGTGGGGGGGAACCATCACGGCGGCCTGTATCACATCCCGACGGTTTACTTTGCGCCCTGGGTCGGGCGCGACGGCTCGACTTTCCCCGGTCTGGAGCAGTCGCGGCCGGGCGAGTACATGACCGACCGACTCACGGATGAAGCCATTCGTCTGATCCGCGGCCGGCAACAGGACCCTCGGAGACCTTCGACCGCGCAATGGATTTCCCGCAGATAACGTCGGAACTCCGGGACAAGCTGGCGTCCTGGCGGGGCGAGGTCGGGGCGCGTATGCCGACGCCCAACCCCCACTACGACGACATCGTCGCGGGACGATTGCCGCGCCCGAACGGCGCGGGTCGGTTCCCGCCTGGAACGCCCATCGCCCCGCCCGAGCAAGAGCGACGGCCAGCCGAAGGCGGGCGATAGTTCGGTGGGAAAGGGATCGTTCCCAGCGGGAATTTCTCCGAGAAAAATGCGGATTTGTGGAACCTGCCTTTGCGCGGAAGCGTCTAAAGTCAAATAGGGGGAGGGGAGCATTCTGTCGTTTGCGGCGGCGTTTTCGGGGCGCGGCCCCAAAGGCAAGTTAAAATTCAGCTTTTTTGCTTGAAAACGCTTGGCTTCCCGATTATAAAACCTTCAAGCGTACTAATCGTTTGGACGCACGCCTTGTGGCCGTTCCACAAACGTCAGTCACCGTTTTTGGTCGTTCTGTGATACAGGGAGGAAAGGAGTGTTTGGCATGTCAGGTGCGAAGAAAGGCATTTTGCTGAGTTTTGCGCTGTGGGTGCCGTTGACCCTGGCGATGGTGGCGTACGGTCAGGCCCCGCCGGCGCCGGAAACCACGCCGGCCGCACCCGAGGCCGCCGCCGCGCCGGCCGCGGGAGCAGCCGAGACGCAGCAAGCGCAAAAGGTTACGTTGATCCAGATGTTGAAATGGGGCGGCCCCGTCGGCTTCGTCATCCTGGGCCTGTCGGTGGCCACGGTGGCGCTGATCTTCAAGCACGTCTTTGCGCTGCGACGAAGCACGCTGATCCCCCCGCGCGTCATTGACACGTTGGAGCAGCTCATCAGCCAGAAGAAGATCAAGGAGGCCATTGACTTCTGCAAGACCGATGAGTCGCCTCTGGCCAAGATGATGGGCGCCGGATTGGGCGAATTGCGCCACGGCTATGAGGACGCCGTCGAGATCATGCAGGAAGTCGGCGAAGAGGAAGTGCTCAAGCACAACACCGGCATTTCGCTCTTCGGCATGATCGCGAACGTCGGCCCCATGTTGGGACTGCTCGGAACGGTGACGGGCATGGTGCGCACATTCAACGAGATCGCCACCGCCATGGGCGCCGTCAAGCCCGCGCAGTTGGCGTCCGGTATCCAGGAAGCCCTTATCACGACGGTGCTCGGCCTGGTGGTCGCCATTCCGAACGTGTTCGCTTTCACCATGCTCAAGAACCGCGTGACCCGCATGTTCCTGCAGTTGGGCGTGGTGACCGAAGAACTGATGTCGCCCCTGAAGGGCCTGCGAGTGGTGAGCGGCGCAGCCCCCGGCGCGGCGATGCCGGGCGTCGGCCCGCTGCCTTCGGCCGCCAGGGCCGCCGGCGTACCTCCGGTCGCACCTCCGGGAGTAAGGCCGGCCCAGCCGCCGCAATCCGGCGGGCAGTCGTAACAGAAGCCGGATTCGGCGCGGCCGTAAACGCACGAAAGGCGGAACCGCCGGCGAACGGGCGGCGTCCCAAGTAGTGGGCGCAGCTGTGTGCAGGAGGTTCAGGCATGTGGGGCGCCTGAGTGCGTATTTGTGAATAAGGACATGATGGAGGCGCACCATGAGAGTAACCCGAGGCAAGGGCGCAGAGGCCAGCAAGGTGGACATGACGCCCTTGATTGACTTGTGCTTCACACTCCTCATCTTCCTGCTGAGCTGCAACGAGATTTCGCGCGTGGAGCGCGCGCAGGAGATCCAACTCCCGCTGGCCGACATGGCCAGTCCCGAAGAAGGGGAGGAAATGGATCGCTGGATGGTCAACCTGACGGCCGACGGCATGGCCATGGTGGCCGGCGCTCCTCTGGCCATCAACTCCCCTCAGTTCCGGGCCGTCCTGCGCGAGCAGGCCGAGAGCAAGAGGGAGAAGGCCGGCGGTTTCTCTGAACGCTCCCTTGTCATCCGTGCCGACCGGCGCATGAAGTTCCAGTATGTTCAACAGCTTATCCTCGAATGCCAGAGACTCAAGTTGTGGAAGGTCAAGCTGCAGGTGATCATGCCGGAGGCCGAGGACCAGCCTCGGCGCGCCGGCTGACCCTCGACGGTCTTGCGCAGATCAGTCCGCGCGTAGGCGTGTGGATTCTTGGAGGTTAGACAATGGCTCGTGGCGGTGTAACGGCGGGCGAAGATGAAGAATTTCAGTTGAACCTGACGGCGATGATCAACGTGGTCTTTCTCCTGATCATCTTCTTCGTGGTCAACCTGAAATTCCCGCAGGAGGAAGGCGCGCTGTCGGCCAACCTGCCCAAGGCCGGCAAGGCGGTCGCGGGCGCCCAGGCGCCGAAGATTGACAAGGTGGTGATCGGCATTGACTACCCCGGCAACCAGGTCCGCGTGATCGTGAACAACCAGCCCGTCGGCGGGCTGAGCGCCCTGGGCACGAAGCTCTTTCTCTTGCAGCGGCAGATTCCGGACGCCGAAGTGACGCTGGACGTCAAGCCGGACGTGCCGTATGACTATGTCGTTCAGGCGTTCAACCTTTGCGCGAAGAACAAGTTCACCAAGGTGGCCTTCGCGCAACCGGCGCAGCCGTAGGGTTCGCGAGTGTGGGTTTCCGGCCCGGGCCGACGACTGGTCGTCGAATCGAGAACAGGCAGGCCCGGCTTGAGGGCGGCAGCTCAGTCGTGAAGGCAGATACGAGGCAATTCACTGGAGGATGCATGGACGCCGAGACGTCCGTGTGACAGCAGCATGGCGAACGAAGGATCCCCAAGCTGGATCGTTGAGGAAACACAGGCCATTGTGTCCCAGGCGCCGTGGTGGCTATGCTCCGCGGTGGTGCACATCGTCATCATCATCCTGTTGGCCTTTGTCACCTTCTCGACCATAGAGCCGCCAAGGAAGAAGATCATCATCGAGACGCCTTTGGAACAGCTCGAGGAGCGCGTTGCGCCCCCCGTCAAGACCGATGTCCTCACGGAGGACAAGCAGGAGAGCGTGCAGTTTGCCGGCGGAAGTCCGGTCGAGACCCGCGTGGCCGCCGTCGTCGCCGACGTGCAGACGAACGCCCCCGTGCTGGCTATCGAGGCCCCCAACGCCAACGAGTTGAGCAAACTGGTGGACCGGGGAGGCTTCGGGTTCATGCCGAACACGTTCGGTCCGGGCGGCCAGGGCACCGGCCTCATCTCGATGAAGATCGGCGCCAGCCGCATCGGCATGACCTATGACGACGTCATGGACAACATGGCCGAATCCATCGTCAAGGAAATCCAGCGCAACGACCTGCTCGTCGTGCTCCTTTTCGACGAATCCAAGAGCATGCTGGAAGACCGCAAGATCATCATGCAGAAGATTAACCGCGTGGTGGCCGATCTGCGCAAGGAACTCAAACCCCGGGAAGCGGCCCGCCTGAAATGGGCCGTCATCAGCTATGCTCAGAAGCCGACTCTGTGGCTTCAGCCCACCGACAATATTGACGATGTGCTGGAAAGCGTCAAGAAGATCAAGATAGACGAAAGCGGCGTGGAGAACGTTTGCGCCGCCATTAGTTACGGCGTGAAGACGCTGGCGCCGTTGGGCAAGAAAATGTATTTCGTGGTCGTCAGCGATGAGGAAGGCAACGACACCCTCAACGACAAGGCGTTCCTGTCGGCCGTGGCGGACCTGCAGAACTCGAAGTCCAAGCTGTTCGTATTCGGGCGGGAGGCCCAGTTCCAGCAGCCCAATGCCTTCGAGTGGTTGCGCGATTCGAAGGGCGAGCGCGTCGGACCCTGGTTCTGGGCCATGCGCGGGATCGAGTCCTGCAAGCAGGAATTCTTCCACACCGACTGGCTCTTCAACCACCATCGGGGCGAGCGCCTCGTGGGGTCTGGCTTCGGCTGCTGGTCCATGACGACCTTGGCCGAGATGACCAAGGGCGTCTTCTTCATCCTCAGCGAAGTGCCGTCCCCCTATGACGAGGAGAAGATTGACAAGTTCAAGCCGGAATGGGTTACGCCGGCCGAGTACGATGATCGCAACGCCAAGAGCAAGGTGCGCTTGACGCTCCGCAAGGTGATTGACGAATGGCGCAAGGTGGACCCGCCGCCGTCGCTCTGGCAGCTTGACCAGTTGAAAAAGGAGCGCGATGAGGCCGTTACCAAGGGCGAGAAGGCCCTGAAGTTCGTCGAGGGCGCCATTGACGAACTGGAGGTCTTGCGCGTCCGCAAAGGGCTTGAGAAATTCCAGAAGCAGCGTTGGCAGGCCAACTTCGACCTGGTGCTGGCCGAGCTTTACAAGTTCCGTTTCCTCCTGCGCGATTACCTGGTCGTGTTGCGCAACACCCGCACGCAGGGCTTCCCGAAGCCGAAGCCAAACCAGAAGTTCAACTACTACCGCATCCTCTACAACACCAGTTTGACGGAGCCGCACACGGGCCAGCGCGGCCTCAAGGAGTGGGATCAGGCCAAGAAGGCTTTGGAGCAGGTCATCGTCGAGTACGACGGCACGCCCTGGTCGGAGGTCGCCAAGTTCGAGAAGAGGACAACGGCGCCCATTTGGATATTCCCCGCCTTCGACGTTCAGCCGACGCGGCCGAGAGGATAAGGCCAATCTTCCTGTTATAGTCGGGCTTCAAACGGGAAGGCAGAGATCCGGTTTCCCCGGCAGGAGGACGGACAGTGGCTGCAGCAGAGTCCTTCGGCATTCAGCATCAGGTCCAGGAAGTGGTGACGCAAGCGCCCTGGTGGCTCGTGTCTGCGGTGGTGCACCTCGTCGTCATCATCCTCCTGACGTTTGTCACATTCGCCACCATTCAGCCCCCCAAACGCAAGATCATCATCGAGACTCCGCTGGTCGAACTGGAGGACCGCTCCGAAGTTCCCGTGCGCAAGGAAGTTCTTACGGACGATGTGACCGAGAAGAGCGGCGGGCCGATGGCAGGCGCCCCCGTGCAGACGCAGGTGGCCGCCGTCATTGCAGACGTGCAGGTGAATGCCCCCGTGCTGGCCATCGAGGCCCCCAGCGTGCAGGATATCACGCGCATGATCGACAAGGGCGGCGGCGGATTCTTCCCCACCTTCGGCAGCGGCGGACAGGCGGGGACCGGACTTTTCACCAGCACCGTGGGCGCAGGCAAGCCTTACGACTATGAGTCGGTTATGGACAAACTCGCCGAGGACATCGTCCGCGAGATCCAACGCAACGACCTGCTGGTCTGTCTGCTCTTCGACGAGACCAAGAGCCTGCTCGAAGACCGCAAGATCATCATGCAGAAGATCAACCGCGTGGTGGGCGATCTGCGCAAGGAGATGAAACCGCGCGAGGTGGCGCGGCTCAAGTGGGCCGTGGTCAGTTACAGCGCCAAGCCCACCCTCTGGCTCCAGCCTACCGACAAGATCGAGGATGTAGTCGAGAGCGTCAAGAAGGTCAAGGTGGATGACACGGGCATCGAGAACGTTTGCGCGGCGATAACGTTCACCATGAGGACCCTCGGCCCGCTGGGCAAGAAGATGTTCGTCATCGTGGTCTCAGACGAGGAAGGCAACGACGCCCGCAACGAGAAGGCCTATCTGGAAGCGCTGACGGCGATGCAAACGGCCAAGGCGCGGCTTTTCATCTTCGGGCGCGAGTCGCAATTCCAGCAAAGCAACGCCTTCGAATGGCTGCGCGACTCCAAGGGCGAGCGCGTCGGTCCGTGGTTTTGGGCGCAGCGGGGCATCGAGTCGTGCCAACTGGAATTCTTCCATACCGACTGGCGCTGGAACCCGCACCGCGGTCCCGGCCAGATGGGGTCCGGCTACGGCTGTTACACCATGAGCACGATGGCCGAGATGACCAAGGGCATCTTCTTCGTCCTCAGCGAAGTGCCCTCCGCTTACGACGAGGAGAAGATTGACAAGTTCAAGCCCGAATGGGTCCTGCCCGCCGAGTACCGGGACCGCAACGGCAAGAGCAAGATTCGCACCACCATCCGGAAGATCATTGACGAGTGGGGAAAAGTCGCGCCCCCGGGTTCGCTGTGGCAGTTGGATAAACTGCGGGAAGAAACGCGGGACGCTGTCTCGCGAGGAGAGAGAGCCCTCAAGTTCGTCGAGGGCGCTATTGACGAGATGGAGGTCCTGCGCGCTCGCAAGAGCGTCGAAAAGTTCGCCAAGAAACGGTGGGAGGCCAATTTTGACCTCATGTTGGGTCAGCTTTACCGGATGCGTTTCACGCTCCGCGAGTACCTGGCCGTCCTGCGCGAGGTCCAGCGCAAGGGCTATCCCAAGCCCAAGCCGAACCAGAAGTTCAACTACTACGCCATCGGCTACAACTCCGGGTTGAAGGAACCGCACACCGGCCAGCGCGGCATGAAGGAATGGGAACAGGCCCGCAAGGCCATGGAACAGGTGATGCAGGAACACGACGGCACCCCCTGGGGCGACGCCGGCAAGATGCTCAGGAACATCTATCCTTCCTGGGTCTATCCGGCCTTCGATGTGGCGGTGACGCGAGTGCGGGGCTGAATCTCTCCGGCGCGCGCCTTACGCGAAGACGACCTGCTTTTCTCCGCTTCTTGTTTCCCCGATGACGCTCGCCGGCTGCTTTGCGCGCCTCAAGGTCCGCAAGACGGCGTCGGCATAGTACTCCGGCACGATGACAACCATGCCGATGCCCATGTTGAAGACGCGGTACATCTCCTCCTGGGAAACGTTGCCGGCTTTCTGTACGACATGGAAGATGGGCGGAACGTCCCAGCTCCCCCGCCTCACCACGGCCTGGCACTTGTCCGGCAACACGCGCGGGATGTTCTTGGCAAAACTTCCTCCCGTGATGTTGGCGATGGCGTGGATTACGCGCTTGCGCCGGTAGTAGCGCAGCAACCTCATGATGGCGTTGGCGTAAATCCGGGTGGGCCTCAAAAGCTCCTCGCCCAGCGTCGTCCCAAGCTCCGGCACCTGATCGGTGACCTTCATGCCGGCCTGCTCGAAGAGGGCCTTGCGCACGAGCGAGTATCCGTTCGAGTGGAGGCCCGAAGAGTGCAGGCCGATGATAACGTTTCCGGCCTCGACCCACGCCCCCGTGATCAGGCGGCTGCGATCGCACACCCCCACCGCAAAACCCGCCAGGTCGTATTCGCCTTCGGCGTACATCCCCGGCATCTGCGCCGTCTCCCCGCCCAGAAGCGCGCAGCCGGCCGCGACGCAGCCGTCGGCGACGCCCTTGACGATCTGAAGATGGCGTTCCGGCACGATCTTGTCGCAGGCGATGTAGTCGAGGAAAAAAAGCGGCTCCGCTCCCTGCACGAGGATGTCGTTCACGCTCATCGCCACCAGGTCAATGCCCACGGTGTCGTGTTTGTCCATCATGACGGCGATCTTGAGCTTCGTGCCCACTCCATCGGTGGAAGCCACCAACACCGGCCGGCGGTAGTTGCGCGCCAGAAGCTTGGTTGTGGAATCGAGCGAGAAAAGTCCCCCGAAGCCGCCCGGGTTGTCAATGACTCTGGGTCCGTAGGTGCGGTGCAGATGATGCAGAATGCTCTTCTTGAATTGCGCGGCGACCTCGAGGTTGACACCCGACTCGGCGTAAGTCGTCTCTTTGGCCATGTTGGACGATCTCTCCGCAATTGTTAGAAGACGGCGACACGCGGGGAAGAGGATGAGCAACGGCCGCCATCCCTTGGCGCAGCCCGTTCTATTCGTCGCTCTCGTTGAGGGCTTCCTCGATCTCCGCCGCCCATTTCCCGTCCGCGTCGAGCGCGCGGCACTTGCGCAGGAGGCGGCGCTGTTTGCCTCGGATGCCCAGGTTCCGGTAAACCCTCGCCAAGTGCATGCGCACGTCCACGTCCCGCGGCGCCAGCCTCGCGGCCAGGGAAAGTAGGCGTTCGGCTTCCAGAAGGTTCCCGCGCAGGTACTGGACCGCCCCATCGCGGAAATGCTTGTCCACCTCTTCGCGCGAGGCGGAGCGGCGCAGCCCGATCGCCGTGTCGTAGGCGCCCGCGAACGCCCATATCCACAAGACCAGGCACGCCCCCGCGGCCGCCAAGAAACCGGCGTCGGCCAACACCGATCCCTCCGGCCAAACCACGAACATGCGGAAGAGGGCCGTCATGAGGGCCAGGGTGTACCCCAAGGCAAGAAGCACCCCCTTGAGCTGTTTGCCGACGACAATGTGTCCCGCTCCCGGCAGGAACGCCGAAGCGATAAGTGTGAGTGCTCGCACCTGGGCTATCCGTGTGGGTTAGTCAAGACGCAACAGTTCTCGCACGTGTGGCGCTTGCGCCGCGGCGCGGCTGCGCAAGCCTCTGTTCGCGCTTCAGTCCGTTCTGGACAGTCGAATCTTCGCCATGGCATCCGAGGCCCCCGCCCCGGCGGCGCTCTTTTCCATCCGGATCTTGAGGCGGAGATTGTTCGGGCTGTCGGCCCAGCGAAGGGCCTCCTCCTCCGTGATGACGCTCCGCTTGTACAGGTCATAGAGGCACTGGTCGAAGGTGATGCAGCCTTCCTGCGTGCTGGCGGCGACCGTGGCCTTCAACTCGCCGAGTTCCCCCCGCCCGATCAACTCGCGGAGGCGCGGCGTGGCCAGCAGTATTTCGTACGCCGCGCAACGCCCGCTCCCATCGGCCCGCTGCACAAGGCGCAGGCCGACGATGGCGGCCAGTTCAATGGATATCTGCTGGAGGACCTGTTCCGCTGCCGAGGTCGGGAAGAAGTTGAGAATGCGTTCGATGGCCTGCTCCGTGGTGTTGGAGTGCAGGGTGCCCAGCACGAGGTGCCCGGTCTCGGCAAAGTGAATGGCGGCTTGAACGCTCTCCAGGTCGCGCAGCTCGCCGATGAGGATCACATCGGGCGCCTGTCGCACGGCGTTGCGAAGGGCCTCGGGGAACGAGTCGGTGTCAATGCCGATCTCGCGCTGTGTGACGATGGACTTCTTGTGCCGGTGAATAAACTCGATCGGGTCCTCAATCGTGATGATATGCCCCACGCTGTTCGAGTTCCGTATATCAATCATGGAAGCGATCGTTGTGGTCTTGCCCGAACCGGTCGGGCCTGTCACCAGCACGAGGCCTTGCTTCAGCATGGCGACTTCGGCCACGGCGGTCGGCAGCCCCAGTTCCCGAAGGGTGGGAATCTCGTGCCGCACGTACCGCACCACGATGGCCGGCGTCCCTCGTTGTTGATAGAAGTTGATTCGGTATCGGCCGCTCCCGGCCACGGAGTAGGCCAGGTTCATCTCGTGCGTTCTGAGGAACTCCTTCTTCTGCTCCTCGTTGCAGACCGCCAGCGCCATGTCCATCAGTTCGGCGGGAGTTAGGGCTTGGTTGCCGAAAGCGATGTGCTTGCCCTGCACCTTGATGGTCGGCGGACGCCCCGCCACCAGGTAAAGGTCGGAAGCCTGCTGCTGGGTCATCCAGATCAGGTACTGGTCAATCTTGTTCATGGCGCGCGGTTCCACCTCTTACCGGCCTCGGGTTCTCTCCTGCCAGGTCTGGAAGGCGTCGAGAGAGGCGCTCGCGCCTGGGGCGCGTCCCGGCCGTGCTCCCGGCGGCAAGCCGGACGGCTCCGCGCCTGTATCTGCCTCCTTGGGCAGGTATTCCTTGCTTACTATGCCCCTGGCCACCAGAGTTTCAATGGACTGGCGCATCGTCTGCATCCCCAGCCTGCCGCCCGTCTGGATGATGGACGGTATCTGGTACGTCTTCTCCTCGCGGATCAGATTGCGGATGGCCGGCGTGGCCACCATGACCTCGACCGCTGGCGCCAGGCCGCTCCCGATCCGAGGCAGCAGGACCTGGGCGATGATCCCCTGGATGGACTCCGAGACCATGGACCGTATCTGCTCCTGCTGTTCGTTGGGGAAGATGTCAACCAGCCTGTCGAGGGTCTTCGCGGCGTTGTTCGTGTGCAGGGTGCCGAAGACCAGATGGCCCGTTTCCGCCGCCGTGACGGCCAACTGGGTCGTCTCCAGATCGCGCAATTCTCCGACCAGAATGACATCCGGGTCCTCGCGCAGGGCGCTCCGCAGCGCGGTGGCGAAAGAGTGCGTATGGCGATGGACCTCGCGCTGATTGATCAGGCACTTCTTGCTTTCGTGGAGGAACTCGATGGGGTCTTCCACCGTAATCACATGTTTTTCCTGGTGCGAGTTGATCAGGTCCAGCATGGCGGCCAGTGTCGTGCTCTTGCCGCTGCCCGTGGGGCCTGTCACCAGCACCAGACCGTTGTCGCGGGTGGCAAACTCCGTGAGCACGCGCGGCAGCCCCAGCTCGTCGAAAGACTTGATCTTGGTGGGGATCACTCGAAAGACCGCCGCTTCTCCGCGGTACTGCACGAAGACATTCACCCGGAACCGCGCGACATTCTCCAGCTCAATCGCGAAGTCGAGGTCGAGCTTTTCCTGAAAGGCCGCCTGCTGCTCGTCGGTCAGGATGTCGTAGATGAGATCGTGGATCTCGTCCTTGGTCAAGGGGGGGGCGTCAATCCGCTTCATCCGCCCGTCTATGCGGATCATCGGCTCGATCCCCGCGCTCAAATGGAGGTCCGAGGCGCCGGCGTTCTTTGTGAAAGTCAACAGGTCCGTTATGTCCATGAGCCTTGTGGCTCCCTGTCAGGAAACGTCTCCGAAGGCCATGCCTACAAGCGAGGCCGTGCCGCCCCCCGCCCCGGCTGAACCGCTCCGTCCACGCCATGCTATGATCATATCACTTCGGGCGATCTTGTCAAGTGCGCTGTCTCTGGAGTTTACCCATTCTTCAGGGGGTGGCTTCATGAAGGCAAACTCTCGTTGG
>CAYPFP010000130.1:0-14191 GCA_964409935.1 uncultured Planctomycetota bacterium | reverse complement strand
CGGGAACGCCCCCGTTCAAGATCGCCAGAACCGTAAGCAGGATCAGGCAACGCGGCCAGGTCTCCATAATGTATCCTCCCCCTGGAAAAAGGCCGCCGGGGGGACAGCCCCCCGGAATCTCCTCGTGAACGCCTCAGATGACGCTGCCCGCCGGTATGGTCTCATTCTTCGGCACGATGACGATGCCGTCGCGGATGCTGTAGTTGGGGGCGTCGAAGTCCTTGTGGCCCTGGCGGTTCTCGATGACGACGTTGTCGCCGATGCGGGCGTTCTTGTCAATGATCGCCTTGCGTATGACGGCGTTGCGGCCGATGCCGACCAGGGGCTGTCCCGCGCGGGCGCTGCGCTCCTTGTCCGCCTCCGACTCGAAGTAATCGGCCCCCATGATGACCGTGTCCCGGACTTGCGCGCCGGCGCGGATGATGGAGCGGATCCCCACGACGGCGTTCTCGCACTGCGCGTCCTCCACGAGGCACCCGTCGGCCAGGAGCGTGTGTTTGAGCGAGCAGGAAACAATCCTCGAGGCCGGCAGAAAGCGCGAGCGCGTGTACATCGGCGCTTCGAGCCGGTAAAAATCGAACTGCGGACGGGGCGAGGCAAATTCCAGGTTGACGCGGTGGAACGCCTCGATCGTGCCGATGTCCTCCCAGTATCCGCTGAAGACGTCGGCGAAAACGCGCATCGCCTTGATCGCGTCGGGGATGATCTCCTTGCCGAAGTCTGTTTTGGAGGACTCGGACAGCAACTTGGAGAGCGCGTCGGCGTCGAACAGGTAGATACCCATCGAGGCCAGGTGCGTCTTGCCCTCGGCGGCCACCCCCATACTCCGGAAGGCCTCCGGCGACACGGCGAGCGCGTCGAGGACACTGGGGTCCCTGGGCTTTTCGAAAAACTCCGTGATACGCCCGTCGGAGCCGGTCCGGAGCAGGCCGAAGCGCGAGGCGTCCTCCCGCGCGACGGGCAGGGCCGCGATCGTGATCTGCGCTCCCGTCTCCTTGTGATGGTCAAAGAGCCTGCGAAAGTCCATCTGGTAGAGCTGGTCGCCGGAAAGGATGAGCACATGGCTCGTGTGCGGATCGGCGAAATAGCGCAGGTTCTGGCGGACGGCGTCGGCGGTGCCCTGATACCAGACCTCGCCCGTGAGGGTCTGCTGCGCGGCCAGGATGTCCACAAAGCCGCGCGAGAAGGGGTCGAAGTGGTAGATCTGCGTCACGTGGCGGTGGAGCGACACGGAGTGGAACTGGGTCAGGACGTAGATGCGGCGGATGTTTGAATTGATGCAGTTGGAGATAGGGATGTCAATGAGACGGTACTTGCCCGCCAGCGGCACGGCGGGCTTGGAGCGGTACTTCGTCAGCGGATACAGACGCGTCCCGCGCCCGCCGCCCAAAATGACGCCCAGAACGGAATCCATGTTCGAATTTTCGTGGTCTTTTCGCGGGTGATCTGCCATGCCGTCTTGCGCCTCCGGTCTTGCGGAACGCGGTCTCGCGATATCCGTTCTATTTTACATCTTTTCGGTAACGGGAGAGGCCCTCGGCGAACATTTTCTCGCCTTCGCGGCTGTAGAGTGGGTCGGTTTCGAGCATGTGGCGGAGCGGGTAGCGGGCGATGACGTCGGGCCGGTGTTTCTCGATGAGCGCCCAGCGCAGCGGCTCCTCGTCGAGCTTCAAGGCCCAATTGTCGTCGCGGTGGAGCATCACGCCGTACGTCTTGCCGGCGTCGCGCGTGATGCGCGCAAACTCGGCCACGAAGCCTTCGAGGTTGGCGGCGATCGGCGGATAGGTCTCGCAGATGATGATGTCCACCTCCGGATGGGCCGCCAGCCTTTGGAGGTCCACGCCCCGCTGCCGCCCCCACGCCCCCCAGCGATGGATCTTGGGGACCGCAAAGTCGGGGTCCCGAATCTGTTCGTAAGGCAGGCTCCACTGATGCAGGCCGAAGTACATCACGCCCTTCCAGCCGCGTTCGGCGCGATTCGCTTCATTGGCCGCGCTCGCCATGCGCCCGATCCAGTTCTCCAGGAAAAGCCCGCACGTAAAGTCGTACCAGTGATGCCAGACCCCTTTGGCGCGCGGCAGGTCCACGAAACGCTGCCCGGCCTCGATGGTCTCCGGCACATCATGGCCGGGGCAGTACACGGTCGGGCCGCCGCCGGCGGTCATCCGGGGGTCGTGCACGGGAAATCGGTCAAGGAGCTTGCCGTCGTGCGTCACGCCGCGTTCGCGGCAATACTCCCGCCACAGCGCGAGCACGCGGGGACTGAAGGCCGCGTTGCGCCAGTAGTCGTAACGGCGGTGGTTATGCCATTTCGCGAGGTAGGAAAGACAGTCCTCGTTGAAGAAGACTCCGGACAAAAGACCCGTCATGCGCGAGTAGTACTTGCGCCGATATTCCTGCAGGAACCACTCGACGGCCTCAGGGTTGAGGACGTCGAAGAGGGGCAGGGGTTTCTGGCCCGGCTCGCCGGTCTCGGCGGGCACGATGCGCCCGTCGGGTTCCATCACGTGCGCCTGGAACTCCGGGCGTATGGGGCCGAAGGAGCGCACGCGCCCCAAAAGCCTGAAGGTGGACATCCAGAGGTCCACCCCGTGCGCGACGGCCGCCCTGGCGATGGTCTCATGGGCGCGCAAATCGTGGTCGCCGAAGAAGAGCGACTCGAACTCGACCGCGTCGAGGCGCCCCTGAAGCTGCGGAAAAAGTTTCTCGGCCTCCTCGACGGCGCTGATCGCGCCGTAGCGCGAGACGTTGTAGGTCGCCACGCCCTGGACGATCAGATATCCGCGGGGAAGCCGCGCCGGTTGCCGCCCGTTTCCGACTTTTTCTACGGCGGCGCACGCCAGCGGCCAGGCCGCCGCACACGCCCCGACGGTCTTGAGAAATTGCCTTCGCTGCATCGGAGTCATGAGGCTCCCGGTCTCGGTTCTGCCGCGGGGCCAAGCCCCGGTCGCTTTCATCCGCCGAAAAAGCCTTGTCGCCTCTCCGCCGCGCATGTACAATCCTGCGGTGGAACCAATCTCTCCTGCGACGGACAAGCGAGGAAACGACACGTGAACCGGATAGACGCGACGTTCGCCGCCCTGCGCCGGAAGAAGCAGGCGGCGTTCATGCCCTTTCTGACGGCCGGAGACCCCGGCTTCGAGGCGACGCACGACCTCGTCCTGGAATTCGACCGGGCCGGCGCGGACCTCATCGAGTTCGGGATCCCGTTCTCCGACCCCATCGCCGACGGGCCGGTGATCCAGGCCTCCTACACGCGGGCGCTCAGCCGCGGCGCGCGGATCGAACAGGCCTTCGACACGGTTCGCCGGATACGGCGCCGCTCCGAAATCCCGCTCGTCTTCATGATCTCGTACACCCTGGTCTACCGGCTGGGGGTCGAGGCGTTCATCAAGACGGCGCAGGACGCCGGCGTGGACGGCGCGATCATCCCGGACCTGCCCATCGAGGAAGGCGAGCGGGTCGCGGCGTCCGGGCGCGACCATAATCTCCGCATCGTGTTCCTGATCGCGCCGACCACGCCGCCGGAGCGCCGCAAGCGCATCGCGGCGCTGTCGGAGGGATTCCTGTACTGCGTCGCGGTCACGGGGATCACGGGCGCCCGCGACAGGCTGCCCGACGACGTGGTCGAGTACCTCGAGTCCATCAAGCGGCTTTCCGACAAGCCGGCCTGCCTCGGCTTCGGCGTGTCCACGCCCGAACAGGTGCGGGCCGCCGCCGCCCATGCCGACGGCGTCATCGTCGGCAGCGCCATCGTGCGGGAGATTGAAAAGGCCTGCGACCTGCCGCCGCGGCAATTGGCCGCCCGCGTCGCAGACTTTGTCCGCCCGCTCGCCGCCGCGTCCAAGCGATGAGGCCCGCGCCGCCGGTCAATCGTCCTCTTCTTCGAGCTTCAGCAGATCCCCGCCTTCGGTGATGACAAGCTCCTCGACCCGCGTGCCGGTCCGGATCTCGATCTCGTACACGATCCGGTCATGGTGGCGGCCCAGATCTACCTCGAGAATCTTCGCGTCCGGGCGAATCTTCTGAAGCGTGGCCTTGACCGCGGGCGGGACCTCCTCGAAGGGGATGCTCTTTTCCCAGCGGTAGTCGCGCGTCAGACGCGTGATCTTGCCGGCCTCCGTGACGTGGAGATGAATCATGCCCTTGCCGTCGCGCACGTTGAGCTCATAGACGGTCCCTCGTTTGCGGTGAGTCTCCACCTCGCCGGAGACGAACTCGGCCTGGGGGATAACCGCTTTGACGGCATCCATGACGGCCTTGGGCACATCGGCCTCGGCAATCTTCTTGTCCTTGCCCGCCCAGACAGCGGGGGCGGCCAGCGCCATCAGGACCAACGCCACCATCAGAGTCTTCCCAGCCATTGCACCCTCCTCTCATATAGAGACCAAGATGAACGGCACAACGGACAATGTCTGTCTACTTCGCGCACCGGAAGCCGACGAAGCCGTTCCGGTCCGTCAGCCGCGCGGCGCTGCGGTGCATGTTGGTGTGGGCGGCGCCGCCGTAGAGCCAGGAACCGCCCCGCGTGATCGCCACCTCCAGGGGCGCCGGCTCCTGCGGCGGCTGGTCCTGCGCGGCCTTCGCGGTCGGGCGCAGGACGATGGCATAGCGGTCGGCGGTCCATTCGCGCACATTGCCGGCCATGTTCCGCGCGCCGAAGTCGCTGAGATCGCCCCGGATGGATTCGCCGGGCAGCGTTGCGCGCTCCGCGAGGAGGCTCTTGCGGCCCTGGGAGGTGAAACACCAGTTGGCCCAGCGCATGAGCGTCTCGGCCGGATGTCCGCCGCGAAGGCTCGCGAACTGCGAAAATCGTTCGGGGGAATTCGTGCGGCGGGCGTCCCATTCGTCGCCCCAGGGATAGACGGCGCCTTTGAGACCGCGAGCCGCCTTCTCCCATTCGGCCTCCGTGGGAAGGCGCTTGCCGGCCCACTTGGCGTAGGCCCAGGCGTCGAACCAGTCCACGCCGACGACGGGCAGGTCGGCTGCGAAAAACAGGTCGTCGCCCTGTTCGCCGGCGCCGTTGGGCCAGTAGCGGGGCGCGTGGTCCTTGCCCGGCGGCTGGAGCGGGTGGCGGAACGGCGCATCGCCGTTTTGGCGCACGGCCTGCAGGAACTCCGCGTAATCGGCGTTGGTGACCTCGAACTTGTCCATGACGAATTCCGGCAGAAAGACGCGCCGGCCGTTCTGGTAGATGAAATTGCCGGCGGGAACGACCACCATGCCGCGCGGCGGCGTCGCCCTGGGGCGGGCCGTTTTCGCGCCTTCGGCCGCGGGTTCGGGCGGGAACGTCTCGCGGGGCTGAAGGATCGCGGCGCGCACCTTGTCGGCGCCCTCGATATTGAAGAGGAGCCTGATGGCCGACTCCTCCAGCGGGGAGATGGCCAGGACCTCATCCAGGCGCGCGCGCGCCTCCTGGCTGAGACCGAGTTTGCGGAGCCATACCGCGTCGTCCATCATGAAGCGAAGGGACTCGCGTTCGGCCGGAGTGAGTTCCTTGAGCGCCGGCGGACGAATACGCGTCTGCGCGTACATCTTGGCGCCCCAGTAAAGGGAGACCGCCGCCGCCGCCATCGCCAGGCCGCCGGCCAGGCGCGGACCCGCGCGGGGCGCCCCGTTGCGCGCGGCATAGTCGGCGAAGAAACCCATCAGGAGAAGCGCCACGCCGACGACCGACGCGGCGGCCGAGGCCCGGCCGGCCTCCCGCCGGGCGGCGGCAGAATCGCCCGTCTCCCAGAATCGGTTCACGAGCGACTGTTGATGGGAGAGAAAGCCTATGACGCCGAAACTGAGGACCAGAAGCACGGCGACAACGATCCCGGCGCGGGCCATTTCAAGCCTTCCTCACAAGCAGAAGGGGAGTCGGGGGATGCTAATCCATGATCTTGTTCACGTCCTCGCCCAGGGCGTCGGCGATGTGGAAGGCCACGCGCATCGAGGGGCACTTGCCGCTGACAAGGACGCGCCGGACCTCTTCGGGGCTGATGCGCTGGGCGGCGCGCTTGGCGACCTCTTCGGGGGACAGCGCGTGCTTCTCCAGCAGCGGCTTGAGCCGCGCGCCGTAATCGCGAACGGCCAGACGTTCGCTGCTGAGGACCCACCGCTTGGGAAGCTCGACCTGTTCCTGGCTCGCGGCGGCCCGCGGCTCCGTCCCGTTCCCCTCCAACAGCCGGCGCTGAACGTAAACGACGACGCCGCGAATCTCCAGATCAATGTCTGGGGTGATGACGAGGGTCGGGTAGCTCTGGTTGTCGGGCTTCAACTCGATGCGGCGTCCGTACTGGAAGAAGCGTTTGATGGTGCACTCCCCCTGCGAGACCGCCACGACGACGTTCCCGTTCACGGGGCGCAGGGCGCGGTCCGCCAGGATGAGTTCGCCGTCGCGCACGGCGGGCGCCATGGAGTCGCCCCTGGCCTGGAGGAAGTAGCGCGACTCCCTGAACTCGCTGGGGGGGACGGGAATCCACTCCAGCACGTCGTCCCACGCCTCGCGGAAAGGACCGCAGCAGGCTTCCAGCGAGAGCAGGGGAACGGAGTTGGGCGTCTCCTCGCTCACGAGTTGGTTCACCGTAACGCCGAGGGCTTGAGCGAACCGGGGCAACTCTTCGGTGGAGACCTTGCGCAAACCCTTCTCCAAATTTGAGATGGTGTTCTGCGTCAAGCCCATGAGCCGGCCCAGTTCCGCCTGCGTCATGCCCCGCATCTTGCGCAGTTGATGAATCCTTTTTCCCACCTCCATTGCAGACCTCCAGAAAAGATTCTATGACAATCGCCCGCAAACGGCCCCGGCATGGACACGGCCTCGGATGGTCGCTCACAGGCATCGCCCGTGCAGACCAGCCCTAGGGCCAAGTCACGAAGATTGCAGTTCCACGATGCAGACTTGCGCGCCGAAATATATGCTTTTGTTAAGAATTGTACCACCGTTTGCGCGGAAATCAAGAAAAACCGAACAGATTATCCGGAGATAAAGAAAAATTTCAATAAGAGGCGAAATTTCACTTGACACTATCGGACTATATGATATAGTAGTGGCATGAAAGCTGCCAAAGTGATGATTTATAGGTACGGATGGTCATTCATGGAAAGAAAACGTATGATCGGGTTCGTGGTCACAGCGTCGGATTATATGAGGATACGAGCGGCCGCGCAACGAAGTTACGTGACGGTTGCCTCGTTCTGCAGACAGGTGGTCATGCTCCACGTCGCGGAGGCGGAGCAGCACCTGCGCGTTGGGAACAAGCGGAACCGAGGGTCCGACCGGGCCTTCGCGGGGCGTCCCCCCGCCGACGGCGCCGCCTAGCGGGACCGCCGGCCACAAGACGACTGGCCGTTGCATTGGGAAAGGCGCGAGAGATATGGACGAACTCATCACGCTTCGGCAGGCGGCACGTCGGCTCGCCTGTTCGGTCCGCACGTTGTGGAGGCGCATCGCCGCCGGAGACCTGCCGCGCCCCTTCAGGATCGGGCGCACTCGGTACTGGCGCAAGCGGACGCTTCGGGCGTGGCTGAAGAAGAAGGAAGCGCAGGACCGCGGCCCTTCGGCAGAAAAAAAGCAGGCGCCGTTTACTGCGGCTTGAGGATGTACCAGTCCCTGGGATGGTGCTCGGCGATATACTCGGCATGGCCGTCCAGGTACAGCGCGCAGAAGCTGTTGTCATGGCGCATGTCGAGCGACGTGAACTGGTTGAGGTTGTCGGCCGCCGTCTGATCCTGCCCCACGTGCCAGAAGTCGGGGCCGGGTTTGGAGTCCACCAGGTAGATCGTGCCGGCGGGATTGGGGATTTCGTTGAGATACAGGGGCGCCATGCCGTCTCTTTCCATGCGACCGATAAGGCCCATCGAATGGGTGCCGGGCCGGCGGGTGATGGGGTCCTGGATGAGTTCATCGCTCATGGCGTTGACGCCGTACGACGGCGTGGTGCGGTCCGGGGCGTTGGGGCAGTAGAAGACGGCGTTGAGCCGCCCCTCGCGCCGGAGGCCGGCCGCGTATTGAGCGCGATCCATCTGGGTCCGCACCGCCGCCGGTCCCGGCGTCACGTAGGGGACGCACAGGAAGTCGCTGTAATAGTAGTCTTTCTCCTGCAGCAAGGCATAGCCGAGGGGAAGGGCCATGTTGTTGTCTTCGGTGAAGTTCGACAGGGCGATGCCCAGTTGTTTGAGGTTGGAACGGCACGTGGTCTGGCGCGCGCGCTCCCGGGCGCGGCTCAGGGCCGGCAGCAGGAGACCGCCCAGCAGGCCGATGATGGAGATGACGACGAGGATCTCGATCAACGTGAAACCGGAGGATTTTCGGCGCATGGGACAGCCTCGCACGGGATCGCTTCGGGCGCAAGTGATGCGCAACGCAAGAACCGCTCTTCCCCTGTATGCTACTCGCTCTTCGAGACAATGTCAAACCAAATTGAGGGAGGTCATCATGTTTACGGCAACATTCCAGAGGTCGTCTTATTTCTCGCGCCGTCCGGTTGTGAGACAAGATATGCGGGAGCTGGAGGACGAGACGGTTGACCTGTCGCCCCCGCCGCTTCAGAGCGCCGAGGCCAGGGAACGGCTCTGCCTGAAGTGTCGGAGGCCTTTCCTGAGCACCTGGGCCGGGCACCGGTTGTGCCGGCAGTGCCGTCTGGAGAACATGGGCCACGGCAACCCCAACGCCCTGGCGCCGCTGCGGCGAAAGGGGGTGTAGCGACGTTCCCTGGAATGAGCAGACAGGCAACACCGGCGCGCCGAACAGCGTTTCCCACAGACGACTGCCCACAGCGCCGCGGCGAGGCCTGTTCCAAACGTTGGTTGTGGTCGAAATCTCACGGCCAGAGCTGTAAGTCGTTGACAATCAGGCTGACGCCCTGCCCGTCCGATCCGCCGATGGTCTCCTTGACCGGGACGAGCTTGTCGTTCTCGTCGTAGTCGTATGTGAAGACGTACGTCGCGCTCTTGCTCAGTATCTTCACGGACGCGGGGGCGAAGGGGACATGGCCCGTGATCGTGCCCTCGACGCCGATGCCCGTGATCACGCCGAGCTTCGCCGCCGGGTTCCCCTGGCCCAACTCGATGATGAGGTTGAGCGTGCCGCCCAGGAAACCTCCGTCCCTGATATCCCAGTCCTCCATCTCTTTGTCGTACCGCTTCGTGGCGTTATAGGTCTGCGCCTGCACCATGACGTTCCCGATGCTGTTGCCGGCCGAGAGGGTCCCGCCGTCAATGGAACCGCCCTTGATGGAGACATTGCCGATGGACGTCTCTGAGGCCAGCAGCCCTGTGAAATTGGCCTCCAGCCTCTCCTCTTCGCTCTTGCCCAGGAAGCCGTTCAGCGTGACGACGCCGATGCCCTTGACGGCGTGAATCCGGCCGTCCAGGTCGCCGCCCGCGATATTGATGTTGCCCACCTTGCCCTGGACTTCCATCTGGGCGCCCACACCCCCGCCGGCCACTTCGTACCACGAGCCGCCTTCATCCTTTGCGACAAGGTACCTCACGGTCTTGGTCATGATGTTGCCCACATCGCCGGCGGCCGTGACCGTCTCCGCGTCGAAGCGCCCGCCGGTCAGCATGATGTTGCCTATGGACTTGCCGTTCACGGTCCCCGCCTGAATGAGATGGCTTCCGACCGATCCGCCTTCGAAGCCGCCGCTGCCGTCCTCCTTGTCGAACCATGCCAGACCGGTCACCGTGATGTTCCCAATCGCGCCGTTGGGCGCCAGCAACGAACCGTTGAGGTTGCCGCCCTTGATGGTTACGTTGCCGATGCTGCCGACGGTGGCGCTGATGGCGGCGTCAAGGTCGCCGTTGATGGTGACCGCGCCGAAGGAGGGGGCCTGAATGGTGCGCAGGTCGGCGTCCTCGCAATACCAGCCGGCGGCGCTAAGAGACTTCACCGGCGTGCCCGAGGTGACGCCGAGGCCGTCCACCTCGCCGAAAATGAGGGTCACAAAATCCTTCGGGCCGATGGGAGCGCCGATGCTCAGCGCGCCCTGCGTGTCCACGTCATCAAGGTTCAACGTGCCCAGCGTGCCCGTGATGGTGATGCCGCCTATCAAATCCGTCGTCTTGCCGGTGAAGGATTTCAGAGAGCCGTTCACCGTGACGTCCTGAAGGTTGACCTCGCGGCCCTTGGGCGTGGTGATCGTGAGTCTGCTGGCCTGGGTTGTGTTGTTCAGCACGATGCTCGTGATCGTGCCCTCGAACGACGCCGTCGGGTCCCAGTCCACGGTGCCGTCGCCCACCTTGCCGCCCAAGGTTACGGTGGCCATGAGGATGCCGCCGTCGTCCTTCAACTGCAAGGGAACGCCCGGCGCCAGATTGAAGGTGGCCAGCAGGACACGCGGCTCCAGTTCCTCGAGTTGGAGACGGCGGTGGATTCGCCGAGATGTCATGGATAGGCCCTCCATCAATAAGGACGCAGCGCCTCGATACAAGCAACGCGCCGGCCGGACCGAGATGCGCGGCATTTCCCCCTTGACCCTTGCTCCGTATTCCGGTATGAGCGTTAAGCCGCAATGATTACAGACTTCAAATTTATTCTAGAACCGGTTTCTTCACAATGTCAAGCACAAAATCCAACAAAATTGTGGGGCATAAGTTGCATAAAAAAGGGAGGCTTACGCCATGAGCACGACCGATTTTCCCGCATCGGCCCGAAGGGTTCAGAAGGACATGGATGCGCTCTGCGCCGACATTGGGACGCGGCTGGCGGCCTCGCTGGAAGAAGCCCAGGCGGCCGATTACATCGCCGGCGCGATGGAGAAAATAGGTCTGCGAGGCGTGACGCTCCAACGGTTCCCCTTCGAGGAATGGGGCTACAAGACGTGCGAGCTGGCGGTGCGCGACGGCGCATGGCGCAAGGTGGAATGCCTCCCCGTCAACGCCCCCTCGACGCCCGATGAGGGCATCGAGGCCGAATTGCTCTACGCCGACACCGCCGCGCCCGAAGCGCTCAAGGGCCTGAACCTGCGCGGAAAAATCCTGCTCGTGTGGGGCGCTTACGGCGAGACGACCGAGCGCTTGGAGTTCCTCCAGAAGAGCGGCGTGGCGGCGGTGTTGTGGCTCGACGACCGGCTGCCCTTCGACTGGCCCGCCGCCGTGGGCACGCCCTACGACTGGCGCGACATTCTCAAGGCGCCCCAGGCCTCGATCCCGTACACCGACGCCTGGCGTCTGGCGCAGCGAAAAAAACTTCGGGCCAGATTGAGAATCAAGACGTGGAGACGAAAAGCGGACTCCGTGAACGTCTTCGGCGACCTGCCCGGCAGCGGAGACGAGTACGTGCACGTGGGCGGCCACATGGACAGCGTGATCGTGGGCACGGGCGCCGACGACGACGCTTCGGGCGTGGTGGCCGCGCTGGAAGCCGCGCGGCTGCTGGTAAAACTCGGCCGCACGCCGCGACGCACGATCCGTTTCGTCGCCTACGGCGCAGAGGAACAGCTCTCGGAAGGCGCGCGACAGTACGTCCTGGCGCACCGCCGCGAGGTCAAGCGCACGCGCCTGTGCATCAACCTCGACTCCGTCGGCTCCATCGCCGGACGCAACGAGGTCCGCGTCGTAGGTCCGCGCAGGCTGACGGAGGCCGTCAGGAAGATCGAGGGATACGTGTGTGAGGCGAAAGAAGAGGTCTCGCCCTACTCCGACATGTTCCCCTTCAACGTCTTCGGCGCGCCGTCGGTGTGGTTCTATCGCGTCAACATGCCCACCGGCCGTTTCTTCCACCACAGCGAGCACGACGACCTGCCGGCGGTCTCATCCGGCCAGATCGCCCGCACCGCCGCCGCGACGGCCCGGCTGGCCCGCCAGGCCGCC
Organism: uncultured Planctomycetota bacterium; assembly: GCA_964409935.1. Taxonomy (GTDB): domain Bacteria; phylum Planctomycetota; class Brocadiia; order JAADGH01; family CAYPFP01; genus CAYPFP01. The sequence goes on along the minus strand of CAYPFP010000130.1, from coordinate 2,395 downwards.
TTCGGGCCGCCGCCGTGGAAGCGCGAAATCCCTGAGCAGCAGACACAAAAGATCCGCGACTACGCCGGGAGATTCTTCGGACTGTAGACGAAAACTGCGTCGCGCCGAGACCCCAAATCCAGCGAGACTTTGCAAAGCGATGTCACACGATGCGGCAGCGAAGCGTTTTATGACTGGTCAGTGTGACAGGCACACTGACGGGGCACGCCGCGACGCACGATCCGCTTCGTCGCCTACGGCGCAGAGGAACAGCTCTCGGAAGGCGCGCGACAGTACGTCCTGGCGCACCGCCGCGAGGTCAAGCGCACGCGCCTGTGCATCAACCTCGACTCCGTCGGCTCCATCGCCGGACGCAACGAGGTCCGCGTCGTAGGTCCGCGCAGGCTGACGGAGGCCGTCAGGAAGATCGAGGGATACGTGTGTGAGGCGAAAGAAGAGGTCTCGCCCTACTCCGACATGTTCCCCTTCAACGTCTTCGGCGCGCCGTCGGTGTGGTTCTATCGCGTCAACATGCCCACCGGCCGTTTCTTCCACCACAGCGAGCACGACGACCTGCCGGCGGTCTCATCCGGCCAGATCGCCCGCACCGCCGCCGCGACGGCCCGGCTGGCCCGCCAGGCCGCCTTCGGGCCGCCGCCGTGGAAGCGCGAAATCCCTGAGCAGCAGACACAAAAGATCCGCGACTACGCCGGGAGATTCTTCGGACTGTAGACGAAAACTGCGTCGCGCCGAGACCCCAAATCCAGCGAGACTTTGCAAAGCGATGTCACACGATGCGGCAGCGAAGCGTTTTATGACTGGTCAGTGTGACAGGCACACTGACGGGCACACTGACGGGCACAAGGAGAACCATGAAATCTCTCGCCATTGTCTTCACCGCGCCACGAAAGGTCGAAGTTCAGGAGATCGAAGTCCCCGACCCCAGCCCGGGGCAGATCATGGTGCAGACCCTGGCCAGCCTCATCAGCACCGGCACGGAGGGCCTCTGCTTCAACGGTGACTTCGACGCCGACTCGCTCTGGGCCTCGGCCATGAAGTACCCGCAGCATCCGGGCTACAGCAATGTGGGGCGGGTCATTAGGGTCGGCGCCGGCGTCTCCCAGTTCAAGGAGGGCGACCGCGTCTTCTCCACCTGCAATCATCGCCAGTTCGCCGTGGTGGCCGCCGATCACCCCAAGATGGCGAAGCTCCCCGCGCACACCGACACCGAGGACGCCACCTGGTCCTGGCTCACCGTGGTCACGCAGACCGGCGTGCGCCGCGCGGAGCAGGCCATGGGCGAGACCGCCGCCGTTATCGGGCTTGGACCCCTCGGCCAGTTGACGGTGCAATACCTGCGCCTCATCGGTCTGCGCGAGGTGCTGGCCGTTGACACCGTCCAGGCCCGCCTGGACATCGCCAAGGCCCACGGCGCCACTGCGGCCTTCTGTGGCAGCGCCGCCGATGCGCGCTCATTCGTCGAGGAGCACACCGACGGGAAACGCGCCGATGCCGTCTACGACGTCACAGGTCACGACGCCGTCCTTCCGTTCGCGCTGAACCTGGTGAAGACGCTCGGCGTCGTCGTCCTCGTCGGCGACGCCCCGCACCCTTCGCGCCAGCGCCTCACCCACGACGTGGTGCGCAGGCAGGTCAGGATCGCGGGCACCCAGAACGATTTTCTGCCGCCGCAGCACGCCCACTGGACCGCGGCCCGGCAGATCCCGCTTTTCTTTGAATACCTGCATCGCGGACAGATGCGCGTGAAAGACCTTGTGAGCCACCGGTTTGCGTTCGCGGACGCGCCCAGGGCTTACGCCCTCTTGCACGAGAACCGGGCGGCAACCCTGGGCGTGATCTTCCGTTGGCCGGCATGAGGAGCGGCTGCGCCGCCAGTGAGCTTCGCGGCTGCAACCGCACACGCAGAATCTGGCGCCGGCTCGTTTTGAGAAATGTGTATTTGAGGTCAGATCTTGAACCTTGAAAGCATTTTGGCGCACTTTCTCCGTCCTTTGTGCCCTTGGTGCCTGCCCGCCAGTCCCTCCAAATGGATAGGCGGGCAAGCGGCTAGGCGGGTCTTTGCGGCTGAAGCTCTTCCGTGAGTCTGTTTCCGTGTGGTTCCGTGTGATTCCGCGGCTCAGGCCGTTGCGCGCCTTACGGCAAACGGCGACAGATAGCCACAGAACCACGCTGAAACACGCGGAAACGGCAACGGGAAGGCAACCGCCGATGAACGCCGATTACGCGCCGAAGAAAAAAGACAACGGCGGGAGAAGCCTCAAAAAGGCACAAGAAGCGCAAAAGAGAAAATACTGAAACCGCAGTCTTGTGCATTTTGCGCCTCTTTGCGGCTGGGTTTCTTTCCGTGTGATTCCGCGGCTCAGGCGGTTGCGTTGTAACCACTGGCGGCATCCCG
>CAYPFP010000129.1:0-14267 GCA_964409935.1 uncultured Planctomycetota bacterium | reverse complement strand
TCGCGGCGATCACGCACGCCTTTCACGGCAACCTCGATCCCGTCCTCGTCGTCATCGTGCTTGCGGGGTCGCTCGTCGGCGCGCGACTGGGCGCCTCCGCGACCGGCCTCGTGCGCAGCAGTCGCCTTCACCGCTACTTCGGCGTGTTCGCGGTCATCGTGGGCCTGCTCGTGTGCGTTGCCTTCATCCGCAAGGTCATGTCGTCCTGAGGCATTTTCTTCCCCCGTAGTGCCGTCCCCAAGCTCCCCAAGCGCCATTGCAAAATGACACGATTTGTCAAGAAAAGGCGTGATTAGCGACAAATTTTGTCACCTGGGAAAGCCAAAGAAGCGCGGGGCGCACATGTGCGTTTGTCTCAACGCCTGTGTTGTCAATATCTTACGGCTATTCATCTGTAATGGGTACGCCCTTTGCGAATAAGAGACACCATAAGAGGTACACAGAATCGTTTCCTAGAGTTCTGTATGTGGGGTGGAAGGAGGAGGAGAAGGCCCCAGTACTAGAGCAACAGTCGCATGCAGGCGCGTTTCGCGAGTTTATTGTCCAATAATATAGGTATGGAGGAGACAAGTCATGAGAAAGCGGATGCAGGGTTTCACCCTCATCGAGCTGATGATCGTGGTGGCCATCATCGCCATCATCGCGGCCATTGCCATCCCCAACCTGCTTCGCAGCAGGATGGCGGCGAATGAGTCCACGACCGTCGGCAGCTTGAAGACGATTGCCACGCAACAGGCGATCTTCAGGCAGCAAGCCGAAGTTGATCAGAACGGGAATGGCGCAGGAGAGTATGGTTTGCTGGGCGAGATGGCGGGTGAGATTGCGCTGCGTCCCGCCACGAGCCGCATTGTGAACCCCGCGTACATCTCACAGCAGTATCGAACGGGCGGAAGCGGCGGAAACGGCACGGCGCAGAAGTCGGGCTATCTGTACACGCTGTTTCTGTCCAACGCGACGGCCGGCAACCTGACCGACACGGGCAACGACCAGACCCTTGGCGGCGACACGACGGCCGGCGGCGCCGCGGCGGACGCGGCGGCCATGGCGATGCAGGAGACGAGCTTCGCCCTGTACGCCTGGCCGGCCGAGCTGCGCAGCTCCGGCGCTCGTTGCTTCTTCATCAACGAGGTCGGCGAAGTGTATGCCTCGAAGATGGATGCCGCGACCTATGACGGCACCGCCGCCACCCCGGCGGCCAACGCGGCCTACATCACCGGCGGCGACGTGTTCAAGTCGCGTATCTCCAGCGGCGCGACCACGGGCAACGACGGCAATCAGTGGTTCCCGGCTTCGGGCTAGAAGGCGCGGGGCTTTGTGCGTCTCACCGGAAAGAGGGTGGCCTGAAAACCACCCTCTTTCTTTTTTCATCCAGACCGCCGGCGCGATGCCTCCAGGCGGATCACCTCGGCCCGCCGCCCACCTCCTCCAGGGCCTCGCAGATCGCCGCGACGTTCTCCAAGGGCACGTCCGGCGCGCATTCGGCGGTAAGCATCAGTCCGCCCTCCGGCAGATAGAGCGCCTCTCTGGCCTCGCGAACATGGCGGCGGATTTCCGAAGGCGTCGCGAAGGGAAAGAGCTGCCGGTCCAGGTCCAGACAGATGCACACCTTCCCCTTGGCGACTCGCGCAAGCCCCTCCAGACCGTTGGCGCGGACCTGCGGGTTGATAACGGTCACACCGCATTCGATAAGGTCGGGGATGACCTCCAGCATGTGGCCGTCGGAATGGAGGTAGACGTAGACGCCGCGGTCGCGGCAAGGGCCGAAGATGGTCTCGAAGGCCGGTTTCAGATAGCGCCGCCAGTCGGCGGGCGACATCGGGAGCGCGGTCTGCATGCCCAGGTCGTCGCCGCCGTTCATGATCTCGATTCCCAGGTCGAGGTACTTGCGAACGATGTTCACGTTGAAGTCGCGGACCATTGCGATGAGCCTGTCCAGCCGCGGGTCGCGCGCGCCGATGTCCATCATGAAGTTGGTGAATCCGCGAAGGTAAAACAGCCGCATGTACATAAACCCGTGGATGAATCCGCCGGAGGGCAGCCCGCCGCGCTCTTTGGATACGGCGATGGATTTTGCGCGCGCCTCCCAGTCCACGGGCGTCCCCTCGTCGTCCACCTTCAGGGGATCCGGCGGCACATAGCCTTCCATGGCGGCCCAGTCGCGCAGGGGCGCCTCCTCCTCGACGGGGATTGCCGCCATGCCCTCCACGCAGTTGTCCCACAGCACGCCCCAGGCGTCCCGCCATCGGCCCGTCCTGTACGAGCGGCCAAGCCGGATGTTCTTAAACTGCCCTTTCTTGTAATGAGGAAAGAGCTTCGGGTGCGCGGCCAGAATCGGCTCAATGGCCTCGCCGTACTTGAACCACGCGGCGGGCAGGATGCTGACGGACGCCGGGATCCAGTCCGGCCGCTCGAAACGCATGGCCTTCAGGAGATTCGCGATGTTCGGCGACTTGTTCATTCAAGGCTCCTTAGAGTCGGCCGCCCGATAGGTTGGAAATTTCCGAGCGAGCCTAAACACTGCGCCCGTCCAAGTCAAGTAGTCAGATTGACCCTGAACCGTTCCGCTGATAGAATGCGGGCATGAACATTGCGTTCGCAATTCCCCATTACTACGATCCGGAGGGACCGGGAGGCAACGCCTCGCTGCAGCCGGGCCGCGAGTACCGCGCCAGGGCGCTGGCGGCACTGATCCTCTCGCTGCACGAGAACTTCGGGCGGGTGCAGATCACGGCGAACCTCTCGCGCGCGGCCATCGGGCAGTCCATGAACGCCGCGCAGGGCAACCACGTGAACATCGTGGTCGTCACGCACGGGAACAAGCACACACTGGCCGAGCTTTCGGAGTTGTCGCACCTCTTCGCCGTCCACAACGTCGCGCCCGAACAATGCGCGCCCCAGTTCCTCGGCGTCAGGTGCCGCGAAGTCCTCGCGTCTTTGTACTTGAAGAGGCCGGAGTATTTCGACTACTACGGCTACACGGAGGACGACAACCTCCTCCACGACCCGCTGTTTTTCGACAAACTTCGCCTGTTCACGGCCGCGTACGGCGACGACTGCCTGCTGCTGCCCAACCGTTACGAGGTCGAGTCCTCCGGTTCGTTCTCCGACAAACGCTCCATGGCCGCGCGCATCGGCATCAAACTTTATTGCGACGCCGAGTTGGAGGGGATGGTTCCCAAGGAATATCCGCTCTTCAGGACGGGCGAGATCGCGGAAACGGTGTCCCTGGAGTGTCTGGGCAGAACGGTCCGCTTCTGCCGGCCGGGGAACCCTCACGCGGGGTGCTACTTCCTCAACGCCGAACAGATGCGGCGGTTCATGGAAACGCCGTACTTCCTGGAACAAAGCGCGGAGTTCATCGGCCCCCTCGAAAGCTCCGCCACGCTCGGCATCCTCAAGCGCTTCGCCGTCTACAAGCCGCATCCCGACAACGCCAACTTCCTGGAGCTCCAGCACTTCGACGCGACGCTGCTGGAGCGCGTCGGCGTGAAAAGGGTCGGCCGGTAGGCGCCCCCCGCGCCGCTATCGCCGTCATTCACACGAGCGGTTCGCCGCCGCCGCTTGCGCGCCGGGCATGTCCATGCGCGGCCGGGCCGCCAGCGCCGCCCGCACGGGGTCAAGGAGCATAAGGAGCGACTGGTAGTCCGGATCGTCCGCCGAAGCGAAGACGGGTTTGCCGCACGACTCGCGCCCGCCTGCGGCTTTCGCCAGCGGAGCCGCCAGGAAGTCGTTCATGGCCGGCTCCGTGATACGCACGAAGCCCCGCGACGGGACGCCCTTCGCGTGGCAGTCTGCACAACGCCGCTGCGCGACGTCGGCCAACTTCGCGTCGAGTTCCTTGGGATAGACGCGGCGCCCTCCCTCCGCCTGCGGGTCCGACATCTCGTACGTGCCGTAGTAGGGCACGTTCAGGTCAATCCACGCGAAGATGCGGCGGCGGCTCGTGTCGTCCATCTGCACGCGCGGCTTGCCGTCCTGGTCGGGATGGCCGGACAGGAGAACCTTCGAAAGCTTGCTCGCGGGCGACCCCCAGAACAGCGGCTCGAGCTGGAGGATGTTGGCCTCGCGCCCGTTGCGCGTGTCAATCCAGGAGACGTAGCCGCGCGTGAGAACGTCGTAGGAGACGTTGAACCAATCGGTCTTGCCGCCGGTGAGGTCCACGTTCTTCGGGGGCGCGACGCCGCTGTGGCACTTCGCGCAATGGCGATCCAGCGCCGGCTGAACAATGCGCGAGTACTCGAAACCTTCCTGACCCCATTCAGGCGGCTGCAGAACGGCCGGCCTGCGCCGCAGGGCGGCGGGCGCAACCGAAGGCGGCACGCGGTGTCGCGGTTCGTGACAGCCGATGCATCCCTGCGTTTCTCCGGGCGGAAAATGGGCAAAACTGCGCATGCGCTGAACCGCTTGGCCGTGCTCGTCCAGGGCCATGAAGTAGACAGGCACGTTCGCGGGAACGCGGAAGTACGCCGAGCCGTCCGCCTCAACCGGCGCATAACCCCACACCTTTTTCACCGCGTAGGTCGCCCCGCACGAGATAACCGGGCGCTGAAAACCGAATCCCAACACGGCGGTGCGCAGCGGCTTGTTGACCTCCTGAACGACGCAAAGCTGCTTCACCGCGCCGCGTTTCACGTAGGGATCGAGGCCTTTGTACACATCGAGCAGATAGACCGTCGCCTCCTCGGCGGAATCCGGCGGCGTCGCCAGGCCCTCGCCCGGATGAGCCGCCCGCGCCGACAAGACCGGCGGGCGAGGCCGCGCCCGCAGCGGCATCGGGTTGTAGTAGCCCAGCGGCTTTCCGGCCGGAAGGACGATGGCCCATCGCCTGGAGAGGTCGCCGACGAAGATCGTGCCCCGCCCCGACACCAGGAAACGCTCGCTGTCGAAGGGATAGGGCGACTCAAACGGCCCGCGAATGTGGTTGCCGCTGCCTTTGTCCACGTGCCCGATGTTGACCTTCGGGGTCAGGTTTGTGATGGCCTTCTGGGCGTTCACGCCCCAATCGCGGTCAATCACGCCCACCGCGCCGCGAATGGGGCCGTTGTGGGCCGTCAGGGTGCACATGACCTTCGACGTGCCGGGGATGGGCCGCGCCTCCAGAAAACTCGCAGGACTGAGCACGCGGTTCCCGTAGTAGACCGATAAACCCGTGCCGTCGGGATGAATGGTCCAGAGGCTCTGGATGGGGATCGCGGGCTTGTCCACGTACTCCCACCGGGCATACAGGATACGCCCGTCGGGCAGGACGCTCGGCGTGAAGTCGTTCACGTAGTTGGCCGAAAGCCGGACCACGTTGCCGCCATCGCGGTCCATGCGATACAAGACCCCCGAAGGCGTGGTGAAGCACAAGGCAAAGACCGCCGCGCGCGTGGACAGAAACGCGATGCCGCCGTCGGGCAGCCAACAGGCGTTGTAGTCGTGCCACGGGCCGTCGGTGAGCTGCGCGAGAGCCGTGCCGTCGGCGTTCATGCGGTAGACATGATAGGGCGTCTTGGCATTCTTGCGCCAACTGAAGAGGATTTCCCTGGCGTCATAGGACAGGTCGAGGTCGAGGATCTGGCCTTCGGGCGAGGCCAGGAGCGTCGTGAGCCGGCCGTCGGGCGCGGGGGGCGAAAGCACATGCAGCCCTCCGCCCGGCCGAAAGCCTTCGCAATAGGCCGTGTAGACGTGCGAGGGGTTGGTCTCGTTCCGCTCGATGAGGAGCAGCTTGTCGAAGCCCAGGCCGCGATCGCGCACGACGCGCGCCATCTCCGGAGACTCCTCCGGCATCTCCCATCCGGACTTGGAGAACTTCCCGAGCGCGCCGGGCGGCGTGGGCTGCGCGTAGACCTGGATTTCGGCCGCGCCCGGGTTGGAGCCGCCGTAAGAACTGAAAAACCTGAACTCGATCTTGCGCGCTTGACGCGGCTCAACCCTCACCGCCTGCGGACCTGCCCCCATCTCGAAGACGCCCTTCGCGGCGGGCTGTGCGGCGTCGTCGAGGTGCAGCTCGTAGTCCTTCCAGCACTCCTCGACCAGCCAGCCCGTACGGCCGTAGTAGACGACCTCGCCGACCGTCACCGGCTCGTCCCATTCCAGCGTGAAGGAAGCCTTGTTCTTCGCTTCGCTGCCCTTCACCGCCCAGACCCTGTCCACGTCGGCCCGCTCAAGCGGCTCGGGGATGACGCCGTCCACGGCAAACTTCGCCGCATACCTCTCCGAGTATTCAGACGAAGCCGACGCCTTCGCCTTGCGCGCGAGGTTCTCTAGCTTCGGCGGGTCGGCGGCAAGGAGCGAGAGCGGGACAAGCAGAGCAACGGTCAAGACGGCAATCGCCCGCATGGGGTCTCCTTTCAGAGAGAGGCGAGCCTTGTCCGGCCTGAGCGCCCATTGTACAGGAAAAAGCCCCCCGTTTCGAGCCTTCGCCCGTCCGGAAAAACACGTTTCGCACAGCGCCGGTTCCGGCTATTATATGTGCACTCTTTCTCCCCGGCGGAGGGCCGAACATGGACGGCGAACGCAAGAAGGACGTCGTCATTCCCGCGATCCAGTTGGGCGTTCGGAAGCAGTGGCGCGAGATCGAATTGGGCACGCGGGAGTGGTGGCGCGAGTACCGGCGGTTCATGGAAGAGCCGCCCGCGCCGGGCGAGGCGTGGCTCGAGCCGTCGTCGGTTCGTGCCGGCGAAGAGGTCTGCCTGAAACTCCATTTCCGCGCGGGCGCCGGCGGGATATCCAAGTACGGGCACATCGCCATCGAGACGCCGTTCCAGCCGCCCCCGCTCCTGAGCCGCGGGGCCGTGCTGCGCGCGCGGACCCCCTACCTCGCGGTGTCGTGCACGAACGAAAAGCCGAGCCTCGACGTCACCTGCTCCGCCTCCATCGTGGACATTCTGGTTCAGGGCCACCCCCTGAACCTGGGCGACACCGTCACGGTGCAGTTCGCGCACCCCCTGGGCAACCCCCTGCGCATGCCCGCGCGCCAGTTGAACTACCCGTTCGCCGTCGCGCTGGACCGCGACAACACGGGCCGCTACCAGCGCATCGCCCGCTTCCCGCGTCTGGAGGTCGCGGGCGGCTGCGCGCGCTGCCTGTACGCCGCGGCGCCGGCCGTCGTCGCTTCGCAGGAACCCTTCGCCCTGCGCCTCGTCGCGCTGGACGGTTTCGACGGCTCGCCCAGCCCGCATCATCAGGCAACCCTGCGCCTCCTGTGCACCGACCCCCAGGCCGAACTGCCGTTGCACGTCGAGATGGCGAACGGCCGCGCCGCCGCGCCGCACATCGTGCTTCGCACCCCCGGCGCGCATACGATCACGGCGATTGACGAACGCAACGGACTCATCGGCCAGACGCCCCCCATCGGGGTGGACTTCCTGCCCGACGACTGGCGCCCCTGGTTCGGCGACCTCCACGGCCACAACGAGCACTGCGACGGCTACGGCACCGTTGACGAGTATTACACCTGGGCCGGCGACGTCCGCCTGCTGGACTTCGGCGCGCTGGCCAATCACGTCGAAGGCGCAAAGCGAATGCCGGTGGAGAAGTTCTGGCCCGCGGACGTCGCGAAGGCCGCCGAATACAACAAGCCCGGCGCCTTCGTCACCCTCCTGGGTTTTGAGTGGGGCGGCTGGTCGCTGTGGGGAGACAAATGCGTCTATTACCGCGCCGCCGCCGGCCCCTGCTTCCCGGCCAACGACCCGGCCTCCGACACCCCTCAGAAACTCTTCGCCCAACTCAAAGGCCGCAGCGCCATCGTCATCCCCCACCACAGCAAGTACGGCGGGCAGACCGATTGGGACGCCCACGACCCGCGCTGGGAACGGGTGGTCGAGATATACTCGATGTGGGGATCGTCGGAGTGCGGCGGCGAACGCTCCATCCAGGCGGCGTGGGCGCGCGGGTATCGGCTCGGCGTCATCGGCGGCACCGACGACCACACCGGCCATCCGGGAACGCCCCCCGGCGGCCTTGCCGCCGTGTTCGCCAGAGAACTGACGCGCGAGGCGCTCTTCAACTCCATGATGGCCCGCCGCTGCTACGCCACCACCGGCGCGCGCATCCTGCTGGATTTTCGCGTCACTGGCGCGCCCATGGGACAGGTCATAAAGAAGGGGAACGCCGTCGAGGTACGGGCGCGTTGCGCGGGGACCGCGCCCATCGAGAAGCTGGAGATCCTGCGCAACAACGAGCCGGTCCACGCGGTCGCCGGCAACCAACGCACGCTGGACGTCCGTTGGCGCGACGGCCGCGCCAGGGCAGGGGCGTACTATTACGTCCGCCTGACGCAGGCCGACGGCCACCGCGCCTGGTCAAGCCCGATCTGGATCGAGTAAAGGAGACACTGCCCATGTCACGGCGCCTCGCCCTCGCGCTGCTGCTGGCCCTCGCGGCCTCCGCCGCGCACGCACAGACCAAACCCGTCCTGACAATCTCCTTCGACAACGACCTCAACGGCGTCGGCGCGCAAGGACCTGTCGCCGGCATCCCCCAAGACACTCCGGCGCTGGAGGCCGGCAAGTTCGGCAAGGCGCTGAAGTCGGGACCGGGCACGGGCTACGTCGAGTATCCGACGACGGGCATCATCAACCCCCTCGCCGGCACGGTCGAGATGTGGGTCTGCCCGCTCGACTGGAGCCCTGGCGACGAGGAGTTCCACTGCTTCTTCGACGCGCGCGGCGAAGGCGCGTTGTACCTCTACAAGTACCATCAGGGCGTGCGCCTCCTGATGCTGACGTGCGAGAACGTCGCCGGCCCTTATTTTTCTGCCGCCGCCGAACTGGCGTGGAAGCCGGGGGAATGGCATCACATCGCGGGCACGTGGTCGGCCGACGGCGTCATGTGCTACGCGGACGGCCAGCCCGCGCGGAAGCTGCCGATCGAGGGCGCGCTGCCCACGGCGCTCGGCCCGCGATTCCGCATCGGCGACCACCCCTGGCACCTGCCGCGCAAGTCGTCGTCGCTCATTGACGAGGTGCGCATCTACGACCGCGCGCTCACGGCGGCCCATATCGCCGCGCACCACCAGGGCCGGTTCGACTTCGCCGCGCCGCTCAAGCCGGAGTCGCTCATCCTGCGCCACGACATTGACCCCGAGCGCCAGGCGGTTAATGTGCGGCTGAGCACCGGCGGGGCGGATGTCGAGGATGGACGCCTCGGCGTCAAGCTGGCCCTCGCGCGCAATGGCGAGACCCTTGCCGACTCGACGCCCATGACGGAGTTCTCCGGCGGTTGCGTGCGCCGGTCGCTGCCGATGGTCTCGACCCAGCCCGGCCAGTACGCCCTGCTGGCGCGAGTGTATCTGGACGGCAAACAAATCGCGGACCTCCCGCGCGACGTCATCATTCCCTCGACCGAATGGCGCGGAAACACCCTCGGCCTGGAAGACAAGGTCCTGCCGCCCTGGACGCCCATGGAATTCAAGGACAACACCGCGCGCTGTTGGGGGCGCGAGTACGCATTCGGAAGCTCCCCCTTCCCGCGCCAGATCCGTTCGGCAGGCAAAGACCTCCTCGCCCGGCCTATCTCGCTCCGGGTGAAAAAGGACGGCAACGCCCTCGTTTGGAAACCGGAAACCCCCACGGCAAGGTTGTCCCCCGCGCAAACACGCGTCGAGGTTGCCGGCCCGCTGAGCGACAACGTCCTGCAATTCCACTGCCGCACCACGATCGAATACGACGGCCTGGCGCTGGTGGAACTCTCGCTCCCGCAGTCGCAGGCGCTGCGCCCGGAGAGCCTGAGCGTGGAGATTCCCCTGAAGACCGAACACGCCGTCTACCGCCATCGCTGGGCGCGGGCGTGGGCGGGCGTCACCGGCCACCTGCCGGCGGGCGAGGGCGCGGCGGACACCGAGACGTTCATCCCGTATTACTGGCTCGGCGACAACGACCGCGGGTTGTTCTGGTTCTGCGAATCCGACGAGATGTGGCCCAACGGGCAGAACCCCCATGCCATAGAGGTCGTTCGCGCGGGCGGCGAGGTCGTTCTGCGGCTGAATCTGCTGGCCGCCGGTCAGACGCTCCCGCCGGACTGGAAGTTCGTCTTCGGCCTGCAGGCCACGCCCGTGAAACCGCTCCCAAAAGACTGGCGCAAGTGGCGGCTCCAGCCCGGCCGCAACGCCAACGTCAGCATCATCTGGCCCACGCCGGCCAAGGATTCCCTCCGCTACTTCGGTTACCCGGAGGCCGCCGACCCGCCCCTCTTCACGGAACGCCTCGCCGGATTGCGCGAGAAAAACGTCCGCGCCGTCCCGTATCTGTGCCTCAGCTTCCTGTCGGCGGCCTGCCCCGAATGGCCCTATTTCCGCGAGCGATGGGCGATGGGACCGGTGGACACCGGCTCGTCCGACGTGGCCGCCTACGGCGTCGGTTTCGCCATGGTGTCGCCCGTGGGAAAGGACTACGCCGACTTCATCGTCTGGAAGACCCGGCAGTTCATTGACCGCTACGGCATAGACGGCCTCTACCACGACAACACGCACCCCTACGGCTCCGCCCAGGCCGCATGCGGCCTCGGCTATGAACGCGACGGCAAACTCCACCCCACGTATCCCATCCTGGGCTACCGCGCGCTGTACCGGCGCATGTACGCCGTGATGAAAAGCGCGGACCGCGAGACCTTCACCATGGCGCACATGTCGGGCAAGGTCGCGATCCCGATCCTCGCCTACGAAGACGCATACCTCGACGGCGAACACTTCCGCGGCCGCGTGAAAGACAGCTACATGGACCTGCTCCCCCTCGATACCTTCCGCGCGGAATTCATGGGCCGGCAATGGGGCATCATGCCCTTCTTCCTGCCGGAATTTCCGTCGGACCTGGCCAAGGCGGTCGAGCCGACACGCGGCCTCATGGGACTGCTCATGATCCACGACGTGAGTCCGTGGCCTATCTGGTGCAACGCCGCCGTGATGAACGAGGCCCTCGACGCCCTCGACGAGTTCGGCTACGTGGACGCCGACTTCGTCCCCTACTTCGACCCCGCCCCGCCCGCAACGACCGACATGAAGGACGTGTACGTCAGCGCCTACACGCGCCCCGGCCGCGCGCTTCTGATCGCCGCCAACCTCAGCAGAGAAAACCGCGAGGGCAACGTGCGCATCAACGCCGATCGCCTCGGCCTCGCGGGCGACTCGCCGATGAGCTGGCCGGACAAGAAACCGCTCCCCCTCACCGACAAGGCCCTCCGCCTTGACGTGCCGCGCCTCGGATACAGGATGATCGTCGTTGAAAAGTAGGAGGATACGCGCGATGAGCCGGAAACTGAACCTCGTGGTCATCTCTCTCGACAGCTTCCGCGCCGACCTGGGCGGCTCGGGCGGAAAGCTTTCGTTTGTCAAGACGCCCAACGTGGACCGCCTGCGCGACGAAAGCGTTTCCTTCACGCGATGTTTCCCCGAAGGCCTCCCCACGATTCCGCAGCGGCGCTGCCTGTTCACCGGCGTGCGGTCGTTCCCGTGGCGGTTCGAGACGCCCAACGAGGGCCTGCAGCCGGCGGGCAGCGGCTGGCATCCCATCCCCCATGAACACGACGCCCTCGCCGAACGCCTCCACGACGCCGGCTGGCTCACCGGCTTCATCAGCGACACCTACCACATGTTCAAACCCACCATGAACTTCACGCGCGGGTTCATCAGTTGGGACCTCATCCGCGGACAGGAAAACGACCCCTGGCGGAGCGGCCCGTACGACGCCATTGACCTGGCCGCCTACACCCCGCCCGGCGAGGCCTCGCCCGACAAACACCCGACCGTCGCGCAGTACCTGCTGAACATCGTCGGCCGCCGCGGCGAGGAGGACTGGCAGTGCGCGCAGCTCTTCCGCAACGCCGCCCGCTGGCTGGAGGAAAACCGGCGCAACTCGCCCTTCTTCCTCTGGGTGGACAGCTTCAGCCCGCACGAACTCTGGGACCCGCCCCGCCAGTACGCCGACGCCCACTGCCCGCCCAAGCCCGGCGTCAAGGACTACATCTACCCCCTCGTCTTCGAGAAACGATTCGACCAGATGACGCCCGACGAGATCGAACGCGCCAAGGCGCTCTACTACGGCTTCGCCACCTTCGTGGACCGCTGGATCGGACACCTCTTCGACGCCATGGACGTCCTGCGCCTTTGGGACGACACCATCGTCGTCTTCGTCACCGACCACGGCACCGAGGTGATGGACAAGGCCCGCTTCGGAAAGGCCGCCGACCTGCTCCATCCCTACAACACGCAGGTCTGCTGGTTCATCCGCCACCCCGACGGCCCGCGCGGAAAAGCCTGCGCCGCATGGACGCAGGCGCAGGACTTCCTTCCGACGCTGCTTCGCCTGCTCGGCGTCGCGCACCCGCCGCTCGACGGTTTCAACGTGTGGCCCGACGCCGCGCCCGTGCGCGACCATGTCGTCACCGGATGGGGAACCTTCGCCTGCGTGCGCGATGATAAATGGGCGACGACCCTCAACGTTACGGTCCCCCATTTCGCGCAGACCGCGCGCGTCTACGACCTCAAGGCCGACCCGGAAGAGAACCGGGACGTCGCCGCGCAACATCCGGAGATCGTCAAGCAGGCCGTCGAACGGATCGCCGCGTTTGCGGGGCCGCTGCCCGTCAAGTTCCGCCAGTACAAGCAGCGCGCGCAAGGCCGCACCATGCGCAGCTTCGCGCCGATGCGGTTTGGAAGGAACTCATAGGCTGCCCTCCGGCGAGCCTCTGCCGCATACAAATGTGCATATTTTCGCCAGTAACAGGTTGGGATGCGTTCAAGGTCTCCGCTTGCGGCCCAGAAACGCGAGGAAATTATGGGTGGCAAACAGATGGAATACTCGCAAACCGCCATCGAATCACTGATTTTCACAATCAGAGGTCAGAGAGTTATCTTGGATTCAGACTTGGCGGCGGTTTACGGAGTACCCACCAAACGCCTCAACGAGCAGGTAAAGCGCAACGCAGGACGGTTCCCGCCGGACTTTGCTTTTCGCTTGAGCCCGCCGGAGTTTATGACTTTGAGGTCGCAGATTGCGACCTCAAACGAGCGCCTCGTGCGACCGCAATATGCGCCGGTTTCGCGCGGCGGCCGCAGATACCTTCCCTATGCCTTCACCGAACACGGCGCCATCATGGCCGCGAATGTCTTGAACAGTGCACGCGCGGTGCAAATGAGCGTCTTTGTCGTGCGGGCTTTCGTGAAAATGCGCGGCCTGCTTCAAAACCAGGTGGACTTGGCGAAAAAGCTGGCCGCGTTGGAGAAGAAACTGACCGAACGGCTCGATGTGCACGAGCGTGTCATCACCGACATCCTCCAGCAGATCATGCTCTTGCTCAATCCGCCCGAAGAACCCGAACCCCCGCGCAAGCCGATGGGGTTTCTTGCCAGAGAACGGCGCGCCGTCTACCGCGCACGGCATGGAAAGGTCCGGTAAAAGCGTGCGACTTGCGCAGCCAACCAGCCATAACTCGGGAGGGCGTGCCATGAAAACACTCCTGTCGGCGCTCGTCTTCTTCCTCGCCCCCTTGCTCTGCATCGCCGACGAGACCGCCTCGTTTGCGCCCGGCCTTCCGTGGGCGCCAAAGGACATGACCCTGAAGGCCCATCCCGCCGGCGGGCCGAAGGATGGCGCCTGGATGGAGGCGGCGTATGCGCCGCAGGGCTACGCCAATCTTCTGCTCCCGCAGCCGCTGTCGCTGGCGCCGGGGGCCGTGATGAAGGTCTGGGTAAAGGGCAACGGGACAAAGGACATCCTCTCGCTCTACCTCTTCGGCGGAGACGGGCACCGAGCGTATAACCTGCCGCTGGACGACGCGGCGTGGAAGGAAGTCGCTTTCGACGTCACTGAAAATTTCGGCGAGAACACCTGGGTCTGGGCCGAGCCTCGGCGTCTCGACCTGCGCAAGATCACGTCCTTCAAGCTCTACGCCCAGCCCCACAACACCGCCGGCGCGCCGTCCGTCGGCATCGGCGGCATCGCCTTCGAAACCCCGCGCAAGAGCGACAAACCCTCGGTCCTCCTGCTCTCCTGCTGGTATCGCGGCGGCGACCCCGCGAAAGAATACCGCATCATCCCCCACCTGAAGGCCGCCGGCTTCGAGACCCCTCTCCGACTCATGTACGGCGTCGGTTCCGGCGTGTATGTCGCTCACGACCAACTGGCGCGCTTCAACGCCGTCATCGTTCTGGATTTCCCGCAGTCCGACAAGGGCGGATACCCGAAGAACTTCAACCGCATCGCCGACGTGCTGCGCGAGTACGTCGAGGCCGGCGGCGGCCTCTACTTCGCCGCCATGCCCGGCGGCTGGAACAACTGCCTGCCGACCAT
>CAYPFP010000128.1:0-14337 GCA_964409935.1 uncultured Planctomycetota bacterium | reverse complement strand
ATTATACCACAACCGCACATGCGCTGCAATAGTTATTTACGGATAAGCTCTAAGTCTTGTCGTAAGGAGACGACCCTATGACCCTTACCCCCGAAAAAATCTGGCTTGGTATTGGCTTCCTCGCTCAGGGCATCTTCGCCACCCGCTTCATCATCCAATGGATCGCCTCGGAGCGCGCCGGGCGCAGCTATGTCCCCGTCGCATTTTGGCTGGTCAGCCTCGCCGGCGGCATCATGCTCACCGCTTACGCCATCTATCGGCGCGACCCTGTCTTCATCGTCGGCCAGGCCTCCGGCCTCATCGTCTACACGCGCAACCTGATGCTCATTGCCAAGGAGCGCAAGCGCCTCAGCCCGGCCGTCGCAACTCCTCCTACGTTGGACGTGGAGCGCTAAGAGCCTGTCTTCTTGACCCTCAATCGCGCTCCTTGCATATTGCCGCCTGTGTTTCGGGTCATTCCGCCTTCCGGGGATTCGTGCCGTTCAGAAACTCCTCAAGATTACCGTACCCGTCCTTGTCAGGGTCTGCCCAACAGTCGGAGGCATCGGCGGGGTTGAGTCTGTGTTTGGTCTCCCAGGCGTCCGGCATGCCGTCATTGTCGCGGTCCGGCAAGGCCGTTCCCGCCGCGGGAGGCGCGAAGGGCGTATCGCGGCGGCGGTCCGGCGCGCCGCAGGCGCCCTTGCCCTCACGGAACTCCCGTACAAGGCGCCGATCCGTCTCGTCGTGAGGAAGAGCGCCCGCTCTTTCGAGCACCATTCGCCGCACGTCCTTGCTCGGGAATGTCGTGACCGCGGGAGCCGGAATCGGCTTGGCCGAACGGTACGTCTCCGGCCTCGGCCCCCAGACACGGTTCAATTCGTCGTAGACGATGGACCACGCATCATCGCGTTTCAGGTGGGGTCCGACATTGTCCGAGCCGTATACCCTCGTTCCTTCCGTCGTCGTCGCTTCGTCATTGATGTCCGGCAGGCCGATCTCGGGAATGTGGGGAACGGTGTCAGGCCCGTAGACAAACACGTTGCCCACGACGTTGACCAACGGTCCGGCCTGAATGGAAAGGTTGCCGCCCTTCGCGTTGTAGACCAGGTTGTTTCGGACATCGAATGAAGGATGAAGGACATGCGAGTCGCGCCACTTCTTGACGTTGCCGCCCAAAAGCAGCGGATTACGCGCCCCATTCCCGGTAAAGAAATTGTGGTGGATGGAGACGCGGTCGGCGCCTTTGCCGACCAGCAGCCCGCAACTGTGCCCGGCTCCTTTGGGATGATCCCCATGAATCAAACCTTCAGCGAAAACGCAATAGGATATAGTGACGTCGGTAGTGTCCACATAGATGTCAAGGTTTTCGTCGGAGGCCCAACTGAAAGAGCAATGGTCGAAGACGATGTTCCTGGCCTTGTTGTGAACGGTCGGGCCTTCGTTGCATGCCCGGAACCGAATGTGCCGGAAGACAACGTCGTGGATGCCGTTGTTAAGAATGAAGTCGTTGCCCGTGATCGCGATCCCTCCGCCTGGCGCAGACTGCCCCGCCACGGTCACGTACGACAACTCCGGCCCGGACACCCAAACCGGCTTTTCAAGACGGATGATCCCGCTGACGCGGAAGAGAATCGTTCGCGGCCCTTTGGTGAGCAGTGCCTCGCGCAGCGTGCCCGGCCCGCTGTCATCGAGGCTCGTCACAAAGAGCACCTTACCGTTTCGGCCGCCGGGCGTAAGCGTTCCCCATCCCTGCGCTTCCGGAAAAACCGGAATCTCCGCTGTCTGCGCGGCAAGACCGCATGCCAGTATCGTCACTGAAGCGATGCCGCAGACACGTGTCCACATATCCTTCTCTACCTTCTGTCCCCTCTGTCAGCCTCCTTTTGCGTCCCCCCGCACAGGCAACCCGAAGAACTCCACAGTCTCTCTCCACCAATTCTGCGTGGCGTCCGACGGCCAATCATTGTGGCCGCAATTAGGAAAAACCCATAGTTTCTTCCGATTGCGGATACTCTCAAACAGGCGGTCCGCCCGCTTTTTCGGTATGATCCTGTCCGCTTCGGCTATCGCGATCACGACCGGACCCGGATACTTATGAAGGTTCTCTATGTTGTCGTACGCATCTTTCGTCAGCCACCGGGCCGGAAGGAACCAATACTTGCTCTGTGCAAGATCCGGCAACGTGTCCCACGGCGTGACCAACAGAACGCCCCCAACTCGATCGGCCTCTCGCGCCGCCACCGCGCTGGCCACCGCGCAACCCAACGACTCCCCCACAAGTATGATTGGGCCGCCAAATTGATCCATTGCCATTCCAAACGATTTCAGGGCGTCAGACACCAGGCTCTCTTCCCCATGTCTTCCCATACGCGCTCCGTAGCCCGGGTACTCCAACAGCACCGTGCGGTACCCCAATTTGTTGAACGCCATCGCAAAGTAGTCTCGGTCAATCGCGCTGCCTGCATTTCCGTGAAACACCAACGCCGTGCCCAGAGCCTTCTGGGACCATGCCTCACTCACAAAGCCCCGATAGGCCGCGCTCTCCCCCCGCCACATCGTCAATCCGCTTCTCTCCGCAAGGGCAGTCGCCGTCGCCGAATCATAGCGATCCGGGAAATAAAGCAAACGGTCCTGACAGACGTATATAATGGCGGCAATCACCAGATAGTACACCGGTATCCGCGCGAGAAGCCCCCACGCATTCTTTGGAAAGAGCCTGAAGCGCCGCTCTTCTCTTTCACTTTCCATCTTAGTATCTGCCGCATCACGAGTTACATGTTCCCCGTCGCAATCACCCCAACACCACGAAGAAATCCTACCGGATGCCGGACTCGCCCACAAGGGGCAAAGAACCAGAGACACCTGACCGCCTGTATGAGGGAACGGTGCCGGTTATTCCGACACCTCGCCAGTTGACACCACTCGTCCTATATGCGAACCTGACAGGTGAAGTCAAGGGACTTTGAGCGACAGATTCATTCTCTCAAACCGAACTGTTACGCCGCTTCCCATACGGAGAACGCCGATGAAACATCCCTGGGCGTTGTTCGCGGTCCTGTCTGCAACCATGTCGGCGGCGGGCCAGTCCCCGCCTTTTGAGGTACGGGTGGAGGTCAACGAGATTGTCTGCCATCCTCCCGCGTATGAGGTAACCAACAACGGTTCCGGAATGTTCTGGAGTTCCGGAAGCACTCAGATCGTGCGTCTGGGTGACCGGCTCTTTGTCAGCGCCTTCGAGGCCGTGCCCGGCGCCGGCCCGCTGAACAACGCCCGATGGGCGCTCTACGAGCGCACCGGGGAGGGTTGGCGTCTGTGCCAACGGGACCTCAAGGACCGCACTCGCGAACCCAGCCCCCTGTGCGTGAGCCATGCCGGCCGGCTTCTCATGTCGGTGAACCCCACCCTGGCCCCATGGGTTCCCGCGGCCGCCGGTCCCAACGCAAAACCTGTGGGCGGACCCAGCCGACCCGAGTTCCTGGAGTTCGACCCCCGCCATCCCGAACAAGAGCCAAACCACAGACTCCCTGCGTGGCAGGGCAAGCCTGAATTCACCGAGCATTCCTACCGCGCCTTTGCCGCCGACGGCAGGAACGGCGAATTCATCCTTTTTCAGAAGATCGGCTCCACCCATTCCGAGTGGGCGCTCCTGTGTAAAGACGGGAACTGGAAAACGGGACAACTGAAGTGGCCCAAGGGGGACGACCCCAAGTACTCGCCGGTCCGCGACCAGTGGACGCCCGTGAACTACGCCAACGTCATCCTCAACAACCGGGAGGTGCATTACATCGGGCAGTCCCCGTACAACATCTGGAACAGGATTGACCCCTTGAAGGCCGAGACTTGGGGACGCGACAAGTGGGGCTGGCGCATGCGCAAATTGCATCATGCATGGACACCCGATATCACGACCACACCGTTCTCGCAGTGGACGGCGCTCGACGATACCATGGACGACGGCGGCACTGTCGGAATGGGCGACTCGTGGCTTGCGCCCGATGGCCGGCTCCACATTGTGTGGCAGAAGGAACCGATCAATCCCAAACTGCGCGACATCCATTTCCCCGACATCAAACGAGACTGGCGCCTCTGCTATGGCATCCTGAAGGACGGCAAGCTGATTGAGAAGCGCGTCCTCTTCTCCGGCGGCGAGACCACCGGCCCGCTATACCCCACCGGCTACATCGGTCATCCGCGCCTCCACATCACCCCCGACCACACGCTTTACATCCTCTGCAATATGGTGGGGACAACGCCTGACACCAAACCGCTCACCGGAACCTATGCCGTAAGGCTCGGCGCCGACGGTTCCGTCTCCGTTCCGGTTCGCATTCCTCTGGAACGGCCCATTCCTGGAGTGTTCTTCACTGCCACGCCGCGTTCCGGCAACGCACTCCACGAGGCGGCCGACCTCCTCACTGCCGACACCATTGCCGGCAAACCGGCAGTGCGCTATGTCCGCGTTCGTTTCTGTCCGCCGTCTTCGCCTGTCGTCTCTATCACGGGCAAGGCCCTTACCCTTCCCGGCGACGGTCGTCAGGTCGAGTTGAGGGCGGAGGTCCGCGACCCGCAAGGCGACGTGGCGGCCATCCACTGGCAGCTTCCCGATGGAAGCGTTCGGGAAGGCGCCTCGCTCACCTGGGCTGTCCCCGGCTCGGCCGGGAACGCGATCAGTCTGGCCGTCGTCGCAACCGACAAGGAGGGGAACACGGGCCGGGCCTCCAAGACCGTCTCCCTGCCGCCGCCGGAAATCGCGCAGGCTGCTGGCCTTGTGCGGGTTGAGGCGGAAGCGTTCGCCGACCAAGGAGGCGGCGAGGTGAAGATCTGTCAGACGGTCAGTGCCTCCGGTACGTCTATCAGTTACTGGCACATGGACATCGGCCACTGGCTGGAATGGGAGATGCCCGTCCCGGCGGATGGCCGTTATGAGCTATGGATGCGTTACGCCACCGGCTGCACGAAGACCCGGCGCTCCTTGCAGATTGACGGCGCGCTACCCGATCCCGTCTTCGCGGACATCGCCATTCCCGAAACGGGCGGCTGGTCGGGAACAGACGACAATTGGCGCTATCTCAGGCTTGGTGTGCCGGTCAGCCTGGCGGCGGGGAAGCGCCGTCTCCGAATGACCAACCTGGCCGACGGCCTGGCTGTGGACTTCTTCATCCTCCGCCCCCTGCAGTGATCCTCTCGACGGGGAGCTGAAGTGCCTGGCTCCCGCCAAGCCGTCCGGCGGGTGCCTGGCACTGCGCAGGCGGTGGTGTACTGATGCGGGTGTCGTGGAGATTCTTCCCGCCAGCCCCTCAAAAGTCCTTCTCTGGACTCGACGCCTTCGCATACAGTCTCTTCGGAATCCGCCCCGCCAGATACGCCAGCCGACCCGACTCGCACGCCATCCGCATCGCGTGCGCCATCTTGACGGGGTCCTTGGCGCCGGCGATCCCGGTGTTGAGGAGCACGCCTGCGCATCCGAGTTCCATCGCCACTGTCACATCCGACGCCGTCCCTACGCCTGCGTCCACGATGATCGGGACCTTTGCCTGTTCCAGGATGATTCGGATATTGTTCCGGTTCAGAATCCCCTGGCCGGACCCGATGGGCGCCCCCGCCGGCATTACGCTGGTCGCCCCCAGGTCCTCCAGCCGCTTCGCAATAACCGGGTCGTCCGTTGTGTACACCAACACGGTGAACCCGTCCTTCACGAGCCGCTCGCACGCCTTCAACGTGTCCACAGGATCGGGCAACAGCGTCCGCTCATCGGCCAACACCTCCAGTTTGATCAAGTCCGAGATGCCGGTCTCGCGCGCCAGATGCGCCGTCCGGATCGCCTCTTCGGCGGTGTAACAACCCGCCGTGTTCGGCAGGATCACATATTTCTTGCGGTCCACGTAATCCAGCAACGACTCCCCGGGCTTTGCGTTCAGGTCCAATCGTCGCACCGCCACCGTGACGCACTGCGTTCCGCTGGCTTCCAGCGACTCTTTCATGACGTCGAAATTCGCATACTTGCCCGTCCCCACAAACAATCGCGACGCGAACTCGTACTTGCCGAGCTTCAGAATATCAGGCTGTGACAATTAACCGCCTCCAACAAACGTGACTATCTCAAGCCGGTCGCCCGCCTTGAGCAGGGTCTCTGCATGCCGTGCCTTGGGCACGATCTCTTGATTCAGTTCCACTGCCGTACCCTCTCGCCGCACCCCCAGTTCCTTCATCAGCCCCTCGACCGTCAGTCCGTCCCGCGCCTCTCTCTCCTGCCCATTTACGATGATCTTCATCGCCGCCTCCCCGCAACAGATGGGGTTCTGCCGCCCGACAACCGCAATGCATTGCGTTTTCATTGATTAAAGCGGCCCGATCTGATATAATGCCGCTTTCATCTGGGTCCTACTGCCCTCTGCTGTCCACTGAATCGGAGTCCATTATGCCCAGAAAGCGAGTAGAAAGCAAGCACGAGGCCAAGACCCCGCAACCGAGGCCCGCTCTCCTGGACCAACCCGCCGCCCGCCCCACACGCACCGTCGCCGAAGAGATGGCCACGAAGCAGCGGGAAATCTCCATCTCGGAGTTTTTCACGAAAAACCGCCACCTCCTGGGTTTCGACAACCCCCGCAAGGCCTTGTTGACGACCATCAAGGAAGGAGTGGATAACTCGCTCGACGCATGCGAAGAGGCCAAGATTCTGCCCGACGTCACCGTCCTCGTCCAGCCCGTACAGCCCCCCAAGACCGTCGTACAACCCGCTGAAGGCCAGGCCCCCAACGGCGCCCCCGCTGCGGCCCCTCGCACCGACAGCCGGTTCCGAGTCGTCATCGAGGATAACGGCCCAGGTATCGTCAAGGAACAGATACCCAGAATCTTCGCGAAACTCCTCTATGGTTCGAAATTCCATCGCCTCAAGATGTCGCGCGGCCAGCAGGGCATCGGCATCTCGGCGGCGGGCATGTATGGCCAGCTCACCACCGGCAAACCGGTGAGGATCACGTCGCGCATCGCGCCCAGAAGACCGGCGCACTACTATGAATTGCTCATTGACACGCAGAAGAACGAGCCGCATATCGTCAAGGAGGAGGTGCTCAAGGACTGGCACCTTCGGCAGGGCACGCGAGTCGAGATCGAGCTGGAAGCGAAATACTTGAAGGGCAAGCAGTCCGTGGATGATTATCTCGAGCAGACGGCCATCGCAAACCCCCACGTGCAGATCACGTACCAGAATCCCGACAACGAGAAGACCGTCTTCCAGCGCGCGGCCAAGGAACTTCCCCCGGAGCCGAAAGAGATCAAGCCTCACCCCTACGGCGTGGAGTTGGGGATGCTCATCAAGATGCTTCAATCCACCCGAGCGCGCACTGTTCAAAGCTTCCTGACCAGCGATTTCTCCCGCGTCAGCGCGCGCATTGCGAAGGAGATATGCGACAAGGCGAAGATTCCCTCTAATGCCCGTCCCTCGCGCATCGCCCGTCAGGAGGCTGATAATCTTTTCACCTCGGTCAACGCCACAAAGATCATGAATCCTCCCACCGACTGCATCAGCCCCATCGGCGAGGAGCTCATCCTGAAGAGTCTCAAGAAGCAGCTCCCCAACGCGGGCTTTTACACCGCCGTCTCCCGCGCGCCGTCGGTCTACCGCGGCAACCCCTTCGCAGTGGAAGCCGGTCTGGCCTACGGCGCCCGCGCAGCGCAGACGGACGACGAGGACTCCAAGCGCACCGACAACGGGGCGCAGACGCCCGCGCAGCCCGGCGACGAAGAGCCTATCACCCTCCTCAGGTTCGCCAACCGCGTCCCCCTGCTCTACCAGCAGTCCGCCTGCGCCATATGGAAGTCGGTCGTCACCACGGACTGGCGAAACTATGGCCTGGCGCAGCCCGGCGGCGCCCTCCCTCTAGGGCCGATGACGCTTATGGTGCACGTCGCTTCGGTCTGGGTGCCCTTCACGTCGGAAAGCAAGGAGGCCGTCGCCCACTACCCCGAGATCATCAAGGAGATTCGCCTCGCTCTCCAGGAATGCGGACGCCAGCTCAGCGCCTTCCTGCGCCGCCGCCGGCGCGAGGCCGACGCCCTGAAGAAGAAATCCTACATCGAATCCTACATCCCGCACATCGCGATCGCCCTCAAGGACATGCTCCGGCTTAAGGAAAAGCAGGAAACGCGAATCGTGAACAATCTGAAATACATCCTGGAAAAAACTCGCGGCATGGGATAGCGGCATGGGATGATGAGTGTTGAAGGGTCTCGTATATGAACATATCACGGCGATCATTTCTTGCGAACGGCCTCATGATCGCGCTGGCTGCGCACATTCCCCTCAAGCTGCGAGCGGATGAGGGAAGCCCCAGGCCGGAGGTCTCGGCGCCCCGACGCCCTGGGAAGCCGGAGCATCTCGAGACCTGGCGCCGCTTCACGGCACGCCATCCGGTAATGTGTTAATCGGCCGATACGTGGAGTGCGTCATCGTTGTAAGTTCTGCAGAATACGGAGGCGTTCGTTTGAAGCTCGATGCTGAAACCCGACAGTTGGCCCGATCTGAGGGAGGCGAGTTCTTCGGGGTCGCGGCCCTGTCCCCTGCCCCCGTGCGGACCGCCGTCGTGCATCAAGGCGGTGTGGACTTGGCGCAATACGACCGCGCCGTCGTCGTCGGCATCGCTCTCCTGCACTCCATCGTAGACCAGCTCTCCGAATCATGCAGCCCGCGCGTGGCGGAGATGTACCGCTATTTCTGCTACGACCTTGTGAACGACCGGCTCGACAAGATTGCCGGCAGGCTGTCCAGCCTGCTCCAGGCGAAGGGCTACCGCGCCCTGCCTGTCTGCGCCGCGCCGCGTGTGGTTGACAATGAGCGCAGGATGGGAATTTTCTCCACCAAGATGGCCGCGCATCTGGCCGGATTGGGCTGGATCGGCAGGAACTGCCTACTCGTAACGCCCGAGGTCGGACCGCGCGTGCGCTGGGCCGCCGTCCTGACTAATGCGCCGTTCGCGCTGACGGGCACGCCTACGGCGCAGCGCTGCGGGAAGTGCCGCGCCTGCGTGGTCGCCTGCCCTGCCCACGCGTTCACGGGAAGGTCTTTCCGGCCCGATGAACCCCGCGAGGCCCGATTCCGCCCCGAGGACTGCGCCAGACACCTCGCGAAGGCGAAGGAACGAACAGGCCAGTACGTCTGCGGCCTCTGCCTCAAGGTGTGCCCGCATGGCGTCAAGGCCTCGCGGAACACAAGCAAAGACAGTCCCCACTCATAGGAGCCTCTGAATGAGTACTGCCTTAAGAAAGATTGACAAGTCCGCGAACGAAATCTACGACCAGGTCATGCGTAAGAGAAAGCCGACCATGAAGTTCCCGCTTCGGGCACTCTCCAACGTGCACTACGACCCCAAGAAGGGATTCTTCGAGCTTCGCGGCCAGCACAAGGCCCGCACCCTGACCGTCAACACCGTCAAGACCTTCGCCCAGACCCTGCGCATGATCGCCCAGGCCAAAGTCCTTATCCAGACCGACGATATCGCGACCAAGCGGGAGATGTACTACTTCTCCAAGAACTGGGGGGAGGCGCGCTTCGACGAGCAACCCGAATCGGACATGGTCATGGACGATGTCGAGGCCATGTTCGAGGTCAACCGCGAGCAACTCGGCTTCCTGCCCGAAGAGAAAGGCGGCGAGATCGCCGGCAAACTCATCGTCATTGACAACGAGCACAAGCGACTGCGCGTGGACTGCACGAAGTTCGGTTCCGGCGCTTACTCGGTGCCCATCCGCGTCGAGCACCTGGACTTCGAGACCAACGCGAAGTTCATCCTCGTCATCGAGACCGGCGGCATGTTCCAACGCCTCGTGAAACATGAGTACTGGCGCACGGCCAACTGCATCCTGATTAACATGGGGGGCGTGCCCAGCCGAGCCGTGCGGCGTTTTGTGCGCCGGCTGGCCGACGAAAAGAAACTGCCCGTCTACGCCTTCGTGGACGGCGACCCCTACGGCATCAGCAACATCTACCGCACGCTCAAGGTCGGCTCCGGCAACGCCGCCCATATCAACGAGTTCTTCTGCGTGCCGCAGGCGCACTACATGGGCGTCACGCCCCAGGACATCATTGACTACAAGCTGCCCACGCATCCTCTTGAAGACGTGGACATCAAGCGCGCGCAGGACGCCTTGAAGAACGACCCCTTCATCAAGCACTACAAGGCCTGGCAGGAGGCGCTGCAGCAGCTCATTGACATGAAGGT
The DNA here is from genome assembly GCA_964409935.1 of uncultured Planctomycetota bacterium. Taxonomy (GTDB): domain Bacteria; phylum Planctomycetota; class Brocadiia; order JAADGH01; family CAYPFP01; genus CAYPFP01. The sequence continues at coordinate 4,141 of CAYPFP010000128.1, read as the reverse complement.
CCGCGCCGAGCAGCAGGCGCTTGCGGCGCACGGCCTTAACTACGTCATCTCCGACTACCTGCCGCAGAAGCTCCGAAAGGTGGACAAGTTCCTGCCGTGATTACTTGATGGATATCCCGTCAAGCCACGCTTCACCCTCGGATGTCACGGTCTTGCGCGAGACCGAAAACGTTACCTGGGCCAGCGACGGCGTTTCGATCTTTGCCTCGATGCTCCAGCGCCGCCATCCGTCGGCCTCTGGGTCCGAAATCGTGCTCGTGCAACTGAAAGGGGCGACCTCGAACGAAAGCGGTCTGACGCGCAGGCCGACGGTCGCCTTCACGTCGCCCTGCTCGCGCAACCATCCCTCGATGCGGTGCGTCTTGCCCTCCTGAAGCGCAAAATCATCCGAGTCCAGCGGCACGCCGAACCCCGACGGCGGGTTCTGCCGCGTCAACACCACGCGCAGACTCTGCGCCCCTTCCTTGCGATTCTGCCGGTCCATGAGCAGGCAGCCCTTGCGAACCGGCACCCAGAATGCGCTTGTTGTGGACTTGACCCGCCACGCCGCCCAGCACTTTGTTCCCTCTTCGAAACCGGGGTTCGCCAGGGCCGGATGCGCCGCCCGCTGCATGATATCAATGGCTTTCCGGTAGTACCGTTCCTCATCAGCCGCCCCCATGCCGGCCTGCCGGGCCTGCTCAAGGAAGACCGCGGCCAGGCCGTACAACGGGTCTCTATACTCCCCGCTGATCAAGGCGATGTACACTGTGCTCATGCCGATGTCGAGGTATCGCGGGTTCCGGCTCCATCGGTACGCGTAGCCCAGCGCCGGGAACAGCATGTTCCCCCGGTCGCCGATCGCCCCTTCGGCCAGGCATCGCACGATCCGCTCATCGTCGCTGAGCCGGTTCCCCTCAAAATATTCGGGGCGGCTGTACTTGAACGGGCCAACGTCCAGCGCATGCGTCATCTCATCGAGCAGGAGCTTGCGCCATTTCGGGTTGCCCGTTGCCAGGTCCAACTTCACAAGACTGTACAGCCCGTACCAGGGGACAAAGTTCGCTGGATATACCCAGCTCTCGCGGTCGAAGTGCTGAAACAGGCCGGGAAATCCGCTCTTGCCCTTCGCGATGTTATCTCGCTGGAACGCGCATATCTCGTCGTACCTTCCAAGCAACGCCTCGTCCCCCGTGACGCCGTAGATGTCCGCGAAGTTGTCGAGTGCGCGCGTGACCTCTCGCCCGCCGGAGGTCAGTTCGCTCAGCGGCAGATTCTTGAGGAAGTCGGCGTGCAGTTGGGCAACCTCCATGGATCGCTTCTCGCCCGTGGCCATATAGTGATCGAGAGTCCCCTGTATCCACGCGTGGGAAGTGCTTCGACCGCCAAGCGTGTGGCTGGGGTTGTGGGTATGCGTGGCGCCGGACATATGGTCCACGTCAATGTCGCGGTAGTGGCGGGCCGCGGCCTGCGCGATCTTGAAGTAAACGGGGTTGCCGGTCCGGATAAAGTGGACCCACATGGCATGATCGAGTTGCGTCTCCATGTTTCCCCAACCGCCGTCGCCGAGGGTATCTCCATAGTTGAACTGCCCAAACACATCGTACGTCGCGAGATACTCCGGGTCCATGTGACCCAGGCAGCCGGCGCTCGCCGCGGCCTTTTCGTACAGCACGAAGGGACTGCCCTCGCTGGGCAGCACCTCGCCGCCGAAGACGCCGCTGACGCAGTACGCGGCAGACTTCGGCCTCAACACAAGAGGAGAGATGTCGTTCCCCGCAGCGGCGACGTCGGCCCCAAACCAGAGATCAACAATGTACGTCTTCGACATTCCGCGGGTCAGTTCGGCGCCTTTGACTTTGGATGGCCAGAAATGGAATGTTGCCGAATCGCCGGCAACGCCGATCGCCATCGGATGATTCCTCCAGAAATCTTCCATCTGGGCCGCCACTGCCCCCCTCGCCAACTGAAGTCGCGCTCGCCCCTCGGCCTTGCCGTCGTAACGGTCCCTCTTGCTCCCCGACAAGACCTCGTATGAGTACTTCTTGTCGGCGTTCACCTGCATCATCATGGCAGGTCCACCGCTGATGTCCACCTCATGCGGCTTGCCCTCCGCGCCGACAAATGACGCGCGACGAACGCCGTCCAAACCCACCTGCCAGGCAATCCCCGCGACCGCAATGCTGGGAGATGAGTTCGTGTTGATCCAGGTGTACTCGACGCGCACCAGCGGCTTGCTGCGGAAGGCGTAGATGCGGGCAACGTAAGAGAGCAGATGTCCGCCCTTCTCCGAGCGGTGGTCGCCTTCCACGCGCACGACCGCCCTCACAGGCCCCTTTTCCTCGACCCGCACACTGGCTACCTTTCCCGCCGCCGAGGAAAACATCCCGCCGTCGAAAGACGTCACGCTGAATCCCGATCCTCTGCCCGTTTCGCCAAACTCCGGCCCGCGGAAGTTTCTTGTGTCCACGCTGAACGACACACTCGGAGAAGAAACGCGCAGCCCGCCTTCGACCTCGTCTACTTTGAGCATGGACTCGCCGCCCTTCGGCGAATCAGCTTTACCGTACTCCAATAAATATTCCCGCGAACCACTCGCCTCCGAGATAACTTGAGCGCTCTTGACGGAGCCGTCGCCTTTCCACCGCGACAGCACGTTCACCTGAAGCGGAAGCGTTTGCCCTTCTCTAGCCGTCAAACGCCATGTGCGCGCATCCCACGTCTTTCCCTGCGGCAGCGGCACTGCGCCCGCCATCGGGAAGCCGTCGGGAACCCTTTCATCGCTCGACATCACAAGCATCTCCAGTCGTCCCGGCTCTTCCTTCGGCATTCTCGCGGGCGCCGCCGGATCCTCGACGGGCGGATAGAGCGAACTGCGGAGGTTCTCCAACGGCTTGTAAACAATCAAGGTGTCGTTCCTGCCGAACAGAATGGGCTTTGCCCCGTGCTCAAGCTGGACGGCGTCTGCCCACAGTGCGCCGACTTCGAGCGACTCGACACCCAAATCAACAGCGCCAAGCAGTGCGCGATTGCGAACCGATGGAACGTCTGCGGTCATCGAGTACCTCGTCCACTCGGTCCCGACCTGAATCTCTTGTTCCCTCGGTTCCGCCGTCCAGGGCTTGCCCTGCCGATAGGTCGTCAGCAGAAGCTTGGCGCGGTGCCCGGCGCGAGCCGCCCTCAGGTAGGCGCTGAACGTGTACATCCCGGAGCCGGGGCCGTGTATTTCGCGTTGGAGCACAAGCCGCCCCGGCTGTTCGGCCCGTACGCACTTCTGTCCTTCGAACGCGCCGCCTTCCACGACGCGCCAGGGCGTGTCATCGGCCAGGTAACTGCCGATGCGATGCCAGACTTGCAGGGGGAGCTTCCCGGTCTCGGAGGACTCGAAGCTCGCGTCAGAGACCAGATTGCGCGTCTGGATGAAATTCATGAGGATGTCGGCTGTCGGCTGGCCGACGAACTGGATTCTCTTTACGCGCAGCGACTTATCGGCCCCATGACAGTACACGCCAAGCACAAGCCGAACTTTTCCCTTCCAGCCCGTTTGAGCCGGCACGTCCGTAACAAATGCGCCGTCCTTCCGCGCCGTCTGAAAGATGACCTGCTTGTCGTTCGCACCCGTGTTGGTGAGCTTGGCCCCGAAACCGCCCTCCGCTTTGTCCACTTCAACAGCAAAGAACGGAAGCTTGTCGAGGTCAATCTCGCCCAGGTCGCGGAAGCACGCGCCGTAGTAGGTCTCGTTCCCTGCCTTCAGAACAAGTCCTTCCGCATCTCTCACGATGTCGGCGTTGCGCGGGTTGCCCCAACCGCCGGAGGCGCTGCCCTCGATCCACACCGGCACATCGTGTACGCCTGCCTCCTGCGCCGGCAAGACGGGTGAAGCCAATATGATCCAGGCCATGAAGACAGACGCGCATGTGTTTCGCAGCATGGGCCAATCCCTCACAAGAAACTTCCCATCCGCCAACGAATCCTGCGATCCTCACGTCACATATTGCAGTCCACCGCACTCGCTGTCAACGACATTCCGTGGGACCGCGCAAACCTGACGCCCCGCACTGGCTCTTCGCGCGTCTGGAGGCACAGGGGCATCGTATGGACTTTCTCCGGTGTCCGGTGTACACTCTTGCGAACGCGCCGTATGAACGCTACCAGGCTCTGC
>CAYPFP010000127.1:6421-14660 GCA_964409935.1 uncultured Planctomycetota bacterium | reverse complement strand
CGCATGCCAGTTGAGCGCCGCCTTTGCCGACTCCGCGCCTCTTGCGCCGACGACGACGTCCAGAACGAGCCAGTACTCCCCCTTGACGAACAGAATCTGCCGCTTGAGGACCCTCCCCGCCGACTCCTCATATCCGCGATGCGCGCCCTCGAAATACTCGACCTTCTTCCCGCTGCGCCAAAGCACGTTCTCGCCCTGGTGCCTGGGCCGGTCCAGCTTGTGTTCGAGAATGGCGACCTCGTTGTGCGCCTCGGGCGAACGGAAGTAAGGCTCCAGCGGATTGTCGTAGCTATCGAACCGCCCCGTCTCGATGACCATCGGCGCGCCGAAGGCGTAGGCGTTGATGTCGAACAGGGCCGGATGCGTGTGGCCGCCGCCGTATTTGCCCCAGTTGACCTGAAGATAGAAGCTCTCCCTGTCCCATCCGTCGCGCATGAAGGTCCAGCCGCTGTCGGGCAGGTGCGCGCTGAGGAATTCCGGCTGCTTCGGCTCGATGCCCTCCGGCAGACGGTTCGAGTCGCGGATGGGCCAGAGGAATCGCCCGTCGTTGCCGAACTTCGCCATCTCAATCAGCCAGGACGTCCCGTCGCAGAAACCGCTGTCGTTGACGCCCGTAAAGACCCCGCCCGGCGCAACGTACTTCAGGAACCACAACTGCATTTCCAGGACCTTCGGGCGAAGCTCGGCCAGGAGCGGGCTTGGCGCGGGGTCGTCCTCGACGTATTCCAGCAACTGCCGCACGTCGCGCACGGAGATCTGCCCGTACCCGATGCAGCGTTCGCTGTGGCAGCCGTCCGGGAAGAAGTCCCAGTAGGCGTGTTCGAGCAGCCGGGCCGTGGCGGTCTCGCGCCACTGCGCAGCGTCCTTGAACATGGAGAGGACCAGGCCGAGTTGGTAGAGGGCCATGGAGGCCGTCAACTGGAAGTTGCCGTCGGTGTAGCCGCATTCCTGCTGGGCCTGGAGCTGGTGGGCGTGGCCGAGCAGCGTCTTCATGACGAGCTTGCGCGTTTCGGGGCGGAAGGATTTCGCGCCCAGCAAGGCGTAGTAGAGTCTGGCGAAGACCATGGGCCGGCAGCCGCAGCCCAGTTCGTACCAGATGATGTCGTTTGTGGGCTGAACCGCCGAGACCTTTGCGCGCTGGCCGTACCACGAGGTGAAGATCTCGTCGAAACCGGCGGCGTATTTTTCGTTGCCCGTGCGGACATAGGCCGCCCAGAGCGGGGCGGCCCATCCCCAGTAGTGGAACCCGTACAGACTGGAGCGACCCTCGACCTTCGTCCAGTCCATATCTTTTCCGAAGTCCACGACCTGGGCATGCCAGACACGGATCACGTGGTCGCAGACCTTGTCGGCCTGCGCGTCGGTTCCGCCCGGCTGGCTGTTGCCGTAGCGCTTGCGGTAGTCCTCCACCTCGCGCAACTGGCCGGCCGGCTTCAGCTTCTTGCGCGCAAAATCGTCCCACGCCTTCCACGCGGCGTCATATCTCCTGCCCTTTGCGGCCAGCACGACCGGCGCCATGCCGGGGTATTTCGGGTCGAGCGCGGCGAAGAAGGTCTCGTCGGAGATGTTCACGACCTTTTCGGGGTCCGGTTTCAGGATCACCTGGCGCTTGGCCTGGGCGTTGGCGGCGATGACGTCCGCCGGCGGTCTTGTCTCCAGTCTCTTGAGGACATCGCGCGCCATCTTCGGCCTCTTCTCGATTTCTTTCGTTGTCTTGTCCTCCTCCGTCTTTTCCTCCGAAGCGTCCTTCTTCTCCTCGGCCAGCGCCGTTTTCTCGCCGTTGATGGACTCAATGTCCTCCAGTTTCACCTCCAGACCCACGCCGTCCACCTCGATGGAGATGGCCGCCTGCGTGCGGGCCGTGATCTTCCCCGTCAACTCCGTCCCGTCGCGCATCTTGACGGTGTCCGCCAGAAGGCCGCCCGTCGCGGAGAGAAGTATGGCGACCACTGCGACAACGATTGCTCGTCCCATCGCTCTCCTCCCGAAACCCGCCGCCCCCTGCTCGACGAACTGCTCCCTTTCCCACGCGAAGCAGGCTCGCCGCCTTCGCAAGTCAACCGAAGTGCAATTGACGTGCTATTCCAAGCCGGCAGAGGCAGACAAGCGCAGGTAATGTCCTATCGTGTTCATACAACATGGTGTATGACGTGTATCGTGGCTTCCGATCGCGACCGCTGACCCGCCATTCGGCCCTGCTTCTGAGGTTGCGGGGGTGCATGTTCCTCAGAAACGGGGAAAAATTCCCCGCCGCCGCGCCGCTCGCGCCCACGCCCTAATCGGTCAGCGCGAACGAGGCTGTTGTTGCGGCAATGTCCTCACTTCCAAGGCCCAATCTTCCGGAACATCGTTTCGGGGGACCGTTGCCGAAATCGCAAATATTGCAGCCGATGGTCGCTCGCGAGGCTGGCGCGAAGTTCGTAGCGGAGAGCCTCCACGCGCGGACCGACGATACACTGGTCTATGGCCAGAAGCGGAATCGGCATCGGCCAGGTGTAGGACCACCCGGCGCCCACCATGTCGTAGGCGTGCGCATAGCCTTCAGGTAGGTAGGCGAGACGCCACGAACGGCGCGGGGCATTCAAGTCCCCAACGACAAAGTCCGGGCGGTACTCCTCCACCAAGAGATGGAGTTCTCGCAGAATCGGATCACGGGCAACGAGGGGATCGGACGGCAGGTGCGCCACAAGAAGACTAATAGGCGCCGACTCTGCGGTCGCCCCGAAAGGTTTCCACTTCACCAGATTCACCCAAGCTTGCCTCGGCATGCGGTTCGGGCCCACCGATAAAGTCCCGCGTCCGACAATGGCCGTCGCGCCCGTCTTAACCACCGTGTAAGCCGGACCGAAGGACTCCGCCACTTCCTCCGACGTCATGTGGCTTTTCCGCACCTCCTGGAGAACATAGAGGTCGGCTTTCTCACGAATCAACTCGGCCTTCACGCGATCCCATCCTTGCCGACCCTTGAAGACGTTCCAGTGGACCAGCGTTAGTTCAGGACCCCGGATCGTTTGGGTGGGCGACCGCGTCCAGTGGTTTTCCACGGCAAGCACGAAGGCCAGGGGCGGAACGGCCAGCAAGCCGGAACAGACGGCGATTCGGCGGGCGTATCCCCATAGCAGAAGACCGACCGACGCAAGCGCAAGCGCCACCACGGACGAGGGCGCGTAGAATAGAAGTGCGGTTACCACCGTGCCATCGCGCGCCACCTGGCCGAGAAACCAGGCCGCGAACACTCCCGCGACGCCTATCGCCAAAATAAATCGGAAGCCTTTCACGGGCCAGCCTCCCGACAGCAACGCCATATCGTCTGCTCCACTCGCCGACTGGAGTCTTTCTTTCGACTCGCTCTTCGAACGCGGCGCCGTGTTAATCAGTCAGCGCGAACGAGGCCGAGGTCTGCGTGCCTGTCGCGATATCCGTGACCTTCAGCGTCCAATCTCCCCGCGCGTCGTTCAGGGCGAGATGGAACGCCCCTTCCGCCGCGCCCTGCGCGCCGAAGAGTCTCGCGCCGTAGTGGCGGCGCGGATTGCCGTCGGGTCCCGTCACCTCGACGCGGAAGACATGCGGCCCGGCCTGGGCGTCGGTCCGGATGCTCAGCTTGTAGCGCACGACTCGATCCGCTCGTGTCGCCTGAACGTCGAGGCCCTTCACCTCATACGGGAGGAGCGCATACGCCTGGGCGTCGCCCGGCTCGATGCGCGCCCGCGCCGAATCGGTGCGGCCCAGGCGCTCGCCCTTTCGGATGTCGTAAACCGTCCGCGCCTCCGGGAAGGTGATGGTCGCGTCTACGGCGGCGGCCTTCTTGTCGTTGCCGACGTCGTGCTGGACGACGACGTACTGCGTTTCGCCGCTCTGATAGCGGACGATGTAGAAGCGGGGCGCGGGCGCGTCGGCGCTCGCAATCCGAACCGCAGGCCGCGCCTCCGCCAGGAGCAGCAGGTCCTCGACCGCCTTCCGCAACGGCCCCTCGCTGCGCAGTTCGCGGCGGCGGGGATAGCCTTCGAGGAAGAAATTGCACAACACCGCCGCGCCCTTGCCGCGGCGCTTCACGATCATGACGGGCGTCTGGCCGAACTGGCCGAGCGCTTCGCCGCCGGCGACGGCCAGGTCGGGCTCGCCGACGTTGACGTCCAGTTTTCCTCCTGACTTGAGGACCGCCTCGCCTTCGCGCGGCCCTGCCAGCGGATCCACCTGCGCGCGCGAGACGCCGAAGACGTCGTCGAGCCGCGCCTGCTTCAAGGTGCGGCAGTGTTCGTCCATCAAACCGACCTTCGCGTCGGCGATGAGCAGCCCGCCGCTTTCCACGTACTGCTTCAGCGCAGCGGCCTCCTTTTCCGTCAACGCCACGGAATACGGCAGAACGAACGCCCGATAGACTCTCTTAACCAGTTCTCCCGCTTCGAGTTGCGGCGTGGCCAGGAACTCGCATTGCAAGCCAATATCCTGCAACGCCTGCACCCAGCCGCCGCGGTTGTCGCGGTACAGGGTGTCGGCCCCGCAGATGTAGGCGCCTCGGATGCTCGGGTGCGAGTAGTGGATGCCGATATCGTTTCCGCGCGCCGCGTGGCGCAGCAGCTTGGCCAGTCCGCCCTGGAATTCCGCCACGACCTCGAAGGCGTCCTGCGTGCTCCGGGTCATCGTCAGGTCGGGGTTGAAGGTGTAGCTGTCCGAGAAGTACGAGCCGCCCACGCTGCCGTTCAGCAGGCATCGCCACAGGAATTGCCGCATCTGCGGATTGACGACCTGATAGCCGTACCAGGGCACGCGCGGCACCCGCCCGTCGAAGGACCGCTGCATGGCGATGGTGTCCTGGTGCGTGTAGTTCTGAATGAAATCGAGCGTGTGCATGAGTTGGAACCAGTCGTAGCCGCCATAGGCCTCGGCGGCCTGGCTGCCCGACATGCCGACTCCGGCGCGCGGGTCTTTCTCGCGCAGCGTGTGGCGCACCCACTTGAAGAAACCCGCGAACGTCCAGTCCATGAACTCGCGGTGGTCGGCCCACGGTGCGAAGTTGCGGCGGTCCTTGACCTCCAGGGCCGTCATGGGCATCACCTGTTCCCACGAGGCGAAGTTCGTCTCCCACATCCGGTTGAGGGCGTCGAGAGTCTTGTAGCACTCCTTGAGCCAGTCGCGGAAGACGCCGAGGCAGTGCTCGCCGAAGTCGTAATCGAACGGCGTGACGTAGTGCGTGGTACCCATCTCATCGCCGAGGTTGTATCCGACGGGTTCGAGCCAGCCGCAGAACTCGGCAAGTTTGCGGAGCTTGTCCGCCGTGTCTTTCAGATCGGCCGGGGCGTTCAGACAGGTCGGGCGAACGAGATATTTTTTGTCGCGGGTCTTCTGGTATTCCGTGCGCGCCACATCGAAGGGAATCTTGCCCTTCGGCGCTTTGTGGCCGACGTTGAGCGCGCCGAACGAGACGTTCATGGGCATGATCTGGAACCCCGCGCGCACGGCCGAGTCGAACTCCGTCTCAAAGGCCCACTGCGCCGACGCCAGGACGGTGGTGAAGCCGTACTCCTTGAACACGCGGGCGCGAAGGGGGATCATGTAATCGCGGTCGTAGGCCCCGGCGGGCGTGCCCCAAACGCAACTCTCCCAATCGTCCCAGGCGCGGTCCGCAAATTTCTGCGGAAGCGTGATGGCGTCGGCCTCGGCGACGCTCAATGGCCGTCCGCCGCGCATGGCCGTCACACGGGCCTTGAGAACAGTCGCAAAGGGCTGTCCCACAGGCACTTGAAACGACGCTGTCCCCGTCGCTTTCTGCTCGGACACCGCCAGAACACGGCCGAGCGAATCGCTGAATTCAGCGCGCAGAATCACGTCTGCCGCCGCCGGAGACAACTCCACCGCAACCCGCGCCGTCTCTCCGGGACGATACGCCTTCTGGTCGAAGGCGACCTTCGCGACGCTCACGCCGCGTTCGAGACGAAAGGCCGCGCTGCCCCACGTCAGGACCTTGCCGTCGGCCTTGAGAATCACATCAGCGAGATGCAGACCGCCGGCGAGATTTTCTGGCAGGCCAAGACCGATCTCGCCCTTCATCTCGACCTGGCGCGTCTCCTGATGTTCAATCGCGCCGTAGGCGTCGGAGACCTTGACCTCCGCCTGGACGACGGGCGGTCCGCCCGTGATGTCCATCTTGATCGAGAGTTTCGGCGCCGGGCCTGAGACGTCCACGCTTACCTCGCGCAGCGAAACATCAGGCTCGCGTTTCGCCGCCCAAAGGACGGACTTGGCGAGAAGAGAGAAATGATACTCCCAGTACCCGAACTTCTGCTCGGCGTTGCGCAGCCACGGCGTGATGCCGCATTTCCAGTTGCCGTTGCCCTGCCAGCCGGTGTTGTAGTTCAACACAACCACGCGCCCCTTGCCGGGGCCTTCCTCGGCGACGACGAGGGGCGCGTTGCCGACCTTGGCCTGCGCTCCGGTCTTGGCCTTGAGCTCCGCGTAGTCCGTCTTGGGGAGTTCCTCGAACGGAATCCCGACGGTGATGAAGTGTGGGACCTCGGCGCGCCATTCGCCGTCCCGACGCCGAAGGGCGGTCTCCTTCTGGACGGGCAGAAGGTCGTACAGCTTGTCCGGCCCCTGGTTGGGGCCGACATACACGAGGCCGACGCCCTCCTCGACCTTGCGCCGGAAAAGATTAATCACATCGTCGTCGAACAGGTCGCCGCGCAGACCGCCGATAAGGATGACGTCGCAGGGCCGCACCAGGTTCTCCTTGATGTACTGGTTCGTATGCTCGACCTTGAACTCCTTGCCGGGACCGAAGACGCCGGAGAAAGAACTCAGTTCCGACTGCGTGCCGGCGCTGACCCAGACGATCTCAGTGTCCATTCGCTGGGCCAGTTCCACCGCCTCGCGTCCGTTCAAACACGAGGTCAGGACCATGACCCGCAGTTTGCCCTTGTGGTAGGGGCGCGCCCACCGAACGTGCTCGCTTCCCACGGCCATGGAAAGTTCGACGTCCTTGGGCGCGGCGCCGCGCACGGCGATCTGGTCTTGAAAGCGCTCGGTTGGCCGGCCAATCCGCTCCTGCAGAGCCGCCACGCGAATCGGAGCGCTCTCTTTTCCCAGGATGACAAATGTTCTAAAATCCAGTAATTCCTTGCCTTGCGACGTCAGGCGCCCTGTCAGCGCCCATGTGCCTTCGCTGTCCATCTTGACCGGGAAACCAGCGGAGAAAGTCTTGCCGGCCTCGAGCTTGACGGCTTGCTGAAAGACCGTCTGAGGCGGGCCGTCGGGAAGGCGGCGCAACTCGATGCTCAAGTCGCCGCTCTGCGCCGCGCCGGACGCGAGGTTGGCCGTGACCGTCAATCCCTTCGCCGCGTCCGCGAGGGCCGCTTTTTCCGGGGCGTCGAAGCCCGCCGCCACGCCGTTGGCCGAACCGTGGACGCGCCGCAGTCCGGCAAAGGGGAGCAGGAGGCCTTCAGTGCGGAGGCTCTCGCCGTTGGGGATGTCGGCGGTGCGGAACGCCCACTCCAAAGCCGGCAGCTTGCCGGGCCAGAGGTAGAAACACATGAGGCGGCGATACTCCATGTTGAAACACAGGCCGTTGCCGTTCTCGGAGGCCAGCGCCGCCCAGCCGCGCGAGGGGTTGTAGAACCACTGCTCCCCGACGCCCGTCGAAAGGTCCACCGTCACGATGCCGTCGTCCAGCGGAAAGTAGGCGGCGGCGCGCTCGCCCGGAATGCCGCACATGTTGTGAAACCACAGGCCGATCTTCTGCGGAACCATGAGTTCCTGGCCGACGTGAAAGACCGTCTCGATGCGCGCCATCGCCTCGCCGTCGCGGAGGGTGATGCGTTTTTCGAGGACCGTGGAGCGCGTGAACCCCACCTGTCCCGCCGCGCGAAGGACCAGCGCGACCTCGCCCGCCGCGCGCCGGACCTCGTGTTCCCAGGGATTCTTTTCCCACTGGCGGTAAAGCTCCTGGTCGGCGTAGTTCCACACGCGGTTGGCCAGGAGCGCCGTCTCGTCGGGGCGGGCGAACTGTTTGTTCGCGGGCTTGTAGAAAAGGTCGGTGCAGGCCCCGCCTTTGGCGGGTTCGAACGTCATGCGCAAGAAGTCGTTTTCCATGACGACGCCGGTTGGGGTCTCGGAGATCGTGACCGCCGCGTGGCCGCAGACGCACGACAGACTGAACCAGACGACAAGCGCTGGGAAATGCCTCCGCATATCGGCTCCCTTCACATGATCGGGTCTTGCGATTGCAGGGAAAACGCCGCCGTTT
>CAYPFP010000127.1:0-6321 GCA_964409935.1 uncultured Planctomycetota bacterium | reverse complement strand
ATCGGCTCCCTTCACATGATCGGGTCTTGCGATTGCAGGGAAAACGCCGCCGTTTTTTACCGCATGGCTATGAACGACACTTATGGAGGATGTCACAAGGCGGAGCCGACCAGGCCCGTGCGCCGACGCAGAAAGTGGGTGCGCCGGTTCATGGGGAGGGCCAGGAGGCGGCGAATCTGTTCCAGTTCGGCGCGTTCGGTTTCCGCCTTCAGGGCCTTAAGACGAGCCTTTCGGCTTTTTGGTCTTTTCCTGCTCACGGAGCGTTTTCTCCAGAACGCCCAGCACGGCCAGGTCCCTGGGCCGTCCGAGTTTCCTCTTGCTGCGGATGACGTCCGCCAGAGACGCGACCCAGAGTTCGCCTTGACCGAAGGCTACGCGCTCGGCGCGCGCACGCAGCGAAGAGAATGACGAGATGCCGGTCAGCACGGACATGAAGTCCAACTGCAGGCCGGTGTCTTCGACAACGACGCGGTAGAGTTCCGAAGCCGGATAGTAAGGTCTGAGGATCACCGCCTTGAGACGCCGGGCGAGCGCCTTGAGCTTGCGCAGGTTCGCGGGGGTCTCGCGGAACATGAAGTCCAAGTCCAGGGTGGTCACCGGCGCGCCTTGCAGGGCGGCCGCGGCGTTGCCCACCAGGACCGCCTCCAGCCTGACGGCCCGCAATGCCTCCGCGACGGCGGTAACAAAGGGCTTCGCGTTCACAGTATCCTCAGTTCCGATTCGGTCGCGCTTTCCGTCGGGGCGGTCCGTTTCCCGGCGCGACGAGGATGACACTAAGCCGGATTATACCCCATTCCCCGCCGGAACGCATCTCACTTCCGCAACTCCGCGCCGAGGGTCTGCGCGAGCGCGGCGACGATGGCCGACTGAACGTCGTCCACCTCTTTGCTGGTGAGGGTGCGCGCGGGGGACTGGAAGGTGAGGGAGAAGGCGAGGCTCTTCCTGCCTTCGAGGATCTGTTTGCCGCGGTAGACGTCGAAGAACTGGATGCCCGCCAGCAGTTCGGCGCCCGCCTGCCGGACGCACTGTCGGACGGCGTTCCAGGTGACGTTTTCGGGCACGACGACGGCCAGGTCGCGCACGACGGCCGGGAAGGCGGGAAGTCTGCGGAAACGCTTGTCCAGCGAGGCCTCGCCGGCCAGGAGGTCGAAGTCCAGTTCGGCGAGGAAGGGCGGCGTACGCAGGTCGTACGCGGCGGCGGCCTCGGCCGCGAGCCGTCCGAGAAAGCCGAGCGGCTTGCCGCTCAACATGACCGTGCATCGCTCTTCGGCGGCGAAGACGGGCGGCCCGCCGGCGGCGAATTCGCACGCCGCCGCCAGGCCCAGCCGGTCCAGGAGCATCTCCACCGCGCCCTTGAGCCGCCCGAATCCTTCCTCTTCGAGGATGGCCAGGCATTGCTGGTGGCGCGGAATTTCCTGTCCGGCCACGGGCAGGTAGACGTTGGCCAGGTCGAAGAAGGCGACGCGCCCGACGTCGGGCGCGCGCCCGACGCCGTGCCGCTGGTTGATCTGCTTGATCTCCAGCAGGCCGGGGATGAGCGAGCGGCGCAGGAGGTCGAGGCCCTTGACCATCGGGTTCTGCACGCGCATGGGCGCGGCCTCGGTCCACGGCGACACCAACGCCGACGCCTTCTCGGCCAGGAGCGAGATGGTCACGGCCTCGGAGTATCCGGCGCCGAGCAGCAGGTCGCGCGTCACGCCGCGAACGATCTCGGTCTTGCTGCGCGGGGCGACGGCAACCTTCATCGTGGTCCGGTTCGGCAGATTGTCGTACCCGTGGAGACGCCCGACCTCTTCGATGAGGTCGGCCTCGCGGTAGACGTCGGCCTGGCGGAAGCCGGGAACGGCGACGACGACGCGGACCGCGTCTCGTTCGCGCACCTCGAAGCCGAGGCTTTGGAGGATGCGCACCGCCGCGTCGGCCGGGACGTCCATCCCGAGCAGGCCGCTCAACCGCGCGAAGCGCATGGCGACGCTCTTGGGCGCAAGGTCCACGACCGAGGCGTCAATAACGCCCGCCGCGATCTGACCGCCGGCGGCCTCCTGGATGAGGCGCGCGGCCCGGCGCGAGGCCCATTCGACTCCGACGGGGTCCACGCCGCGCTCGAAACGGTACGACGAATCGCTCGCAAGGCCGAGCCGCCGCGATGTGCGACGGATGGAGACCTGGTTGAACAGCGCGCTCTCGAGCAGGACGTTCTTCGTGACCGCGCCGACCTCGGTCTCCAGGCCGCCCATGACGCCGGCGACGGCGACCGGGCGCGACTCGTCGGCGATGACGAGGATGTCGGGGTTGAGGTCGTGTTTGCTGCCGTCAATGGCCGTGAGGCGCTCGCCGGCGGCGGCGCGGCGCACGACGATGCGGCGCCCGCGCAGCAGGTCGAAGTCGAAGGCGTGCAGCGGCTGGCCGCACTCCAGCATGACGAAGTTGGTCACGTCCACGATGTTGTTGATGGATCGCAGGCCGAGCGACTCGATGCGCTTGACCAGCCACGCCGGCGACGGCCCGACCTTCACGCCCTGGATGACGCGGGCCGTGTAGCGGGGGCAGAGCGCCGTGTCGTTCACGCGCACGCTGGTGAGGCTGTGGGCTTTCTGGGCGGACTCGCAAAACTCGACGGACGGCGCCTTCAGGGGCGCGCCCGTAGCCGCCGCGATCTCGCGCGCGACGCCGATGAGGCTCAGGAGGTCGCTGCGGTTGGCCGTCACCTTGACGTCGAGGAGCCAGTCGTCGCCGAGCGGCTCGCGCGTCTCGACCTCCAGACCGGTCTCGGTGATGCGATCTTCAAGCGCCTCGACCGTCAGGTCGAACGGACAGTATTCCTTGAGCCAGGAGTAAGTGACCTTCATATGACCCTGCGTTACGCCCGAAGCAAGCTTCAGAACTGTTCAAGAAACCGCATATCATTCTCGGTGAACAGGCGGATATCGTCTATGCCGTACTTCATCATGGCCATGCGCTCGACGCCGAAGCCGAAGGCGAAGCCGGTGTATTTTTCGGCGTCGTAGCCGACGGCCTTGAAGACGTTGGGGTCCACCATGCCGGCGCCGGCGACCTCGACCCATCCTTTCTGGCCGCACACGCTGCAGCCTTTGGCGGCGCAGACGGCGCAGGAGATGTCCAGCTCGACGCTCGGTTCGGTGAAGGGGAAGAAGTCTGGCCGGAAACGCACCCTGACGTCGGCATGGAAGAACTCCCGCGAGAAAAGCATCATGCAGTGCTTGAGGTCGGCCATCGTGACGCGCTCGTCCACGTAGAGGCCTTCCACCTGGTGGAACATGAAGTGGTGGCGGGCGTCCACGGTGTCGGGGCGGTAGACGACGCCGGGCACGATGATGCGCACGGGGGGGCGGCGCTTCTCCATCTCGCGCACCTGGACGGGCGAGGTGTGGCTGCGCAGCACGAGCGTGTCGGTAAAGTAGAACGTGTCGAACGCGTCGCGGGCGGCGTGCTCGAGAGGGATGTTGAGGGCCTCGAAGTTGTAGCGCACGAGTTCGACTTCGGGGCCGCCGACCACCTCGAACCCCATGCGGCCGAAGACGTCCACGAAGCGGTCAATGGTCTGGCGGACGGGGTTTCGGAAGCCGCGGCGCGGCGTGCGGCCCGGCAGCGAGACGTCGAACGCCGGGGCGGCCTTGACGGCGGGCGCGGCCGCGGCCTCGACGCGCTTCTGCGCGGCGGCGATGTGTCCGGCGATCTCGTTCTTGAGTTTGTTGACGGCCTGGCCGCCGCCGGCCTTTTCGGCGGGAGGCAGCGCGCCGACCTCGCTCAAGAGGTCGCGCAGGAGGCCCTTGCGTCCGAGGTATTTCACGCGGAGCCGCTCGACCTCGTCGGGCGCGGCGGCCGCCTGCGCGGCGGCGAGGGCTTCGGCCTGGACCTGCTTGATCTTTTCGAGGAAGCTGCTCATAGGATCGTGACAAGAAGCAGGGCGCACGAAGCGCCCTGCTCATGAGGTTGTGCCGACGCCGGACGACGGGCGTCAGGCGGGTTGAAGCTGCTTCCTGGCGACGCCGACCAGTTCCTCGAACGCCTTGGCGTCGTTCAGGGCCAGTTCGGCCAGCATCTTGCGGTTAAGGGCGACCTTGGCCTTGGTCAGGCCCTCGATGAGCCGGTTATACGTGATGCCGCAGGCGCGGGCGGCGGCGCTGATGCGCGTGATCCAGAGGGCGCGGAAATCGCGCTTGCGCTCGCGGCGGCCCCGGAACGCATAGGCGCGTGCGCGGACGAGGGTTTCGGTGGCGGTGCGGAGCATCTTGCGCCGGCCGCCCCAGTAACCCTCCGCCGCCTTCAGGACTCTCTTCTTGGCGCGCCTTCGGGCCGCGCCTTTTGTCGCTCTCATCGTCGAACTCCTTCTTCATCTCATAAGACGGACTAGGCCCTGCCCAGCAGCAGACGCATCTTCTTGGCTTCGGGACCTACCACGCGGGCGACGCGGCGCAGATGCCGCCGGCGTTTGCCGGACTTGCCGGACATCAGGTGGCTGGCGAACGCCTGCGACCTTTTGACGGCGCCCTTCTTGCCCACGGTGATTCGCTTTTTCAATCCCTTATGCGTTTTCATCTTCGGCATAACATCTCGCTCCTATCCTCAAATGCTTCACGCCTTCGCCGCCCTGCGCCGGAATGCCCGGAAAAAAGCGAAAAACACTCCCTCATGCTTCGGCACAGACGCCGTCCTCAGGAATTGCCCGTTGGGGCAGATCACTTCGGCGCAATCACCATGTGCATCCGCCGCCCTTCCATGACGGGCGGGCGTTCGAGCTTGCCCACGTCTTCGAGTTGCTGGGCGAAGAACGTCATCTTCTCCCGCGCGATCTCGGTGTGGGCCATCTCGCGCCCCTTGAAGAGCATGTTGACAAGCACCTTGTCCTTCTTCTGAAGGAACTCGCGCGCGTGATTGATCTTGATCTCGATGTCGTGCTTGTCGGTCTTCGGATGCAGGCGAAGCTCCTTGATCTGCGTCACGTGTTGCTTCGCCCTGCTTTGGTGGACCTTTTTTTTCTGCTTGTACTTGAACTTGCCGTAGTCCATGATCCGGCACACCGGCGGTTGGGCGTCGGGCGAGACCTCCACGAGGTCAAGCCCCGCCTCGTCGGCGCGCCGCATGGCTTCGACCGTCTCCACGATGCCCACCTGCGCTCCGTTTTCGTCAATGAGCCGCACCGATGAAATCCTGATCTGCTCATTGATCCGCAAGTCTTTGCTAATGCATGTCTCCTTTGCTCTATGCACACTGACAAACCCGGCCGCGGCCGGACGGCCCGGCGCGCGTTGACGCCCATTCTACCAAGTTTGGCGCGCGATTCCACGCCGCTATTTTCTCTCGGCGATCTCCTTCAGGAGCCGCTGCACGAAGGCATCGAGAGGGCAGGCCCCTTCGTCGCCTTTGGCCCGGCTGCGCACGGCCACCGAGCCGGACCGCGCCTCCTTGTCGCCGACGATGAGCAGGTACGGCACTTTCTCCAGCGAGGCCTCGCGTATCTTGAGGTTGGTGGTCTCGTTGCGCAGGTCGGCCTCGGCGCGGATGTCGCGGTCCAGGAGGGTCTCAACGACCTTCCTGGCGTACTCCGCATGGGCGTCGGTGATGGAAATCACGCGGGCCTGCACCGGCGAGAGCCACACCGGCAGCGCGCCGGCGTAGTGCTCGATCAGGATGCCGATGAAGCGCTCCAGCGCGCCGAAGATGACGCGGTGGATCATGATGGGACGGTGGTCCTTGCCGTCCTCGCCGACGTAGGTCAACTCGAAGCGTTCGGGGAGTTGAAAATCCAGTTGGATCGTCGCGCACTGCCAGGTGCGGCCGAGGCTGTCGCGAAGGTCGAAGTCTATCTTCGGCCCGTAGAAGGCGCCTTCGCCCGCGCAGATGGTGTACTGAAGGCGGTTGGCCTTGATGGCCGCCTCCAGGCTGCGCTCCGCTTCGTCCCAGAGGGCTTTTTCGCCCATGGCCTTTTCGGGGCGGGTGCTGAAGCGGATGGAGTACTCGAAGCCGAACATGCGGTAATAGCGGTCCACCATGGCGATGATGTGGGTGATCTCGTCCTGCACCTGTTCGCGGGTGGCGAAGATGTGGGCGTCGTCCTGGCTGATCTGCCGCACGCGGAACAGGCCGCTGAGGGTTCCGGCCAGTTCGTTGCGGTGGATCATGCCGATCTCGTTGAGGCGGATGGGCAGTTCGCGGTAGCTGTGCCGCTCGGTCTGGTAGCACATGATGGCGTCCACGCAGTCCATCGGCTTGAGGGCGAAGGTCTCCTGCTCGCTGACGGGGACGAGGAACATGAACTCCTTGTAATAGTCCCAGTGGCCCGATTTTTCCCAGCAGGTC
>CAYPFP010000126.1:0-14816 GCA_964409935.1 uncultured Planctomycetota bacterium | reverse complement strand
AGGATTGAGCGAGCGGTTCCCCCGGGGTCGGGGGCGGTCACGGCGCGACGACGCGCACGGCGTCGGGCCTCAGCGAGACTTCGGCGGGGAGAAAACCGGCAAAGTCGCCGTCCAACTGGACGGGCACAAGGCGTTCCGACTGCAACAAGACCCTCGTGCCTTTGCCGTAGAGGACTTTCCTGTTCCGCATGTGGCGGTTGGCAAACACCTCGACGATGGCGCGCAACAAGTCAATGCGCGTCTGACCGTTGAAGGCGCACACGTCGAGGACGCCGTCGTCGGGCCGCGCAAGGGCGGCCAGCGCGAGGCGCAAGGCGTAGCTGCGTGTGTTGGCCACGACAACGCTGCCGGCCCGCGTCGTGAGCGTCTTGCCGTCCACCTCGACGCGCATGCGGGGAATCCGGAAGCTCAGCAGCCCCGCCAGCATGTGAATGAGGTACTTGTAGGGATGGCTGCGCCGGCCGCGGACGGCGTGATAGCTTCGGGTGACCTCGGCGTCGAAACCGGCGCCGGCCATGCAAAGGAAAAAACGGACAACCTCGCCGGCGCGGTCGGGGCCTAGCAGCCGCACCACGCCGGCGTCAACGCTCCTGAGCCTTCCCCCAGCGAGGATCTGAGCCGCCTTCACAGCATCTTCTGGAATTCCCAGCTCATAGGCCAGCACGTTCGCCGTTCCGGTGGGAACCAGACCGATGGGCGGAAGCGGCCCCCGCCGCGACAAACCTTCCAACAGCCCCGTCACGGTCTCGCGCACCGTGCCGTCCCCGCCGACGACAACGACCATGGGACACGACGGCGCAATGCCGCGCGCCGCTTCCAGGGCATGGCCTGCGCGTTCCGTGTGGATGACCTCCGGCGAGCGCCCCGGAAAGACGCGCGCCAATACGCAGGCCAGGGCCGCCTCGGCGCGTCCCGGCCCGCTGCGGGGATTCACGATCACGACAGGTTTGGGCGTCATGGTCACCGGCCCGCCCCCGAAGAGGGAAAATACGGCGCAAACAGGATGAATGTAACACCGAAGGGGGTCTTTGGCAAAGGGTTTTTGGCTTGACTGAACGAGGCGAATGCGGGATATTTCGAGCACTCAAACGTCAGCGCACTCCGAGGGACGATCACAATTCAGGGAACGGAAAGGACGACTTAATGAAGGCAGCGGTACTGTACAAGGCCAGAGACATCCGGATAGAGGAGCGGCCGGCGCCGACGCTGAGGCCGACCGATGTACTGATCAAGGTGCGCGCCGTGGGCATCTGCGGGTCGGACGTGCATTACTACCACCACGGCGGGATGGGGATTCACACGGTAAGGCAACCCGTCATTCTCGGGCATGAATGCTCGGGCGACGTGGTGGCGGTGGGCGCCGCCGTGGAGCGCTTCAAGGCGGGCGACCGCGTCGTGGCCGAGCCGGGCGTGCCCTGTCGGCGCTGCAAGCACTGTTACGAAGGGCGCTACAACCTCTGCTCCAAAGTTCACTTCATGGGCACGCCTCCGGTGGACGGGTGCTTGTGCGAGCTTATCGCCTGGCCGGAGGACTTCACGTTCCACATCCCTCAGCACATGAGCTATGAAGAGGCCTCGCTGATGGAGCCGCTGGTGGTGGGCATCTACTCCGTGGACATGTCCGGGATGCGGGTGCACGCGTCGGTGGCGATCCTGGGCGCGGCCAGCGTGGGACTGCTGACGCTGGCCGTGGCCAAGCGCGCAGGCGCGGGAAAGGCGTTCATCATTGACCGCATACCCGAACGACTGGCGTTTGCAGAGAAACTTGGGGCCGATGAGGCCATCAATTTCACGGAGGCCGACCCCGTGAAGGTCGTCCAGGAGGAGACCGGGGGAACGGGCGTGGACGTGGTCTTCGAAGCGGCGGGAAGCCCGGCGGCCGTGAAGCAGACCACGGACCTCGTCGGCGCGGCGGGAACCATCGTGCTCATCGGCATCTGCGGCGAGGACGTGATCCCCTTTAATTTCGGGATGCTGAGGCGCAAGGAGATCACGCTGAAGCCCGTCCGCCGTTACCGCCACGTCTTCCCAAGAGCGATCGCGATGGCCGCCAGCGGCGCCGTCAACCTGAAGGCCCTCGTGACCCACACCTTCCCGCTCAGCCAGATCGCCGAAGCCTTCGACCTTACCCGCGAATGCCGCGACGGCGTGCTGAAGGCAGTTGTGAAGCCGAGTTAGGCGCGAGAGGCGCAGACACGGAGACGCGGCGATCAGACCCGCCGCGTCTCCGCGTCTATGCTGGCCTTACGGCATGGCCGGCTTGGGGGCCTCAGGCTTCTTCTCGGCCTCCTTCTTGGCCTCCGCGGCTTCCTTTTCGGCCTCGTCGAGCTTCCGCTGCAGATTGCCCACCTGGCCCTGCAGAGAACTGATCTGGCCTTCCTTGGCCGCGAGATCGGCCTTGGCCTTCTGCTCGGCGGCCTTGGCCGAATCCAGGCTGGCCTTCAGCGACGCGGCCTCGCTCTGGGCCTTGGCGGCCTCGGCGGTCTTGTCGGCCACGTTCTTGCGGAGCGCCTCTGCTTCGCTCTTGGCGGCGGCCAGATCCTGCGCGGCCTTTGCCAGATCGGCCTTGGCCTTCTCCAGGTCCGCATCCTTGGCCTTCAGGTTCTTCTGGCCGGCCTCCCTGACGTTGTTCAGTTCCTGCTGAACCGAAGCCAGTTCCTGCTCCTTGGCCTGATACTTGTTTTGCGAGACCATGCATCCCGCCAGCGTCCACGAAAAGGCGCCGACGACCAGCACGCACACCGCTTTCTTCAGCATCACACGCTCCTTTCGCCTAAAGAGTGTACAGCACGTCTGATGTCAAACGGCCCAACTGGCGCAACAGGTCACTTCCCCGCCGGCGTGAATTTTATACAGTCAATGCCCATATAGTATCCCTTAGAGGCGGGGTTCTTGTCAAGAGCCGTGAAAGTAAGTTTATGCGGACCGGCTCTTAGTGTGAGAGGACCGTAGGTGACCTTGACGGGCGGCATGACGGCCGGGGCGTACGTGTCCTTCGCCTCGCCGACCTTCCGGCCGTCCACCGAGAGCTGGATGATCGCGTAATCCCAGGAAAAGGTGTAGTAGACGTCCAGCACATAATCGCCGTCCTTTTCGAGGGCGGGGGTCTCGACGGTCACGAAGGACCCTTCCTTCTTGGGGGTAAAGAAAAGGTGCGCCGCTCCGCTCCACTTGCCCTGATAGCCGCCCATCTGCTGGACGCCCGGCACGGCGCCTTGAGCCTCGACGAACTTCAGGTTCTCGCACTCCACCGCCCCCTCGACGAGGGGTACGTCCAGCCGCAGCCAGTCAATGCCCACCTTGAATCCGGCCGATTTGTCGCTCTTGCCCAGGAGCCTGAATTGCACGGCGTGGTCCTTGTCGGTGAGCGCGATCACGCCCATGGCGAGCCTGGGGTTCAGGCGCAAGGCGTCCGAGTAGCCGGTCAGCACCTCGCCGACGGGCTGGTCGTTCTGGAAGGCCTGGACATCGCCGTAATCAGGCCCTTGCGTGGTCTGAACGGTGAACGCAAACTTGCCGCGCAGGTGATGGGGCAGGTCCACCGTGAACCAATCGCCGGCCTGCCGGGCCGGGAACACAAGCTGCGCCCCGTTGCTCCAGTCGAACGCGCACCACTCAACCTGCGGCGCCGGGCCGGAGGTGTCGAGAACCTTCAGTCTTTCGCCCTCCAGGAAACGTTCCTGGCGCTCGCCCTTATTGGGTGCGGGGATCAATTGCAGACAATCGAGTACGGCCCGCCCGGCGGACGTGAACCGGATCTCAAACTCCGGCCTTCCGCGTGGGATGAAGGCGCGCCCCACGCGGGCAACGCCGGTCTTGGCGTAGTCCGGCGGGGTCGAGCCGACCTTCACGTCGTTGACGGAGACTTCGTAGGCCGCCAGAGGAGAGTCCGGGGCTGCGTGGAACACGACGCCGAACACGCCTCCCTTTTCGGGCTCGTGGCCGTTGTCTTTACCGATGAGCGGACCGGCAAATGAGACGACATCGCCCGGCTTCTTGTCGCCCAGGTCCGCCGCCTTGCCGTGGCTGAATTCGTAGGGCAGGTCCGTGTCGTCCAGGACGCGCCCGACGTCGGGCGCGCGCCCTTCGCCACGCGGCTCCGCCTTGAGAAGTTGCTCCATCTCGTACGAGAACGGCAGCACTTTCCCCCAGGGCCGCCGTTCCTCCAAGGCGTAGTCCTTGAAGAAGTCATCGTCGGGCGGAAGCTGGTACCAGTAAGCGACGCTGGTGTAGTCCTTCTCAAAGGCGTAGTTCTCGATGGTCATGCGGTAGGAGGCGTAAAAGGGGATGGCGTCGGTGATGTGCCAGCGATAGCTGCACGTGCGCGAGCCTTCCAGCATCGAGCAGCCGTACCAGGGGCGGATGAAGCCCTTGTGCATCCCCCAGGCGTCGCTGAAGTAGTCCTCGGAACCGGTGCCGAATGTGGAGGGGAACCCCTCGCCGTCCACCCACACCTTTTCGTCGCCCTCGCCCCACCATCCGGGGTTGGGACTGTCAATGAAAAGCGCCGTGCCGACAAAGCGGCCCTTGCCGCGCGTCGTCAGGATGGGGTAGTCGAAGTTCACGCAGGGCGCTTCGCGCCGCCACTTGGCGTGGAAGTAGGCGGCGTTGGAGGGCAGGTCGTCGAGCTTTGCCCAGACCATCTCCCAGGCGAGGACGGCGGGCTTGTTGGCCTCGTTGGTTACCTCGATGCGGGCCGACTTCCGGAAAGGCATGGGCCAGTAGCAGTAATAGCCTTGCTCCGTCATGCCGAGCGGCATGGTCTTGTAGATGTTCTCGCCAAAGGATGTGCCGAAGAAGTCGCCGAGCGGCGTCTGGACCGAAGGCGTCGGCGCGCTCGCGCCCGGCGCGCCATCCCAGTAGATGCGGAGCATCACCTTGCGGAGAGGGTAACGCGTCTGGCACGAGAGCCTGGCCTTGATGCTCTGGATGGTGGCCGGTCCGTCAAGCGAGAAGAGCGACTCCGTCTGACCGGGCGCAAGGGCGAACTCCTTTACGGCCGTCTGGGCGTTGGGGCGGGGAGGCTTGGGGTCGGCGCCGCAGTTGTCCCAGACCTCGCAGGCCTTGTCCAGCAGGGACTGCTCCTCCGCGGTGAGGGGCAGGCGGAAGGTGTTGACTTTCGCGGTCTTGGGGAAGGTCACGTAGTTGATGTGGTAGTACTGGCGGTGCGGCTTGTCGGCCATGACGCGGCAGGACTTGGCGTAGGGAATGGGCAGGTAGGAGTTGGCGGCGCGGTTGGACTGCCCGCTCTCCCAGCCTTCCTGCTGCATGGCGATGGGGGGTTTGAAGGGCGGAATCTTGTTGCGGAACAATTCCGCAAAGTCGAACTCGAACGTCGGCTTGGCGTCGCCGTCGAGGAAAAAGAGGATTTTGCCCTGGGGGTTGGCGGACCAGATGCGATAGATGCAGCCCGGCCCCTCCATATCGGCCATGAGCGCGCCTTCATGGGTGGTCTTGATGTAGTGGCCGGCGTCGCCGTTCGCGCCCCACCTGGAGGGGTCGTAGGAACTGCGGTCGAAACTGGAGAACTGCCTGCACGTAGTCCCGTCTTCGAGGAACGGAAGGCGGTCCAGGTCGGTCAACTGCCGGAGGAAGTAGGCGTAGTCGCGGGCCGGCTCTTCGGCAAAGGCCGGCGCCGCGAAAGCCAGGAGAAAAAACGGCAGGAGTCTTCGCATGATCGGGCCTCCCTAAAGAGCGTGCCGGATATGCTGTGGAAATATACACCAGCGACGGCTCAAGTCAACCGGATTCCGCCACGCGGCCGCGATCGTGCCGCGCCAGGGCGTAGATTCTGTTGGAATTCGACAGGACCGTGTGATAACATTTCCTCTCGGTAATGCGTGCGAACGACAGGCCGCCAGAGACAAAGGATCGGACAGCGGGATGCTCAGCAAGACGCTCACGGAAGTCCTTGTCTGCACTTCGTGCCTGGGCCTCCTGACGGAGGCCGAGACAACGCTTACGTGCCGGCAGTGCGGAGCGGTGTACGCCATTGAGGACGGCCTGCCGAACATGCTGCCGGAGGAGGCGCGCCTGTACTGTCCTGAGTGCAAGCGCGAACTCAGGAAAAGCGAGGGGACGGGGGAGTGCGAGGCGTGCGGCAAGCGGTTCCCGCTGCTGAAGCGATTGAAGCGTTGATCTTCGATGCCGGGCGCGAACGGCCGCCGGTAACGGAGATCAAGAACGAGGAAGATCGGTGCTTCAGGCCATAGTCTCGGACATCCACAGCAACCTCGAAGCGATGAAGGTTGTCCTCGACGACTTGCTGTCGAAAAATATCTCGGACATCATCTGCCTGGGGGACATCGTCGGGTACGGCCCCAACCCGAGGGAGTGCGTTGACCTGGCGACGGCGTTCCGCATCTCGCTCGTCGGGAACCATGAGGAAGCGTTGATGGAGGAACTGCGCACGCACGGCTTCAACCCCAAGGCGACCGGCGCCATCGCGTGGACGTACAACCAGCTCGACATGATGAACTCCTCCCACAAGGAGGACAACAAGCGGCGGTGGGACTTCATCGGCGAGATGAAGCAACTGCACACGGAACACAACGCCCTTTATGTGCACGGGTCGCCCTGCGAGCCGACGCGGGAGTACATCTATCCGCGCGAGGCCGGCGACCCGTCGAAGATGGGGCGGATCTTCGAGGCGTTCGAGAACGTCTGTTTCGTCGGGCACACCCACATGCCCGGCGTCTTTACCGAGGACCTGCGATTCCTGCGCCCGGAGGAGATGGGATACCTCTACCGGCTGCCCAAAGGAAAGAAGGTGCTCATCAACGTCGGCTCTGTGGGGCAGCCGCGCGACAGCGACCCCCGTGCCTGCTACCTGATATGGGACGGCAAGGCGGTCGTCTGGCGGCGGCTCGAATACGACTGCGAGAAGACGGCCCAGAAGATATTTGCCGTGGAAGGTCTGGACCGGTCGCTTGGGGCGCGACTGCGGACCGGCAGATGATCCCCCGCGGAGGCCCGGCGAACGCCCCCGGCGGACCTGACCCGAACCCTCCGCATGCCCGGAGATACTTCGAGCCTGGCCGCTGTTTCTCACGGCACGCTTCGCCGCCGCGCAGCGCCTTTCCTGCTCTTGGAGAACAATGATTGGACGCAAAGACAGCCAGAAGGCACCTCGTTGAGATCGGGCGCAAGATCGCCGACAAGGGACTCGTGGTCGGTCCGGGCGGCAACACCTCCATGCGGGTCGGACAAGTCGTCTACATCAAGGCCTCCGGCAAGTGTTTCGAGGACGCCGTTGAGGAGGATTACGTCGGCATAGACCTGGAAAGCGGCAAGGTGGTGGACGGAGACCTGAAGCCCTCCTCGGAGTACCGCTTCCACTGCGGGTGCTACCAGACGCGGCCGGACATCTCGGCGGTGGTGCACACGCACCCCCCCGTCTCGACAGGGCTGGCCTGCGCGGGGCTGACCGTGGAGCCGATCACGCCGGACTACGTGGCGTTGTTGGGCAGGAAGGTGGCCCTGGGGGAATACGTCGTGCCGACCGGCCCGGAACTGGCCGACGTGGTGACGGCGGGCATCAAGGACCACGACGCGCTGCTGCTGAAAAACCACGGCCTCGTGACGGTCGGGCGCAACCTGAAGGAGGCCTATTACCGGAACCTGATCGTGGAGTACTCCGCCATCTCCGTGGTCACGGGAACGATCATGGGGAAGATCCGCTACCTGACGTCCGACGAGGTGGCGGTGATTGACAACCTGCAGTCGGAGAAGTACCGAAGGGACGCTTTGAAGAAATAGAGACTTGAATGGACAAGAACACCTGGCTTGCTTTTCTGGTCTGTATCATCATCTACCTGATCTGGTTCGAGTACGTGATGCCGCGCATCGTGCCGCCGGAGAAAAAACCCGACGAGCCCGCGGCCAAGGAAGCCGCCGCGCCCGACGAGCCAAAAGGCATCCCGGGGGCAAAGCAAGAGGCGGCAAGGCCCTCGCCGGCGGGCGAGGCCGCGCCGACGCCGTCGGTGGCGACGGTTAAGGAGGCGGCGCCGGAGCAGGCGATCATCCTCGATGCAGACGACCTGAAAATCCGCACCGAATGGACCAATGTAGGGGCGGCGCTGACCAAGTTGACGCTCAAGGACTACTACACCGACATCAGCCGCGCGGAGAACGTCGTGCTTCTGCAGCCGCTTCAGGACCAGTGGCGGCATCTGACGATCATGGACACCCGCGCGCGGGCCGAGAACCGCGCGGAGCAAGGCCAGGCGCTTCCGCTGGACACGGCGCGGTACGAGGTGGCCGAACGGACGAACCACAAGGTGGCATTTCGCGCGGCCTTCACGAACGGCCTGGAAGTGACCAAGACGTTTGAGGTCCGGCCGGGCAAGCACGATCTTCTTCTACGCGTGACGCTGCACAACACGGGCGAGAACCCCGTCAAGCAGAGCTACTCCCTGATCGCGCCTGCGGGCATCATGCCGGATCAGAACGTGTATTGGCCGTACCTGACTTCGCAGATCGCCCAGTGGCTCGCCGGCAACGAATCGCTGCCGGTGCTGGAGCGGCCCATAGCGGCCCCCAAGTACAAGACAGCCGACGAAATCAAATCGGAAGGCCGGTTCGAAATCGAGCGCAACATCGCCTGGGCCGCCGTCGCGAGCAACTACTTCGCCACGATTCTGTCTCCCGCGCAGGACAAGACCCCCTGGGTCTTCCGCGCCACCAGTTATCCCCTGGAGGCAAAACCCCCGCAAACCGAACCATCCGCCAACGCCCAACCGACCCCCATGAATGTGCTGGCGGAGATGACGACAATCTTGTTCGACCTCTACCCCGGACAGAGCGCAACGCAGGAGTACCTGTTCTACGCAGGGCCGAAGCGGGCGTCGGAGCTTCGCGGTTACGGAAGTCTGGAGCGCATCCTGGAGTACGACTACGGGATGTTCGGCGCGATCACCAAGCTGTTCCTGTGGATTCTGGCGGCGTTCCACAGCGTGATCCCGAACTTCGGGCTGGGCATCATTTTCCTGACGCTGATCGTCAAGATCGTGCTGCACCCGCTGGCGCGCAAGACGCAGGTCTCCATGTACAAAATGCAGCAGTTGCAGCCCAAGATCACGGCGTTGCGCGAGAAATACAAGCACGACCAGAAGACGCTGGGGCAGGAACAATGGAAAATGTTCCGCGCGCACCGCGTGAACCCGCTGAGCGGGTGCCTCCCGATGTTCGTACAGATCCCGGTGCTGATCGCCCTGTACAACGGGATCGCCTACAGCATCGAGTTCCGGCAGGAGCCTTTCTTCGCGTGGATCAAGGACCTGGCGCGGCCGGACACGCTCATGCTGCTCCCCTTCAACATTCCGCTGCTGGGCAATCAGCTCAACATCCTGCCCCTCGTGATGGTGGTCAGTTGGGTGTTCCAGCAGATGACGATGCCCAAGCCGGCCGACCCCCAGCAGGCCCAACAGCAGAAGATCATGATGTTCATGCCGATCATCTTCGGCTTCATGTTCTACTCCATGCCGTCGGGCCTTGTGCTGTACTGGCTGACCAACACGGTGCTGGGCATCGTGGAGCAGTATTACATCAAGAGGAGCTTGGCGAAGATAACGGCTTAGCGAGGGTCCGGGCCGCGGCCGGATGCGCGTGAACGACCGGCTTTTTCCGGACTCGACCGGCCATGCGCGGCGAAGGAACAGGAGGCGCCATGCAGAAAGTAAACGAACACGAGTTGAAATACCGCGCCGGCGACTCGGGGCCGAAGTACCTGTTTCGCGGCCCGAAGATAGACTGGGGTGTCCTGCGTTTCCTGCCGGGCCAGAAACTCGGCCGCCACCGGCACGAGCGCGTGGAGGAGACGTTTTACTTCGTGAAGGGCGCGCCGCTCATGATCGTCGGAGAGGAGCGGTTCCGGGTGCGGCCGGGCGACGCCTTTCGCCTCGACCCCGGCGACGTGCACGACATCATCAACGACACCGGCGAAAACGTGGACGCCGTCTTCATCAAGAGCCACTACGACCCGAACGACAAAGTGGACGCGTGATGGCGTATCCACCGGGGATTCATGCGATGGCACTGAGGGCGGCGACGGCGGACGAGATGCGCGAACTGGATCGCAAGGCCGTGGATCAGTTCGGCATTCCCACGCTGGTGCTCATGGAGAACGCCGGCCTGCGGGCCGCCGACGAGGCCGCGCGCATGATGGGCAACGCGGCGGGGGCCAAGGTCGCGGTCCTGTGCGGGCGCGGGAACAACGGCGGCGACGGTTTCGTCGTCGCGCGCCACCTTCACAACAAAGGCGCTCTACTCGAGGTGTTCCTCGCGGCCCGGATCAACGACATGCTCCTCAAGAGCGACGCGGCGGGCATGAACCTGGACATGATCCTGAACATGGACATCCCGGTGACGGAGGTGCTCGACGCCCAGAGCGCCCGGCAGGTTCTGCCGGTGTTGGGCGCGGCCGACCTTCTGGTGGACGCCCTTCTGGGCACAGGGCTGACGGGAGAGGTGCGCGAGCCGTTCCGGACCCTTATCGGCGCCATCAACCAGTCCGGGCGGCCGGTGCTGGCGATTGACATCCCGTCCGGATTGTGTTCAGATACAGGGAAGGTGTTGGGCGCAGCGGTGAAAGCGACCGAGACGGTGACTTTTGCGCTGCCGAAGGAGGGGTTCGACATCGCGGAAGGCCCGGCCCATTGCGGCAGGGTCGTGACAGTGGACATCAGCATCCCCAGGCAACTCCTGGAGACGATCGGACGCGCGCGAGACACACGTTGAGGTACACCCATGAAGGAAGAATTGCGGCAGGCCCAGGGCGTTTTCAATGTTGAGCGGCAGATGAAGGAGATTCTCAAGGGGGTGAACGCCCTGCGCGGCGTGGACGGGAGCATGGTCATCACCGACGACGGCATGGTGGTGGCGGCGGTCTTCGGGCCGGGCCTGCTGGAGGAGTCGGTGGCGGCGGTCGCCTCGCGCTTCATCGTGGCCACGCGCGCCCTGGTGGAGACCTTGAGCTTCGGAGGCGCCTCGCGGTTCCTGCTCCGGTCAAAGCAAGGCGTCTTCATCCTGATCCCGGCCGGCCACGCCTACCTGGCCCTGGTCGGCAACAGCAACTACGACGCCAAGGCCGCGCAGCCTCAACTGCTCGCGACGGCGCGCAAGATCGCCGAGATGTTCAAGATCAAACCGGCGAAGGAGCAGAGCGCCCGGTAACGAAGTCCTGTTTTTTCGGCCAGACGGCGTACCCATGCAGATCATTGTCCTCGGTTCCGGCACGTCCCACGGCGTTCCCGTTCCCGGTTGCGCGTGCGCGGTCTGCCGGTCGCCCAACCCCCGCAACAAGCGAACGCGGGCTTCCATTCTGTTCCGCTACAACGACAAGAACGTCCTGGTGGACACCACGCCGGACTTCCGGAGCCAGGCGATCGCCAACGATGTGCGCAGCGTGGACGCGGTGCTCTTCACGCATTCGCACGCGGACCATATCTATGGTTTCGACGACGTGCGCGCGTACTCCCAGCGCCAAGGCCCCATCCCCTGCTACGCCGGAGAAGAGACGGCCGCGGCCCTGCGAAAGGCGTTTGAGTACGTGTTTGCGGGGGGCAACGAGGGCGGGGGCATCCCCGAGATCCGCATGCACCTCATCAACGGCGCCATTTCGCTTTTCGACAGGACCATCGAGCCTATCGAGATCCTCCACGGGCGGCGGACCATACTCGGATTCCGGCTGGGGCCGGCGGCCTACCTGACCGACTGCAGCGGCATCCCGCCGCACTCGATGGCGCGGTTGTCGGGCCTCAAGGTCATGATCATCACAGGGCTGCGATGGGAACCGCACGCCACGCACTTCTCCATCGGCCAAAGCCTTGAGATCGCCAGGGCGCTGAAGCCCGAACGCGTGCTCCTCACGCATATCTGCCACCGGCTGGAGCACGAGGCGACCAACGCGGCCCTGCCGAAAGGGGCGGAACTGGCGTACGACGGCATGACCATCGAGTTGGAGTAGGCGTCGGACGCCGAGCCGGACCGCCTCACCCAATCCAACCGCCGCCCAGCACCCTGTCGTCCTCGTAGAAGACCGCCGCCTGACCGGGGGTCACAGCGGACTGCGCCTCGTCGAAAAGGACATCGGCCCGGTCGGCGCCGCGCGGCGCGACCTCGGCGGGCGCGGCGCGATGGTTGTAACGTATCTGGACCCGCGCCCGAATCGGGGCGGACGGCGGCGCAGGCGTCAGCCAGTTCACGCCGGCCACATGCATCTGCGTGCGCAGCAACTCCTCCCGCGAGCCTACGGTGACGACGGCGGCGACGGGGTCTATGCCGACCACGTAGCGAGGCTCGCCGACGGCGATGCCCAGGCCGTGCCGCTGGCCGATCGTGAATCGCGCCACGCCGTCGTGGCGCGCCAGAACGCGCCCGCCGGCGTCCACGATGACGCCGGGCTTGAGTTGCGCGGGGCGGCGCTCGCGCAGCAGACGCACGTAGTCGTCGTCGGGGACGAAGCAGATTTCCTGGCTGTCGGGTTTCTCGCGGACGGGGAGGCCGAGGGAGCGCGCGATGTCCCGCACTTCCGCCTTGCGCTTTGCGCCCAGGGGCAGCAGCGTGCGCCGCAATTGCTCCCGCGTCATCGAGAACAGCACATAGGACTGGTCCTTGAGCGGGTCGGCCCCGCGCCGCAACAGGGGGCCTTCCGGAGCGTGCTCGATCCGGGCGTAATGGCCGGTGGCGATGCGGTCGGCGCCGATGTGGCGCGCCTTGTCGAAGAGACGGCCGAACTTCAGGTCGCGGTTGCACACGATGCAGGGATTGGGGGTGCGCCCCCGGCAGTATTCGTCGCAGAAATATTCGATGAGGGCGTCGAACTCCCGCTGAAAGTCGAGGACGTAAAAGGGGATGCCGAGGAGATCGGCGACGCGGCGGGCGTCGTTGGCGTCGGCCAGGCTGCAACAGGTCCGCCGGCGCGCGTCGGGGGGGGCGAAGTCGCCCATGCGCATGAAGAGGCCGACGACGTCGAAGCCCTGCTCGCGAAGCAACCAGGCGGCGACGCTGGAGTCCACGCCGCCGCTCATCGCAATCGCCACACGGTTGTTCATTTAGACTACAGGGGGTCGGTTCAGCCCCTTACTTCGCCGGAATGAGAATGACCTGGCCTGTCTTCAGGTCGCTCGGTTCCTTCAACGTGTCCTTGTTGGCCTCGAAGATTTTTTTCCAGAGCCTGGCGTCGCCGAGATGGTCCTCGGCGATGCTGGAGAGCGTATCGCCGCGCTGCACGGTGTATTTCTTTGCGGCCCCTTCCTTCGCGGCGGGCTTGTCGGCGGCGGGGGCCTCTTCCTTGCCGGCGGGTTTCGGCTTGGCCGCGGCCGTCTCGGCCGGCGCCGCCTTCTCGGCGACGGGCGGGATTTTCAGCTTCAGACCGACATAGAGCGTATCGGGGGTCTGGATGCTCCCGCGGTTGGCCTCCAGGATGAGCGTCCATTTCTTTTCATCCTGGTAGAACTTGCGGGCGATTCGCGTGAGGGTGTCGCCGGGCTGAACGACGTAGGTCTGCTCGGCGGCGGGGCCGGCGGGCTTGTCGCCGGCAAGGGAACGGTCTTCGTCGGGCTGCTTTTCCGGCTCGGCTTTTGGCTTGGCGGGCGCCTTGGCGACTTCGACGGGTTTGTCGGTGAGGTGCGGCACGACGGGCTTGGGCGCGGGCGTCGGACCGGGCGGCTTGGGCGGAGGACCGATCTCGGCCTTGACGGGCACGCTCTTGGGGATCTCGATGGTTTCGACGACGGGTGTCGGCTTCACTTCCGGCGCGGGGCGATCCTCGGTCGGGGTGACCTGGGAAGGCAGCGGGAGAGGTTCCGTCGCGATGGGAGGCGTCACGGCCGAAGTTTGCGGAGGCGGAGCGGGCTTGCCTGTCCCCAACAGGTTCTCAATCGCATCGGACCCCGGCGCAATAGGCTTTCCCGTCTCCTCCCCCGACTTGTACCACACCAGCAGGATAGCCAGCAGGAGGGCAAAGCCAACCACCAGCCCCAGTTTTATCTCCTTTTGCATGGGACGCCTCCAGACAAACGGGAATTGTTCCTGGAACAAGGCCGTTTACACTACAGAGGTGTACTATACACAGAAAAAGGCAAAATGCAAGGCGGAAAATGGAAATGCACGCGGCGATGCCTATGCCTGCCGGACTCCCAAGATCACGTTCGTTTGTTGTTTTTGCGCTGTTCGGACTTCTGCGGCGTTTGCGGCGCGCCGCCGACGCGCGGTGCGACGGGCGCGCGATTGGACCAGGCCACCCAGTCCACGATGATGGGGCTGGCGATGAAGATCGAGGAATAGGTGCCCGTCAGGATGCCGATGAGCATGCAGAAGGCGAAGCCGTGTATGACAGGCCCGCCGAAGATATATAGGCACAACAGCACAATTCCGACGGTGACCGAGGTCAGAACGGTCCGGTTCAAGGTCTGGTTGACGCTGGTGTTGACCAAGTCGGCATCCAGCCGCCTTGAGCCGGCGCCGCGGTTTTCGCGGATTCGGTCGTAGACGACGATGGTGTCGGCGACCGAGTACCCGATGATGGTGAGGAACGCGGCCACCATGGTGAGGTTGATCTTGATGTCGCCGATCAGAAGGAGGCGGCCGACGGCCGTGTTGCCGATGGCGTCGCCGATGGCGACGAAGCCCATGGCAATGAGCACGTCGTGCACGAGGGCCACGACGGCGGCGACGCCGAACTTGGCCTCGCCAAACCGGAACCAGAGGTAGAGGATGATGGCGACCCACGACAGGACCAGGGCCAGGAAGGCGCGGTTTTTCATCTCCTCGGCGACGCTGGCGCCGATGCTGGAAACGCGGCGGAACGGGTCGGC
>CAYPFP010000125.1:0-14827 GCA_964409935.1 uncultured Planctomycetota bacterium | reverse complement strand
CCAACGAGAGTTTGCCTTCATGAAGCCACCCCCCTGAAGAATGGGTAAACTCCAGTACAACACCACGTTGACGGACATGGAGACATGCTATAAAATGTTTACCCGTTCCGTGCTCGAGTCCCTGCAACTGCGCTCCAACGGTTTCGAGATCGAACCGGAGATCGCGGCCAAGATCTGCAAACGCGACTGGCGCGTTTACGAGGTGCCCATTTCGTACTACGGTCGCACCCATAGCGAGGGCAAGAAGATTCGCTTCAAAGACGGACTGGTGGCAGTGTGGACTCTGGTCAAGTACCGCTTTATCGAGTGAACGCCGGGGAGCAGCCGATCCGTGAAAACGAAATTCTGCGGCCACACGATGGGCACGCCCAATTACGACGCCGTCCAGTCCATGCGGCTGTTCAAGGACATCGGCTGCGACGGCATCGAATTCCGCTGCGCCCGCGACGGCCACATTGACACCGAGTCGGTTACGCCGCCCCGCCTCAAGGAGATCGCCGGCGCCGCCCGCGACATGGGCATTCGCGTGGCCTGCCTCACTCCGTATTACCAGGACTATGTTCGGCCCGAAGCGCGGCAGAAGAGCCTCGAAGGCATGAGACGCGCCGTCGAGGCCGCCGCGCAACTGGACTGCCCTCTCGTGCGCGCCTACGGCGGCATCCTGCCGCCCGCCGGCTTCACGCGCGAGCAGGCCTGGAAGGCCGCCGTCTCCGGCGTTCGCGAGGCCGGCGAGCGCGCCGCCTCCTGTGGCGTCTCGTTGTGCGTCGAAAATCACATCGGCACGCTCACGATGAGCGCGACCGACACCGTGCAATTCGTCCGCGACGTCGGCCTGCCCAACGTCGGAATCCTCTTCGACTACGCCTGGGTCTACGTGGCCGCCGCAGAATCCGCCGCCGTGTCCGTGGAGATGATGCGCCCCTACCTCCTTCACGCCCACGTCAAGGACTGGATCTTTCCCGAACCCACGATGGACAAGCGCCAGGCCTGTCTGCTCGGCGAGGGCGCCATAGACTGGCGCACCGTCCTGTTGCTGCTGGGCAGCGCCGGTTACGACGGTTTCCTCTGCGTCGAGTACGAAAAACACTGGGTACCTTCGCTCCCCGACGCTTCCATCGGGATGCTTCAGTACATCCAGACGATGAAAGACTACCTGCGCTCGCGCCTCTGAAAGGCTGGATGAATGACCGAAAAGGAAATGGTTCCGCTGCTCTCCGAACTGCTGTTGACGCACTCGCCTCCGGGCGACGAAAAGGAGATGGACGACGTCGTTGTCCGCTGCCTGAAACAAAGCTGCGACAAGGTGTGGCGCGACGAGTTCGAGAACGTCGTCGGCCTCATCAAGGGCGGCAGCGCGCCCCCGATCTGTGTGGCGGCTCACAAGGACGAGATTGCCATGCTGGTCAAGCGCGTAGAAGATGACGGCCGTATGCGCCTCGAACCCCTCGGCGGCCTTCACCCGTGGAAATTCGGCGAAGGCCCCGTGCAGATCCTTTCGGCCAAGGGCCTCATAGACGGCGTCGTCTCCGTCGGCTGCGGCCACACCACCGCGGAGACCGCCGCCGTGCAGCGGGCGCGCACGGCGCCGCTCGATTGGGACTCCCTCCGCCTCGACGCCAAGATGACCCGGGCCGAACTGCAGAA
The DNA here is from genome assembly GCA_964409935.1 of uncultured Planctomycetota bacterium. Lineage (GTDB taxonomy): Bacteria > Planctomycetota > Brocadiia > JAADGH01 > CAYPFP01 > CAYPFP01. Next base: position 13,183 of record CAYPFP010000125.1, on the reverse strand, counting down.
GGCTGGCGTCGGGCCGGGAACGCGCGTCGTTCTGCACCGTTCCCGCAAGCAGCCTCTCCTCTTTCGCGGCTTCATCGGCGGCTACGCCCTCGACGACAAGGCCGGCGTCGCCGTCCTGATCGCCTGCGCGCGCCACATCAAGAGGCGCAAGCTCCGTCTGCCGGGGCCTGTCTACTTCGCCGCCACCGCCGAGGAAGAGGTCGGCGCCGCCGGCGGCGCCTTCCTCGTCAGGAAACTCGGCGTCGAGACCATCATCGCCGTCGAGACCGGTCCCGCCGAGAAGGAATATGACGTAGCCAACAACGAAAAACCCGTCGTCTGGTACAAGGACAGCGGCTACCTGTATCACAAGGGACTGTCCGACCGCCTCTGCCAGACGGCCGAACGCCTGCGTATCGGCGCCCAGAAAGCCGCCTACACCAACGCCGGAACAGATGCCTCCTACGCCCACCGTTACGGTCTGCTGGGCCGGTGCGCGTGCCTCGCTTTCCCGACGCAGAATACGCACGGTTTCGAGATGGCCAGCATAGCCGGCATCGTCAATACCGCCCGTGTCCTCACGGAGTACCTGGTCGCCAGGTAAGGCACACTATGATGAGAAGAGGACGTCTCTCGGTCTTGCAGTTGCTGTCCGTTCTTGCGTTCGCGCTTCTGGCAGGAAGTTGCGCGCCCTCGCTCCACCTGACGAATCCTTTTTCGGAGAGCCACGAGTGGTTCGGAGACGGCCTCCCGAACCTTAAGCGCGTGGACGACCGCCTGTATCGCGGCGGCCAGCCCTCCCGCGAGGGGCTGAAGCGGCTCAAAGAGATGGGGGTCAAGACCGTGGTCAATCTGCGTTCATCCCAGGGCGTGAAGGATCGCGAAAGCGAGGAATGCCGCAAGCTCGGCCTTCATTACGAACAACTGCGCATGCCCGCCTTCAGCGACGTGCCCGAGGCGGTCGTCAAACGCTTCTTCGAGCTCGTGGAGAACCCCGACCTGTCGCCCGTCTTCATCCACTGCCTTACGGGTACCGACCGCGTCAACGTCCTGGCCGCCCTCTTCCGGATTCGCTACGACCGCTGGACGGCCGACCAGGCTTACGAGGAGATGAAGAAGACCGGCTTCAACCAGACCATGTCTCAGTACCGGAAGTTCGTGTATGCCTTCGAGCTTCGGGAGCGCGAAGCCGCCATGCGGGCCAACGACTCCGGCGGGGGGGCGAAGAGACCGACCGCGGCGCAATAGAGCCCGCATTCGGGCGATCGGTCACAGTTTTTCTGCGGTGAACAGCGTCGCGTATCCCGGCATTTTTTTCGGCCTTGCCTTTCTGAATCCGGCCTCGCGCAGCCACGCCAGGATTTCATTGACCGAGAAAGCCGCTCCCGCATCGGTGTTGATGAGCATGTTCAGCGAGAACAGCGCGGGGAAAAGGGGGCCGGTTTTCTCTCTGTTCAGGGCGAACTCCAGCACGATGATCAGTCCCGGACTCTCGATGGCCTCATAGACGCGTCTGAGCAGGTCGCGGCAGACGGACTCGTCTTCCGCGTGCAGAATCTGGGAGAGCAAGGCGACGTCGTGGCCGCGGGGCAGGGGATCGAGGTAGCTCTGCGGGCGCGTCTTCAGGCGCGCCGCGGCCGAGGAGGCGCGGCACAACTCCGCGGCGACCTTGCAGACCTCCGGCAGGTCGAGGACGGTCGCCTCCAGATGCCCGAAGCGCTCCGCGAGCTTCGCCGACAGGACCCCCGATCCCCCGCCGATGTCCAGCAGCCGGCGATACCGGCGCAGGTCGAGGTTCTTCGCCAGGAAGCGTCCCGCGTGCGTTGAGACGCCGTGCATGGCGAGGGTGAAGTCGCGCGCCGTCTCGCGGGGCGGGGAGGCGGGGGGCAGGCCGCGCACGGGTCTGCCGCGTTTCACTGCCGTCGTCAGGTGCGCCCACCCGGGGTACAGCGCCCCGGCCATGTGCAGGACGGTGTCGCCCAGATAGCCTTCCCTGCCTTTCACGAGGAACGCCTCCGCGACGGGCGCATTGGCGTAGCGGTCTGCGCGTTTCTGCAGGAAGCCCAGGGCGGTGTTGGCGTTGAGGATCATGCTCAGGGCGCGGGCGGACGTTCGGGTCCGGTCGGCGAGCGCCTCGGCCGTTTGCGGCCCTTCTCCCAGTTTCGTGAACAGGCCCATCTCGCATGCCGTGCACAGCGCGCACGACTTCCAGAAACCATGCGCCGCCTCCATGATCATCAAGGGGTTCGGTCTTTTCGGTTCCACTTCACAGTCCTTTCTTTTTCTCCATGAGCTGCAAACGGCGGCCCGCCGAGGCGCGTACGCCTTCGGGCAGATTCCGGTCCCTGTAAATCAAACGAAGGTCGTTCTCGCGCATTCGTTTGAGCAGGTCAATGCCGATGTGCGCGGGCGTCTTGGGATTGGTCGTGAGGGCGCGGGCGATGGGGTACTGGTTGACCCATGTCGGCGTGCCCGCGATCCCCTCCAGGACGTCCTGGTTGATGCTCTTCATCGAGGCCAGGCTGGCGATCTCGCCGTCGGTGATCTTGGGGCTTTGAAGCACCGCGATGGCTACCATGCGCAGCGGGTGCTGCGCCAGGATGGCGCGCTCCGACGCCGACCCGCGATAGGCCAGGAAGACCTTGTCCGGCACGCTCATGTCCAGGATCCGCTTGTGGATGCTGCCGCCGGAATGCTTCCGCTTGTCCATCTCCTGCTTGCGCCGGAGCTTCGCCGCGCGGTCGCCGCGGTTGTGGACGCCGTTGCGAATGGCCTCCGATCTCGCCAGACGCGCCGCGTCTTTCGTGAGGATCCCCAGCACCGCGTCCGACGCGAACGAGGCCAGAAGCCCCAGCGTCTCCTCCGATGCCGACGGGTTCTCCGCCAGCGGCCGCATGAGGTCGTCATCGTTCCAGAACTCGTGCACCAGATGCCGCAGGATGGCGTCGGGGGTCTGCGAGTCTCCGGCCAGTGTCTTGAGGACCGGGAATGGCAGACGCGCGATGCTGTCGAGGGCCGGGCCGCTGACCCCCTTGTCCTGGTCGAGCGACAGGTTCAGCAGCGTGTCCACCGGCGCGGTGCGCCCTCGCGGAAGATAGCGTTTCGCGGCCAGGCGGCGCACGGAGGCCGACGCCTTCCCCTCCTGCACTTCCTTGAGCGTCTTGTCGGCCAGCGCCTGCTCCTCGGTCACGCGCTCTTTCGGGAAGGCCTGCCGCTCCTGGGCCTGGCTGGCGCCCTCGAGAATGAGCGTGGACAACGGTTGGGCGACGGTTCGCTCCGGCAGCGTTTCGGCGATGGCCGCCTCAAACCTCCCCGTCCACGCGAGCGCCTCGAAAATCACGGCTTCCGGCGACAGGTCGGCCTTTCCGGTGAAGGAGGCCGAGGGGCTGAACGTCGCATGGAGCGCCTCGCCGTCGAACAGGTAGACCAAGGCCGTACCCTTGTCCGACGCAAGCCGCACGAGTACGGGAAGATGGTTCAACTCGAAGATCTCCAGCATCTCCCCCGCCGGCATGACGTCCAATCCGCCGTTTATTCGCCACGCCGCGCTGGGCGCAGGACGCTTCTGACGACCGGCGGCCTCCAGCGCAAGCTCCACCAACAGACCCTTGTCCTCGGCGATGTTGATCGTCGTTGCGGACAGGACGGGAGCGATCTCGATCTGCGATTCGGGCCATTCACACAGCTTGGCGAGGGCTTCGCGGCCGGCCAGAGGCCCCGCCGTTGCGTACAGCAGCACGCCGTCCACGAGCGTGATCGCGCCCTCCTCGCCCGGCCGTGTGAGCCGGATGGCGTAGCTGCGGCGGTTAAGCTCTGCGATCTGCAGAAGCTCGATGATCCCGAAAAGTTGCGTCGTCCCCGTGATCCCCATAGGAAGCTTCTCCTTCCCGGTTACATACTATTCCGCGGGCGCCCGGCGAGTCAAGGCGGCAGTAACGGCGTAACCCGCGAAGCACAGCAGGAGCGGCATGAACGGTTCGCGATACCGCATGACGGCGATGTATACCATGTGGATGCCCGTCATGAAGACGACCAACAGATACACCAGGGAGAACCTCATGCGGTTTGCCGGCAGCGCAAAAAACGATAGCGCCGCGCCGGCGATGATGAACGGGAAGACGATGAAGTTGGATATCCCGTAGATGACGGCGTGTCGTACGTCCACAAAATCGGTGTGGGGGTACATGCGCCACAGGCGGCAGGCCTTGTCGAGGGCCAGGCGCGGCCAGACGGCGGGGTGGGACCTGAGGTATTCGAGGCCTTTTTCATAGAGCCGGTTGCGCAGGGCCAGTTCGTCGTGGATCGCGTCGCCGGCGAAGCTCCAATCCTCAGGCACGTAGACGCCGCGCGGGTCGCTGAGCGTCCTGTCGTTGTTGCCGATGAGGAACCCGTGCCCGCCGTCCGTCGTCGTCGCCACGAAGCGGTGGAAAACGCGCCAGTTCCTGACCCACCAGGGCGACATGGCGCACAAAAACCCCGCGACGAAAAGCAGCACAAGCCATTTTTTTCGGGGCAGGGCGCACAGCAGCCACAACGCCGCCAGCGGCACAAAGCCGACCAGGGCGGAACGGCTCAGCACCCCCAGTCCTGCGCTGAGGCCGGCGGCAAAGGCCGTGGGCGCGGAGGCCGTCTGGTTCAGGCGCAGGAGCAGAAGGATCAGGGCGGTCAGGAAAAAAGCAAACAGCGGTTCGGTCATGAGGTTGACGCCGTGCCATATCTGCGACGGGAAAAAGGCCGTGAGAAGCGCCCCGGTTGTCCCCGACGCGCGGTTGAGGAGCCGCTGTCCCGCGAAGAGGACCAGCACGCACGTGAGCGAACTCAGGATCGCGTGGGCCAGACGCACCGGCAGGTACCAGCCTTGGGTCCAGGGGTAGACCAGGCCCCACAGAAACGGGAACAGGGGCGGACGGAAGGCCCGCACGTAAATGCGGCCGGCGCCCGCGTACACGTCCGGCATTCCCAGTCCGCGTCCTTCCGCGTAGTTCTCGGCCATTGTCTGGTACGAGAAATCCGTGAACACGGGGTCCGTTCCGCCGAAGTAGAACACCAGCCCTGCGCGGGGCGCCAGGGCCAGCAGGAAGATGGCGATGGCCAGGCGCGCGTCATCGTTATAGATTTTGCTCACGAGCCGGCGCACTCGTTTCGTCTCTCAATCAGGGACAGGTAGAGCGCTTCGGTCTGGCGGACCATCTTCATGAAATCAAACTCCTTCCGGGCGACGGCCTGCGCGCGCGCTCCCATCGTCCGCGTCTCGTCAGGGCGGCGCAGCAGGCGCACGAGCGCCCCGGCCAACGCCGTCGGCGACCGGGGTTCGACGAGGTGACCGGTTGCCCCTTCCTCGACCAGCTCGTCCGCGCCGCCCGCGCGCGCCGCGACGACGGGTCGCCCGCAGGCCATGGCCTCCATGACGACGTGCGGCAGCCCCTCCCATAGCGACGGCAGCGCGAACACGTCAATGGCCGACATGAAACCGGCCATGTCCTCGACGTGGCCGAGCAGTCGGACGCACTCGCGCAACCCGAGCCGGTCCACCTGATCCTCCAGGCGGCGCCGTTCATGGCCTTCGCCGGCGATGATGAGCCTTGCGCCGGCAACCTCTGCTCGCACGAGGGGCATCGCTTCGAGCAGGAACCCGAAACCTTTTTGGGGGTCCAGGCGCCCCGCGCCGCCGATCACGGCGGCTTCCGGCGGCAACCCGAACTGCGTTCGGGCCTGCTCGCGGGGGCGGGGGCGGAACACCGCCAGGTCTATGCCGTTGCGGATGAGGACCATCCTGGACGGCGGCACGTGTTCCTTCGAGGCGTAGAATCGTCTCACCGCCTCGGCGTTCACGGTTACGGCGTCGGTGAAGGGCAGCAGAAGTCGGTCCACCGCAAGGTAGGGTCCCCGCTTCCACCCGTCCACGCTCAATTCGCTGGTGACCCGCACCGGCGCGCCGCCCAGAATCGCCGCCGTCCGCCCGTAGGCGTTGGAGGTGAACAGCCACGTGTGAACGATGTGGGGCCGCAGCTTCCGCACCAGGCGCGTCAATCGGAACAGGACGAGGGGGTCGCATTTGGCTTGCTTGTGCAGGATGACGCACGGGATTCCGCCGCGCAGGAGCTTCTCCTCCAGCGCTCCGCCGCGCGTCAGGCAGCACACGAAGCACGAGAACCGCGCGCGGTCCAGGCCCAGCGCCAGCCGCACGAGCTGGTTCTCGGCGCCTGCGGGATCGAGCGTGGCGATGACGTGCAGTATCCTGATCTTCATGGACCACGAAGGGCAGCAAGGACACGAAGGGCCGGCAGAAAACCCAACCGTGCAGGATAGTCGAGGAGGGGCGATATTTCAACGGAGAAGTGCGAGGCGATGACGGCGGGCGCTCTCAATTGAGGGAGTAAGGAGCCGGGCCTTTGGGGCGGAGCTTCCGCTGGGACTCGAACCACTGGATGCGGTGCAGCTCGCTCTCCAGGAGCCGCGCCTCTTCGTCCAGCAGGGCCTCCAGCTCGTTGCACTCCAGCAGGTGCTGGCGCCGCGCGAGCGATATCTGGACGTTCGCGCCGATGAAGTTCGCCAGCGGCACGGCGGCCGACGGCAGCTTCAACTGCGAGGTATCCTGATCGTTCAGGTTGAGCAGCAGCGAGAAATATTCTCTGGCGATGGCGCGCACCTTGCGCTCCAGTCGCCGGACCTGGGGGGATGCCACGGCCTTGATCGGCGCTTCTTCCACGGTGGCCATCGGATACTTGCCGCCTGGGGCGAACGACAGAATCCTGACCCGTTCCTTGCCGATCGCCAGCACATTGATGTTGTTGTTCGCTTCCCGTTTGAGGTGAAGTATCTGGGCGACCGTGCCGACGGGATGCAGTTCCGTCGCCGCCTGGTCGGCGCCCTCCGGCCGGAGCAGCGTCGCCCCGAAGCACCGCCGATAGTCCGACACCGCCGCGTCAACGAGGGCCTGGTAGCGCGGTTCCACGATCTGAAGCCGGATCAGCGTGCCGGGGAAGAGCACCGCCTTGAGGGGAAATACGGGAATCAAGATGGGCAACACGACGCCAACGACCTTTCTGGATGGGCCTTTCCCATGCTGCAATAGACACCACTAGAATTCATTATGTCCGACATTCGCCCGTTAGTCAACGTCAAAATCTCGGCGCGCCCGCCCCTGTGATCTCTCCTTGTGCTGCGATTTGTCTTTTGCCTGAAGTGGTTGTATACTGTAGTGTGGAGTCGGTGTGTTCCATGGCGTCGTGGCGGGCGTATGCAATGGGAAAGGGGGTGCGCTATGCCGCACCTGTTGAGGGTAAGAGAGTTTCTGGACAAGAACAACGTGAAGTATGAGCAGGTGAAGCACCGCCAGGCTTTTACGGCCCAGGGAGAGGCGCAGGAACTGCACGTCTCCGGCAAGGCGGTGGCCAAGGTGGTTGTGGTGAAGGTCGGCGGGGAGTACGCGCTGGCGGTCCTGCCGGCGCACTGCAAGGTGGACCTGAGAAAGATCAAGGATTTGACGGGTTCCCACGACGTCTCGCTGGCGAGCGAGGAAGAGTTCGCAAAGTTGTTCCCCGATTGCGAAGTCGGCGCGATGCCGCCCTTCGGCAATCTTTACGCGATGCCGACCTACGCCGACCCGTCGCTGGAGGAATCCAGCACGATCTACTTCCAGGCCGGCACGCATGTGGACACGATCAAGATGCACTACGCCGACTGGGCCCGATTGGTGCAGCCGAAGGTGGCGAGTTTCGCGATCCACACCTGAGTTGCGCGCCGGGGAGCGTTGTCGGCCGAGAGGCGAAGGGCGGGCGGGGACGGTGCGCGCGTCCCCGCCGCGTTCGCAGTCCGGGGCGGGTGGAGAAGTTGCGGCGAGGGCGCTGTCACGCCCTCGCCTGCTTTTTTTGGGAGAACGAAGTGAAGGTGATTGTGTCCTGCCTGCTGATGCTTGCGGGGCTGGCGTGTCTTGGCGCTCTGGCGGCCCGCACGGCAGGCTCGTCCGCCGAGTCGCGCTGGGCGGCGCTGACCCTGCACAATGGGGCCGCCATCACGCCCGAAGGCAACCTGCGCCTTGACGCCGCCCGAAGGCAATATGCCACGCTTCCCGCGCCTCCCGCGCTGGACGTGAGGGGCGGCATCCGGCTCGAAGCGCGGGTCAGGCTCATGCAGCAGGCCGCCGGCCAGCACGTGCTGGGCAGGCGCGGCCTGGCTTCCCTTTACGTGGATTCCCAGAACCTGGTTCGGGCCATGCTCTGGACCGATGAAGGCCCCAGGACCATCGTGGCCCAACAGCCCCTCTCGCTCAACAACTGGCACACGCTTGCTTTGGACTACCGCCCCTTCGGTTATCTGAACCTGATCATTGACGGCGCCGTGGCGGCTCGCGATACGGCCTGGGGCGCGCTGAAAGCGCCGGACGGCGACCTGATCGCCGGTCGCTGGGACTGGGAGGAGGACGGCAAGCCGTGCAGTTCATATCTTTTGGGCGAGTACTCGGAGATCAAGGTCGGTCCGCCGCAGGAGAAGCCGCGCCTGCCTGGCGATCCGGCTCCGCGCCTTGCCCAGCACTTCAGTTGGGGCGACATGATCCTGTTCGGGCAGGCCGACACGCGCGGCAAGATCCGCGAGACGCTCGAACGGGCCAAGGCCCGGGGCGTCTACGCCGCCCATTGGCGCGTGGACGATTACGTGCTCAGAACCTGGCATCGGTTCTGCCCCGAAGACCTGCAAGCCGAGTACATCCGCAAGTACCGGAAAATCATTGACTCGGTCTACGAACAGTTCGACCCGACCCTGGAGGCCGTGCGGGTCGGCCGCGAGCTGGGCATGAAGGTCTACGGCTGGCTCTGCATCTTCGACGAGGGCGCGCCGCCGACGGTGAAGTACGGCGACGCGACGCCCTTTCCGTGGCAGTCCGCATTCACCATCGCCCATCCGGAATGTTGCGTCGTGGACCGCCAGGGCGCGCCGCAATGGGGCGTGATGGAGTACGCCTACCCCGAGGTCCGGCGGTACAAGGTCGAGCAGATTCTGGCCGTCCAGAGCCGCTTCAACCTGGACGGAGTCTTCATCTCCACGCGCAGCCATTCGGAGCCGGCTCTGCAAGGGGACCGCTTCGGCTTCAACGATCCTGTGGTTCAGGAATTCAAACGCCGCTACGGGAAAGACATCCGCACGGAGGAGTTCGACCGCGAGGCCTGGCGGCGGTTGCGGGGCGAGTACCTCACCCGGTTCCTGCGCGAGCTGCGCCAGGCGTTTCCGCGCGACCGGCGAATCTCCATCGGGGTGCCCCGCGGCGACTACTTCGGCCCCCCCTACGGGAATCTCTTCATTGACTGGAGGACGTGGGTGTCGGAGAAGCTAGTGGACGAACTGGTGGCGGGCGAGATCACGGGTGTGCGCGGCCTGTACCCCAAACGCAAGGTCTACGAAGGCTACCTGTGCGATCAGGAGGCCGGCCTCAACGTGCCCCCCATCGTCGAGGATGTCGAGAACAAGTACGGCCCCCCGTGCAAAGCCGCCGGCGTCGAGTTGTATGTGCAGGGCCTATCGCCCCTTGCGCCCGCTGCCTTGCCGCTGCTCGACAAGGGGCTTACCGGCGTTCGGTTCTAGGGCGCCTGCAAAAAAAAGCGGCGCGGTTGCATGGTGAACCGCGCCGCCCTTCCTGCCGTGTCGGCGCGCTGCGCGCGGTATGGCTCAGAAGCGGAAGCCAAAACCAGAGCCGGACCGCCCGTGATGGCGGTACCCCCAACCATGGCGCCCATACCCGTGATAGTACCTGGGGGAGTAATAGTGGTGTCTGAACCCCTGGTACGGGTAATAGGGGTAGCCGTAGTAATAGCCGTAGTACGGCGGCCTGTAGTAGTACCCGTGGTAGCCGCCATAGTACCTGGGGTAACAGCCATACCCATAGTCCCAAGCCCACGCTGCGCCGGCTCCGATGACGAGCGACAGCGTCAGCGCCGCCAACAGCCATTTCAGCGTTTTCATGGCTGTCAACCTCCTTTGCCGCCCCACACCTTAAGTCTACCATTCCGTCCTACGAGGCTGGGAAGCCGCTGAAGTTTTTTTCAGATTCGGCGCTTCTCAGAAGCCGAATCCGAAATGGAAGCCGCCGCGATGGCCGCCCCACCCGCCGCAGCCGCCTCCGCCGCCCCAGCCGCCATATCCGCCATATCCGCCCCAGCCGCCATAGCCGCCGTAGCCGCCCCAGCCGCGATGGCCCCAGCCGCCGTAGCCGCGATGGCCCCAGCCATCATGTCTGTAGCCATGGTGGCCCCAGCCGCCGCCATATGAGTGATGGCCGCCGCGGTAGCCGTGGCCAGAGTGGCCGCCGTGGCCGCGATATCCGTGGTCCCAGGCGTTTGCCGTGCCCGCGCCCACGGCCGCCGCCAAGATCAACGCCGCCGCAATCCTCTTCAGCGTTTTCATGTGCCTTTACCTCCAAAGGGTGTTTTCCTCAACTCCAGGGGGTTAGTTGCCTTGGCGGCGGGAGGGGGTTGAAAATAATGGGGTGTCAGAACGGTTGCGGCAGATGCCGGCAGAACGCCAAAACAAGGCGGCTCAGCAGGCGGGAGGCGCGGTGCGCGCGCCGGTAAAGATGCCAGATCGCCGCTGCCACGGCGGGGTGCTTCAGGAGCCACCACAGAAGGGGCAGGAGGTTCAGCCGGCCCCGAAAGGCGGCCGAGATCTCCTTGTTGACCGGAATCTCGTCGTGGACGCCGTCCGTCACGCACCGGAAGAACACGACCGGGATGCCTTTTTCCCGGCATACGCTCCCGACCGCGGCGCTCTCCATCTCTACGGCGACCACGCCGGTGCGGACATGGAGGTCCTTCTTGTCGTTTCGCTTGGCCACGATGGCGGGCACGGTCAGAACCGTCCCGCCGAGGGTCCGGCATCCGACGCTTGCGGCGGCGGACCGCGCGGTCAGCAGGAGCCTGGCGTCGGGCGTTACCACCGCCGGCGCCGGATGTTCCTGCATGACTTTGTCGGGCAGGATGAGCGTGCCGGGGGCGGCCTCCGGGGCCAGGCCGCCGGCGAAGCCGATGGAGACCACGGCTTGGGGGGAGAACCGTTCGATGCCGAACCGCGCTGCGCCGGCGGCCTTGTCGGCGCCGACGCCCGAGACTATCAGCGCAACGCGGCGTCCGCAGAGCCTGCCGGCGCAGAAGCGCAGGTCGCCGTGTTCGGACCAGACGCCTTCAAGCAGATGATTCTTGAGGCCGGCAAATTCCTGTGGCAAGGCCGCGATGATGACGATCATGTTTGCCCCCACCGCAACATCTTCAGGAAGGCCCTGGGCGACGAAGCGGCGGCCAGAACGGCCGCCGGCTCGAAACCGCTATGGACGCGGCAGTTGCGGCACTCGGGGCCTCGCGTCCGACTGAACGCCGACCAATTGGTTCGCTCCATCATCTCCGGGAAACTCGCATAGTGTCTGTCGCACCGCAGGTAACAGGGGGAGCGCCAGCCCATCGGCGTTCGCGTCGGGCTGCCCCAGGGGGCGCATCGGAGGTCTTCTCTGCCTGCCAGGAAGGCAAGGTAGAGTTTGGAGTTCCAGAGCGGGTAGTCCTTGGCGAGCCGTTGGATGCCCGCGAACCGGCCGTCCATTTCCTCATGCTTGATCATGACCTCCTGCGAGGCCGGTTCGTACGCAAAGCCGGGCGAAACCAGGAACCCGTCAACGCCGGCCAGTTGCAGCATGCCGAAGAGGCGTTCCACCTCGTCCAGACGGGTATCCTTGTACAGGGTCGTGTTCGTGCAGACCAGGAAACCGCGCCGCTTGGCCTCGCGCACACCCTCCAGGGTTTCGTCAAAGGCGCCGTTGCGGCCGCACAGACGGTCGTGCGTGGGGGGGAGTCCGTCCAGGTGGACGTTGATGATGAAGTCGGGGCGCGGTTCGAAGCCGGCGATTCTCTCGCGCAGCAGCAGGCCGTTGGTGCACAGATACACGTACCGGCGGGCGGCCAGAAGCTCCCGCGCCAGTTCGGCCACCCGCGCATACAGCAGCGGCTCGCCGCCGCAAATCGAGACGATGGGCGCGTCGCATTGGTAGGCCGCGTGCAGGCACTCCAGCACACTCAGTTCGCGGGCCAGCGTGTCTTTGTACTCCCGGATGCGGCCGCAGCCCCGACACGCCAGGTTGCACCGATGCGTCGGCTCCAGCATCAGGACGAGCGGAAAGCGCCGGACGCCTTGCCACTTCTTGCGGGCCAGGTGCAGGGCCAGAGAGAGGCCAAGGCCCGGAGGATAGCGCATCAAAGGGGTCCTTTGCCTACTCGTTCGGCTCGCACGCCTCAGCTTCCTCTTTCAGGGTGATTGTCACGCTCTTTCCGGCTTTCTTCTTCGTAACCGAGGACGCGGGGACTTCGACCAGCTTCAGGTTGCAGGTCTTGCAGCGGCCGGCCTTTTCCTCGCAGACGGACTTGTGCATGCGGCAGGACCAGACCGTCTTGTTGTCGCCTTCGGCCTTTACCTGCGTGCCGCAGTTAGGGGCCGTTGCGCCGCACTCGGGGCACGCCTTCTTTTCGCCGGCCGGCTGCGTCCACGTCTTGCCGGTCTTGTCGCACTTGTAGGTGGTGGTCGCGGGCTTTTCCGCCGCCGGTTTTGCCGCGGCCGTCTTGCAGCCCTCTTCGGCGAAGCTGAGGCGCGCCGTCGTCGAGAAGGCCGCAAAGGCGATGAGACAGGCGATAGCCAGCAATCTCCAGTACATGACACTCCTCCTATGCACGAGACCTGCGGAGTTGGGATTCCGCGTTTCACCGCGCCAGAATTGTAGCATGGACGGCGGCGCATTGCCAGCGTCAAGGGCCATCATGCCGCAGACCGGATCGCGCGCCATTGGGGTCGCCTCCATACTGACCGTTTCCTTGCGCTGCCGGCCTTCCCTCCTGCGGGAACTCAAGGCCGGCGCAGCCTTTGTCCTGCTCCTGACGGCGCCGTTCTTACTCCGGCGCCTGCCGTTTCTCGATGGTCTTGGTCTCGGCGTAGGAAAGCACCGTGCCGCCGTGCTCCTTCGCAAACGCGGTCGCCCCCGCGGTGGAGGAGAAAGGGAGCAGACTTGGGTAGCATCGGTCCCAGGTCCTCCGGAAGGCGATCTTCTCGTCGGCCAGGAGGGCGGGGGGGGCGCAGCACGGGGCGTGGCTGCTGCCCCAGACGAACGCGGCCACGTCTTCCATGCGGACCGTCCGGCCGGTGTCGAAAGTCGTGGCCAACGCCTCCTTGATCTTCGCCG
>CAYPFP010000124.1:0-14900 GCA_964409935.1 uncultured Planctomycetota bacterium | reverse complement strand
TTTCTTCGGCGCGTAATCGGCGTTCATCGGCGGTTGCCGTTCCGTCGCCGTTTCCGCGTGATTCAGCGTGCTTCCGTGGCTATCTGCCGCCGTTTGCCGGAAGGCTCACAACGCAACGGCCTGAGCCGCGGAATCACACGGAACCACACGGAAAAAACCCAGCCGCAAAAAGGCGCAAGAATGAAGAATGGTCCAAGACAAGAGGTTGTTCTTTGCGTCTCTTGCGCCTTTTTGTGGCCCCTTGCCTTTGCCGTTCTACGTCGCATTCCTCAGAAAAGTAGCCTGCCCCTTTTCTTTTCCGGCGGTTATTTCGGGAAGGACGACCGGAAAACGGCAAGCCCTTTCTCCACCTGCGGCCTGGCCTCGCCGTACTTCGTCTCCTCCTCCAGCACGATCCAGCCATCGAAACCTACATTACGCAGGGCGTCGGCAACGGCGGAGAGGTTGACGCTCCCTTCGCCCAGGGGCGGGCGCTTGCCGGGCGTCGGCACGCGCTCGTCGAAGTCGGCCAGGTGGATCATGCCCAACCTTTTTCCGAGCATGGCGATCACGGCGGCGGGGTCCTTGCCGGCGCGTTGGGCGTGGCCGGTGTCGAAGGCAAAGCCCGCCGTGTGCGGCCTGACATGTTCAGTGAGGATTTCGAGGCCGCTGCCCTCGCACTCCCACCAGTGGTTATGGTAGAGGCAGCGCGCGCCCGCCGCCGCGCAGGCGTCGCCGATCTCGTTCACGAAGTCGGCCATCTGCCGCCACGTCTCGGCCGACGACGGCTTGTCTTTGGGCAGCGAACCGCTGAAGACCACGAACTCGCCGCCGGCGGCCTTCACAAAACGCGCCGTGCGCGCCGCGTCGGAAAGGAGCGCGGCGGGCGCCGCCCAGGGATGCCCGCCCATGTGCGCGCCGACGAGCACGAGCGGGGCCACCTTGAGCATCTTGACAAAATCGGCGGGGCGCTCGAAGTAGCGTTCCAGGTTTTTCCAGTTGGTCTCCAGCCCCTCGAAACCCGCCTCCCCCGTCTGTCGAACCACATCCAGGAATGCGGTTTCGTCCTTGTAGATTCCCTCGCCGAACGACCTGGCCTGACAGCCGAATCTCATAATCGTTTCCCTTTCGATGAAGCCCTACTTGCGCCGGTAATACTCCAGGAGAAACCTGCACGCATTCGCGACCATCGCCTTGATCATCGCCTCGCCCGTCGAGCGCGCGGCGACGGTGGGGTCGCCGTAGATGCCGGTCTTGGACTTCTGGATGCCCCACGTGGACCAGTCCACCTTCTTGGCGCCGCAGAAGTTGTCGGCGGGCACGAACGCCGAGGAGTACCGGAAAATGTCCTTCTTGACCGCCTTCTTCATGTTCACCGGCTGGTCGAGGGCGAGCATGAGCGAGGTCTCCCACTCGCCGCCGTGGATGCTGCCGCCCGGCGCGGACCGGCGAAGGCGGGCGTACTCCTCCTTGCACAGCGCGGGCAGGTTGGAGATAGAGGCGGCGTACACGCCGTACTCGTCGGACAGTTCGCGCAGGACCACGTTGATGATGCCCGGATGGTGGCCGTGGCTGTTCAGGATGACGATCTTCCTGAACCCCATGCCGATCAGGGAGGCGCACACGTCGAACAGCAGGTCCATGAGGGTTCGCGTGCGAAGGCGGATGGTACCCGGCCACCGCGACATCTCGGCCTGCGAGTAGCCCGTCCAGATGGCCGGCATGACCAGGAGCGGGATCTTCCGGCCCGCCTCGACCGCGATGCGCCTGGCCAGTTCGTCCGCGATGACGTAATCGGTCGAGACCGGCAGATGCTCCCCGTGCTCCTCCACCTGGCCCAGCGGCAGCAGGATGAGGGTGCGCTTCTTCGCCGCCTTTTTCAATTCCGGCCAGGACTGGTCAATGAAGCGGAGGGACATGATCGTTATCCTTTCTGGCAATCGTTATCGAGATCGTCGTGGTCGAGCGTCTGCGCTTCGCGATGCGTGAAGAACGATGGCTCCGTCACGCACCGCGCCTGCCGCCATAGTTGCCGCCGATGGGGATCGCGGGGTCCTCGAAGTAGTTGTCGTCCACCTCGCAGGGCATGCTCACCTCAAGGACGAGGGCGGGGCCGATCCCCGTGAAGCTGTGGAACTTCCAGTTCTTGACCGGAAGGACCTCGCCCTCGTTCATGACGCGCCGCTTTCCGTCATACGTCATCGCCACGCGGCCCTTCACGATGAAGAAGGTCTCGTGTTTCCTGCGATGGCGGTGCATCGGACAGGTCTGGCCGTCGAAGACGAACAGGTATTTGCCGCAGTAGCCGGCCTTCGGCTCGTTGGCGATCCAGCACTCGATGAGGCCGGTCTTCTCGAACTCGCCCAGGCCGAAGTCGAGCACGAGGGGCGCGACCGGCGGCAGCGCGGTCTTCCAGGTCTTCATCTGCCGGCGGAATCGGGCGAGCGCCCGGGCGGCTTTCGCGCCCTTCAGCGCGATGCTCAACGCCTTGTCCAGTTCTTTCATCGCAGGCTTCTCCCGGTTTTCCTAGCACATGGGTGTTTACCTTACTCGCCGCCATATGTCAATATTCCTTGCCGCCGAAGCGCGTCACGGGTATCATGTTTCGGAAACTCGCGGAGCCGCGCCATGGAGGAACCGATAGACCATGATACGAATCGGCATCGTCGGTTCGGGCGGCATGGCCTCTCAGCGCGCGCGGCTCTTCAACGAGACGCGCGACGCCCGCACCGCCGCCGTGTGCTCGAACACGCCTGAGCGCGCCGAGGCCGTCGCCAAACGCGCCGGCGCACAGGCCTTTGCGCGCTTGGAGGACATGCTCCCGCACGTGGACGCCGTCGCCGTCTGCACGGTCAATACCACGCACACGCGCCTTGTCCGCCAGGCGCTTCAGGCCGGCAAACACGCCTTGGCGGAGTATCCCCTGTGCACGAGCATGGACGAAGCCGACATGCTGCGGCGACTCGCGCGCGAAACGGGCCGCGTCCTCATGGTCGGCAACACCATCATCCATGAAGCGATGTTCCAGTATCTGCGCAAACACCAGCCGCGATTGGGCCGGATATTGAGCGGCGCATCCCGCGTGGCCTTCTACGGGCCGAGCATGGCCGGCCGGTGGTACATGAATGCCGAGGTCCGCGGCTCTGTTTTCGCCGGTTTCCACTATCACCACATCGAGTACTACCGCCATTTCCTCGGCGAAGCGCAGTGGGCGCTCGCACAGGACGAGTCGCAGCCCGACCCCGCCCGCCCCGGCTGCGCCTCCTCCGCCGGAGGCACGCTGGTGATGGGACACGAAGGCGGCAGGACAAGCTGCGTACAGTGGCACCTGCACGCCCAAGGCTCCGGCCTGCCGCGCGGCCTCTGGCTCAACGGCACGGAGTCTTCCGTCACCGTCATCTCCCGCGACCCCAAACACTCCACCGTCGTCTGGGGCGGCGGCGAAGGCGCAGAGGAGGTCTACGAGGACGACTGGGGAGTCGCCGCCTCCTGTCGCGATTTCATCGAGGCGGCGGCGGGGCGTCTCGATCACCGCGCGCGCCTGGACTGGGACATCGCCACGCTTCGTGTCGGCCTTACCGCCTCCGAATCCGCGCAACGAAATGAATTGGTGCGATTGCTATGAGCCAGGAAGAGAAACAAGACCATCCGGCCGCCCGAAGATTCCGCAAGCGGGTCCTCTCAGGCGTTCTCATGCTGGGGGTCGCATGGGCGGCGACGGCCTACGTCGTCCTGCCGATGCTCTGGCGACACTACGAGCACAACCCCGCCATGGCCGACGAGCCAAAGACGACCACAACGGGCGAAGGCATCCCCGCCGACCCGCTCAACGTGGGGCTTGTCGGCGCCCAGGAGGAGATCCTCCAGGCCCATCTGAAGGCGGGTTGGTTTCCGGCGGACCCCATCACGTTCCACTCGGCCATGCGCATCGCCGCGCGCGTCCTGGGCAATCACCCTTATCCCCATGCGCCCGTGAGCACGCTTTATCTCTGGGGGCGCAAACAAGACCTGGCCTTCGAACAACCGGTCGGGCACAGCCCCAGACAGCGCCACCATTGCCGCTTCTGGCGCTCCAAGACGACGGACGGCGACGGCCTCCCGCTCTGGCTGGGCGGCGCGACCTACGACACCAGCGTGGGCCTCAGCCACCGCACCGGCCAGATCACGCACCACATCTCGCCCGACATTGACGCCGAACGCGACAAACTCATCGCCGATCTGCAGGGCGCGGGGCAGCTTGAGACGGTTTACCAGATCACCGGGGTCGGCCCCACCTACGCCGGACGCAACGGCGGCGATTGGTACTACACCGACGGCGAACTCACCGTCGGAGTGATCGCGCGCGGAAACGTGGCCCGCACAAAACCCCCGAACCGCCTGCCAAACCCCGCGGCCGTCAACGTCAAGAACGCCTGGTGGACGTGGGTACGGCGGGTCCTGCCTCCCTAGGCAAGACCCGGCGCCCGCCTCGGAGATCGGCCCGGTTCTTGAGAACGGGGCCTCACTCCTGCTATACTCAACATCCTTACCGCAGAAATCTTGGGATTCAAGAGGCATTCGTTCGATGTTCCGCAAAGGCGTCTTGATGATGTTGCTGTCCTCGTTGCTGTTCTCCATCATGGCGGCGCTGGTGCGCGGCCTGCCGGAAGTCAACTCATACGTCATGGCCGTGGTGCGCTTCGTGATCGGAAGCGCTGCGGTCCTCGCGCTGTGCCTGTTTGGGATCCGCGACCTGCGCTGGCGCAACTGGCGGTGGATCGTCGCCCGCGGCGTCTCCGGCGGGGTGGCCGTCGTGCTTTTCTTCTGGTGCATCCAACACATCGGCCTCGCCAAGTCCGTCCTGTTCAGCTACACCTACGTCATCTTCGCGGCCCTCTTTGCCGTTCCTCTGCTGAAGGAGCGCACGCGCGCCGTCCATTGGATCGCCATAGCCGTCGCGATGTCCGGCATCGCCCTGCTGTGCGGCGTACAGAACCTGACGATACAGCCGGGCGACCTGGCGGCCCTGGCCTGCGGGCTTTTCTCCGGCTTCGCGGTGGTCTGCGTCACCAAGTGCCGGAGCACGGACTCCTCGTCGAACATCTTCTGGTCGCAATGCCTCTTCGGCCTGGCCATCGTGGCGTTGCCGGCGGCCTCCAGTTGGGTGTGGCCCACGACCGGCCAGTGGATGGCGCTCGTCGTCATCGCCTGTTTCGCCACCGCCGGGCAGTTGGTCATGACGTACGCCTACAAGTACACCGGCGCCACCTACGGCAGCCTGCTCAGCCAGCTCACGCCCGTGCTCGGCGCGGCCATCGGCATCGTGTATTTCAAGGAACATGCCGGCGCGACGTTCTTCGTCGGCGCGGCCCTGATCCTGCTGTCATGCACGTACCTGTCGTTCAACCCCGTCAGCCGGGCCGTGGAGCAGGCGGCAGACCTGGAAGAGTGACCGCGAAAGGAAGGCTCGTGGACGGAAGGACTTGGCGGCGCGGAGTTCTTGCCGCAGGCGTCATGGCGCTAGTCGCCGCGGTCGCGTCGTGCGACAAGAGGCCGCCCGAGTCCCCCGTCGAGGCCGCGACGCCCCGCATCATTGACATCGGCGCACAGGGAGACGAGCCGTATGTCGGGGAGGGCTTCTACCAGCGCGAAGGCCCCCACACCGCCAGCCGCATGGCCATCGCGGCAAAGAACAGCTTCCGATGGGCCGGCAACGCCTTCACGCTCAACCTGCCCGTCTTCCCCAACGCCCACAACGAGATCACGCTCCACGCCTCTTTCGGCGGCGGCATGCGCCTGGCCGTCGGCGACGCCTGGAAAGGCCGCCTCTTCGGGCAGGGCGAAGGCGAGTACGTTGTGGCCATTCCGCGCGACGTCGTCGGATCGCAGACGCAGATCGCGCTGCGGGGAAGCGCCATGCGCCCCCGCCAACCGGGGGCAAAAGACACCCGCACGCTCTTCGCCCTGATTGCGGGTGTCTCCATCCGCCCCGTCGCCGAACTTCCGAAGGAACCGGAAAAGGAGAATCTCATGGCCACGTGCGGCGATATCCCGCCCCTCGACCGCCTTCGCGGCATCGAACGCCGGCCCCATGACGACGACGCCGAACCCTTCGTCGAACGCCTCCAGAACGAGCGCGCCAACGTCGTCACCATCGGCGCCATGTTCGGCACGGGCCTGGTCTTTTTCCCCTCCAGGCACGCGACGCCCCACCCCCAAATGAACCCCAACTGGCTCCCCGACGTCACGAAGACCCTCCGCGAGAAGGGGTTCAAGATTCTGTGCTGGGTCGTGTTCAACGTCCAGGACCTTCGCAACATCGCCGACTACGTCCCCGCGAAGATGCGCCCGCAGTGGCAGATGCAATACATCGAATGGCCCGAAAAGACATTTACGCCGCGCGTGGGGATGTGCGTCGTCTCGTCGCCCTACATCGAGTGGTACGCCCAGGTCCTGCACGAGGCCGCCGCCTTCGACTTCGACGGCTTCTTCTTCGACGGCTTCTACCTCGGCGGCATCCCGCACCCCTCGCGCCCCGGCTGCGTCTGCGAATTCTGCGCCGAGGCCTTCCGCAAGGACACCGGCCTGGCCCTGCCGAAAAAAGTGGACTGGTCCGACATGACCTTCAAGCGCTGGGTGCGCTGGCGCAACGAGCGGCTCCTCAAGACCGCCCGCTACTTCCAGGCCGAGATGCGCAAGGTCAACCCCAAGCTCACCTGCACCTTCAACTACAACCTGTGGCCCTTCGCCCGGAAAGACTGGGAGACCGCCATCCCGGCGTGGCGCATTGACGACTTCGGCGTCTCGCAGCACGGCTACTCCGGGAAGTTCGAGGAAAAATGGCTCCTGATGGGCTTCAAGTCGCGCATCGGCCGCGACATCAACCCCGCCCATACGGACATGTGGCGCGCCTCCGGCATGGAGACCACCGTCGGCAAGGGCAAGAGCGACCCCGCCTGGTACGAGCACGAAATCTCCACCTTCATGCTCTGCAGCCTGGCGCACGGCATCACGTCCTGGCACGCGCCCGGCGTCTCGCCCGAGATCACAGCCCGCATTCACGGCGAAGTTGCGAAGCGCGAACGGTACTTCTCGCGCGATCACGTCTCGAACGTCGCCGTCCTCTACTCCCAGAACACCCACGACTTCTACGGCCATATCCCCGACACGGAGAACCTGGGCGCATACCGCGACGGCATCCTCGGCACGTGGATGCTCCTGACCGAGAACCACGTGCCGTTCGAATTCGTCTTCGACAACCAGGTTGAGGAGGGCCGGCTCGACAGATACAAGGCGCTGCTCCTCCCGAACGCCGCCGCGCTGTCCGACAAGGCCCTGGACCGTATCGCCGCGTGGGTCCGCGCCGGCGGACGCCTCATCGCCACCGCCGAGACCGCCGCGTATGACGAATGGGGCAACAAGGCCGACGCCGGCCGCCTCGACAAGGCCGTCGGCAAGGAGCGCGTCACGCGCCTGCCGGGCGACCCCGGCCTGGACTTCTGCCGCAAGCGCGACCGCGCCGACAAGCTCATCAGCGCCATCGTCGAGACGCCCATGCCGTTCAAGGTCAGCGCCCCGACGTCTCTGGTGGTGAACCTGTTCCAAAGCCCCGACAAACGCGAACTGTGGGCGCACTTCCTGAACGTCAGCGCCTTCATGCCGAACGGCGACAGCGGCTTTCGCGGCCTGGGCCTGCCGCCCGCTCAGGTCAAACCGAACGAGGCCGGCCCAAGCGCCGCCCCGCGCGACACCGCCAGCGACGCCGAACTCGCCGGCAGCGGCCAGAAGGTCGGCGGCGCCAACGTCCCCGCGAAAGATGTCGCTTTCTCGATCCCGGGCCGCAAGATCAAGTCGGCCAGGCTCGTCGCCGCCGACAAGACTCTTCAGGCCGACAAAGACGGCCGGGTCGTCATTCCCGTTATTGATCTTCACGATGTTTTGGAGGTAACGCTATGCGATTAGAAATCATGCTGGCCGCGTCCCTGGTTCTCAGTTTCATCGTCAATGCCCCGGAGTGCAAGAGCATGGATGCCGAATGGAACCCCCGCGAGGCGGCGCTCAACGCCCTGGTCAGCAGTGTGCCGGCAACCCTCGCGTCGCAGGACAAGACGACAGGCCGCTTCGGGAAGAAGCCCTGGATCTGCACGGACCAGAACGTCGTTTTTCCGCTCGCCGCCGCGTGGGCGATCAACGACCCCAAGAACCCCCACTGCCGCAACGCCGAGCTCCTTGAAGCGGTCATGAAAGGCGGCGACGCCCTCATCGCCGACCAGGACGACAAGGGCATGTGGACCTTCCGCAAGAAGGACAACTCCACGTGGGGCCAGATTCTCATGCCGTGGACGTACAGCCGCTGGATACGGGCATTTCATCTCATCAAGGACGCCATGCCCGAAGACCGCCGCCGGCATTGGGAAAAGGGACTGCGGCTGGGCTTCGAGAACATCTCCAAGTCCTGCCTCGGCCATGTGCACAACATCCCCGCGCACCACGCGATGGCCCTGTACTGCGCGGGGATTTGCTTCGACCGCGAGGACTGGAAGACGCAGGCCGGGAAGTTCATGGCCAGGGTCGTGGCGGCGCAGTCTCCGGGCGGCTGGTGGTCGGAGCATAGCGGCCCTGTGGTCGCCTACAATTTCGTCTACTGCGAGGCCCTCGGCCTCTATTACGCCATGTCGAACGACGAGTCCGTCCTTGAGGCCCTTCGCCGCGCCGCCGCCTACCACGCCGCCTTCACCTATCCCGACGGCAGCAGCGTCGAGACGGTGGACGAGCGCAACGCCTACCATGCCGGCGTCTCCGTCGGCAACGTGGGTTTCAGCTTCACGCCGGAGGGCCGCGGCTATCTGCTCCATCAACACACGCTGAAAAACTGGAGCATGGCCGCCGACCACGCCGCCTCTTTCCTTCTGTATGGGGCGACAGGCAAGGTCGCTCCCATCCCCGCCGACGCCGGAGACAATCTCGCCGTAATCGGCAAGAACGAAGCCCTCATCCTTCAGAAGAAGCCGTGGTTTGTCTGTCTTTCGGCCTTCGTGTGCGAACCGCCCCTCAACCGCTGGCAGCAGGACCGCCAGAATTTCGTGAGCGTCTTCCACGACCGGCTCGGCCTTGTCGTCGGCGGCGGCAACACGAAGCTGCAGCCGTTCTGGTCCAACTTCACCGTGGGCGACACCTCGCTTCTCCAACACACGCCCGGCGACGACAACCCGGACTTCAAGCCCAAAGGCGACCTCATCCACGTCCCCTCCGCGGCGACATTGCGTCCCGACAAAGCCGCCCCCGGACTCGACCTGAAATACGGCACGGAGGACTGCCGGATCACGGTCCTTCCCCGCGACGACCAAAGCCTCGCCATCATTTACGAGTCCACGTGCCGATCAGGGCGGGCCGTTGAGGGTCATATTGTCTTCCTGCCTCGCCTCAACGCCGCGATTAAGTGCGAATCCGGCAAGACGACGAAGATGAGCAGCGAGCAGATCGAGTGGCCGGCGTCCGAGATGGGCGGGTGGTTCGAATGGACCGGCTGGCGCGTAAGCGTTCCTGCCGGCGCGCGGTTGTCGTGGCCCCGAAAGGCCCACAACCCCTACAAGAAGGACGGCAGCAGCACGCTGGCCGAAGCCAGGATGGTCTTGTGCCTGCCTTTCTCGGCCGCCGCACCCAAACACGAAGTGACGCTCACAATAGCGAAGTGAGGACGGCACATGAAACGCGAAGTGTGGATCGGAGCAATCTTTCTCGCCATGGGAGCGATCGCGATGGGCGAAGACGGGAGCATCCGCTGAGCGTGTCATCCTGCATTTTCTGCGCCAAGGAGGTTCTTTGAGGCCCGCGATCCCCCACGCCCTTCGCGCCCTGACCGCCGACGGCCGACTTCTCCTCGCCACGCGCATCGCGCGGCTGCTTGCGTACGGCTTTCTCTCGGTCGTGCTCGTGCTTTACCTCTCGGAACTTGGCCTGAGCAACACGCGGATCGGCATCCTGCTCGCCCTGACCCTCGTCGGCGACACCGTGGTGTCGCTCTGGATGACGACGGCGGCCGACCGCATCGGCCGCAGGCGCATGCTCGTCATCGGCGCCGGCCTGATGCTCTTCGCGGGCGCAATCTTCCTCATGACGAACAACTTCTGGTTCCTCCTGGCGGCGGCCATCATCGGCGTCATCAGTCCGAGCGGATACGAGGTCGGCCCCTTCCTCGCCATCGAGCAGGCCGCCCTCACGGAGACCGTGCCGGGCAACAAACGCACCGGCGTCTTCGCCTGGTATAACCTGGTCGGCTCGTTTGCGACGGCGTTGGGTTCGCTCTTCGCAGGCGTCCTCACACAATCCCTGCAGGCGGGCGGCATGGCCGCCCTCGGCAGTTACCGCGCCGCCATCCTGTGCTACGGCCTTATGGGACTGGCGTTGGGCATGTTGTTCATGCGCCTGTCGCCCGCCGTGGAGGCCCCGACGCCGGCCGCCGCCACGCTCCGAAGCCGATTCGGCCTGCACCGCTCGCGCCGCGTCGTGCTGAAGCTCTCGGCCTTGTTCTCGCTGGACGCCTTCGCGGGCGGCTTCGTCCTGCAGAGCATCATCGCGTATTGGTTCCATGTCCGGTTCGAAGTCCAGCCCGCGCTGCTGGGCGGCATCTTCTTCGGAGCGAACATCCTCGCCGGCGTCTCCGCGCTGTCGGCGGCGTGGGTGGCCTCGAAGATCGGCCTGATCCGCACGATGGTCTTCACCCACATCCCCTCGAACATCCTGCTGATGCTCGTGCCGCTCATGCCGAACCTGCCGCTGGCGATCTCCGTCCTCTTGCTGCGCTTCAGCATCTCGCAGATGGACGTGCCGACGCGCCAGTCGTACACCATGGCCGTCGTAGACCCCGACGAGCGCTCCGCCGCCGCCGGCGTGACGGGCGTGGCGCGCACGGTGGGCGCCTCGATCTCGCCCGCCTTCATCGGACCGCTCCTGGCCAACCCCGTGCTCGGTCTGCCCTTTTTCGTTTCGGGCGCTCTGAAAATCGTCTACGATCTCCTCCTCTACCGCAGCTTCCAGGCGCACCGCCCGCCGGAAGAGCAGGAGGCCGGCAAGCCTCAAACCTGAAAAGAGGACACGCTCATGAGACACGCATGTCGGCGGACGTTTGCTTTTCTGGCGATGTGGGGCTGGGTCATGACCTGCAGCGGACAGGACGTCCGTTGGCTCGTGGAGTACCGCGCTGACTCGCTCCCGCAGAAGCAAGGCTGGACGCCCGTCGGCGCGCCGACAGCAAAGGCCGAGATCGCGAACCATGCCTTGCGAATCGCCGACGACGCCGACAACGACACAGCCTGCTTCCGCGCCGCGTGGAAGGCCGAACCCGACCACGAGATCATCGTCGAAACACGCGCGCGCTTCGCCGCCATGAAAGCCTGGCGCGGAGGAACGATGTTCTGGCCCTGGCGCGACGGCGCGCCCATCGGCCTGCTCGTGAGCGACGGCAAACACCAGGACGGCCTCGCCCTTCGCCCCCAGGGAATCAGCACGTTCCGCGACCGCTTCGCCCAACTGAACACCTCGCGCAGCTTCCACACCTACCGCCTCGTCATCCGCGGCAACGACATCAGCGTGGACGTGGACGGCGAACGCAAGATTCAGGGCCGGGGCGCGTTCTGCAGACCAGCCGACTCCGCCGAACCGTTCATTCAGTTCGGCTCGAACTCAAAGGCGTTCACGAGCGAGTCCTTCTGGGAATACGTAAGGCTGGGCGTGCGCAGAACCGCCCCCAAACCCGCCCCCCCGCGCCTGAAGGTCAAGATCGGCGAACCGTGGGAAATCACACGCACCGACAAGGTGCCCCAGACCCGCCCCTATCTCTACGACATGGGCAACGGCCTCTTGCTCATGAGCATCGCGCAAGGACCCGACGCCTACTACGAACCCTACGGCGTCCTCAAATCCACCGACGAAGGCAAGACGTGGAAGCCGATCAAGGAACTGGATCAGGACATGTACGCCCCTCTGCCCATGCTGCGCCTGAAAGACGGCTCCATCCTGGGGGTGTCGCGCTGGAACAAGAAACAGGAAGACGGCGTATACATCGGAAGATCCGTGCGCCTCGATGCCCGCGCCGACCGCGCAACCATCTTCGAGAACAGGATTGACGCGCCCCCGGACACACCCGACATCATGGTCTTCGACCGGCACATATTCGACGTCGGCAAGGGCATGATCCTGGCCGCCGTCTACGACAAGGCCCAGCGCAGTTGCCTTTTCAAGACGACCGACGAGGGCCGAACCTGGTCCCTCTTCTCAACCATCGGCAAAGGCGGGGAGCCAGCCGTCGCCCGGCTGTCCGGGACGGCGATGACGGCCATCCTTCGACAGGGCACCATGATGCCCTTCGAGCAGGTCTGGTCGCAGGACGGCGGAAAGACATGGTCGCCGCCGACCGTCCTCGAAGAAGGCAGCGTGGACGCCGACCTCTGCCTGATGAGCAACGGCGTGCTCGCGTGCAGCTACGGCCGCCCCGGCTCCAACATCATGTTCAGCCTCGACCAGGGCAAGACCTGGACCAGCCACCGCGTCATCAGCGACGAAGTCGGTTACAATTACACCACCCTGCGCAAAATCCGCCCCGGCCGCCTGCTCTACATTCACGACGCCCCCAAGTTGAAGGCGCTTTATGTGGACGTTGAAAGGTTGGAGTAGCCCATGATTCGAATCATCGCATTGTTTGCAGTCTTCATCGCCTCCTTCGCCCACGCCGAGCCGATGAAGGCCGGCGACGCCCCCAACGGCAACGACATCGCCTGGAAGATGGCCGGACCGGGCGGGGGCGGGTGGATTCAGTCCATCGCCTGCGACCCGCGCAACCCCGACATCCTCTACGTCGGCTGCGACGTCGGCGGGTTCTACTTTTCCACCGACGGCGGAAAGACCTACGAGATTCGCAACGTCGGGTTGCATGACTACTTCATCGAGTCCATCGCCGTCCACCCGAAGGACAGCAACATCATCCTGCTCGGCACCGAGAGCGGCATCCACCGCACCACCGACCAGGGCAAGACGTGGCAGTGGATTCGCGCCAACTTCCCCCCGCTTCAGCGCTTCCGGTTCAGCGCGCCCGTCGGGGCCGTCTGCTTCGACCCGCTTCGCCCAAACATCGCCTACGCCGGCATCGGACGCCCGCGTTGGGGCAAGGACGGCGCAGGCGCCATATACGCCAGCGATGACGCCGGCATCACCTGGTGCGAGATCGCGACGGGACAGCTCCCGGCGGACGCCATCGTCAGCGACATCGAAGTGAAGCCCGACGACAGCAGGGTCATCCTCGCCGCCACGACCAAGGGCGTTTACCGCAGCGACGACGAAGGCGCGACCTGGAAACCCTCCAGCGAGGGATTGCCCCACCTTCACACCCAGGAGCTGGCCTTTGCCCCCTCGTCGCCCGGCGTGGTCTACGTCTCCGCGCGCACCACCGCCCGCGACACCCAACCCTGGAACGGCGGCGTCTACCGCAGCGACAACGCCGGCCGAACCTGGCGCGCCGTCAACGGCGAAGGCATGCCCGCGCGCGTCGGCAAGAGCGACCAGCCCCATCAGATGACTTCGAACATCAAGGAGATCGCCGTGGACCCGCGCAACGCCGACGTCGTCTACGCCGGCAACACCGCGTGGGTCACCGCCGGCGTCTGGAAGACTTCCGACGGCGGGGCGCACTGGTCGCGCGCCACGATCCATCGGGGCGACGGCGAGAATATGGACTACGGCTGGATTCGCACGTGGGGACCGAGCGTGGAATGCCTGTCCCTGTCGCCCGCGAAGCCCGACCGCGCGAAGGAGGCCCCAAAGGATCCCCAAGACGCACCCCTCCGCGTAGCCCTCGGCACAAGCGGCATGGTCTTCACGACCGACGACGGCGGCAAGTCGTGGCATCAGCGTTATACCCGCGAGTTCCCCGACGGCCGGTTCGCGGGAGCGGGACTGGAGGTCACGTGCGCGAAGGACGTCGTCGCAGACCCCGCGCGGGCTGACCGCCTGTACTTCTGCTACTTCGACATCGGCCTTCTCATCAGCGAAGACGGCGGCCAGACCTTCCGACGCAGCTTCGAGGGGATGAAAAACCCCGGCAACTGTTTCGCGCTGGCGCCGGACCCGCAAGCCCCCTCGACCCTCTGGGCCGCCACGGGCATGTGGGCCACCAACATCGGCGACGTCTGCCGCTCCGACGACGGCGGCAAGACATGGAAGGTCGTCGGGACACCGGAGACCGGCCTTCCCGTCGGCCAGACGAGACACCTCGTCCTCGACCTCAATAGCCCCGTCGCCGCGCGGCGCCTGCTCGTCACGTCCAAAGGAAACGGCCTTTATGAGTCCCGCGACGGCGGCGCGAGCTGGCACAGCATCGCCGGCAACCTGCCGTCCGAGGCCGCCAAGGAGCCGCGCGGCGTGCTCCTGAATCCGTCCGATTCCAACCACATCCTCGTCGCCCTTGCCGGTTCGCCGGAGAAAGGATCGGGCGTCCACGAGACTCGCGACGGCGGAAAGACATGGCGGCGCCTGCACGTCGAGCCGCTCTTCTGGGACATCCAGCGCCTGGCCGCCGATCCCCGGAATTTCTCCACATTGTACGTCTGTGCCCGGTACAGCTACGACCACGCCGCCAAACGCAGCTATGACGGCGGCCTTTACAGGAGCGCCGACGGGGGGAGGACATGGGCGCGGATACTCGACTATCACTTCGTCCAGGCCGTCGCGGTCAGTCCGCGAAATCCGGACGCACTTTATGCCGCCACGGCGGACCATCCCTACCACGACGATCCGCTCGCCGAGGGTCTCCTCAAGAGCGTGGACGGAGGCAAGACCTGGCGGCGCGAGAACACCGGTCTCACCCACCGCAACATCAGCTTCATCACCCTCAACCCGCACGATCCTTCCGTCATCTACGCCGGCTCCAGCGGCAACAGCGTGTTTATCGG
>CAYPFP010000123.1:0-15317 GCA_964409935.1 uncultured Planctomycetota bacterium | reverse complement strand
GCCGGAAGGTTGACCTCAAATATCGTGCCGAACAGTATTGCGTCTGTCCCCAATTCCCGGACTGGGACGCGTGGAAGTCGTACAAATTCCCCGCCCGCCCCGCCGACAAACACTACGAAGACTTCGCGGCGCAAGTGAAGCAGAAGCACGAGAAGGGCATGTTTGCCGTGGGCGGCGGCGGATTCTTCCAGCACATGCAGCACCTGCGCGGCCCGGCCAATTACTACATGGACCTGGCCGAAGAGAATGAGGGCGTCCACGAGCTGGCCGACCGCATGGTCGAGCACAACATCCACTCGATTCAGCGCTACGTAAAGGCAGGCGTGGACTGCATCACGTTCGGGGACGACTGGGGCTCCCAGGATCGGCTGCTCATTCATCCCGACCACTGGCGGCGGTTCTTCAAGCATCGCTACGCGAAGATGTTCGCCGTCGCGCGCGACGCCGGCGCGCACGTGTGGTTCCATACGGACGGGTGGATTCTGGAGATCATCCCGGACCTCATCGAGATCGGCGTCACCGTCCTCAACCCCCAGCACGCCTGCATGGGCACGGAGCGCGTAGGGCAGATTGCCGGAGGCAAGGTCTGCATCCGCACGGACATAGACCGGCAATGGGTGATTCCGCACGGCACGCCCGACCAGGTTCGCGACGCCGTCAGGGAAGCCATTGCGGCGTTCGGGCGCTTCAACGGGGGCATCCTTCTGCACGGCGAGGTCGGACCCGACGTGCCCTTCGAGAACATCGAGGCGCTTTATTCCGCGTTCTACCGGTATGGACAGTATCCGCTGACGTGGCTTGAGCGGAAGAGTTAGTGCTGCATGCGGGGGTCGAGGGCGGCAGACCCGGCAGGCGGTTCAGGATGCGATCCAGGGAAAACTTGACATCTTCGGCCGTGAAGGCGTCGCCGTTGTGAAATCGCACGCCCTTTCGGAGGGAGAATATCCAGCGGGTTTCGCGCTCGATACGCCACGAGGAGGCCAATTGGGGAAAGTAGCGCATCTGCTGATCGCAAGTGACGAGCGAGTCGCAGACATTGCGCACGACCGCCTCGACGGTGCGCGAGCGGTGCATGGCGGGGTCCAGGGTCTCCACATCGGCATCGAGCGCGATACGGACCATGCCGGACGTCAGGCGGTTCTGCTGGAGGCGACGGCAGCCGAGCATCGCCATAAGACCCAGCCCCGAACCGGCGGAGGCTGCGGCATGGAGGCCGCGCAAGAGGAACCGGCGTCGGCTGTGTCGAACGTGCGAGTTTGGCGGTTCAGGGGCGGTCAACGTTACGGCCTCCAGGGAAGCACCGGCCTCTTGTCATATTCGGCAATACCCCTGTTGATTATAGCCAATCGGTCACGCCACCGAGGGTCAAGCCGAAGGACGGGGAGAACTGACCATGCTATAATACTATCAGGGTAGCGAACTAATGACTATATTAAACTCTTTTAAGGTTGTGCTGGAATCTGAGCCGAGTATCGTATACAATAATGTAAGAGAGAAGAGGGGCATGTAAATTCTGGAGGAGGCCTTTGGGGGCGTCGGCAACCTGCTCGCCCGGCATGCCGAGGAGCATATCGCCGACGGCGAATTCGAGCGGGACCGTTCGCTGCCCAACGGATGGGATCTCAACAGCAAGGAAGAGTTGATGTACTTCCGGATTTTCAGGGAAACCTTTGGGGATTTGAGCAACCTCTCGTGGATGGGACGAACCAAGAAGGCGCCGGCGCGGACTTTGGCGGCAACGGAGGAACAACGGAGCAAAGCAGCGCCCGCCGACCGGGAGGCGAGCCAGGAGGCATGATGGGCGGGGCTTGCCCATCCAGAGGAGTCGAGACATGTGTTTGTCGAAGAGGGCTTCCGGGGAGAAGCCGGCAGGCGAAGAGACGATCAGCCCAGGGATTGAAGAGACACTTTTGCCACAGCCGCCGGGTCGGCGCGCTGGGAGTCGTCGCATCTGGGGCAGATCGCGAAGTCGAGGCCCCGCTCCAGAATCGGAGCCTTGCGCCGAGCCATCTGAACAAGATCATGATGCTGAAGATCGCCCATGACGTTCTCCCCGCGCAGGTCATGACAACATGAGAGGACGCGACCGTCCCAGGCGACGAAATTGTGGCGGGCGAAAACGCCGCAGGCGCGCGTCAGCGGCGGCGCCGAAGCCGAGAGCAGACGGGGATCGGACATGAAGCCGCCGCGACTGTGACAGGGGATGATGGCCGAGATGCGGACCCCGCTGGGCCGCCAGAAAGCCAGCACGTCGGCAGGGGTGAAACCCGCGTCTCGGGGAATGGTGACGCTCACCTCCACCCGGCCGGGCAGCAGGTCGGCGGCGCGCAGCACATTAGCCAGAACGCGATCCCAGTCGAGCTTCATGAAGCGGCCGTAAGTGTTGCGGCTGACGCCGGGAACGCTGACGATGACGACCGTCACGTTGGCGGAAACGAGACGGCGGGTCATCGTCTCGTCGAGCAGGGCGCCGTTGGTCACTACGGAGGCGCGCACACCGACTTCGGAGCGGATGCGGGCAATCCATTCGGGGGCGTGGGGGTGCGTGAGGCATTCGCCCATGCCGCACATCAGAACCCGCACGGGGGACTCGACGCCCTTACCCGCGCGTACACTCGCCTTCTCGTGCTCAAGACGAACCATCTGGCCTTCGATCCTGTTCGCGTAATCCCTCAGCCGATGCAGGAAGACCGCGAAGGTCTCCGCCGACATGCGTCCCTTCGGCCGGACAATGGCCTCGCGAGGACAGAAGACACAATCGGTGTTGCAGAGGTTGGTGGTCTCCAGGTCGAAGATGTAGGGGATAGTGATAAGGTCGCTCGTCATGGCCATCTCAGGGTCTCGAGAACATCTTACACGATAGAGCCTCTGCTTTCCTCAAGAAACTGCGGTCCTGGCGCCTGCCGGCGGCACGGGGCGGAGCGGCCGACGGCCTGAAGAGGCGCGTCTTCCTCCGGACATGTGGTATAATCTGCGGTGAGGACTCCGGGGGGGTGGGGATTCATGTGGCGAAAGGAGACGCCAGATGCCCGACTCCAGAGACCACACCGCGGGAAACCGCCCTCAGGCCCTGCCGAACAGCAGAGAACCCGTCCCCGCCGGCGCCGAGCGCGCGGAGGGGCTGGACCCCCGCACCGTCGAGATGGTGTCCGGCGCCATATACTGGATCAAGGTGGCCATCGCCAACATACGGCTCTATCCGCCGGGCAGCAGCCAGGCCCTCAAAGCGACGACGGCCGCCTTCGCCCCCATCTCGCACCTGCTGGAGGAGCGTGAAACCTTCAGCCTGGGCCAGAAGGACGGCCGACTCCTTGTGAACGGAGCTTTGTACAAGCACAAGGACGACGCGGAGGCCGCCTCGCTGGCGCGGTTCGGCAAGACGCTGTCGGACAGCGCCATCAGTTCCATTACGTTCGCGCGCGGGATCACGGTGGCGGAACTGAACGTGTTCCTGGACGGAATGAGCCGCAAGCGGTGGAGCCAGACGAACATCCGCGAGGTGACACGCCAACTGCGCGAAGAGGGGGTGACCCATGTGGCCCTGAACGAGCAGGTCTACGTGGCGCTGGGCACGGCGGACCTTCTGATTGAGAAGGGAGAGGCCCTGCTGAGCGAGTCCAACGGGGTTCTGAACCAGGTCATGAAGACGCTCAGCGAAGTAATGGAGATGGTGGGCGACGTCTCAAACCAGGCCGTGCGCGACCAGGTCAAGCTGCAGATCGCCGCGAAGCTGATCGAGTCGGACCCGACGCTTCTGCCCAAACTGCTTGAGCGCACTGCCCCGTCGGGCGCGAAGGCGCCTGAGGAGGAGGCGGCATCGCCGGCCGGCATGGCGGGTTATGCAGAGGAAGAGATGCGCGAGATCGTGGGCGAGATGGCGCGGCTCTATCACCTGCTGCGAGAGATGAAGGGGAGCGGCCTGGCGATGGAGCAGGTGAGGAAGGTCGTGAACAAGATGCTCTCGCTGTGCCGCCAGGACAGCGCCTCCATGACGCTGTACAAGAAACTGCTCGAGACGGATGCGGCGGACCTGCTGCCGGCGTGGCTGCACAAGGGCACGGAAGCGGCCCGGTCCCAGGTCGTGGCAGCGGCGGAAGAGCTGATGATGAAGGACGCGCTGTACCTGCTTCGAGAGGACCTGCCAACGGATCTCCGCGCGCTGGTCCGGGCATTGGATGTCGAGCAGCGGTGCGACCTGGTCTCGTTCCTTGTGAAACACCTGTGCGCAGGGCTTGAATCGCCCCAGGCAGACATCCGGATGAAGGTCTACCGCCGGATGGCAGACCTGCAACCGGCATTGGAGAGCATCAGGGAACGGGAGATTCTGAGCGACATGGACGGGACGGTCGTGGGAGCGATGGACGCGGAGACCGACGCCCGCGCGTATCGCGAGGCGGCGGGTCTGCTGCCGGGCATATTGGACCGGGCGGTCCTCGCGCGCGACTTCGCACGGGCCGCGCGCCTGATCGGGATGTTGCGCAAACACAGCCTGGACCCCATCGGCGGCTTCGCGAAACGGAATCAGGAGGCCCAGAATGCCATCGCCGGCCTGGCCTACGGCGAGGCGATGAAGAGCGTGCTGGAGGAGTTCTTGTCGGACCGAAAGGAATTCGTCCAGGACGCACGGGACATCCTGGTCAAGCTCGGCGCCGTGGGTGTACCGGCCATTCTCGACGAGGTGAGAAAGGCGAAGGACAGGGCGACGCGACTGGCGCTGGCGGATGTCATCAAAGCCGTGGGGGCGGACGCGGCGGCGCTCTACGCGATGGAGACGCAAGGGCAGGAGTCCCCGCAGGCGCTGAGACGTCTGTTGGACATCGCGCCGAACATCGGGTGCGAGGCGCAGGTGCTGGAGATGTTCAGGTCGTTGCTGCAGAACCCCGACGTCGGCGTCCGGCTGGAGGCCGTGCGGGTGCTGGGCCGCCTGAAGGACGGGAGGGCCGACGCGCTGGTGTGCGCGGCGCTGCAGGACGCCAACGCGCACGTGGTCATCGAGGCCATGGCGCTTGCCGAACAGACCGGCGGCGAGCCGGCAATGAAGATTCTGCTTGAGATTCTGAGGGACGCGCGGGGGACAGGCCAGGACGGGAATATGGGGACCCGCGAGGCGGCGTGCCGAGTGCTGGGCGTCATCGGAGACGAGCGGATCGTTCCAGACCTGTTGGAGATCAGCAAGAAGCGCGGCCTGCTGGACCGATTCCGACGGAGTCAACCGTCGTCGCTGCGGGCCGAGGCCGCGAAGGCGCTAAGCAGATTCAGGCGGGATCCGGAGGTGGCCAAGGCGCTGCAATCGCTGGCCGAAGACGACGACGCAGGGGTGCGGGCCGCGGCGCAGTGGGCCTGGGGGCAGAGCCTGTGATCGCGCTATACGTTGGGAAGAGCGGACAAGAGGCATCGAGGGAAGGCTGGGAGAGACATGAGATCAAGAATTTTTCTGGTGATGAGCATGGTGATCGCATCCGGACAGAGTTTTGCCGAACCGCTGCGCGCGGCGACGTACCATGTCGCCGCCGACGGCGACGACGCCCATGACGGACTGTCCCCGCAGAAGGCGTGGCGCTCGCTGGATCGCGTCAACGCGGCGGACCTGAAGCCGGGGGACAAGGTTCTCTTCAAGCGCGGCGACCAGTGGCGCGGCCAACTCCTGCCGCGCAGCGGCAGCGAGGCCGGCCCCGTGACCTACGGCGCGTACGGCGAAGGCGAGAAACCGGCGCTGCTGGGGTCTGTGGCGCGGAACAGACCGGCCGAATGGCAGGACGAAGGGAACAACATCTGGTCCACGATCGAGCCGAAGACCGGCACAAAGCAGGTGCTGCCGGCAAAGGACAGTCCACTGCTTCTCCATACCGAAGGGGGCGCAAAGGCCGCGCTGGACCGCGACGCCCAGCGCCTGGGGGGGACGGTGCGGGGCCAGAACGCCGGTCAGGAGACATGCCAGATACAACTGTACGTCTGCCCGTTTCCCATAGAGAACGGGCGCCTTTATGAGATTCGGTATCGCGCGGGGTGCACCGTTCCGTTCAGGATGGCGCCGCCGCGCCTGATGCAGGCCGGCAAGCCCTGGAAGGACTACGCCTCCGTTCGCCCGCGCCAGCCGGCGCTCATCGGACCGAAGTCAAGCGAGTTCCGGCAGTTCTACCGCGCCAACACGACGGCCGCCGACGCGCGACTGACGTTCTACCTGGGCGGAGCGCTTCCCGACGGGGCGGCGCTCTCGATCGAGGTCCTCGCCTTCACCGAATGCGACGACACAAATTTCCTGCCCTGCGACGTCGGCAACATCATCTTCAACGGCGGCGAGTCCTGCGGGGTCAAGAGGTGGACCAGGCACGACCTGAAGGCCCAGGGCGACTACTGGTTCGACAACGCGCAGCGCGTCGTGAAGCTGTACTCCACGGCGCGCCCGACGGAGGTTTACCGCGAGATCGAGCTGGCCCTGATGCAGCACATCATCAACGAGTCGAACTGCAGCCACATCGTGTTTGAGAACCTCGCCTTGCGGTATGGGGCGGCGCACGGCATCGGCGGCGGCAACACCCGCCACATTACCGTGCGCGACTGCGATTTTTCGTTCATCGGCGGCGGGGACCAGTACGGCGACGGGCGAAAGGTCCGGTTCGGGAACGGCGTGGAGTTCTGGGGCAACGCGCACGACAACGTCGTCGAGCGCTGCCGCCTGTGGGAGATCTACGACGCCGCCCTCACGAACCAGAACCAGGGCGCCAACGTCCGACAGTACAACCTCCATTACCGCGACAACATCATTTGGAACTGCGAGTATTCTTTCGAGTACTGGAACCGGCCCGAAACCTCCGTAACGGGCCGCATCTACTTCGAGAACAACACCTGCGTCAACGCCGGACACGGATGGGGCCACACCCAACGACCCGACCCCAACGGCCGGCATCTGTGTTTCTACGGCAGCCCGGCACCGCACAGCGAATTTTATGTGCGCAACAACATCTTCCTGGAGGCCAGGACAAACGCCTTCTACGCGGCCGGCTGGTCGCCGGAGCAGATCGCGGCGCTCGACCTCGACCATAACTGCTGGGTCCAGGCCAAGGGGATCATGATCAAGTTCAAGGACAAGACCTACACGATGGCCCAGTTCGCCGAGTACCAGCGCGACACCGGCAAAGAAACGCACTCCGTGGCCGTAGACCCCATGCTGGCGGACGTGTCCAAGGCGGACTTCCGGCCGAGGCCGGAATCGCCGTGCGCCGGCATGGGCGCCCCCCAATTGCGGTAAAGACAAGCGCCGAAGGCGCTCCATCGCGAACACGCAGGAGGAAAATCATGCCGAGGCGAGGCGGTTATTTCATGGCGGCCCTGATGTGGACGGCCCTGCTACCGTTGTGCGAGACGGGGCAGGCGGCCGAGGTCGAGAAGACCCTGCTGTTGCACTCGCTCGAGACGACCGAAGGGCTTTCGCCGACATGGGGCCAGAACTGCGGCGAGAAACGGATTGAGGTCAACAACGATCCGAAGTTCGTGACCGAAGGCAAGGGCAGCGTCCGCCTGGTCGCGCGAAGCGACAAGGAGAAGCGGAATCACTATGCCGGCATCATGATCCCGCTGAAGGATGCGGATGCCGACGCGCGCGCCATTCGCTTCGACTGCTGGACAACCACGCCCGCCGCAACCCAGGCGGTTTACCTGCGGCTCTATACAAAAGACCGCCAGATGGCCGCAAGCTGGACGAACTGGCGGACGCCGTTCCAGACGACGCCGTCGCTGCAAATCCGGCTGGTGCAGGGCGTGTCGCGCGGGGGCTTCAACTGGGAGAAAGAGAAGGTGCAGACCGAAGGCGCGCGCAACATCGCCGCGGCGGAGATCATCATCGGCACAGCCGACCCCGACACCGTCTTCGACATCTACGTGGACAACGTGCGCATGACGGAGACGCGGCACGTGCCCTTTGCGAAGATTGACAAGCCGAAGAAGCTGCACATCGAGACGTCCCTTGTGCGCGGCGGGAAGGCCGAGGCGGTCATCATCGCGCCGGGGGCCGCCGAGTACGCGCCGCTTGCGCGGAAGATCCAGGGGAGACTCAAGGAGCTGTCCGGCGCGGAATTGCCCATCCTGACGCCGCAGGCCGTCACCCCCGCCCAATTGGCGGCCACAAACGCAATCATGATCGGCAACGTCTGCAACAACAAGGCCATGACCCAGATATATGCCTGGCTGTACACGCCGGTGGACGACGCGTATCCGCCGGGCGACGGATACGTGGCGCACACGGCGCACGACCCCTGGGGCACAGGTAAGAACGCGGTGGTGATCGGGGCGTCGTCGCCGGCGGGAACGGCAAGGGCGACCGAAGCGTTTCTGAACGGCCTCAAGGCGGGCCAAGACATCCTTTTGCCGAAGCTCACGCTCTTCGAACTCAACGAACGCGAGATGGGCGAGGTCGAACGCCGGAAGAAAGAACTCACCGACGAGGATATCCGCAAACAAGTGGAAGCCGCCAAGCGTCTTTTCGCCACGGGCGCGCACCACTCGGTGGCGAGCCGGATGGGGAACTACGGACTGCGGTACGCGCGCAGCGGCAACGACAGGCTGGCGGCGCTCTACAGGGAGATCGCCTTCGCCTGGCATGAGAGCTATCAGGCAAAGCCCGACATTTACGGCGGACCGTGGGGCATGGATATGGATTTTCATCTCATGGAGATCTTGCCCGCGTGGGACCTGCTGGAAGAAAGTCCGGCGCTAAGCGAGGAAGATCGCCTGCGCGTCACAAAGATCCTGCACGAGTTCATCACGACCGACGTGGTGCGCAAGGCGTCGGGAGCGCTCAACAGCCGCATCATCCGCCACAACCACACAACGTTTCCGGCGCTGGGCCTGTATTTCGCAGGGAATTACTTCAAGAAGGCCTACAACTGCCCCGAAGCCGACTACTGGCTCGACATCGCGCGCGCCTGCTTCACCCTGCAAATGCAGGCCGCCAAGCCCTGGGAAGACTCCAACGGCTACGGATGGCTCGTGCCCTATCACACCATGCGATACGCCCTGGCCACGCTCGACCCCGCCTGCTTCGACAACGGCAACGTCCGCCTGCAAGCCGATTACGCCATCCTGACGATGGACAACCTGGGCTACCAGGTCCCCTACGGCGACACGGGGTCGTATCAGTGCTGGTGGTCGGAGGTCCCCTTCCTGCGCGGGGCCGTCTTCTACCACCGCGACGGGCGCTACGCCTGGGCGTTGGAGAAAAAGGCCGCCGTACGCAAGGACAGTTCCATGCACCAATACGCCTGCCGCCTGGAAGCTAGCGAGCCGAAAGACCTGCTGGGACTTCGGGCAATCCCGCTGGACCGCATGTACTGGGAGGCTTTCAAAGGCCCCAACGCGCTGCCGTTGGAAAAGGCGGTGGACAAGATCGTCATGCGCAGCACGTTCGACCCGCAGGGGCAGTACCTCCTCCTGGACGGGCTGTCCAACGGCGGACACATGCACTACGACGGGAACTCCATCTCGCGCATCACCGACCGGGGACGCATCTGGCTGGCCGACAACGATTACATCAAGTCGCTGCCGAAATACCACAACTCCATCCTCGTCTTCAAGGACGGGCAGTCGGAGACCATCCCGCCGTGGTGCGAACTGGAGGCCGCCGCCGAAGGCAAACGCTTCGGCGCGACCCAGACCGCCGTGTTCGATTACACGGGCGTGGACTGGTATCGGACGATCCTGTGGAACAAGGAGAAATGGTTCCTCGTCCTGGACGAGATGGAGGCGCAGGAACCGGCCGAGTACGATTTCCACTGCATGTGGCACACCGTCGGGGAGTCCAGGCTGACAGACGAAGGGATCGAGGTCGAGCAACAAGGGCCGCGATTCTTCATCAAGTCTCCGCGCGGGGCGCACATGAAACTCACGGACGATTTTGAGCTTGGGAAGAACTGGAGCGGATATGCGTACGCCAAGCCGGTGGTGCATTCGCTCCGGCAGGTGAAGACGGCAAAGCTGGCGCCCGGACAGCGGGCCGGTTTCGCGAACCTGCTCTACGGAAGCGACGACCAGGCCCCGCAGGAATTCTCGATAGAGCAGGCCGACGAACGCAGCGTGATCATCCGAACGAAAGACGAGACGGTGTTGGCGGGGACGGGCAGTCCCGAAAAACCCCGCGAGGTTGCGGCGGGGGTGCGCATCGCGGCGAAGGCCTTCGCGCTGAGCGGCGGGAACGGTTTCGCGGCGGACGCCCGGCTGATCTCGGATAGGGCCTTCGCCCTGAGCAGCAGCCAACCGGCGCTGGCGGAGATATCCGGAGACAACATGACCATCACGCCTGCCGGAGAGACCACCATCACCTTCTCGTGCGGGCAGGAGAAACCCGCGTTCAGCGGCAGCGTGAAGAACATCCGAATTGAGCAAGGAACCTGGACGGCAGAATGCGGAGCGGGACAAACACACATTTCGGTCAAGGGACTGACGGCGTTTGCAGACCTTCCCAAGACGCTAAAGGGCGAGCAAAAAGCCGCCGCGCCGCCCACGCCCGCGATACAGGACGGGCACAAGACGGGCAAAGTCCTGTGGAAATACCGGCCCGCCATCGAAGAGGTACTGCTGAGCGCCAACGCCGGGCGCGCGGAGGCCTATGCGACGGGCGCAACGCCTTCGTGTTCGCCCGCGCCGCTTGCCAGAAACATCTTCGCGCCCGACGACCCCCGCAAAGGCAACGTCATTGACAACGTGCTTGACGGCGACGAAAAAAGCTCGGAAGGTTCCGTCATGTGGGAGAAGGACACGCCCGCCGCAGTGAGCGTTGACCTGAAGGAACGCTATCGCATCACGCGCATCGCGCTCAAGGCGTGGTACGGCTCGAAGTCGAGCAAAGGCAGGAGTTTCATGCTGCACCGGGCCTCGCTGGAGGCCAGCGACGACAACTTCCAGAAAGGCGCGCGCGTCATCGGCGAGATCGCCGATAACGAAGAACGCGAAGACTGGGGAAAACCCGTGACCTACGCCTTTGACAAGGCGGACGTCGCGGCGCGCCACGTGCGCGTATCCATGACGCCGCGCAAAGGGTCGGGCATCTACGTGGCGGAGGTGGAGGTGTGGGGCCGGCCGGAGAACGGCAGCATCGAGGCGGCGAGACTCGCCGCCCGCGAGGACGCCTTCGAAAAATTCACCGCGATCTCGGCAAGCGACCTGGACGGCGACGGGATCGCCGAGATCGTCGCGGGGACCAGCAAGAACAACGTGTGGCTGCTGGGCGCCGACGGCGAGGCGCGATGGAAATTCCCCACGGGCGGCCTCGTGACCACGACGGCCTCGGCCGACCTGGACAAGTCGAAGCAGAGATACGCAATCGCAGGCTCCGAGGACTGCAAGGTGTACGCGCTTACGGCAGCGGGCCGGCTGAAATGGGCGTTCGAACTGCCTCAGTACAAGAGTCCGGGGAGAGTGCGCGTCCTCTTCGCAGCGGACATCAACGGCGACGGACACGACGAGGTGATCGCCGGCGGCGACAATTGGCGGTACTACTGCATGGACCGCGAGGGCAAGGAACTCTGGCACCATGAGAGCGTCCACCCTTCCAGCGCGGGAACAGCGGCCGACCTCGACGGCGACGGGACGATGGAGACCCTGTGCGGCACGGTCTACTACTGGTGGCCGTGCGCGGGGGCCGACGGCGTGAAGCGGTGGGCCTATTCGGTGAAAAGCCCGCACGCCACGGCGGCGCTGACCGCCAACCTGGAGGGCGCGAAACAGCGGGCGGCGATCTTCGGATCGAAAGACGGCACGCTGCACGCCCTCGACCATGCCGGCAAACTGCTCTGGACCTACAACGTCGGCGATGAGGTGACGGGCGCCCTGGCCCTTGACGTGAACGGAGACGGGCGGGACGAGATCATCGCCTCGTCGGCCAGTTACAGCGTGTTCGCGCTCGACGGTTCCGGAAAGCGTTTGTGGCGGAGGAATCTCGGAGACTCGGTGCTCTGCCTGGCGGCGGCGGACGCCGACGGCGACGGCAGACAAGACGTGGTTGCGGGGTGCGAGGACGGCACGCTGTTCCTGTTGAACGGCGCCGGAGAGATACAGGGGCGCGTCGGGCTCGGCAGCGCCGTAAAGGCGCTGGCGCCGGCCCGAGTGAAACCCGGCCCCCGGCAGGCAGTCGCCGCACAAAGCCTGGAGGGTTTCGTAACCCTCGTCGAGTGGTAGCGGCGACAACCAGCCTTGAAATCCGCGTTCGGAGCGAGTAAGCTGTAGGAGTATCAAGGCACTGGCCCCCGCCAGTGCTTTTCTTTGCCGTGAAAGGCCGAAGGCGGCCGACGGAGAGCGGAATGAAAGCCCGAGAGGTGGCGGACCGACTTGACGTGATGATCCCGAAGGCCTCGTCCGACGAAGGCGTCATCTTCGGGGATACGGACATCGAAGTGACCGGCGTGTTGGTGTGCTGGATGGCCGACGCGCGCGCCATCGAGAAGGCGGCGGCCGAGAAGTGCAACGTCATCGTGACGCACGCCGACCCGTTCAACCCGCCGTCCTACGTGCGCCGCGACCGCCCGTACGCGCGAGACTGGCGGTCGAACATGGCGCGAGTCAGCCGTCTGGTGAACAACGACATGGTCGTCATCCGGGCGCATACAAAACTGGACCGGTACTCCATCGCCGACGAGTTCGGGCGCGCGTGCGGACTTCCCGAGCCTGCGGTGAGGGAAAGCCTCCTGCGCATCTACGAACTGGAACCGCCGAGGACGGCGCGCCAGGTCGCCGAACAAGTGAAGAAGGGGTTGGGCCTCAGCCGGGTGCGCGTGGTCGGCGACGCCAATCGCAAGATCAGAAAGGTCGGCGCCGCCTTCGGGGGGATCGGGTTGAGCATCAACATGGGGTTCTGGGAGAAGCTCCTGGACTACGGCGCGGAGTGCGTCGTCGCGGGGGAGATGGACGAACACCTGATCCGTTACGTCCTTGACAGCGGCATCTTCGCCATCGAGACGGGAAACTGCATCAGCGAGAACCCGGGCATCGCCGCTTTCGCCAAGGCGTTCAAACACGAACTGGAGAACAAGGTCAACGTCATTTTCCATGATTGCGGCGCCCCGTGGTCCCACCTGTAGAAACGGGGGGAACGCGCAACGTTCGGCGCGGCGGATAGTCTGACGGAAGAGCGAATATGATTCGGTTGATTCTGCTGGTAGCCACGTTCATCACGACGTACTTCGTGGGCGAGTGGACCTCCAACAGCGAACTGTACCCGAACGCGGGGCTATGGTACGCCGTTCCGCTGATGACGATCCTGCTCGGCCATGAGATGGGCCACTACCTGACCTGCCGCTACTACCATGTGCGGGCCACGCTGCCTATCTTCCTGCCGATGCCCCTGCCGCCCTTCGGCACGCTTGGGGCCGTGATCATGATGCGCTCGCCGATGCCGAACCGGCGCGCCATCTTCGACATCGGCATCGCCGGTCCCTTGGTGGGGCTGCTTCTTTCGGTGCCGGCCATCATCATCGGACTGCACATGTCCAAGATGGTGGACGCCGTCGAGCTTATCCGGTACTACGCGACACACCACCAGTGGACGTTCTTCCTGGGCGAGCCGCAGATTTTCAAGTGGGCGCAGCATTGGCTGAAAGGCCCCGTGCCGGAAGGCATGGCGCTGGACTTCCATCCGCTGGCCTTCGCGGGATGGGTGGGGCTTTTCGTGACCGTCCTGAACCTGATCCCCGTCGGCCAACTGGACGGCGGGCACATCCTTTACGCGCTGTTCCGCCGGCGAAGCGTGGCCATCTCTCACGTGGTGGTGACCGCCGCGCTGGCACTGGCCGTGATTTTCCTGGTGAAGTATCACTTCTTGTGGGAGTACACGGTCTTCGTGGTTTTGGCCTTTGTGCTGAGCCACCGCTTTCCGCACCCCGCGCCCATGAATGAATTCCACCCCATCGGCGCGGGGCGCAAGGGGCTGGCCGTGGTCATGCTGGCGCTGCTGGCCGTCTGCTTCACACCGCGCCCGCTGCCGCAGGTCTGGGACAAGGAGACGATGCAGGAATACCTGGAGCAGCAGGAGGAGAAGGGACCACCGCCGATGTGGACGCCGGAAGACGTGGAGCGGTGGACGCGGAAAGTCTGAGGCGCCTTTTCACGGCGAGCGGCAAGGGACGCAGGGCCGCGCCTACGAGCCGCTTGACACGGTCCTGGTGGCCAGGATGTCGGCTCCGGTGCGGAGGAGGTTCCTGACCAGGACCTGCCCCGCCTGCACCGGCGCTTCCACTTCGAGTTGGGCCAACCTGTCCATGCAGCGGCGGAGCTTCGCCTTGGGGATAGGCTTCGAACTTCGCACAGGCACCAACGGCAGGCTGCCCTTCCTTACGCGCAGCGTGGTCGTGAGCACGCGCTCCGGCGCGAGGGTTTCCTTTCGGGCATACCGCCGTCCCCGGGCGCAACGCGCCCCCACAAGACGGCGTATCCGCCGGCCCTCCGACTGGACCGACA
The DNA here is from genome assembly GCA_964409935.1 of uncultured Planctomycetota bacterium. GTDB lineage: Bacteria > Planctomycetota > Brocadiia > JAADGH01 > CAYPFP01 > CAYPFP01. The sequence continues at coordinate 875 of CAYPFP010000123.1, read as the reverse complement.
CCATGCATCCCATCGGACATACGATGCAGATGATCTGCCGCTTCAGGCGCATGAATGCTCTTGTCTACGGCATGTCAAAGGCTTATCATGTGTTTTGGCATTTGTCGAATGCTATCAGGTCTGCTGGGAAAACTCAATCCGTGAGAGTAAGGGAGCAGGGATAATGGCGCCTATCAGTGACATTGGGACGCTTATTGTCCGGTCGCCTGGAATATGCGAGGGCCGCCCTCGAATCGCGGGAACAGGCATCGGTGTGCGCCGCATCGTGGGGTGGTACAAGTTGGGCCTCAGCCCCGAGGAAATTGCTCACAAGATCAGCCACCTCACGCTTGCCCAAGTCTACGCCGCCCTAGCGTATTATCACGGCAATCGCGACGAGATTGAGGCAGATATCGCCGCAGAGGAGATTGAGGTCGAACGGCTGGAGCGGGAGCACTTTCTTTCCCGAAAAGGCACGTGATTGCCCGCCTCTATATTGACGAAGACGCTATGGACAGCGACTTGGTGGAGGCCCTTCGTGCTCGGGGCGTAGACGTGATCACTGCACATCAGGCAGGAATGATTGAACGCCGGGACGAAGATCACCTGGAATATGCAGCGAGGGAAGGGCGCGTCCTGTACTCGTTCAATATCCGGCATTTCTCTCGGCTTCACGCGGATCGGCAGTCCAGAGGAGAATCTCACGCTGGTATCATCGTTGCTCTTCAGCAGCGGTACACCGTCGGGGAGCAGATGCGCCGTCTGCTGAGACTGCTCGCCGCCCGGTCCGCCGAAGAGATGAAGAACCGGATAGAATTCCTTAGTGCGTGGGAATAGCTCGAATAGTGGAGGGGAATTCCAATGGCAGATGCGATCCCGATTGCGCGGACATTGAG
>CAYPFP010000122.1:0-15505 GCA_964409935.1 uncultured Planctomycetota bacterium | reverse complement strand
CGCCGCGCAGCGGAAGCCCGTATACTCCCAGACTAGCACATCGCTGGTCTCTCTAATTGGCTGCCGCGCACTGCATTTCAGACAGCCGGTTCGCCATGACCCGCCACGCTCGACGCGAACCTTCGTATCCGTACCGACCCATTTCTTCTGCTCGGCCCATGGCGAGGTGTTCCCCGGATACGGGGCAAAGAGGTCGGCCGTGAATTCGGCCACGTTCCCGGCCATGTCATAGCACATCAGCGGGCTTCGGTCTCTTGCAAAGGATCCCACGGGTTTGGTAAGCCCCCCGGCCTTCATCATCTCCCTCGTTCCCGGCGTCGCCCAAAGCTCCTTGAGCCACTTGGGCCAGTCGGGTCCGGGGGGGTTGTCGGTCCAGAGCCATTGGAGATTGGCCTGCGGGTTCTGGCGATCGAACGTTCCGTCGTTGCCCCAGGGGAAATGCCGCCTCGCCTTCTTAGCGGGGTCCCAGCCTGCCGCCATCTCCCACTCGGCCTCGGTGGGCAGGCGTTTGCCGGCCCAAGCGCAGTACGCCTGCGCGTCCTGCCAACTCACGAAGGTGACCGGATGGTTCTCGCGTCCTTCGGGTATGTTGCCGCCGTTGTCCTTGATATGTCTCGGAGGAATGCGCCCCGTGGCGTTGGCAAACGCCATGTACTGCGCGTTGGTGACCTCGTACTTGTCCATGAAGAAGGGCTTCACGTCCACCTCGTGGTAGGGTCGAGCGCGTTCATTGCTGCTATCGCCCATGGGGAACTTGCCGCCGGGCACGTAGACCATGCCTTCGGGGACGGTAATGAAGGTTCCATCGGGGCGGGCCATTCCGACGGTTCTGCGCGAGAGGGGGTGGGGAATCTTCTCCCCCGTGGCGGCGGTGGAGACGTAGATGTCATCGTAGCCGGATTTCACGGGTTCCGCCGCAGGGCTGGGGGCCGCGCCCGTCTGCACAGGCGTCACGCTCCCGTCCGCCTCGCGGGCTGATACGGCCACGCGGAAACCAAAATCGGCGCAGAGGTGGCTCGGGCGAAAGGCTTGGCGCTCCGTACAGCGGCCCATTCCGAAGGACCAGGTCCAGGAGCCGCCCCGCAACACGCGCCGTTTGGTCTGGTCGCCAGTGCGAAATTTGTCTGTCTCCTCGGCATCCTCCTGAGTCGGCCCCTGGGGATTCTTCGTGGCGTCCTTCAGCCTGTAGTAGTCCGTCTTGAACCAGTCCGCGCACCATTCGTAGGCGTTCCCCGCCATGTCGTAGCAGCCGTAGAAGCTCTTGCCCTCGGGGTAGGACCCGACCGAGGTCGTGTACCCACCGGCGACCTGCACCGTTTGATACTTCTCGCTCTTGGCGATCCCTTCGGACTCCCACCCCGGCACATTCCCCTTGGCGTCCACCTTCAGCCCGTGCTTGGAGGCGAACAGCCAGTACGCGTTGCAGTTCTTGAAGTTCGGCTCATTCCCCCACGGGTACTCATTCCCCTTCGGCCCCCGCGCCGCCTTCTCCCACTGCGCCTCGGTGGGCAGGGAGACCTTTCGCCCCGTCCCCGCGCTCACCCATTGGCAATACTTCTGGATGTTCTCCCAAGAGACGTTCACGACCGGATGGTTTTCCCGGCCCTCCGGGATCTCACGACCCTTCCAGTGTCTCGGCAATTCCAGCACCCACGTCGCATCCACAAACGCCTTCCACTCCGCATTGGTCACCTCGTACTTGCCGATGAAGTAGGCGTCGAGGTAGACCTTGTGTTCGCTCTCCTTCTCGCCCATGATGAACTCCCCGGCGGGGACATAGACCATGCCTTCGGGGACCTCCGCCGTTGTGCCATCGGCGAGGGTCTGTTTGTACGTTTTGCGCGAGAGGGGATGGGGGATCTTGTCGCCTGTGGCGGCGGTGGTCACATACATTTCGTCCCAGGCGGATTTCGCCGGTTGCGCGGGGGGCGCAGCCGTTCCCTGCGCGGCGGGCGCAGCCGTTCCCTGCGCGGCCGGCGCAGCCGCACTGTCCGCCGTCTGCGGCCCTGGTGCGGGTCTCCTTGCCCACAAAGCGTAAAGGCCGACCGCGATGAAAACCCCCGCCAGCGCCGCCCCTCCCCCTATCAGCAGCCACGCCCGCCGCCCCTTCGCCGCCGCGGGCGCCTTCATGGCCGGCCGCGATGAAAAACCCCGCTTCGCCTGCGCCAGCACGCTCCGCCGATGGTCCGGCGCCTCCTTCAGCGCCTCGTCCGAGATCACGATCCCGCCCCCCCCGGTCAGCAGAAACGCGTTCAGTTCGTTCACGATCTCCGCGCAATCCTGATACCGCTGCGCCGGGTCCTTCGCTATCATCTTGCGGATCATGTCCGCAATGACCGCCGGCGTCTCCGGCGCCACCTGCAGGATGTCCGGAATCGGCGCGTGCTGGTGCTGGTACAACAGCGCCACCGGCGAATCCGCCGTGTACGGCGGAGTCCCCGTGATGATCTGATAGAACATTACCCCCAGGGAATAGATGTCGCTGCGGTGGTCCACCGGTTGCGCAAACGCCTGCTCCGGCGACATGTACAGCGGCGTCCCCAGCACATATCCCTGCTGCGTCAACGCCGTGCGCGCCTCGGCCATCTTGGCCAGCCCGAAGTCCATGACGAACACGTGCCCCTCGCTCGTCAGCATCACGTTCGTCGGCTTGATGTCCCGATGGATGATCCCCTTCTTGTGCGCCGCCAGCAGACCCGCCGCCGCGTCCCGAATGATCCGCGCCGCCTCCTTCACCTCCAGCTTCCCCCGTCGCTGCAGCAGCCCCTGCAGCGTCCCCCCGTCCACGTACTGCATCTCGATGAAGTACTTGTCCGCCACCTTGCCCACAAACTGCACCGGCAGCACGTTCGGATGCTCCACCTTCGCCGCCGACCGCGCCTCCCGCACGAATCGGTCTATGTTGTTCTGGTCCTGCTCGGCGAACTCCTCCGGCAGAATCTTGATGGCGCAGCTCTTGTCCAGGCTCGTGTTGTACGCCTTGTAGACCTTCCCCATCCCTCCCCGCCCCAGCACGGCCTCGATCCGGTAATGCGCCAGCCGCGAACCGACCAGCGGGTCCGTCGTAGCCGCCTTCTTCGTCGGCTTGGCCGGCTCGGGCGCCAACTGCAAGGTGTGGGCTTGTTCCTTCTCGCCGGGACCGGGCGTCGCCGGGACGTGGATCGTCTGCCGGCATGCGCTGCATTTGACCGTCTTGCCCGCCAGTTCGTCCCGCAGGTTGTACTGCTTCCCGCACGCAGGATTGGGACATCTTGCCGGTATGGACATTGCTGCTCCCCTCCGGATATCCTGGCCCTATCCAGACCTTCAGCAGTTTGGCTGTGCTGGATTATACGCTTCCGGCGCCCCCTTTTCAACAACCCTCTTGTCCGCGCTTCACCAATCGGGGAAAATGTGGCCTCGATTCCGCGCGCAATAACTGAAATGCTCTCTGCTTTCGTGGGAGGAAAGCCATGCCGGTTCTAGACCTTTTCAAGCTGGATGGGGATGTGGCGATTGTCACTGGCGCGGGCCGCGGCATCGGCAAGGTACTCGCGACCGCCTACGCCGAGGCCGGCGCGGCCGTGGTCTGCGCCGACCTCGACCTGGCCTCCGCCCGACTCGCCGCCGACGGCCTGCGCGACGCCGGTCACAAGGCCGTTGCCGTGCAGGCGGACGTCTCGAACAAGACCCAGGTCGAGGCCATGGTCAAGGCGGCCCTCGACGCCTTCGGCAGGCTGACCATCCTGCTCAACAACGCCGGCATCTGCCGTCACGCCGCCGCCGAGGAGATGTCGGAGAAGGATTTTGACGAGGTGGTGGCCATTGATCTCAAGGGGGTCTTTCTCTGCTCGCAGGCGGCGGCCAAGGTCATGATCCCGCAGCGCTATGGCCGCATCGTGAGCATCGCCAGCATGTCCGGCTCCATCGTGAACCGCCCGCAGGAGCAGTGCTCCTACAACGCCGCCAAGGCAGGCGTCATCCAACTCACCCGCTCGCTGGCGGCGGAGTGGGCCGAGTTTGGCATTACCGTGAACTGCATCAGCCCCGGCTACATCGCCACGGAGATGACGCTCAGCGTCACGCATCTGCATCCTCACTGGCTCCCGCACATCCCGATGGGCCGCATGGGAGAACCCGAAGAACTTCGCGGCGCCGCCGTCTACCTCGCCTCCAAAGCCGCCGCCTACACCACCGGTCACGATTTCGTCGTGGACGGCGGCTATTCCTGCTGGTAGGAGTCCTCGATGGGCGCAAACTCGCCGGACAAGACCATCCTGCGCGATCTCGCCAGGCAATACCTCGACATCTGCAACTCTCCAGCCCAGCGCGACCGCCGGGTCCTGTGGCGCAGGCACAATAGCCTCAAGGGCGACCGGCCCCTCATCTATGTGCGCGCGTGGGCCTGGGCGGAGATGCCCCAGGCCGCCTGCCGCTGCCTCGACCCCTTTCTGCGCCAGTACGAGAACTTTTTCCGCTCGCATCTGTTCTGGGACACCTTTCAGGACGACTCGATCTTTGAGCCTTGGGTCACCGTCCAAGCCGTCCACACCGTGGGCGGCTGGGGCGTGCCCATCAAGCGCAATTACTCCGACGTCAAGCGCGGCTCCTACAAGGTGGACTATCCTATCAAGGCCCTCTCCGATACCGCCAAACTCCGTGCGCCCGCGCACCACATTGACGAGGCAAAGACGGCCGAGCGCGTCGCCCTTCTTCAGGATGTCCTCGGCGACATCCTCACCGTCAACCTCGACCGCGGCCCTGTCTGCCGCGCGTGGTCGGCGGACCTTTCGACGGACCTCGGCGCTCTGCGCGGCATCGAGCACTTCATGCTGGACATGACCGACAATCCGGACTGGCTTCGCGGCCTGCTCAAGTTCATGTCCGGCGCCGTCCTACGCGCCCACGACCAGGCCGAGGCCGCCGGCGACTGGGGCCTGTGCGCCCACCAGAACCAGGCCATGCCCTATGCCGAGGAACTCGAAGACCCCGCTCCCAACCGCAACGGCGTCAAGCGCCGGGAGCTTTGGTGTTTCATGGCCGCGCAGGAGTTCACGGCCGTCTCCCCCGCCATGCACGAGGAGTTCCTGTTGCGTTATCAGCGGCCCATCCTCGAAAAGTTCGGCCTGGCCGCCTACGGCTGTTGCGAGGACCTCACGAACAAGATCGCCATGCTCCGGAAGATTTCCAACCTGCGCCGCATTGCCGTCGCTCCCGTCGCCGACGTCGCTCGTTGCGCCGAGCAGATCGGCCGCGACTACGTCCTCAGTTACCGCCCCAGCCCCGCCGATATGGTCAGCTACGGTTTCGACACCGACCGCGTCCGCCTCATCCTCAAGCGCGACCTCGAAGCCGCCCGCCGGTGCTGCGTGGACATCACGCTGAAGGACGTCGAGACCGTCCAGGGCGACCCCGACCGCGTGCGCAACTGGGTGAAGCTGACCCGCAAAGTCATTGACGAAGTCTACGGTTGACCCAGGACAGGAAGCCCCGTGCCCGCCAATCGCCCCAACATCCTCTACATCATGTCCGACGACCACGCGGCCAACGCGATCAGTTGCTACGGCTCGCGTCTGGCCTCGGTCTTCAAAACGCCCAACATGGATCGCATCGCTGCCGAGGGCGTCCGCCTCGACAACTTCTTCAGCACCAACTCGATCTGCACGCCGGCCCGCGCAAGTATTCTGACCGGCCAGTACGGGCACGTGAACGGTGTGCGCACCCTCAACGATCCTTTGCGCGCCGGCTATTCGCCCAACCTGCCCGTCCTCCTGCGGCAGGCCGGCTACCAGACCTGCCTTTTCGGCAAATGGCACCTTCATTGCACCCCCGAGGGCTTCGACGAGTACCGATTCTTGTCCGCCGCGGGCGGCCAGGGCACCTATCGCGACCCCGAATTCACCGTGAAGGACCGCGCGTGCGGCGTCGTGAAGTACAAGGGCTACGTCACCGATATCATCACCGAAATGGCCCTGGAGTGGTTGCGCAATCGCGACCCGGGCCGCCCCTTCTGCATGATGTGCCATCACAAGGCCCCTCACGACTACTGGGAGTATCCCGAACGTCACGAGCGGCTCTTTGACGGCCTGACGATCCCCGCCCCCGACAGTCTCTTCGAGGACCGGAGCCATCGCTCCATCGCCTCCCGCGACGAAGTCCTCTCCTATCGCTTCCCCCGCGACCGCGTGAACGACCTGGTGCGCAACATGGACGCCGTGGCCGCGACATCGGGCGAATTCTTCCTGGGCTGCGACGTCTCCCCTTGCGTCTTCGAGATGTACTGGCGGCTTCGCGGCATGGAAACGACGCTCGTGGAAATGGCCGCCGATCCCGCCCGAGACACCCGACCGGAACATCTTCGCCATGTACGAGGCCGCCGGTCTGAGCCGCGAGAGAATCTTCGACGAGGCCGCCCGCATCCGGAACCGCGAACTCCCCTGACCCGCTACGGTCTCCAGATCGTCGCCTCGATGGCGCGGTCTTCGTCTGCCGGCCCGTTGAAATAATAGACCGTCACCACCCTCCCGTCGGGTCGCTGGACGCTGCGCGGGTAGCCCAGGTCGCCCGTGGGGCCGTCGTCGCGCAGCACGATCTCTTCGCCCCACGTTGCGCCCTGGTCGCGGCTGAGGCGGGCGCGGATGCCGAAGGGGCGCGCGCGGCACCCGTACGTCAGGCACAGCCGCCCGTCGCGCAGGGCGATCAGGCTTGGCGGGTTGCCGCCGCCGATGTTGGACGCCGCCTCGCCGATGAACTTCCAGTTCGCGCCGTCGTCCTCGCTCAGGTACGCGTCAATGGTCCCCGGCCGCTGCGGGTCTTTGTGCCGCGCCGTCGTGAGTATCCGGTTTTCCGCCAGTCTCACCGACGACGGCATGATGAGGTATCCCGCCGGCTCCGGGCCGATGAGCGACACCAGTCGCCAGCGCAGTCCTCCGTCGTCTGTGCGCGCGCAGAAAAGCCGTCCCTCCTTGTTGTCGGCCTTGGCCGCGCTGCCGAACATCAGGCACTCAAGCGGGCCGATCGCGAGGTAGTCCGTTCGCGTGGCGATCTTGTCAATCCCTTCGACCTCGAACGCGAAAGGCCCGCTCCACGTCCGGCATCGGTCCGTCGAGGCGTAGAAACGCGAAGGCCCCGTGTGTATGCCGCCCAACCGGAACATCAGGGCAAAGTCTGCGTGCGTGAAATCGAGCGGCGTCTTGAGCGCCGATACCGCCGGGCCGCCCAGGTTCATGGGGACGATGCCGGGAGGTTTCTCAATCGTCCACGTCTTGCCCCCGTCGAGGCTTCGCGCCTGCCAGTCCTCGAAGGGTTTGCTGCGGTCCACGGCGTGATCGTTCCTGGCGGGCTTGTAATGGGCGGCGGTGAACCCCACGACGATCTCGTTTCCCCATGCCCAGAGGCCGTGGTTGGCGGGCCAGCCGCCGTAGCGGCCTTCTTCCTTGAAGACGATGATGTTTCGCCGCTCGTGCGGGTCGGGCTTCTGCCCCGTCTCCATGTCCTTCTCCTGGCCGTACGCGCCCGAACCGAGCCATGCCGCCGCAATGAGGATGATTCGGGCGACAATCGCGCCGTTGGTCTTCATGGGCGCCTGCTCCTCATTTTTCGAAAACTATCGCGAGCGTCGCCACGGCGTTGGCCGCCGCGTCGAACTCGACGTTCCGGCCGGCCGCGGTGACGCGCCCCGCGCGGATGGGCCGTCCGAGCAGCGACACGGCCTTTGCGCCGGCCACGGGGCGGGGCAGTCGGACGCGCCCGCGCACGGTCTTGCCGCTGGTCTCCTCAAGGCGCAATTGGATGCCGCGCGCCATTGTCCGCGCCGAGACCAGGCGCAGCGACGCCTTTAGTGCCTGGCTCCCGCCCGTTGCGGGTGCCTGGCACTCTTTTTAGTCGCCCGCCCGTTACGTAGTGCCAGGCACCCGCCCGACGGATTGGCGGGAGCCAGGCACTAAGCAGGTTCACCGCCGCCGCGGCCTCGTGCGCCGTTCCCGCCGATCACGACCGCAAACCGCCCCGCAAGACCGAACGCGCCGGACAGATATCCCGAAGCCGCCGCCTTGTTTGTTTCGTTTGTCATTGCCGTTTCTCCCGCGCAACGGGGCCTGATTCTGACACTGAGGCCGCTCATTGTCAAGCGTTCGGCGCAACGGGGCCTTGCCGGGCCGCGCGCCTTCGCCTACAATGGGCGTAAACTTCGAATAAGGCCGAAGGAGCGACCCGTGAAACTCAAGATGCTTGCCTTGTTCCTGTCTTGCGTTTTTCTGGCGGGCTGTATGGGGGGCCGCCAGGACAAAGGAGCGGAGCCTGTGAAAAGCGAGTTCGTGACCCGCAAGGGGGCCAAGCTCTTCCTGAACGGCCGCGAATACCGCGCCATCGGCGTGAACATGCCGAATCTGCACCAGTCGTATTTTGGGACATGGTTTCACGATCTCCAGATCTACGGTTCCCACGAGAAGGCCCGACAGGCGATGGTGGCCGCCGTCGAGGACGCCGGCAGGAGCGGCCTCGCCTTCATCCGGTTCTTCGCAAGTCCCGGCTATCCACGCGACATTGACCTGATCTACGCAAAGGACCCCGAAAAGTACTGGCAGTTGATGGACGAGGTCTTCGCGCTGTGCCGGAAGCACAACGTCAAGCTGATCCCGTCCCTGGGCACGATCACGGGCTGGCACCTGTACTGCAACGAGTATCGCCAGGCCATCCTCGACACGAACTCCAGGACCGCGTATGCTACGTTCAGGTACGTCTCCGACTTTGTCTCGCGTTACAGGGATGACCCGACGGTTCTCATGTGGGAACTCGAAAATGAGCCGATGCTCAAGGCCGACGTGGACATGAAGGGCCGCAAGCTCCTGCCCAAAGGCGTCTACTCGCCCGGCGCCGTCGTGCGCGAGACGGGCGCGCGCGAGGACAGCCTGCGATGGAACATGCTTCTGAAAATCTACACGGATCACGCGGCCTTCATCAAGGGCCTCGACCCCAATCATCTGGTGACCAGCGGCGACGCGCACGTGCGTCCCGAATGCACCAGCCGGCGCGAGACCTTCCCCGACTTCAAATACCGCTCGGACACGCTGGACGAATATCTCGCCAACAACATCGCCTCGCAGCCCGAACCCCTCGACGTCTACAGCTTCCACCATTACGGCACGTTCCGTCCGCCTGAGAAACCCGGCGAACGCTGGGGGCTGGACTGCATAGCCCTTTTCAGCCGCATGCATCGGGCCGTGCTCGATACCGGCAGGCCTCTTTTCATCGGCGAGTTGGGTCAGTCTCCGCCGACGTTCAAGGAGAACCCCCAGGCCGAATGGACGCGCGCCTGCATTGACGCGATTGAGAAGGACGGCGTGTCTCTGACGGCGCTCTGGGTCTGGCATTTCCCCTGGCAGCCGGACCTGACCTTCAGCAGCGCCACCCATCCCGAGCTTGTCCGGCGCGCCGCCGAGTTCAACCGGAAGTACGCCGGCATCGGCGGTCCCCCGCGATGAGGCGTCACCCCTTCACGCTGCCCAGCAGGATGCCCTTCACGAAGTACTTCTGCACGAACGGGTAGAGGCAGATGATGGGCAGGATGGTGACGATGACGGTGGCCGCCTTGATCGTCTCCGGCGTGAACTGCGTGATGTCGGTGCGCGTCATGCCCATGTCGAGCATTTTGGTGCTGCTCTCGATGACAATGCGCTGCAGGAAATTCTGCAGGACCTGTTTGCGGTCGTCGGTGATGTAGATCATGGCGTCGAACCACTGGTTCCAGTGGGCCACCGCCGTCCACAGGGCCACGGTGGCCAGCACGGGCTTCGACAGCGGGATGTAAATCCGGAACAGGATGGAGATCTCTCCCGCGCCGTCAATGCGCGCGGCCTCGTGGAGGCTGCTGGGAATCTGCTGGAAGAAGTTCTTCACCACGATGATGTTGAAGGCGGTCAGCATCATGGGGAGGATCAAGGCCCACAGGCTGTTGAGCAGGCCCAGGTTCTTGATGAGCAGGTATTTCGGCACGATGCCGCCGTCGAAGATCATGGTGAAGAGGACCAGAAACGTGATCAGGCCGCGGTGGGGCAGTTCCTTTCGCGCCAGCGGATACGCCGCGATACACGTCATGAGGAGGGTCAGGAACGTGCCCGCGATCGTGCGCGCCAGCGTGTTGATGTAGCCCGTGAGCACTTCGGGCGTCGTCAACACGATGCGGTACGCCGCCAGCGTGGCTTCGCGCGGGAAAAGGTGCAGCGAGTCCCGGTTCGCCTCCGCCGCCGTGCTCAGCGAGATCGTCACCGTGTAGATGAACGGATACAGCGCCACCAGCCCCACGCCGGTGAGGAACAGGATGTTGAAGACGTTAAACACCGTCTCCCCGCGCGATCGTTTCATTGGGGTTCCTTGCGTTCGGGTGTCAGTGTGGCTGCCACCCTTGCCCTGAGATGCCCAGAATAGACCCGGGTGTCATGCTCCAGGACGACTCTTCCATCCTGCTGGTGTGCTGCGAAGATCTGCGAAAGCTCGGCAAGCATGGCCTCGTGGCCGGCCTGCCCCTTCTCCGGCGCGTAGGAGGAGGAGAGCAGGAGCCCCGTCAGGCCGTCGAGATCGAGGGTCTGGTGATTCCGGCAGGTGCGGACTTGAGGGCGGTTGGGCGCGAAGAACTCCGCCAGGTCCGGTTCCGTGATACGGCGGTGGCTGGACTCCTTATACTCCGATGTAAACTCACGCAGTAGCCGTTCGTACGCTTCCAGAAAGGGCGAGCCGTCGGTGCGCCGGTCGTTCCAGACAATCGCGCACCATCCTCGCGGTCTCAGGATTCTAAGGAACTCCCTCTTCGCCTTCTCCCGGTCGAACCAGTGGAACGCCTGGGCCGCCGTCACCATGTCCACGCTGGCGGCGGGAAGCCTGGTATCCTCGGCCGTCCCATCGCCGCTCGTGAACTTCGGATATCCTCTCAGATAACGCTCGCCCCCCTCGCGCATCTCCTTGTTAGGCTCCACGCCGAGGACCTGATTCCCGTTCTTCAGGAACAGTTCCGTCAGAAACCCCGTCCCGGACCCGATGTCGGCAACAACCCACTCCGGCGTCAGTTGGCATCCCTTCACCAGGATCTTCAGCACCTCCACGGGATAGTGCGGACGATATTTGAGATAGTTCTCCACACGGCTTGAGAAACGCTTTGTGGGGTCTTTCACTCCCATGAAAGTCGTGCTCCTGTTCGTGTTCGCGCCCGTGTTCGTCCGTTCGACGTTAGAATTCAGGGTTCAGGAACGGCCGGCGGGCGTTGTCTCGAATGACCATGCCCACCGACCGTTGCATGCCGGACTTTTCGTAGAACGGCTGAAGCGCCGGATCGCACGTCAGATCAATGCACGGATAGTCGCGCAGCAGGTCGAGCGCCCGCTTGACCAAGTCCCGCCCGATCCCTTTCCGGCGGTACTCCGGCAACACCTCCAGCAGCGGGATGAACGCCGACTGGACTCCGTCTCCCAGCGCGTTGATGAAGCCCACGACCCGCGCGGCCTCGTCGTCTATCGCCAAGATCACGTGCCGGCTGCCCTTCAGGACATGCAGGTGCGCCTCGGGCGATAGCGGGCGCTTCCAGCTCTGGAAGAAGCCAGTGAGCATTCCCGGCGTGATGCCTTCGACTCCCATCGCGTACCGGATATTCATAATATTGTGCTCCGTCACTTCATCATTCAAAACTCGGTATTCGATATTCAAGATTCTGCGTTTCCGTCACCAGATTCCATATTCGCCCCCGCTGATCTTCCGCGCCATCCAGTTGGCGCTCCACACCAGCGTCAGCCCGACGACGGACTTGAACATCCCCGCCGCCGTGGCCAGCCCGTAGTCCATCGAGATCAGCCGCCGCAGCACGTACGTGTCTATGATGTCGGCGGCGTCGTAGACCATGGGGTTGTACATGTTGTAAATCTGGTCGAACCCCGCGTTCAGGATGTAGCCGAGGTTCAGGATGAACAGCACGACGATGGTCGGCACGAGGCACGGTAGCGTGACGTGCAGGGTCTGCCGCCAGCGGTTCGCGCCGTCTATCGTGGCGGCCTCGTACAACTGCGGGTCAATGCCCGACAGCGCGGCCAGGTAGATCACGGCCCCGTATCCCGCTCCCTGCCAGATGCCCGTCGCCACGAGGATCACGATGAACCACACGTCGTCGGCCAGAAAGCTGATCGGGCTGTGGCCGGCAGCGCGCACGATGCTGTTCACCGGACCGTCGCCGCCGAACATCATCAGGAAGATGCCGCCCAGGATCACCCACGAGAAGAAATGCGGCAGGTAGGTCAGCGTCTGGATCGTGCGCTTGAACAGCCGCAGGCGCAACTCGTTCAAGAGCAGCGCCAGGACGATGGGCGCAAAGAACCCGAACGCCAGCCGCAGAAAACTGATCGTGACGGTGTTGCGCAGGGCGCGCGGGAAATCGTCGCTGGCGAAGAGCCGGCGGAAGTTCTCCAGGCCCACCCACGGGCTTCGCAGAATGCCCTCCGACATCACGAAGTCCTTGAACGCCACGATGAGGCCCGCCATCGGCACGTAATGGAAGATCGCGAAAAACAACACGCACGGCGCGGCCAGCATGAGCAGGCTGCGATGGCGCAGGTAGGGCCGAAGGGGAGACGGTCGGGCGTTCATGGCCGTCCTCCCTGGTCGTCGGCGCCCACCTTTCGGTATATTTCGCGCGCCTCGCGCAGCATCTCGTTGGCCTCGCGGGTGAGCACGTCGCCGCCCCGTTTTCTCCACAGCCGGACGAATTCGTCGAAGTAATCCAGCGGTCTGTCGCCGCGGATGATCTCGACGAAGGCCGTCATCTGGAACTGGCGCAGGTCTTCGAGATACTCGCCGGCCGAGTCCACGACGTCGGACTTGCCGAGGGCGTTCTTGAGCCCCCATTCGGGTCTGCTGTACTGGGCGCGGAATTCCAGGCAACCCGCCGGCAGGTATTCGTTCGTGAACTCCAGCGGGGCCGAGCAGGCCGAGTAGAAACCGTAGCAGTTCTCGAACGGCCCGAAGCCCAGCAGGGCGCGCGTGTCGGCCCCGCGCTGGTCGTAGGGCGGCAGGGGGTGCAGGCCGCGCTCGGGCGTCCACTCCCAGTGCAGTCCGCGCCGCCCGATGCGCGACTCGACGAACAAGTCCTTGTCGGTCGCGAAGGCCTCGAACATCCGCAGCACGCGCAGCACCTTCTCCGGTTCCTGCGCGACCTGCTTGCCGAACCAGATGACGTGGCCCGGCCCGCCCCAGACGCGTTTCCGGCGTTTCCCGTCGAACCCGACCGGCGGACGGCAGGGGGCCAGTTCCACCTTGGGGTTCAGCTCGCGCATGAGCGAGTACATGGAGTTGGGATTGTTGAGGTCCAGGTTGCGCCAATCGCCCCACTGGTACACGTACCCATTGCGGCCGTTCTGGAATTTCTTGTACGTGACCGACGTGTCCTCGGTCCCGACGGCAAAGTCGGGGTCTATCAGCTCCTCGGCGTACCACTTTCGCAGCAAGGCCAGCGCCTGTTTGGCCTCCGGCTGCACGCCGCCCCACGCCACGCGTCCGTCGCGCAGGATGAAGTCCTGCGGCAGCACGCCGAACGCGCAGAAAATCTCGACGAACGACAGCGACCAGTGAACCACCGGACACATGCCGTACGTGTCCTTCACGCCGTTGCCGTCGGGGTCTTCGTGTCGGAATTTCCACAGGGCGTCGTGGATCTCGGGCAGCGTTTCCGGCGGCCGGGCGATGCCCACCTTGCGCAGCCAGTCCATGCGCCACACCGCCACGTGGGGAAAGACGTCGCTCGCCGCAAAGGTGGGGATGCCGTAGTTCTGCCCGCGATAGTACGCGTACAGCCACGCTTCGCGTCCGTATCGGTTGAGGTGTTTGACGTAGTTGGGGGCGTGTTTCAGGATGACTTCATACGGGATCGGCAACACGAAGCCGTGATGGATGTTGCGCCGCACGTAGAGCGGGTCGCCGTCCCAGTTTACGTCGGGCAGGTCGCCGCCGCTGAGCATCAGCGGCCGGCGCCGCCGGTAGGCGTTCCAATCCTGGAAAATCGGCTTGAACTTGACGGCGAACTTGTCTTCGAGGTTTCTCTCGGGCCACGTGCCTTCGCGCGCCGTCGGGTGGGAGGGAGGCCCCATCCACGACAGCGCCAGCCGTCGGTCCGCGTCGTCTGCGACGGCGCTCCAGTCAACGCTCGGTACGCCCGCGCGTCCGGCCTCCGGCGGCGCCGTGCGCACGAACGCTATCGAGAAACCCACAATCAGTACAACCCCCAGCAGGAACAGGCATTCCTTCGTGCTCATGCAGGTTCGCTCGTCCGGATTCGGCGCCGGCCGTCAGGCCAGAACCGAGTGCGCCTCCTTCAGGCGCGCGCGAACGGCCACTTTGTTCGGGCACACGCGTTCGCACTTGCCGCAGCCGTTGCACATGCCGGCCTGGGCCGTCGGGCCGAGGCGGCGGTATTCGGCAAATCCCATCGCCCGTTGACCCGGCTCGTAGCGCGTGGCGTACATGTGGAAGCGGAAGATATCGGGAATGGCGAGGCCCATCGGGCACACCGCCTCGCACGCCGCGCACGACCCGCACGCCCCCGCCGCCGCCAGCATCGCCTGATGCGCCTCGCGCCGTTCGCGCATCGTCATCTTCCTGCCCGAAAGTCCGACGGCCCGGTCCACGTCCTGCACGGAGGACTGCGTCACGAGGACGGAGTCCACGTCCTTGTTCTCGAGCAGCCCTTTGATGACGGGCGCGGGGTCCGTGCCTTTGGGCAGGCCGCCCCGGGTCTTCATGGCCAGGAAACCGATGCCCGCCTCCTTGGCGCGCCGGATCAGCGGGTCGAGTTGCGCCTTGCACGCCGGATTGTACGTGGACAGAATGACCTCGATGTACTTCGTTTTCAGCGCGGCCTCCATGACGTCGGCCATGTCCTTATGGGTCACCAGGCCGCAGAATCGGGCCTTGCCCGCCTTCTTCATCTTCTCGAAGGTTTCCTGCTGGCGCGGCGTCTCGAACGACCGGGCGTCCAGCACCGGCAGGAAGACGTCCACGTAGTCCGTGTTGAGGATTTGGAGGGCCTTGTCGAAGTCGCCGACCCCCTTGAGGGCCAGGACGATCTTGTCGCGCCTGGACTTGTTGTTCTTGAGCACCTGTCCGAAGGCCTCGATGCTGACGCCCTTGGCGTAATTGATGGAGGTATGGAAGAGCGTGATCCCCTTTTCCATGGCGCGCTCGATCGCGGCAGGCGAGGCTGCCGCCACCGTGCCCATGCCGATCTCGGACACCTTCAGCCCCGTCTTGCCCAACTCGCGATACAGCATGCCGCCGGCGGCCTCCTCGGCCCCTGCAAGGCCGGTCCCGCCGGCCGCCAGCCCCGCCAATGCCGCCGAGGAGACCTTCAAGAAATCCCGCCGGTTGATGTCGCTGCCTCTCGCCGCTTTCGCCATCTCAAACCCTCCTGGCAAACACCTGGTCCACACCGCCGTATTCCCAATGGAGAATTCTTTATACCCGTTTTCTCTGCGGAACTCAACCCCCGTTCAATTCA
>CAYPFP010000121.1:1284-15522 GCA_964409935.1 uncultured Planctomycetota bacterium | reverse complement strand
GTCGCAGGGGGGCTTGTCGTGAGCTTCGCGCACAGCCGCCCCCCTCGGCGTTTGATGTCCCCTCAAAAAATGCCTTTTTCGCGACAGGCTTGCGAACGTCCTCTCCGGCCCCAAAAAAACTGGGCATCCCGGCAATCATGCTGTTGCCGAAATGCCCAGCGCTCACTCGCAGAACTTATCGGGCCGGACTACGCGGTCCGCGCCCTTGCCCTCGGTACTTTATCGCAACCGGAGGGGATACCCCACCCTCCCTTGCCCCGTTCGGCAAAGACATCGCAGACTCAGCCTCGTCGTCTTACCGGCCTCGGACAGTCCTAGTCCACCGTAGGCCCGGTCCCTACCTGCGCCGTAATCCTTCTCAGGTTATCCACCTTCTTAAGCACAGGCGCCACGTACCTCTTGCGCCTCTCGCGACGATCCCTTCTCTGTGCCATGCCCGACTCCTTCTGAAGAAGAATACCCAACCCGCGGCAACAGTTTAACGATATCCTATATATTTAACCGCCTGCCTGCATCCCTGTCAATAGCCCCCTCAATTTTTTTTGCGCCCCGCGCGCCCCGACAATTCGGCATCCACCGTGCCCGCCGTATGTGTTAGAATGCAGCCTGTTTATCCAAGACCGCTTCTGTGGAGCGCGAACAGCCATGGCTTTGCGGGACGGCCTCCGACTCCTTCGAACGCTCGCAAAAAGGGAATGGCGCTATTGGCGGCGCACGCTCCTCAGTTGCACCCTGCAACCGACCTATCGCTGCAACCTCCGATGCAAGATGTGCGGCGCACCCTCCCTCAGCACACCCGACGACCCGGCCCGCGAACTCTCCGGCGAAGAGATGCTGCGCATCGTAGACCAGCTCAAGCAGATGGGCGCCGCTCACCTGCAGTTGATCGGAGGCGAGCCGTTCCTCCGCAAGGACGAGATGCTTGCCGTTACCCAACACGCCGCCCGCCTCGGTCTCAAGACGGCCCTCGTGACCAACGGCACGCTCATCAACCAAGACCTGGCCCGCGAGATCCTCGACGCCGGCTTGCGCAAACTGGTGTTCTCCGTGGACGGCGTCAACGGCGCCCACGACCGAATCAGAGGCCCGGGCGTTTTCGAAAGCATGCAGAGAGGAATGCGTTTCGTCCTCGAAGAGCGCCGCCGTCGTCGGTCCCGACACCCCCTGGTCCACATCCAGAGCGTGGTGTCCCGGCTGAACTACGACCAGGTTCATCCCCTCATCCGCTTCAAAGAAGAGATCGGCGCCGACGTGCTTGACTTCAACTACCTTACGGAACTGTCCGGCGAGACGGTGCAGGCAACCCGGCTGGACGACGTGCCCCTGTGCACCGACCGTTGGGCGCGAAAAGGCGATTCCCTGCTCCTCACACCCGCCGAACTGGCGGACCTCCGCGCCGCCCTGGCCCGATGCCCGGACTCCGAGACCCTCCAAATCCTCAAGGACCACGATGACGACGCCTATCTCCAATGCCATCATCCGCCGCGCCGTTGCTATTACATCCGCAACGTCATGGTCATCAACCCCTTCGGCGACGTCTACCCCTGCGTTCAGTTGGACAGGTACGTAACGGGCAACGTCCGCCAAAGCGGCCTCAAGGCCGTCTGGCAGAATGAACGCCACCGCAAGGCCGTCGCCGCCCTGCGCCGCGGCATGTTTCCCGCCTGTTCAGGCTGCCATTTCTTCTCCTACAACCTCTCCCCCTGGGAAGTGCTCCGCTTCCATTTCCGGCGCTGACCCGCGTCCGCCTCAAGACGCGCCGCGTCCGCCGGACGGCTTGGTGGACGCGCCGCGCTCCCTGTTTATCCTTGATTCGGCGCATGCTCATGGCCTAGAATCCGAGTCTGGTGATTCCGCTTCAGATCGCTTGATAGCCCTGAGGGTTCTCCATGAAACGAATGCTCGTCACTGGCGGCTGCGGCTTTATCGGCTCCAACTTCGTCCGCTATATGCTGAATAACGGCCCGGACTGCCACATCGTCAACTTCGACGCCTTGACCTACGCCGGCAATCTTGAAAACCTCTCCGATGTCGAGAAACACCCCCGCTACCAATTCATCAAGGGCGACATTTGCGACGAGGCCGCCGTCGCCAGGGCTATGGAGGGTGTGGACGTCGTCGTCAACTTCGCCGCCGAGTCGCACGTGGACCGCAGCATCATGGACCCCGGCATCTTCGTGCGCGTCAACGTCATGGGGACGCAGTTGCTCCTGCACGCCGCCCGCAAGTGCAACGTCTCGCGTTTCGTCCATATCTCCACCGACGAGGTCTACGGCTCTCTCGGCCCCACGGGCTTGTTCACGGAGGACTCGCCGCTTCAGCCCAACAGCCCCTACTCCGCCAGCAAGACCGCCGCCGATCTTTTTGTGCGCGCCTACTTCCACACCTTCCATTTCCCGGGCCTCATCACGCGCTGCTCGAACAACTATGGCCCTTACCAGTTTCCCGAAAAGCTGATCCCTCTCTTCATCTCCAACGCCCTCGCCGACAAGCCTCTGCCCGTTTACGGCGACGGCCTTAACGTGCGCGACTGGATCTATGTGGACGATCACTGCTCCGCCATTGCCGCCGTCGTCGAACGCGGCATGCCGGGCGAGATCTACAACATCGGCGGCGGCAACGAACTGGCCAACATCCTCATCACGAAGGAAATCCTCAAGCAGGTCGGCAAGCCCGAATCCCTCATCAAGTTCGTCAAGGACCGTCCCGGCCACGACCGCCGCTACGCCATTGACTCCTCCAAGATTCAGCGCGAGTTGGGCTGGGCGCCCAGGGTCTCCCTGGCTGAGGGCATGGCCCGCACCGTCCAGTGGTACATCGCTCATCGCGACTGGTGGGAGCGCATCAAGAGCGGCGAATACCAGAAGTACTACGACACGCTCTACCGCCGGCAACACGGGATGAGGGATTGACATGACACGGAGGGTGCGCCGATGCGCGTACTCGTGACCGGCGCGGGAGGCTTTGTCGGGCATCACCTGTGTCGGCGTCTGGCGGAATCTCGGCGCACGGTCTACGGCGTCTTCCGCCCCCCGCGCCCGCTCCCCAAAGACCGCCGCGTCCCACACTGCAATTATGCGCCGTGCGACGTCGCCGACCCCGCCTCGGTCCGCCGCGCCCTTCGCTGGGCCTCCGCCGACGCCATTGTCCATTTGGCCGCGCTCAGTTCTCCCTCCGAGGCCGCGCGCAATTCCGAAGCGGCGTGGCGGACGAACCTTCTGGGTACGATGAACCTCTGCGAAGCCGTCCGCGACTCGCGCCGAAGGTCTCGCATCCTCTTCATCGGCTCCTCCGAGGAGTACGGCGCTCCCTCGGCGGAACGGCTCCCCATTGACGAGTCCTGTCCCCTCGCGCCCTCCGGCGTGTACGCCGCCTCGAAGGCCGCCGCCGACATGACCGCCGCCTTCTTCGCCGAAAACCACGGCCTCGACATCGTGCGGCTTCGCCCCTTCAACCACACCGGCCCCGGCCAGTCGCCGCACTTCGTCTGTTCCGACTTCGCGCAACAGGTGGTCGCTATCGCCTCGCACCCGCGCAAACGCGGCGTCGTCCTCGTCGGCGACCTCGATGTTCGCCGTGATTTCCTCGATGTGCGCGACGTCGTTCGCGCCTACGACTGCGCCCTGGAGCCATGCGCCGCAGGCGAGGTCTATAACATTGCTTCCGGCAAGGCCGTCCGCGTCGGCGACGTGCTGGAGAAGCTCTTCTCGCTCTCGAATATCCGGGCGGAAATCCGGCAGGACCCCCACCGTCTGCGCGCCGTCAGCGCCCCCCGCATCGTCGGCGATGCCGCGAAGTTCCGCCGAGCCACAGGCTGGCGGCCCGAGATCCCTCTCGAAGACACCCTATGGGATTTGTTGTGCTACTGGCGCGCTCGCCTCGACCGCTGAGCTTCACGCCTTCGCTCTAAGCGCCTGCCGCACGCGGTAGTCCCTGCGGTAATCGTTCGACGGACACAACTCCTTCACCGCCTTTTCCGCCCTGTCCGCCCATCGGAGTATCCGCCGGTAGTGCGAGGCGTGAAAGCCATACACGACCTGATGCCCGTTGGCGATGAGGTCCGGCTTCACCTCAAGGACCAGGCGCGCGCTTCGGCGGAAGTCTCCGAAATCGGACCGGTTGTACGCGCAGAACCCGCCGGTCCCGTTCCACCGCGAGGGCGGCTGGAAGCTGTCGCCGCAGAAGAAGACTTTCTGGCCGTCCACCGTCGTCATGAACGCGCAGTGGTAGCGTGTTTGCGCGGGCATGGGCCAGATGGCGAATTCGTACTCGTTCCACCGGAACCGCCCTTTTTCCGGAAGGACGCGGTCGGCCGCAATGGGCGATTGGGGCAGGTAGGGCAGGTCCAGCTTGTCGGAGTTGCGCAGGACGTCGGCGAGCCACTTGTGTATCCATCCCTGCGCCCCGTACCTCTCCTTCGCCAGCGGAAAGCCGTCGGTGTGGTCGTAATGAAAGTGCGATGCCGTGGCGACCGTCAACCGGCGAACACCCGCAAGGGGCATGAGCGCCTCCAGCGTCGGGAAGTCCGGCTTGTAGGGGTCCACCAGCATCCCCTCGCCTGTCTCGGACACAAGCAGGAAGCTGTTCGCGCCGAACTGATAGAGCCGGGGCAGCACGCGCCGCGCGTTGAGGCCTTCCAGCGGCTCAAGGGGGAAGTAGTCGTCGCGTTCTCCTTCGCACACGGACCCCTTGGCGCGGATCAACGCCCCCACCCGTTTCTGCGCCAGCTTCACGCAGGCTCGTGCCCCTTGCTCCACCACCGGGCCGTGCGACGGACACAACAGGTCAATCCGACAGTAGCCCAGCCGTTGCAGCCCGTACCACGCCGCCAGCGACCCGCCCGGCGTCCAGTGGTCCCATTCCAGGTGGTACGGCTCCCAGATCTTCCCGCCCGCGTGCACGCGTGCCGGGCACGCGGCGTCGCCGCAGAAGAAGACGTTCTTGCCGTGCCACGTTGCCATGACGGTCGTTGCGCCCGCCGTGTGTCCCGGCGTGGGGAGGAAGCGGAAGCGGTGCGGCCCCCAGAACAGGTCGCCGCCCTCCGCCATCAGGCACTTCACGCCGGGCAGGCCCTTGGGCAGCACGCTGAAGCTCGTCGGGTATCCGCTCGGTCTTGCGGTGCGCGTTTTCCAATAGCGTTCGACGCCGTCGGCCGTCAGGAACCCCGCCTCTGCCGCCGGAGCCTGGACTTCAGCCGCCGCCGCGTCGAACTCCAGAAGCCCCTCGCACTGATCCCGGTGATGGTGCGTGAGCAGCACGTTAGTGCCTGGCTCGCGGCGGACGTTTGCCGCGTGCCTGGCACTACGTAAAGAGTGCCAGGCACCCGCCAATCCGTCTGGCGGGAGCCAGGCACTATGCAGGTGTCGCTGGCCATGTAGAGGTCGGGCTGCAGTTTCAAGAACACGTTTCTTGCCATTCGTCGCCCTCAGCCGCATAGAGTCACGGATGCCTCGTCCCTTTTCACGCCGTGGTCTTCACGACCACTTCCAGAACGACAACGCCCTTCGGCGGCGTCTTGACGCGAAAGCCGGTCTTCTCCGGGCGCACGGCCATCATGGGGTACTTCGTCAACACGCGCACGCTCTCGATGGGCCGGCCCAGGTCAATCTGCGCGAGCGCGTAGACGGGTATTTTGCTCTTCAAAGCCACGCGGAGTCTGCCGTCGTCTTGTTCTGCGGCCATCGCCGTCACCGGCGTCTCTTCCTCAACCCCCCAGTGCCCCTGCCGCTCAACCGAGACCGTGATCGCGGCGGCCTGGAGGATGATCTGCGCGCAGCCGTCCAGAAAACTCCTCGAGACCTTCCGGAAATGGAGCCGGTCCCAGTACCCGCGAGGCTCGGCGATCCCCGCCGTATCCTGCGGAATCTCTTCGGGGCCGTCGCTCCTTACTTCCGCCGCGAAGGTCTTGTCCGTTCCATACACGGCGCAGCAAAGCGCGTTCGCGTCGCTGGTACGACGCGCCGCGTCCTCGATGCAGAATCCTCCCGCAGGCAGGTCGTCCGTCTTGCGGCCCACGACGATGAGGGGGCCGTTCTTGTACCCGAAGACCTTCTTCCGCTCCGCCGGTTCGAAAAGGTGGGGGTTGATGACGAGCACCGGCCCGGCGGTCTTATCCAGATCGTTCACTCTCGCCGCCGCCTGGACGGGCGCGCCGCGCTCCATGAGATGGTACAGAATCCGATGCGTATTCCACGTCCGCGTCCGCGCGAAGTCCTCGACCTGGTTTCGGACCGTCGCGTCGGACCACACGAGCGTCGCTCCCAGGACTCGTCGCGGCGGCGGCGCGAACGCCAGGTCCCACCGCTCGCGCAGCCACTTCCACTCCTCGCGCCTGATGCCGTCGCCCAGGCAGGCCAGGAATCCGTCGGCGCAGCGCCGCAGTCGGCCGTCGGCGCCGGCGAGGAACACGTTGGCCAGGGAATAAATCTCCTTTTCGAGCACCGTCGGGGCGTGTCGCAGCGCGTCCCACTGCTCCACGATGTCGTGGGTGTTGTGCAGGAAGATCAGCTTGACGTCGGGCACATACGCCTTCAGCAGCAGGAGCATCGAGAGGAAATCGTAGTGCCAGCTTGCGTCGGAGGCACGCGCGTCCATACACAGCCCCGCCGCCACGCTCTCCACCACGATGCCGTCCACGCCGCTTGCCGCGATTCTCTTGTAGTCTATCCCGTACCGGTACAGCGACTCGAACGGCGCCCGTCCCCACGCCGAGTTGATGACGGCCTTCTTGCCCTCGCGATGAAGCGCCGTCACCATCTTCTTCCAGAACCCCGCCCATCGTTCGGCGTAGAACTCGATCCACTCGCCCCGCATCTCGCGCCATATCCATTCCGCCCGCTTCGCGATTCGGCCCGCGTCGTCGCCGCACTCTCCCCCGACGTGTTCGGGCAGTGTCGCCCCCCGCCGCTCGACGAACTGCCGCACCGCGTCGTCGGAAAAATCCGCGTCGTAGATCGCCCCGCTCAGCGGCCCGTAGCCGTCGCAACCGTGCCAGCCGTCGAAACCGTAGTCCTTCAGCGTCTCGAGCAGTTTCTTCAGGAACAAATCCTCGAAGAAGCTTCCGTCGCGAAGCCGCGACAACGGATTGACGCCGCCTCTTCGTCCGAGACGGGCGTAGAAGGCGCGGGTTTCGGGATGGTCGCTCGCCCATTCGCGGTGGTGCCGGTTGTGGTGGTACTGCGCGAAGACGCTGACGAACGCCTCGACCCCGCGCTCGTGCAGCCGCGCGATCAGGCCCCGCACCTGGTGGTTCGTCCACACCTGCCTCTTGCGGTCCTGGTTGTGGTCGTGTCCCTCCCGCGAGCAGATGTCCGGCGGCAGCGCCGCCTCTTTCTCCATCCCCCCGTGCTGCAGGATGAAGTCCACCGACGACAGCAGCAGGCAGATCGCCTTCGGCCTGAACCCCAGCGTATCGAGATACTCCCCGACCCCGAAGTCCTCTTGCCCGTTGTCAAACCCGATCAGCTCCAGCCACACCCATCGCTCGTGCATCATCCTCATCTGCTCCCTAGAGTGACCGCCACCAGGCCCGGCACTCCTTTGTACCCGATCATCTCGATCTCTCTGATCTTCGCCTCCGGTTTGGGGTTCTTCCAAGCCGTGCGGTAGACGGCCACCGTCGGGAAGCTTCCCGTCTTCCCGACCCACGCCGCCTTCGTGCTGGTGTCTTTCTCAAACCGGAACTCGGCGTTCGGCGTGCCCGCCGCCCAGTCCCGCATGTTGACGGGGCAGTTCATGACGATCGTCAGGGCGCTGCCGTCCTCGTATCGCGCCACATACTGCCACGACCCGTTCCACGCCGCCGCGTGCAGGAAGAAGACGTACTCGGCTTTGTCGCCCACGGGGATGGTCGTTTTCTCCGGCAGGTTCCCCGGCCGTATCTTGCCGGGGTCCAGCACAAGGATGCTGGCCGGGTACTCGACGCGAAAATTTACGTCGCCCAGGCGCGCCGTACCCGCCGTCGGCCGCCCTTCGGCGTCGGTGGGCAGGGCCTTGGCGAACTCGCGCAGGTCGCACGAGGGGCCTTGGTCGGACCAGCCGCCGGCGCCGTCGTCGGCCTTTTCGTCGGCGAGCGCGCGGTTCAGCAGGGCCTTGATATCCACCGTCTTGAAGGTCAGTCCTGCCGGCACGCCCGCCGCCGGCCTGGCTTCCAGGAGCGAGTACCGCTCGAACGGGCCGATGTCGTACGCCTTGCCGACCGGCCTGGCGACGCCGCGATAGTCGGTCTTCACGTTTTCCAACGCAATGCCTCGGTCCGCGGCGGGGCTTATGAGCGTGTGCATGAAGTCGCCTCCGGCCGGCAGGATGAGTTCCGCGTTGCCCGTGAGCGAGTGCATGTCCCAGCCGGTCGCCTTCTGCCACGCCGCCAGGTCGGTGTACTGCGGCCCGCCCCACCCTTCGCTGGCGATGCGCGCCTGCGTCCACACGGGCAGGTCGAACAGGTTGTAGTCGGACACGTTGTTCACGCAGGCCTTGTCGTTGCGCGGGCTGCGGATCATGAGCTGCGGGCCGCCGTTGCCGGCGAAGATGTTGTTCATGATCGTGACGTTCTTGGTCGTGGTCCAGCCTTCTTCGCTGCCTGCGGGCTCCTTGCCCTGCAGGTCCTTGACCGACCCGTCGCTGCGCCAGCCGCCTTCGCAGACCAGTCCGGCGTTCTGGTTGGCGTAGAAGAGGTTGTTCAGCCACTGCGTGCCCGCGCATGACGAGTTGTACGCCCCCCATCCGAGGTCGCCGCGTTCGGTGTAGTACCGCGTGCGGGCCTTGGTGGGGGCGTTGCCGTGCGGCTCCCACTTGATGCGCATGCCGCCGGGCATCTCGCTGTTGTACGCGAAGATGCAGTTGCGCACGATGTTCCGATGCGATATCTCCAGAAACATCCCCGCCCCGTGGTTGTGGTGGAAATAACACGACTCGAACAGGTTGTCGTTGTTGCTGATGTCGAGCCAGATGCCCGGCCCGATGTTGTACGCCGCTTCGTGCCGCCGGAAGACGCACCGCCGCAGGAAGACGGATTTGCCTCCGCCGGAATCGTTGAAGGTGTCGTGTCGGTCGAGGTTGTTGTACAGCACGCGGTTGTCCTCGATGAGGTGTTCGTCGCCCCTGCCGCCGAACGCGCCGGCCCCGCAGAAGGCGATGGTGTTGCGGCGGATGATGCACTTTTCCCCGCTGAAGCTGAGGCCTCCGTAGTCGCACCAGGACACGATGTTGTCCTCGAATACGCTGTGCCCCTGGATGCTCATCGCGGGCCAGTTGGTGAGGTTTCGGGTGTTGCCGTGCCGCCACTGCATCCCGCGCACCGTGACGTAACTCAGCGCGTCCCGCGTGGCCGCCGTCAGCAGCAGCGACCGCACGCACACCTCCACGCCGTTTTCGTTCGGGGCGATGTCCGGCGGCAGCCACACGGTGAGCGTTCGGGCCTGTTCGTCGTGGTGGATTCGCCCTTCCTGCAGTTCGTCGCGCGTGAACGCAAACGTGAGCCACCCCGCGCCGTGCAGGGGCGCGTCCTTCCAGAACGCCCATCGGGGCGACTCCAGCAGTCGGTTGCCCATGGGCGTGTTCATGTTGGGCTCGTCGGCCGGATAGATGTTCTTCTTGACCCAGTCGCGTTTGACCCAGAGGTTTTCCTGCGGGTACTCGCCTGCCAGTCCGCACTCTTTTGCCGTCGTTTTCTCCCACCCCTTGACCGCCACGGAGCCTTTGACCACTGCCGTCTCGCCGGGCGCGGCCCGAAGCGTGATCATCTTGCCCTCGAGGCCCGGCGTCTTCCAGACGATCATCTCGCGGTAGGTCCCGCCGCGCACCGTGATGGTGTCTCCGGGCTGCGCCTTGTCGGCGGCGGCTTGGATGTGCTTGAAGGGGCGCTCGGCGGTTCCGGGGTTGGCGTCGTCGGCGGCGGGGTGTTGGTTGGCGACGTGGTACTCGGCGGCCCCGGCCGGCCCCGCCAACGTCCACATCAAGACGGCCGCGGCTATGTGCAAGCGGTTCATCTCGTCCTCCCTGCGTGCGGTCCCGCGCCGGACCGCAAACCCTCTTACGGTCGGAATTTCATCGCGTGCAGTTGTTCAACCAGGAACTTCCGCATGGCCACGACGTCGGCTCCCGCCCGCATCAGATCAATCCCGTCTTCGATGGAGGCCACGCCGCCCGATGCCTTGATGCCGACGCGATCCCCCGCCGCGCGCCGGATGAGCAGCACGTCGTGCGTCGTCGCGCGTCCGGGGCCAAAGCCCGTGCACGTCTTGACGAAGTCCGCGCCCGAGTCCGCCACGAGTCGCGCCGCCGTCGCCTTTTCCTTCTCCGTCAGCGCGCCGATCTCAATGATGACCTTGAACGGAACCTTGTACGGCCTTGCCGTCTTGAGAATCTCCGCGATGTCCTTGGCGACCTTCTTGTACTCGCCCGCCTTGAATGCGGCGATGTTCATGACCATGTCCAGGTCGGTGGCTCCGCGCTCCAGACCCTCCTCTGCCTCCGTGCATTTCACTCGCGTGGTCTGTCCGCCGCACGGAAACCCCACCGGTATCTGCGCGCGAACGCCCGTCCCTTTCAGTTCATCCACCAGTATGCCCAGGTGTTGCGGGAACGCGACGACGGCGCGAAAACCGTACTTCCTTGCCGACGCGCACGCCGCGCGCGCGTCGGTCGCCGTGGCCGTGATGGTCAGCGCTTCGGAATAGTCTATGCTCTTGACCAGTCGTCGGACGTCTTCGTCCTTGACGCCGTACATGGCGATCTCCTCTCCTAACCTTCGCCTGAACGCGCGCGGCACAAAAAAACCCGGTCCCGCGCCTGGGCCTTGCCATGCACGAAACCGGGTCTCTGTGTTCGTCCGGGAACTGCGCCGCCGAGGGCCTGTGTGCGCGGCCCGTCGGCTACGCCTTCGCCTTTTCCTTGCGCTCCGACGCGCTCGGCGGGGCCGACTGTGCGGTCTTGGCCCCTTTTTCCAGCAGTCGAAGGGCCAGCTTCGGCAGTTGTTCGCGGGTCAGTTTGCCCTGCCGGAACAGCGCGATCTTCTCGCGGGCGTGATGAACCTTGACCGAATGCATCTTTCTACAAAGGGATCGTCGTCGGGCCATATCCTCACTCAAACAAATCAATGAATCCAGAACCTTGCTCCGGGATGGAGACCAGATTCTACCATGAACGCCCTCGAATGCAAGCACAAAGACTGTCGGCGCAACCCGCCGACCTCGCGTCGCTGGTTCGACGCGCCGCGTCGCTGGTTCGACGCGCCGCGTCGCTGGTTCGACGCGCCGCACCCTTACGCCTCGATCAGCCCCTTCAGGAACTGGTACGCCTTCGCCAGCGCTGCGTCTTTTTCGTCGTCCGTGTTGCCGACGGCGCGCTCCAGGGTCCATGGTCCGCGATATCCGCCTTTTTTCAATCGCGGGATGAGCTTTTCGTACCCCACCTGCCCTTCTCCCACCGCCGGGAAGTCGGGGGTCAGTTTGGGTCCGCGATGGTCCTTGAAGTGCGTGTGCCCGATGTAGGGCAGGATCTCGTCTAGCCGGTCGTCGGCCGGCACGCCTTCGTAGTAGCACAGGTTCGCCGGATCGTACGCCAGCTTGACGTTCGGATGGGCGATGGTTTGCATCGCTTCGAGGCACAACGTGCCCGTGCCCGTCATCCCGCCGTGGGTCTCAAGGCAGATCGTCATCCCGAACTTCGCGGCGCGGTCTCCTGCCTTGCGGATGTTGGCCGCGAAGGTCTTTGTGTCCGCCGCGATCTGCTCGGCGGTCTTGTTCGCGAAGGAGATGCTGCCGGTGTCGAAGATTTTGACGCCGAGCTTGTCGGCCTTCTCGATCAGGGGCAGTAGTTTGTCCAGGCCGTCGGCGGCCAGCAGGTTCGACCCGGCGCAGACGCAGATCGGCGTGAGGTCCAGCGCCTCCAACTGTTTCAGGAGCGCCGCGATGTCCGCGTCGGTCATGTCGGCAAGCATTTTGGGCATGTACTTCGGCGAGAACCCGAGGCCGATGTGCCGGAATCCCGCCGCTCGCATCCCCTTGATCAGCCGCTCAAAGTTCATGCCGCAGTACGTATACGCCGCTAACGGTTGAGCCATCTTTCTCGTCCCTCCAAGAGTGTTTGATCCGCGCGTATCGGATGGGATTGTACACAGGCCTCCGGCAAACTGCAACTATCGCCTGTCGGCGCCGCACCCAAATGAGGATGGCGCTCGCCGCCCGCCGCTGTTATACTGCGGCGCATCTCGTGCGACAGGAGGATACCCCCGATGGTGCGCCGTATCCGCATCTGTAACGCCCGCCTCGTCCTCGGCAACTGTTTTGTGGACGACGGCTGCGTCGTCATCGAGGGCGACAAGATCGCCTATGCGGGACCTTCGCAAACGGCGCCGCCTGTGTCGGCGGAGACTGAGACCGTTGACGCGGCGGGCCTCTGCGTCTCGCCCGGTTTCATTGACCTTCACGTGCACGGCGCGATGGGCGCCGACTTTATGGACGGGGCGCTGGAGGATTTCGGCATCATCTGCCGCTATCACGCTTCCGGCGGCGCCACCGCGCTGCTGGCCACAACCGCCTCTGCGCCCACGGAGCACATCCTTCAATCGCTTGCGACCGTGCGCCAGGCCAAGAAGGCCCTCATCGGCGGCGCGCAGGTCCTCGGCGCCCACGTCGAAGGCCCTTACTTCGCCGTGGCCAAACGCGGCTGTCACCGCGAGAGCGAGGTGCGGATGCCCGCCCAACAGGACTGGCGCCGCCTCATGGAGTTCGCCGACGCCATCGGCTCCATGACGCTCGCGCCGGAGTTGCCCGGCGCCGAGCCGCTCATCCGCGAACTGGCCCGGCGCGGCATCCTCGTCAGTTGCGGCCATTCGGACGCCACCTACGAGCAGACCCTCGAAGCGGTTCGCTGGGGCGCCCGGCACGTCACGCATCTCTACTGCGCCATGTCCACTACGGTTCGGCGCGAGGCTCGCCGCATCAGCGGTCTGCTGGAGGCCGCGCTCGAATCCGACCAACTCACCGCCGAGGTGATAGCCGACGGCAAACACCTGCCACCGGAACTCATCCGGCTCAGTCTCAAGTGCAAGGGGGTCGAGCGCGTCTGCGGCGTCACCGACGCCATGCGCGGCGCGGGCATGCCCGACGGCCAGTACGCCTTCGGTCCCCAGGACGGCGAGTTGGCCAACGTGAAGAACGGCGAGGCCAAGACCCTCGACGGCGCAGGCTTCGCGTCCAGCGTCGTGCGCATGAACGACCTATTGCGCGTCCTTGTGCGGGACGTCGGTCTGGAGATTCCGCAGGCCGTCGCCATGCTCTCCTCCACCCCCGCCCGCATCCTGCGCCTGCACGACGTCAAGGGTTGCCTGGCGCCCGGCGCCGACGCCGACGTGATCTTGTGGAACGACCGTTTCGAGATCGTGAAGACCTTCGTCAAAGGCGACCTGGTCCATGAGGAGGCCTGACTTGAACGTTGAGGCCGAGATCGTGCGCGCGCTTCGCGGCGCCGTGGCCTGCCGCGAGACCCCCGGGGCGGTGTGCGTGGTCGGGACTTCGCGGCGAGTCCTCCTGCGCGAGGCCGTCGGCTGGCGCATGCTCGCCCCCGAACGCCGCCCCATGCGGCCCGACACCCTTTTCGACGTCGCCTCGCTGACCAAGGTGGTCGCCACTACGCCGTGCGTGATGAGGCTTATCGCGCTGCGCGAACTGCGCCTGCGCGATCCGCTCGGGCGCTTCTTCCCTCAATTCCGCCGGGGCGCAAGGCGCGCCGTCACCGTCGAGCGCCTCCTGCTGCATACCTCGGGCCTGCCCGCCCATCGCGCCTATTGGAAACTTCGTCGAAGCCGCAACGAAACGCTCGCCGTGTGCCTCGCCGAGCCGCTTGTGCGCCGCCCGGGCGAAGCTTTCGAGTACAGCGATCCGGGCTTTATCATCCTGGGCGCGCTCGTTGAGAGGGTCTCCGGCGAGTCGCTGGCCGATTTCGCCGCCAGGGAGATATTCGTCCCGATGGGCATGGACTCCACCCGTTTTGGGCCGCCTCCCTCGTCCTGGAGGAACTGCGCCGCCACGGAGATTATCGTCGGGAAGCCCCTTTGTGGCGTGGTCCACGACGAGAATGCGCGCGCGTTGGGCGGCGTCGCCGGTCACGCGGGCGTCTTCTCGACCGCCGCCGACCTTGCGCGTTTCTGCAGGACCGTCCTGCAGGATCGCGGGGGCTGGCTTCGCCCGCGCGCGGTCCCCGGCGGTCATCGCCGCGTTGCTGGTACGACGCGCCGCG
>CAYPFP010000121.1:0-1184 GCA_964409935.1 uncultured Planctomycetota bacterium | reverse complement strand
CGCCCGCGCGCGGTCCCCGGCGGTCATCGCCGCGTTGCTGGTACGACGCGCCGCGCCCTCGGATGGGATGTCGAAAGCCCCTACTCCTGCCCCAAGGGCCACCTTTTCGGGCCTGGCTCTTTCGGCCACACCGGCTTCACGGGCGTCTCGCTCTGGCTCGATCCCCGCCTCGACGCCTTCGTTGCGCTGCTGACGAACCGCGTTCACCTTGGGCGCGAAGCGAACATCAACGCCTTGCGGAGCAGGATTGGGACGCTGGCGGCGCTGTTAGCCCTTCATCCCCGTTAGCGTCACGTTCTAAATGTGGATGGATAAGAGGCAGGTCGCGAGACGGAAGATGCGCCGGTCGCTCACGCAGGCGGCTGGCCAAACCGAACCCTTGTCTCGGTCACGACCACGAACTGCCCGGACAGTCTGTCCGAGAAGCTCTCGATCAGTCGCCTGAGGGTCTCTATCTTGACGTCGGTCCTCTCATCCTCCAAGCGCAGGAAAACGACACCTTTGTGCGGATGCCGTTCCCGGTAGACCTTTTCGCCGAAGTGCGTGTCGTTTGTGATCAGGATGCGGTTCTCCTGAAACGCTTTCTGGATAATCTGGAGGTCCTCCAACCCTCTTGCTTCGTCGTAGACCGAAAAGACTTCGTGTCCCTGCCGGCGAAGCCAGGCCGCGACTGCCGGTCCGGTGCACTCGTCCACTAGAAAGCGCATTCAGTCTTTCTCCGCGGACAGGGGCATGAAGGCCGTGTTTTCCAGAGACTTTGTGGCAAAGAGGATGCAGGCCTGAATGTCCTCGTTGGTAAGCCCCTTGTATTCGGCCAGTATCTCCGCCGCACTTGCGCCGTGCGCCAGCAGGTTGAGGATGTACTCAACGGTAAGGCGCGTCCCCCGAATGATCGGTTTGCCGACCATGACTTTGGGATTGACGGTGATCCTCTGCAGCAGTTCCTGGTCTTTCATGGCTCCACCTCCGGTTCTCATGTTACACCAAACCCAGTCCGGCGGCAACCATCCGCATCCTGCCGTTCCTACCCCTTCATCCCCGTTAGCGTCACGCCCTGGATGCAGCGCCTCCGCGCTTGAGTTGTTCGATCTCCTCAATGAGCGCGGGAAGATTCGGGCGGGTGAAAGTCACTAGTGTAGTGTCTCACGCTGATCCTTGATTATCCAAGACGGCTCTGGCGCGTT
>CAYPFP010000120.1:0-15525 GCA_964409935.1 uncultured Planctomycetota bacterium | reverse complement strand
AGGGCCTCCGGGGCCAGGGCCGTGGTCGCGTTGTTGTCGAGATAAACCCGCCTTACCATATCCTCATACTAGCAGCGAACTTTCCCGCGTTCAAGCAAGTTCGGTTGCACGGAAGTGGACTGGACCTCTGCGGCTTTGGTACAATGCGCACGATTCGGCTGGACATAACGAGGGAGAAACCGGATGAAGACATACAATCTTGCCGTGCTCGGTTGCGGGGGTATCTCCAAGGCGCACTTGACGGCCATCAAGGAGATACCGGAGATCAAACCGTTCGTCATGGTGGACGTGGTGGAGGAGCGCGCCAGAGAGGCGGCGAAGGAGGCGGGCGCAAAGCACGCCTTGACGGACTGGCGCAAGGCTGTCGCCATGGAAGAGGTGGATATTGTGGACATCTGCCTGCCGCACACTCTGCACAAGAATCCGGCGTTGGAGGCGGCGCGCCGCGCCATGACGACGGGAGAGGTGGTTGATGTTGCGCCTTGTAAGGAGATCGAGATGGCGCTAAGGGCCAAAGTCCGGAACGGCGTGTTCGCCTTTCTAACGCTTGCGGGCGTCATGGTCTGCGGGACGGCGCAGAATGCCGCAGGCCAGGACGTCCCCGCCGCAACCCAAGCGATCGTGCTCCACACGGCGGAACTGGCCAGGGGAACAATGAACGGGGTGGAGGCGGCCGAAGACGGCAGCATCGTCCTGGCGCGCAAGAACTTCCTGCGCAATTCGTCCTTCGAGTGGGACGACTACGAGGGCCGCGGCATTCGCGACGGTCTTGCGGCCGATTGGGGACTGTGGGGCAAGGGCTACGGCACGTACAGCGACAAGAGCGTTCCCTACCTGCCCAACGATGCGACTCACGGCGCGCGTTCCCAGCGGCTCGAGTTGACGGCCGAGGGCAAGGAACCGCTGGTCCTGGTGCAAACGGCCCGAAACCTGAAGGCCAACCTGCCCTACACGTTTTCGGCGGACGTGAAAGTTGACGACCCGAAGGAAGTGGTCGTTTCGCTGAACCTGCAATTCTACACGGGCGAGAAGTGGCACTCGCAGAAGTCCGGCGAATGGGCGGCGCCGACGCAGTTCACGCGGATGAGCGTGACCGGCATTCTGCCCGAGGGCGCGAACAACGTCAGGGCGCTTGTCGTTCTGCGGCCCGAGCGCGAGAACGCCCGCGGGACGCTCTGGGTGGACGCCGCGCAGTTGGAGCAGTCCGACAACGCCTCGCCGTACAAGGCCGCGCATGATTACGGCCCCGCCGAGTACGTCTCGCCGCCGCTGGACGCAAGCCGGTTCGGTCCGGCGCACAAGTTCACATGGATCGCGTGCCAACCGGCGTCCACGGACATCCGCTTTCACCTGCGAAGCGCAAAGAGCGAGGCCGAACTCGCGGCGGCGCCCTGGCTGGGGCCCACAAAGGCGGATGCGTACTCCGCGCGCATCGAGACGGGAGACAACCTGATCGCGAACCCGTCGGTTGAGCAAGACGCCGATAACGACGGCCAACCCGACGCGGCCCGTACCATCGGCTATGGAGAGAACGACAGGAGCTTTGCCGTCGTGGACGACGCGTTCGACGGCAAGAAGGCCCTGAAGGTGGAGATCAAGGAGCACAAGGGCGGCGACGGCCGATGGCACGTTCCTACACAGGGCGCCATCGAGAAGGATACGGAGTACATGTTCTCCGTCCGGCACAAGGAAAACTCGCCGGTGACACCCATCCGGCTTTCGGTCACCTTCGAGGATGCCTCGGGCAAGATGCACTGGGGACAGTTCGGCGACACGAGGGAAGCATCCGTCGCCTGGAAGGAGGACAGCCTCTATTTCAGAACGCCGAAAGACATGGACATCAAGCGCGTGTGGGGGCAGGTTTCGTTGGCGGGAGCGGGCTGGATTATCTCGGACTGCTACAGCCTGCGGCGCGTGGTGGGCGAGGAGGAGTGGGCCGTCAACCCCGCGCAGCAAGGCGGATCGTGGCTTCAGTTCCGGGCCTTGTTCAAGACGTTCGATTCGTACTACACCCCGAAGTTGTACAGGGCCGAGCTGAGGTGCGGGCCTTCCACGCCGGAAGTACGCTGGCTGAATGCGCTTTCGGAGCAGGGCGACCGGCAGAAGTACTCCTTCAATCCGGGACAGACGGTCCTGTTCAAGCCGCAGATACTCGATTTCGCGGGCCAGGCGAATATCGAGAACGTCGAACTGGTCCTGAGAGACCCCGCCGGCAGAGAACGACACAAGGCGACGTTGGCGCGCGCGGAGGTCCTGAGCGACGTGGAAGCGGTCTTCGCGGGGCAATATACGTTTGGGGCCGACGCCGCGTTGGGCGAGTGGCAGGCGACGGCAACCGCCGCCGGCAAGGGTGGCAGGTCTTGCCGCGAGACGGTTCTCCTGAAGGTGCGGCAGCCCTACACCCGCGCGCCGCAGCGCATGATCGTCGGGGCGCTGGTGGACGACTATGGGTTCAGCCGCTTCAAGGGCGAGCCGCTGCAACAACTCATCGAGAAGTACAAACTATGCGCCGGTCTTGAGATATGGAAGCTGTCGCTGGCCTGGAAACGCCTCGAACAGGTCCCAGGCAAGTTCGACGAGGAGATGGTCGCCGGCCTGAGGACGTTCATCGCCGCCGCGCACGCGGCAGGCGCAAAGGCCCAGATCGGCATTCAGCAGCAGAATTTCCCGGACTGGGTCAACAACGGCGATTGGGACAATCGCAACCGATACCGCTACGAACAGACCAAACGATTGACCGACACATGGGCGCGGCTGGTGGCGGCGTTGAAGGACTGCGCCGGACTGGAGTCGTACCTCCTGATAAATGAGGAAAACCACGTTCACGATGCAGACGCCTACCTTCGCTCGCTGACGAAGGTGGCGTCGGCCGTGAGGCAGGTTGACCCCGACCTGTCCCATCGCATCACGATCCGGCCAAACACGCGCGCGCCGTTTCCGAGGACGCGGATCGCGTCCGACGGCTCGCAGGATTACGATTACGGCAGCGGGGGGTATCCGACAAGCTCATCGTGGTATTTCAAGAAATACGCCAGCCCCGTGTCCCCCACGTCCTATCTGCGCATGGCGTACCTGCATGACTCGCCGTTTGTCTTCGGCGGACCGGGAGGGATCGGAGAGATCGGGTTCTTCCGCCGGCCGCCCAAAGACGCCTTTGGCGACGAAGAGCGGCTCGCCGGTTTCCAGCGCGCCATGCGCATCGCGTATGAACTCGGCATGGACGAGTTCCAGCTATGGGGCGGCGGCTTCAGCTTCGACAAGCTCGAAGTCTATTTTCCGAAACTGATCGAGTTCCGCAACGAACTTGTCAAACAACCGCGGCCGACGAACCTCGACGTGCGGTTGGTCGTGGCGGCGGAAGACCGAATGTACGTCGGAACACCGCCCGCCAGCTCGGAACTGGACATGACGGCGCAGCCGTTCGCGCCCGCCATCCGGTTCCTGGATGAGAAGGGCTACACGTGGTTTCACACCAGCCCGGAGGCCATGGCCATTCAGAGCGTGGGCGCGACGGCAACGATCAACCTGTCCGACCTGAAGGGAAAGAACGCGGGCGAGCAGGAACAATTCCTGGCCGAGGCGCTGCGGGGCGTCAAGCCGTCGGGGATCGTCCTGCCGTGGCCGAGAGAATGAGGTTGCCCATGAAACGCGCCCGCGACGTCCTTATCGTGATAAACTCAAGGGACAATGTCGGCACGGCCAGGCGGGACCTTGCCGAAGGGCAGGTCTGCGAGGCCGGAGGACGAACCGTGCGCCTTCGAGAAAATGCGCCGCTGGGACACAAGGTTGCGCTGCGCGCCATCGGCCGGGGCAAAAAGGTCGTCAAGTTCGGCAATCCCATCGGCCTGGCGACGAAGAACATTGCGGCAGGAGAGATGGTGCACATCCACAACATGGAAAGCTGTCGGGGACGCGGGGACAAGGAGGCGTCGTGAGGTTCAGCGGTTACGTCAGACCCGACGGCAGCGTCGGCGTTCGCAATCACGTGGTCGTGCTGTCGTCGGTGGTGTGCGCCAGCCGCGTGGTTGAGATGGCGGCGGCGGAGCTGCCGGACGTCGTGCCGATCGTGCATCAGCACGGGTGTTCGCAGGTGGGGCGCGATGCCGAACAGACGCTGCGGACGCTGGTCGGCATCGGGCGCAATCCCAACGTCGCGGCCGTGCTGGTGGTGGGGCTTGGGTGCGAGACGATTCAAGCGGGAAAGGTCGCCGAGGGCATCGCCGCGACCTGCAAGCCCGTTGAGGCGCTGGTCATCCAGGACGCGGGCGGCACGTGCAAGAGCTTCCGCAAGGCCGTGCCCATCCTGAAAAGGATGCTCTCGCAGGCGCGGCGCGCGCGGCGGCGGAAGTGCGGGCTTGAAAATCTATGGGTGGCCGTGGAGTGCGGCGGGTCGGATGCGTGCTCGGGGCTGGCGGCCAACCCCGCCGTAGGCGCCGCGATGGACATGATGGTGAGGGCGGGCGGGAACGTCATTTTGTTGGAGACCACCGAGTTCATCGGCGCCGAGCACCTTTTGAGACGGCAGTGCGCAAACGCGACAGTGGGGCAAAGACTGGTGGACATTACGCTCGCGACGGAGAACACCGCAAAAGCATTGGGCGTGGATATTCGCGGCGCCAACCCCGCGCCCGGCAACATCCAGGGCGGCATCACGACCATCGAGGAAAAGTCGCTGGGCTGCACCTACAAGGCCGGCACAACGCCCATTCAAGAGGTCCTGGACTATGCGCAGCGGCCGACGAAGCGCGGGCTGGTGGTCATGGACACGCCGGGCAACGACGTGGAGTCCAACATCGGCATGCTGGCCGGCGGCGCGCAGATCATCGTCTTCACGACGGGGCGCGGCAGCCCAACCGGCAGCCCCATCGCGCCGGTCATCAAGGTGGCGTCCAACACGGCCATGTACCGGCGCATGCGCGAGAACATGGACATCAACGCCGGCACGATCATGGACGGGAGCGAGACGATCGCAGAGGTCGGAAAACGAGTTTACAAGATGGTCCTGCGCGCGGCCGAGGGCGCGCGGCCCAAGGCCGAACGCCTGGGCCACAGAGAGTTTGGCATCTACCGGGTGGCGAGGACATTCTGAGATGAGGCACTGGTATTCCATCATTGCGACATTGGTTATCCTGGCGGCTCCGGCCCTGGTTCCGGCGCAGGCGACGATGGCTCCGGCTAAGCCGGAACTGCAGATTACGTGGCTCGGCTGCGCAGGATGCGAGATCAAGACGCCGAAGACCACCATCCTCGTGGACCCCTTCCTGTCGCGTCCGCCCATGCTGGCGGTGATCTTCGACCGCCTCAA
Organism: uncultured Planctomycetota bacterium; assembly: GCA_964409935.1. GTDB lineage: Bacteria > Planctomycetota > Brocadiia > JAADGH01 > CAYPFP01 > CAYPFP01. Next base: position 10,220 of record CAYPFP010000120.1, on the reverse strand, counting down.
GCCGGACACGGCCATCCTCGACAACTTCCTGAAGGGCCGAAAGGTGGATTACATCCTGGTCAGCCACAGCCACTACGACCATGCGATGGACGTGCCGTATCTGGCGACGAAGACCGGCGCGAAGGTGATAGGCTCGCAAAGCGCCGCCAACCTGATGCGCGCGTCCAAACTGCCGCGCCAGCAGACACAGGTGGTCGAGCCGGGCTGCGAAGCGCAGGCCGGCGACGTGCGCATCAAGGTCATCGGCTCGGCCCACAGCGTGGACCTTTTCGGCGACTCGCCCTACAAGGGCGAGATTTCCTCGAAGACCCGCCTGCCCATGAAGGCTTCGGGTTACAAGATGGGCGACGTCTATGCTTTTCTGCTGACCATCGGCAAGACAAACGTGTTCTTCAGCGGGACGGCCAATTACGACGAAGACGCGCTGAAGGGCGTTCGCGCCGACGTGGCCATCGTCGCGGTCTCCAACCGTCAGAACCGTCGCGGGTACACCCGTACGCTTCTCGGAGAGCTTCAGCCCGATACCGTTATCCCCACGTACTACGACATCTTTTTCCGCGCCATAGAACGCGGGTTGAGGGAGATGCCGGGCGTGGACGTGAACAAGTTTTACAAGGAAGTGAACCGCGCGCGGCCGGGGACGAAAGTGGTAAAGCTGGGCTTTTTCGAGACGTACCGGCGGGCGTTGGCGGAGTAATCGGGAGCAAACGCCCAAAGTGAGGTTTGAGCAAAGGACTGAATGAGCATGACAACCCTCGCGGCGTTGGTCGTCTGTTACCTTGTCGGCGCCATACCTTTCGGACTCCTGATCGGGAGAATCATCGGGGGCGTTGACATCCGCACCGTCGGCAGCGGCAACATCGGGGCGACGAACGTATCGCGCATACTGGGAAAGCGATGGGGCTACACGGCCTTTGCGCTGGACGTGGCGAAGGGACTCCTGCCTGTCGCGGTGGTGGGGCAGACGCTGGGGGAGGGCGCATGGCTGTCGGGACATCCCGACGCGCTCACCATCGCCGCCGGCGCCGCGGCCATCCTGGGACACATCTTCCCGATTTATCTGGGATTCAAGGGGGGCAAAGGGGTCGCCACAAGCTGCGGTGTGCTGGCCTATCTGTCTCCGGTCGGGACGGCCATCGCCCTGACGGCGTGGCTTGCGATGGTGGGCATATGGCGCTACGTCTCCCTGGGGTCCATCACAGCGGCCCTTGTCTTTCTGGTTTACATCGTGATCGCCGAGGTGCGCGCCGAGTGGCCTTCGCCGGCGCTGGCTGTGTTCGGGTTCATCGTGGTCGCGCTGGTGATCGTCCGGCACAGGCCGAACATCCAGCGGTTGCTGGCCGGGACCGAGAACAAGATCGGGGCGAAGAAGGCGTGAGACGGGGGCGGTTCAGTAGTGATAGAACGACCCGATGACGGCGGTCGTGCCGATGCCGAGGCAGCTCCCGAGGATGAAGCCGATGAAGAGCGGCAGGATCTTCTGGTAGAGGTTCAGGCCGCCGAGCTTCAAGATCGCGCCCTTCAGTCCCCACGCCAGAAAGACGCTGAACCACCCGATCCATACCGTGTTGGTCATGGCGATGGCCAGGCCGGCGGGGTGCAGCGGCCAGAAGGGGAGCCGATAGTGGAGGAAGGAGAAGAGAGCCGCCGCCCCCGCGCCGATGCCCATGAACATGATGCCTTCGGTCTGCGGGTTCTGGGGCGTGCGCATACACGACGTCACCCAGCCCCAATGGTAGTTGACGGAGTTTACGAAATACCACACGAAGCCGTGGTACAAACCGCGGTGATAGCCGAACCAGATGTAGGTGAAAAACGTCGTGCCCAGGCCGACGATCAGCGCAATGACCATGGCGACAAGCAGTACGCGGCCGGAAGGCATCTTCTGCCGACATACCCGCAACGCATGCGTGACCGTCCCCATGAGGAAGAGCTGCACGTCGCCGCCCCAGGTGAAGGTCAGGCCTAGCGCCTGCATTCCCAACGGCCCGAAGGTCTGCGTGCCGAAGGTGCTCACCATGAACGAGGCCGGCGCAAAAGGCGCGCGCAGACCGCCGTAGCCGACTTGCACGAGCAGGCGCGTCGTCCCGAAGAAAAAGACCAGCGCCACCGCCAGAAAGCCGATGGACCAACCGACGGACAGTCCCGTGCAGTGCAGGAAGCCGGCCATGTAGACCAGGCCCAGGACGCCCGCGACGACGGCCGCTCGCGGCGACAAAAGGCTGTTGCCCTTATGCTCGTTCCGCCACGCCTGCAGCGCTGCGCCCAACAGGTAGCGCCTGGCAACCCAGAGCGAAGCGACGACGAAGAAGATCAGCGCGCCCGATTGCTGGTTGGCCAACAGCAGGCCGCCCGCCGCGTGCGGCATCCGGGGCATGCCCGCCTCCAGCGCAAACATGTTGAATATGCCCTGCTCGAACAGACATATTAGATGAAAAACCCACACCCCAAGCAGGACGTCCAGATTCACGAGATAGCACAACCCCATGATGAGGAAATCAACCTTCAGGTACGTGCCGACCGACAGGCGCGGAATGACTGCGTAGCGCGAGAGGGGGTAGGAATCGAAGATGCCCGTAAGCTCCCAGAATTGGATCGAGAAATTGTAGAGCGGGAAGAAGCAGGCGACGGCAAGGCCGATCCAGAAGAGCCGCTTCGTGAAGACACTGGCGCGGGGCTTGTCCACGCTTTCGGTGAGGGTGATGGGCAGCACGGCCAGGGGGAAGGGCAGGCGCTCCCGCTCCGCCCACTGCTCGTACATGATGCTGACGGCGGCAAGACTGACGATGAAGAAGGCCGAGAAAAAAGTCCCCCAGAAAAAGAGCGGCGCAAACCAGTCGCCCCAGGGAATGGACCCGCCCTCCGGCATACCCTCGAAGAGATGACGGATCACCTGCGGGTCGCGCGGCGCGATCCAGCGGGGCAGGTTCGGCGACAACACGTCCGGCCACCCGTTCTCGGGAGAACCGTAATAGTAGACGCCCGCGATGAGAGGGAAAAGATATCCCCCGAAGCCCATCGTCGGAATCGTCGTGGCCACCATGAGCATCGCGTACACGACGGCCAGTTCCCGGCCCGACAATCCAAGCAGGGGCTTCAAGGCAGTGGCGATGAGGCTGAACACCGTCAGCCAGAAGAGCAGGAAGATCACGCCGATGGTATTGAAGTGGTCGGCAAAGCCTGAATAGCGGTCATAGATGGCGTAACTGCGGACGGCCAGGAAATCGAGCGTCACGCAGAGCGCGATCCCGATGAGGATTGCCCGCGCGAATCCCAAAGTGGTCGAGGGTCCGACGGCAGCCTGCTTCTCGAGTTCAGACATCAAACCTCATCCGTGCTCTGGACCGCGTGCGCTGGGCGGAAAAATGCATTATGCTTGCCTCGCGGTTGCTGTTCAAGCAGAAATTCTGAGAGCCCCCTTTACTAGCGCAGAACAGTTCAGTATTATGAAAAGAGTTGCCTGGGAAGGGCTTTTCATCGGTTCGCGCACTCAAAGGAAATCATGAAAGAACGATCCGGCTCTATCTCGCCTGCCTACTGGCCGCGGCGGTTCGTCCAGGGGTTGGTTTTCATACTTTTCGTGGTTGTGATTATTTTCGCCGACCCCCTGGTGAGTAGCGGGTGGCCTGCGGAAATCTTCCCCCTCCTGAGTCCCCTCTCGGCGCTCACGACGTTGATCGGCGGCGCCGGCATCATCACCAACTACTGGCCCGCCCTGGTTGTGCTGGTCCTCACCGTCGTGCTGGGCCGGTTCTTCTGTGCCTGGATATGCCCGCTGGGGACGACCATTGACGTGACGGATCGAGTCTTCGCAGGGCGCAGGGGCCGGTCGCGCCCAAGCCCCAACGTCTATGACGGCCGGCGTTTCAAGTACTACGTTCTTGCCTTCTCGATCCTGGGGATACTCCTGGGCGTTCAGGTCGCGGGATGGGTGGACCCGCTCAGCATCGCCCCGCGCACGTACGCCATCGTCATCCACCCCTATGTCGTAGGCGGCATAAACTTCTTCTTCGATGGCATGGACAATTTTCCCCTTATCGGTTCGTTCATGAACGCCGTGCACAACCATCTCAAGGGGGCTCTGTTCGCGCTGCAGCAGCCGATCCACCAGGGGCATCTCGGTTTTCTGGTCGTCTTTCTGGGCATTGTGCTGATGGGGTTGTACTATCGGCGATACTGGTGCCGCAACCTCTGCCCGCTCGGAGCGCTCCTGGCCCTGTTCTCCGACTGGTCCGTCCTCAAGCGGAGCGTGAGCGACGACTGCATCAAGTGCCTGAAGTGCTACCGCGACTGCCGCATGGGCGCCATTGACGACACCGGCCGAGGCACGTTCGACGGCGAGTGCATCGAGTGCATGGACTGTCAGCACATCTGTCCCGTCAACGCCATTGCGTTTGCCAAGCGCCAGCCGCAGGAAGAGCGCGTGGCCGTGGACCTGTCCAAGCGCGCCTTCATGACCTCGTGCGCGGCAGGCGTGGTGACGGTCCCGGCGCTGCGGCTGAATTTTCCCAAGCACGAAGCGCAAGGACGCCTGACGGTCATCCGTCCTCCCGGCGCGTTGGCGGAGAAGGACTTCCTGTTGGAGTGCGTGCGGTGCGGCGAGTGCATGCGCATCTGCCGCACCCAGGGCCTCCACCCGACCACGTTCGAGGCCGGCCTGGAGGGCATGTGGACGCCCCGGCTCATCCCCCGCATCGGTCATTGCGATTACAAGTGCACGCTCTGCGGGCATGTCTGCCCATCGGGCGCCATCAGGCCCCTCACGTTCGAGGAGAAGCAGAAGACGGCCATCGGCAGGGCCAAGTTCGACAAGGACCGCTGCATCCCCTGGATCGGGCACGCCAAGTTAAACGAACTCGGCAGGAACTGGGAGGACCTCAATTGCGGCACATGCGAGGAGGTCTGCCCGGTGCCGACGAAAGCCATCCGGTACCAACACATCAAGGTAGGGCCGGGAAAGGAACTGCGCGTTCCCTTCATCAAGGAGGAACTGTGTGTCGGCTGCGGGTACTGCGTCAAGGTCTGTCCGGTTCGGGGGGAGGCGGCGATCTATGTGGACGGCGGCCGCGACCGCGCCACGGTGGCCGAGTCGGCCCCGCAATCAAACGTCGTGGACTTCTTCCCGGAGACCGTGGGCGAGTGGCGCCGCTCCAAGGACCCCGTCGAGTATGTCGGCCGGCAACGCCTTTTTGACTACATAGACGGCGGCGCAGAGCCGTACCTGACGTATACGTTCAAGCAGATTGTCACGGCTCCCTACGTGAGCGCCGCCAAGGAAGGCACGACCGTCATCGTGGACGTCTGGGAATTCGGCGTGGTGGACGACGCCTATGGCGTCTTCACTAAGGATCACCCGGGCGGACCGGCGGTCGCCATCGGCGACGAAGCCGCGACCGGCGAGAACCAGTTCTGCGTCTGGCGCGACCGGTACTTCATTCGCGTCGAGCAGCGCGGCGGAAAGAACGACCCCGACGCCATCCGCAAGATCGCCCAGGCCGTCGTGGACAGGGTTGACGCGCCCAAGGCGCCGATACCTGCCATCGTCGGCCTGCTGCCCGCGAAGGGCCAGGTGCCCGGGAGCATAAAGTACTTCAAGAGCAAACTCATGCTGGACAACATCTACCTGACCGACAGTATGATTGACCAGAATGTTTTCCAGTTTGAGGACGACCCCCTGGCGAAGAACCGTGCCGTTGCGGCGGTGGCAAACTTCGCCCAAGCGGGCGCCGAGGCGCCGTTCGTCTTTATGCTGGTCTTGTACGCCTCGCCGGCCAGCCCCATCGCCGCGCAGAAGGCCCTGCTCGACCTGCGGAAGTCCTGGAATGAGAAGATCGAGCCGCCAACGCCGGATGGCCTGACGGTTGCTACCGACGGCAACGGACTTTTCTCCACGGTGGCCCTCAAAGGCCGGTACCTTGCGGGCGCATTCCGATGCAAGGATCGCAAGGCGGCCGAGGCCATGACGCAGGAAGTGCTTGCTCAGATACAGGGCAAGTGACTCGCGGCAAGGACACCGGCGCCATCTGTCATGAAAGCTCACCTTCCTCCTCAGTAAGTCGGCTTGCATCCTCAATCTCGACGCTCGCAAGGAGAACATCATGCGGCCTTGCACGGCGAACCGGCGCAACCTGCCCTGCGCGGCTCTGTTCGTCGCGGCGGCTGTTGCATCCTGCCTGCTCGCGTCGTCGGCGCCCGCCCAGGAACGTTCGGACAAGCTCCTCCCCGTCATCCCTCAACCGCGCGAGTTCACACTCAAAGAGGGAGAAGGCTTCTCATTCGATCGCGCAGTCGTGATTGCCCTGGGCGACCCGAACTGCGCCGAGGATCGTCTCGCCGCCGAGACGCTGCAGGGAGATGTTCGATCCCGCTTTCAGATCGAGGTTCCGATCAAGGCCGTTGGGCACGTCTCAGCGGGCGCTCGCGTTGTGCTGATTGGCATGCCGGGCCGCGATCCGTCCGTGCGCGAAGCCTGTCGGAAACGCAGCATCGCGGCGGACGAGACACTCGGCCCGGAAGGCTACGTGCTGGATGCCGACGGCGGCGGGGTGGTCGTTGCCGCAACTGCTTCCAGCGGAGTCTTTTACGGCGTGCAGACGCTGCGCCAACTCGTCAAAACGGCCGACGGTGCTGCGCGTGTGCGCGGCGTCTCCATTCGCGACTGGCCGGTGATGCGCTATCGTTGCGTTCAGGACGACGTCAGCCGCGGCCCGATCCCGACGATGGATTATTTCAAGTACCAGATTCGCACGTTGAGCGAATACAAGATCAACATGTTCTGCCTCTACGTCGAGCACGTCTTCAAGTTCGAGAAACATCCGAAGATTGCGCCGGCGGCCGGCCACCTGACCGCCGCCGATATCAGGGAACTGGTCGCTTACGGCAGGAAATACCATGTTGAACTCTTGCCGCAGATTCAGTCGTTCGGCCATCAGTACCATGTCCTCAAACATCCCGAATACGAAGACATCCGCGAGACACCCAGGGGCGGCGGGGTCTTTTGTCCGCTTGTCGAGCGCACGTACGAGGTGCTCGGCGACTTTTACTCGGAGTACCTGCCGTGCTTTGACTCGAAGTTCATCCACGTCGGCTGCGACGAGACGCAGGAACTCGGTACGGGGCGCAGCAAAGAGAAGGCGCAGGAGATCGGCGTTGACATGCTGTACCTGCAACACATGACGCGGCTGCTGGGGCTGCTGAAGCCCTATGGCAAGCGGCCGATGTTCTGGGGCGATATCGCGCTTCACTACAGGAACACCCTCGCGCCCAAGCTGTCGCGCGACTACATTGTCATGAACTGGACCTACGGCGGGGCGGACAGCTTTGAGGATCGCCTCAAGGTCTTTGCCGACGCCGGCTTCGACCAATTCGTATGCCCTGGAATATCCTGCTGGTCAATGATCTTCCCCGATTACATCAACGCGCGCAGGAATATCGCGAACTTCGTGCGCGACGGCGCAAAATACAACGCCCTGGGGATGCTGAACACGGCATGGGACGACGACGGCGAGAATCTCACCAATTGGAACTGGTACGGATTCCTTTTCTCCGCCGATTGCGCATGGCGCCCCGGAGAGGTAACGGACGCAGACTTCGACGCCGTTTTCCCGCGATCCTTCTACGGCATTGCCGGCGACGACGTGTCGAAGGCCGTCATCCTGCTGAGCGAGTGCAACAAAGTGCTTGGCGTGCCCGGCGCGTCGGACTCCATTTTCTGGGAGGATCCGTTTACGGGCAAGTCGCCCGTGAGCGCCGCGAATTTCTGGGCGCGGGCGCGCAAGCTTCACGACATGGCAAACGAAGCGTTGGCCATTCTTGAGACTCAACGCCCCAAGGTTGCACGGAATGCGGAGACGTTTGACTTCCTGACATTCCCCGCAAGGCGCTTCGCGCATCTTGCGCGCAAGTTCATTGTGGCACACGAGTTAGGACAGTCGTACCGGGGTGCGTTCGACAAGGCCGACGACAGGGCCCTTGTGGAGCGCGCGCTTGCGGAGGGCATCCTGAAACTGGAACAACTCAAGACCGACCTGTACGACTTGCGGGAGGAATACGCCCGCCTGTGGCTTCAAGAAAATCGCCCGTATTGGCTTGACAGGATACTCGCGCGGTACGACGGTCTTGCGCGGACCTATGCGAACAAGGCCGAGCAGCTTCAGAAGACTTTGAACGACTATCGCGTCTCTGCGGCCCTGCCGGAGCCGGAAGTTCTGCAACTCGCCGAGCGCTCGCTCGCGCAACGCAAACGCGTCGCGGCGAGGATGGACGCGCCGAAGGCCTTTGCCCAGGCCGAATGGTGGAACAGCGCTTGGCGCTGTCGCGCCCTGGTGAAACTCCAGAACGGCAACGCGGCCAAATCGAATTACCCGGTGGAGGTGCAGTTCAACTTCGCCGATCTTCTCGGCCAGGCCAGAACCGAGGACCTGTTCGACGAGAAATCGGTTCGCGTTGTGGAATATGATGGGGCAGGGAAGGTGAAAGGCGAAGTCGCCTGTCAGCTCGACAAGGCGGAGAACTTTGACAAGGCAAGGCGCCCGACCGGCCGCGTGGTGTGGATCGCCGACGGCGAACTGCCGCCCAGGATGGAGCGATGGTTCTACGTGTACTTCGACGTCGAAGGAGGGATGCCCAAACCAACGCCGGAAGTGAAAGACCCCATCCGCACGTACGACGCCGAATGCAGACCGAAAGGTCCGCATCCCGAAGGCAGCAAGTGGGTGGAAAATTCCCGCTACAAGATTCTTCTTGGACGCCAGGGCGGACACCTTTATATTTGGGAGGTGAAGGCCCTCAACAACCTCGACATCACTCACCCCGGCGAGACGAGCTGGGCCGGTTTCAACGACACGGGCCGTGTCGCGCGCGACGAGATTCTCGACCTTGTCTGCGAGGCATCGGGGCCGGTGCTTGTGCGCTACCGCGCGGGCCGGGCGGATGGATTCCACAAGACGCTGAATTTCTATCGCGACCTGCCGCTGGTCGAAACGCATCTGGGCTTCGCCGTCAATTTCTTCTGGGACTACGACAACGCCCGCAACATGGTCGAAGGACGGCCCAGGCCGGGGCGATACGCCTTCTCGAACGGCGAAGAAGACTTCATCCCTCTGAAGCCGGGCGAACTGAGTCTGATGTGCAAGTCACCCTGCTTCTGGGGCGTGCGGTACCGCGAGGACGGCCTGGCCACGGGTCTTGTGACGCCGGACGACCTCGCCAGCCACCGCGTCGGGCCGGGGGGAGGCATGGGCGGGTGCGGGATCGAGGGGGGAAGAAACCCGGTCGCGCATTTTGTGAGCTTTGCCGATGTTGTGGCCGAACCCAAGAAGCTGGCCGAGACCGTTCAGCGGACGTACGCGGTGGGCTCTCAGCCGCAAGTGTTTGTCGCCGCAGCCGAAAAGAGGCCCTGATCAGGAAAGCATTGCCATGAGCGAAGGCCGTCCCGCCCGACGCATCATTGCCCTCAACATCGGTAACACCAACGTCGCCTACGCGCTCTTTGAGGGACGCAAGATGGTGTGGGCGCGGTGGCTGCCCGTCGAGCGCGCCCGCGAAGCCGGGGCTGCGGCGGCGCGCGTCAAGGACGTTGCAGACGCCGTTATCGCGTCGGTGAATCCCCCGTGCGCGCGGCAACTGGCGGTCGCCTACCGCCGCATCGCCCACAAGTCGCCGGTCTCCATCGGCAAGGAGATTTCCGTGCCCATCATCAACCTGACGGAGGAGCCGGAACGCGTCGGCGCGGACCGCCTGTTGAATGCGCTGGCGGCGCATCGCCGCTGCAACGGACCGGCGCTGGTGGCGGACGTGGGCACCGCCATTACTCTCGACTTGGTTTCCGCGCGCGGCGAGTTCATGGGCGGGCTGATTGCTCCGGGCATGCGCCTTTCGGCTCTGGCCCTGGCCAAGTACACGGCGCTCCTGCCTCAGGTGGAGGTGCGCAGGCCGCGCGGGCTGTACGGCCGCAATACGGCGGAGGCCATTCGTTCGGGGATTTACTGGGGCGCGGTCGCCGGCATCTCCGGCGTCGCGGCGTTGCTGCGGGAGAAACTGGGAGACTCGCTGACGCAGTTCGTCACCGGCGGTTCCGCGGCGCTCGTCGTTCCGCACTTGGCGGGCGGCTTCATCCACGCGCCGTATCTGACCCTCGAGGGCATCCAATTGTCCTACGAAGCCTGCCTATTGAGCTTCGCATAATATAGTGATATTGCTTTTCGGATGTGGTATAGTGC
>CAYPFP010000119.1:0-15714 GCA_964409935.1 uncultured Planctomycetota bacterium | reverse complement strand
TCAAGGATCGCCGGTGTCAGGGGATGGGATTCCATCTGGCGGAAGCTTGTCTCCAGGGAGATGGGGGCGTTATGGGCCAGCGACTTCGACATGAGGTACTCCGCCTCGTCAAGCTGCAGGCCGTCGGTGTTCTTGCCTTTGGGCCAGATGCCGAACCAGCCCAACTCGCCGGGCAGCATGTCGGCCTCGCATCGCAGAAGGTATCGCACTGAGGCGTCAATATGTTCCTTGACCGTCGGCCAGTTGTCAACGGGCGCGCCGGAGATGATGGCGCCGTTGAGGGTGTTGAGGTAGGTGTCAACGGTGCCGCTGCGCGTGAAGGAGTGCCAGACGAGGTGCGTCATGATCGTGCCCATGTGGATGATGGGCCGCTTGGTGTATCTGCTGACCGCAGCGGACTGGAACTTTGCGGAGTAGTGCCAATAGTGCGGGCGGGGAATATCCTCGCCTCCGTCGAAATAGACCATGTCGAACCCGCATTCGTTAAAGACGGCGGCGTTGCGCGAGGCGACTTCGCTGAGCAGGTCGGTTTCCTGGTCAATGATGTAGCCGTTGATGCAGCCGTCCACGCCGAAATGGTAGATTTTTGCGCCCGCTTTGTGCGGAGCGGCTTTGGTGCCGTAGGCTCCGCGCTTGCAGTTGAGGAAAGCGTTGTTTACGCCTTCCGGACCGATGGCTTCGTATTGCACGATTTCGTCGTCAATGATGGCGTCCATGTGCCTCGTGACGCCGCCTTCCCATATCTTCTGTTTGCAGAGCGGTGACGCGGGCCACGTTTCGAGCGCCTGGGTGGCGACGATGTTGGTCTGTTTGTCGTCAATGTCGGCCGAGAGCGTCGCCTCCATATCTTTCCAGAAGCGCTTGTCCGGAACAGGGGTCACATAAGGGTCGTTCTTGGAGACCTTCGAAACGAAGGTGTGCATGCCGACGAGAAACCCTTCACTGTGGAGTCGAGCCACTGCCTTTTTCAGGCCGGCCAGTCCGTCGGGATAGGCGGCTTCCCTGATCAGGTAATGGCCCGTTGTCTTCGACCAGCAGCCCTGGGAAAACATCACCTGTTTGATGCCGGCCTTCTTGCCGTAGGCGATAAGTTCGTCCAGCTCTTTTTCCGTGATACCGGCAAGGAACCAGTAGGATGCCCTGGCCGCCGGCAGGTCCTTCGAAGGGACGCCGCCGTTGGGGCCGGTGGCTTCGTTTCGCAGGAGGTCAAAGGCCACTGAAACCTTGCGTAAGAGCGCCTTCACCTCGGACGTGGGACAAGTGAGCAGTGCGACGGCCGCACCGGAAAGGCCGAATTGCGGCCAGGCCCGGGCGCACAGAAACGCCGCGTCCTTGGTCGAGGACGCGCTGCAGTCGGTTTGCATATTTGTCGCCGCGAGACAGATGGAGTATTGGTCGTCCCATGCTATGTTGAGTTTGCGTCCGATGTTGGTGGTAAGGGTTAGTGGGACGCGCATGAACTCGATGGAGTCAATCTCGCCTCCGCCGACGGCTTGGAGTTTCAGGAGAATCCAGTCATCGGTAAGCTCAATGCGGTACGTGGCGGTGACGGGCGTGTCCTTGAACCTCACCGTCAGCTCCGGTCCTTGCCGGCTCAGGGCCTCGGCTGCGTGCCTTTTCTTGGCGAGGGAGACGCTCGCGAAGGGGATGGGACTTGCCGTGTAGGCGTAATCTTTGCCCGTGGCCTTGTCGGTGATGCATTTCCACACGCCGTCGGCGCCGATGACAAGGCGCGCTCGCGCGTTCTCGATACTTACGTCAGGTGCGCCGGTCGCCGCAATGGGCATGGAGAGGAACAAGGCCAAGAGGATAACGGTTACTCGGTTCATTTGCATACTCCTTTGTACCGCGTCAGGCCGGAAGTTGGACACTGTTAACTGGGGGAACGCGGACCGCCAACAGCAGGAGCGCCGCGATGAGGGCGAGCGCGGCTCCGAACGAAAAAGCCAATTGGGCGCCCGCCGTCTTCCATAGTAGACCCATGATCAGGCTCGACGGCACGGCCATGAGACCGACCACCATGTGAAACATCCCGTAACCCCGCCCCCGCGCGTCGGGCTGAACAAGGTCGGCGACCATCGCCCGCAAAGTTCCCTCCGACATGGCGTAGTAAATCCCGTACATCGCAAGGAGGGGCCACAATTGCCATCGGGCGGTCACGGCGCCGATCCCGAAATATACGAGGGAGTACAGGGCAAAAGCGCCCACGATGACGCTTCGGCGTCCGATGCGGTCGGAGAGGCCCCCGAACCATGTGGACAGCGCGGCGGAAACGGCGTTCATCAGTATCATCAGGAGCAGGATTTCCGAAGTGGGGCAGCCGACCTGGTTTGCGCGCAGTGCGAGGAAGGCGTCGCTCGAATTGCCGAGTGCAAAGATGCCGAGGATCAGCATGTAGAACTTGAACTGGGCCGTAAAAGGAGGCGAGGAGGCCGTTTCAGCGTTTACGGGTGTCTTCGGGGCCGGCATCTCGCGAACAAAGGCCGCAAGAATGATGACGGCCACTAGGGCAGGGATGAAGGAGATGAGGAACAGGGGCGCGAAGGTGTGAGGCTCAAGTCGGAGGACTTCCACCAGGATAAGCGCGGCGACAAGTCCAAAAAATGCGCCTGCCGTGTCCATGGCGCGGTGGAAACCGAAGGAGGTCCCGCGCGCCGTGACGTCCACCGAGGCGGCGAGAAGGGCATCTCTCGGCGCGGAACGGAGGCCCTTGCCGACGCGCTCGGCGAAGCGGATGAAGAGGAAATGCGGCCAGGCCGACGCCCCGGCAAAGAGGGGTTTTGTGACGGCGGATACTCCGTAACCGAGGACGACGAGCGCCTTGCGGCGGCCGACCTTGTCGGAGACCCAACCCGACACGAGCTTGAGGAGGCTTGCCGAGCTTTGGGCGACTCCCTCGATCAGGCCGATGGCCGGCAGCGCGATCGCCGCAGGCAGGATGGCGTTCATGTAGAGCGGCAGGATTACGGGAATGACCATTTCGCTCGACAGGTCGGTGAAGAAACTCACAAGGCCGAGGAACAGGATGTTTGCCGGTATCCTTCTCATGATCCCTGCTTTGCGGATGGCGGGGGCTGTTCCCGCTGTCGTGTCGGAAAATCGGCCTTATACTTATAGTCAACCGGTTCGCCGGATTCAAGTCCTGATTATGTCAAGGGAGAAGGGCTTTGGCTATAATGCAGGGCGGAAGACGGACGTAGTGGGCTGGGAGTGCGTGACATGCAGAGAGTGTGCATTGTCTTGATGGCGTTGTTGTGTGTTGTGAGCGCCGCCGAAGACCTCGACCATTCGAAGGTCGGCGTCTACGGGACGCTCTTCGACTTTTGCGACTTCTCGGTGTACAAGTTCATTTACAAGGACGCAGCGCAGTTCGCCGATGCCCTCCCCAGGTACCGGAAGATGCTGAGCGACGCGACGGCGAAGGCCAAGCCGAACCTTGTCCTCTTGTACACATTTGACCGCATCAAGCACTCGCGCCCGCTGGAAGAGTATGTGCGTGACACCGATACCGTGCTTCAGGCGTTGGATTTGAAACAGATTCACGCCGTTTGTCTGAGCGAGGAGAACGTCACATGGAACAACGGGCTTCACATCCTGAATTCGCTGTACGACCATGTGAAGGCGAGATACGGCGTCCAGGTGTACCAGTGGCTGACCATGCCGGACATTCCGCATCCCAAGTTGCGCGCCGACGGTTGGATCATTGACCCCTATGGGTTTGATCGGGCGCGGTTCCGCCGCTACCTGCAGAAGTACCTGGTGACGGGCAAGCCGGTCATTGACTGCATCACGGCATCCCCAGACCCTGGAGCGCCTTTCAACGAAACGCCGCCGCAACAGGTGGAGGTCTGCCGCGAGTTCAACGTGCCGATGTTCTTCTATTGCGTGGATAACAAGTGGCGGAGTCCTTCGGCCTGGTTGCAATCGGATGATCCCTCCATCGTGCGGCCGCGGGAATGGCTGATGGGTGTCGTGGCCGAAGTGCATCGTGAAGGGGCGCGCGGTTTGCCGTTGGCGTCGGCCAACATGTCAACGGGCCGCCCGGTTGAGGCTGCGGGTGACGAAAACGGCGTTTATGAATACGTGGATGCCTTCGGCGGCGAGGATTTTCTGGACGACGCGACCTTTCGGGGATTTCTGGGCCTCACGTGGGACGGCCAGAATGAAACTCTTTCCTGCGATGTGGGCAGGTCAGGGCTTGAGCAGATCGAGTTGAGGTATTATTTCACGTCGCCGTTCAAGATGGCCGGCGTGAAGGCGGAACTGAAGGGAAGTCAGGACGGGGGCTTGGTGACGGGCATTGGCGTGTCGGATAGCGGCGGGCGTGGGATTGGCGGAATGGAAGCGAAGACGGCGGGGCCGTTTGCGCTGGCGGTCGCGGAGCCGGCGTTCTCGGGACACGAGTTCCACGTGCGCTTGACGGTGACGGGTCGTCCCGGTCGCAGTACGCTGGAAGAGCTTCGGGTGACGTGCGGCACCATCGCGCCGGAGCGTCGTGAAGTAAGGCTGGAACCGGACGCAACGCGTCCCAGGACGGAGGGGGCTGAAAGAGTCGCATACGTGGAGGACTTTGCGTCGCGCAAGTACCTTCATCTGGCGGAAGTGCAAGGCGCGGAATTTCTGCTGTGGAAGCGGGGGGAAATCTCCACGCATGGCGTCAAGGGGCGCGCGAATCGTGTCGAGGCGAAGTGGAAGTGTGTTTCGGACAAGCCGCTGTCGAATGTGCGAGTTGTCGTTGAGGGCGCGGCAAACGGCCGTAATCTTGGAGCAACCAACACGGCGGGCCTTTCGCTTGACGGCGGGAATGTCCTTGTCAGCGATACAACCGAGGGAAAGAGCGTGAACCCGCGCGCCCAGGGGTGGTGCAAAGAGGCCCTTGTGTTGGACGGCGCGGCCCGGCCGGAATTCGCGAATGTGCGCGCGTTCTATCTGCATCTCACAATGGTCAATACCTCCGGCGCGCACACAAACACGTCAAACCGCTTTACGCGGTTCGAGGTTTCGGCTGAAACACGGTAAGGTTCCGGCACGCCGCGTCAGTCCTCTGACGCGCCGCGTCCGCCAAGCCGTCGGGCGGACGCGCCGCGTTGGGCATTCTGGCAGAAGATGTCCGCCTTCAACTGCGCTTCCGTATCCTGATCGAGGTGAAGTTCCTCAATGACGTCCTTGATGGCCTTGATGACGTGATAGGCATTGTGGGTGGCGGGACCTGCCACGTCTGGGGATCGTTCATACTGGACCCACAGGCCATAGGGAAAATCCGTCCCAAAGAGCAGGCGGGGCCAAAGTTCCCTGTGAGCGAGGAAGCTCCGATAGACGGAATGGAGGGTCACGTAGGAGGTATCAAGGAACAGGTTGGGGCAGCTCTGCATGACGCTGGAGGCCATGAAGGCATCGAACTGCTCCGGCTTGAGGTACCGGCCCATGTGGGCAAGGACGATCCTGATTTGCGGGTACCGAAGCGCCACGGACTTGAGGTAGATTTGGTTCTGCGTGTCGCCGACGCCGATTCCCGAAGTGTGGAGCATCATGAGGAGCCGCTCCGCATGCATGAATTCGAGCAGTTCCTCCGGGATGAACTCAGGCATGGTGGTCTCGTAGTTGCTCTTGCCCAATAGGTCATAGTAGGGCTTTACGCCGGAGAAGCGGAGTCCAGCCCTTTGGGCCTCCTCAAACTGCGCGATGGTTCTCCGGGCGTCCGTGGGATGTGCAAGGATGAACCCCTTGAGTTCCGAGTGGTGGCGCATCAGGTCGAGGATATACTGGTTGGCGTCTTCGAGGCGAACCTCGCGCAAAGGCAGGGGAAAGCCAAAGATACCGCCGATTTTCTTGCCGGGGAAAAGATTCTCATAGGCGGCGCGCGCGTCTTCCCACCGGTACTCCGGGAAGGCGCACAAGCCCTCCTTCCGGCGCTCCGGCGTGATGGGGGCTATCACGTCGGAGGGGGAGAGGTGGACGTGCCCATCGAAGATGCAATCCGGCAACCAGGGGCTTAACTCATTGGCCCACAAGCCGATGTGGTCGCCAAAAGGAATTTGTGTGCTCACGCGTCATCTCGGCGGAAAAGCAAGGGGCTTGTAGTCGGCGTCTCTGGGTTTCCCGTTCTCATCAATGTAGCGGAACTCATCCATGAAAGCCTTCCGGCCGGCGCCGGCTGGGCCGGCGAGGTCAAGCTGGCCCGTGCCATACACGGCTTCCCGGGCGCCGTCGCGCCGGGGATCGGAGTACCGGACGAAGAACTCGTCAAGTCGAGCCTTCATGGACGTGAGGGCGGCCTGGCTTGCGGGATCGCGAACGAGATTGTTGTTCTCGTCGGGGTCTTCGGCAAGGTTGTACAGTTCGTGGGGGCCGTAGGGATAGCGGTGGACGTATTTCCACTGACGGTTGCGGATCATGCGCGTCGGTCCGTATTCGTCGAGAACGACAATCGCGTCAGGTGCAGGGCGCTCCGGCGCTTCGCCGCGCAGGATCGCGGCAAAACTCCTGCCGGGGAACATCTGGGCTTCGGGGTTCTCAAAGCCCAGGTAGTCCAGGAGCGTGGGCATGAAATCATAATGGCTGTACAGACCTTGCTCCACGAAGCCCTGGGGACAGCGTCCCGGCAGCGAGATAATCGCAGGAACCTTGACCGACGTATCGTACATGTTCGCCGGGAATGTCCCGTTCCCCTTGCCGTAGATGCCGTGATGGCCCATGTTCATACCGTTGTCGGTGGTAAAGAAGACGAGCGTGTTCTCGCGGATGCCGGTCGCCTCCAGCGTGTCGAGTATCCTGCCGACGTTGAGGTCCATCGCGGTCACGGCGGCAAAGTAGCCCTTCAGAATCTCGCGCCGCTGAGGACCCGTTCCTCGCGGGGCGGAGTTGATCTGCAGGGGATGACACCCCACATCAGGACAGGATTTGAAGGGCGTGGCATCGTAGGAATCCACGATGTCCTTGGGGTGCTGGCCGACCCACGGGCTGTGCGGCGCCGTGTAATGGACGCTCAGATAGAAGGGCCGGGACGCGGCCCTCTGCTTCTCGATGAATTCCAGAGCATCGTCGGTGATGACGTCCGTAACGTAGCGAGGCTCGTTGTAGGGCGTTCCGTTGCGGATCATAGGCGCGTTGTAGTAATTGCTGCCTCCGGTCTGGTGGACGAACCAGTGTGAGAAGGCCTTTTGGGGGCGTCCGGTGTCGCCCATATGCCACTTGCCGCTGAGGCCGTTCACGTATCCGTGGCGGGCCAGTATCTCTGTGTACGCGGTCATTCCGTGAAGGTACTCGATGCCGCGGTCGTCCTTGCTGTCAAGGTTTCCTTTGCGGATCCAGTCGTGGATACCGTGTTGCGATGGCATGCGCCCGGTCATTAGGGACGCTCTGGCCGGCGAACAGACCGGGGACGCGCAGAAGAAGTTTTCAAAGCGGATTCCGGTCCGGGCAAGACGATCAAGGTTGGGTGTGCGAATTTCCGGATTGCCCGCACACCCCATCGCCCAGTATCCCTGGTCGTCGGTAAGTATGACGACGATATTGGGTTTCATGTTTGGTGCTCCGTGTTGCCTGTAGAACCATCGGTGGCCGGCGCGGGAATCCGCCGGGATGAAACCGCTGCCGGGATTCGGCCCGTTGCCTTCCGCAGACCAAGGCCGTAGAACCTGGAGCCGGTGCAATAGTCTATTTGACACCTGCCGCGTCGTTCAATTTAATTCTCTGCAGTACCACTGCGAAATTAGCTTTGACAATGGCAAGGAGAAGCGTATAGTAGGAACCCCTTATGGGCGGAGAATGTCCTGCTGTATTGTGTGCGGATGGATGCGTGAGCGGCCGCCAAAAAGGCTGTTCAGTCCTCGCGAAGGTGGTATAATGGGGGCTGTGTTGGGGCTTTCGTTGAGGTAGTAGGCCCTTTGGATTGCCAGGAGACTGGGTCATGGCCATTCTGGTGAAGTGCGCAAAATGTAATAAGCTTCTCAATATACGGGATGAATTTGCCGGCAAGTTGGGCAAGTGTCCCTTCTGCAAAAATGTGATGCGCATCCCGGGCAAGGCCGTGGCGCGCCCCGCGCCTGGAGTTGCCGCTCCGCCTGCGGCGCCGGCTGCCCAAGCCCGTCCGGTTGCCCCGGCGACGGCGCCGGCGCGACCTGCCATGGCCCCTCGCCCCGCCCCGGCTCCCGCCCCCGCCAGTGACGAGATCGTGCTTCCGCCTGACCCGAACGAGATGGCGCAGACAGTGGTCCTCGACGATGTCCCCGCCCCGCCAGTGGCGCCTCCGCCAAGCGCATTTGGTCCTCCTCCAGCGGGGTTCCCGCAGCAGCCGGTCCCCAGTGCCGCGGTTGCGCAGCCCGTCCTGTCGGCGAAGAAGGCGAAGAAGGGGCCTTCGGCGATGCTGATCATCCCCATCCTCATGGCGTTCGTGGCTCTGGCGCTGGTCGCGGTTTCAACAATCATGACGGGCAGTCCGAATCCCATGAAGCTTCTTGAGACGCAACCGGCACAGCCGGGAACGGCGGCCAAGAAAGAAGCGCCGGCGCCTCCGGCAACGCCTGCGGCGGCTGCGCCGGCTCAGGCGCCGGCCGCGACTCCTGCGGCTGCGCCCGAGGCGGCGGCACTGCCTGCGGCCCCGGCGTTACCGGCTCCGGAGGCCGTTCCGGGGGCACCCGCCCCCGCGCCGGCTCCCGCGGTTCCGGGATTGCCGGGAGCCCCTGTGGCCACTCCGGCGGTGCCGGCCGTTCCAGGAATGCCGGCCGTGCCGGGGATCCCGGCGCCGGCGGCGCCCGCGGTTCCAGGCGCGCCTGCCATGCCGACGATACCGGGTCTGCCTGCTGCGCCTGCAGCAGTTCCGACTGTGCCTGCGGCTCCGACTGCTCCCGCGGCGGCTCCGGCGGCGCCGGCCGCTCCTGCCGTTCCGAGTGTGCCTGCTTTCCCCGGCACTGCCCCTGCGGCCCCGGCGGCCCCTGCGGCCCCTGCGGCCCCCGCCGCGACGGTCAAGGTGAAGGCGAAAGTGGTCTCCGCCGAGAAGTCCGAGCGGCTTTTTGACAAAGGCAAGACTGTCCGGCCGGAGGAGGGGAAGGCGTTCCTTTATGTTACCCTGGAGATGGAGGCCTCCGCTTTCCAGGACATGACCTTCGGCGAAGAGACCAAGAAGGCGTGCGCAGTGGATCTGACGTCCCTCGCGGTAACCGACGGGACGAATCAATACAGGATGTACGCCTTCGGAAAGGACGCCGAGAATGTGACGCGAGCGGAAAAGAAGAGGGAGTATATATTCGATAGCGAGCCTAAGATACAGGCGTGCTGTGTGTTTGTTGTGCCTGCGGATCCTCCCGCCTTGAAGATTGAGTCGCCGCAGTTCGAAGCCATGCCTTTGACGATCAAGTAGGGAGTACGAGCGAGAGCATTGTGACCTCAGATCACCGGTTGGGGCGGGCGAGCTGAAGCCCGCGCAAACATGTCAAATCGGAACTTCCGAATCGCGGACTGCATACCTTTCTCGCTGCAACTTCCATGAGCGACGATCAGAGCCGTCCAGGCGCTGTCGTGCGGCCAATGGCGGTGGACCGGGTTTATTTTGCGCTGCTGATCTTCGTGACGATCTCGGTTGTCTGCCACATCGCAAAGGCGCCCGACCTTGTCATCTTCTGTGTGTAGGTGTGCACCCTTGTCCCTCTGGCCCGCTATATCGGCCGCGCGACCGAAAGCGTCGCGATTCAGTCCAACCATACGGTCGGCGGTTTGATGAACGCGACGTTCGGCAACCTCATCGAGCTGCTGGTCTCCGTCTTTGCCATCCGCCGCGGGCTGATGGAAGTGGTCAAGGCTTCCATCGTCGGTTCGATTATTGGGAACATTCTGCTGCTGATTGGGGCGTCCATGTTCTTCGGGGGGCTGAAATATACTGAGCAGCGGTTCAACCGGTACTCGGCGGGTGTGTCCGCGACAATGCTCGTCATCTGCTGTGTGGGCCTGGCGATTCCCTCGGTGTATTCGCGTACGAGCGGCGGGGAGTACATGCCTGCGATCAGCGGGGTCGTGTCTGGACTGCTGGCGGCCATCTACATCTGCGGCTTGATCTTCGCCCTGGTAACTCACCGGCATCTGTTTGACACATGGGATGAGTTGAAGGCGGCAGGGCAGAGGCCGGAGTGGCCCTTGCGCAAGGCGTCGGTGGTTCTCGCGGTCATGATCGTGAACTCGCTCGCCGCCGACGGTCGCTGCAACTGGCTGGAGGGCGCGCAACTCGTAGCCGTCTACCTGATCCTCGCAACGGTGTTCTACTTCATCTGACGCGGCAATAATCGTTTGACTCCCGCCTGGAGGAAAAGTATCATCTTACCAGGGCAAGACCCGCGTAAGACTGAACCCGCAAGAGTGGCGTCCCGGGACTTCCATGATGTCGGCGTTCTGTCCCATGAGAGTGTGCATGAGGCGATTGCGAAGAGTGCTCGTTATTGTTGTGGGGGTGCTGGCCTGCCTGCCGGGCTGCATTCGCACCCGCGCCCTGCCGTCATACGGCGACGAGGACTCGCGCAAAAGCGATGTGCCGGCCGGTGCGAAATTCTCTTGGACTTTTGACGGGGACTCCGCCGGCGGCGATGCGCCGGACTTTGCGCCTTTTTTTGGGGCTTGGAGCGTGGTGAGAGAGGATACGGCCCCGTCCAAGCCGAACGTGTACGCACAGACGTCCAAGGCATATGAGTTTCCTGGAAGCGTTGTCTCGACCAAGGTGTTCACCGACTTCGACGTCACGGTGCGAATGAAGATACGATCCGGGCTGGTTGAGGCTTCCAGCGGGATTATGTTCCGCTTCCAGAATACGAAGAATTACTACGTCGTGGCGCCCAGCGTGCAGGAGGGTAGCGTGCGCCTGTACCGGTTCGTGGACGGTTTCCGGCAGCCTTTGGCGACGAAGAAGATGCGGCTGGAGAAGGACCGCTGGTACACAATGGCCGTAGAGTGCCGCGGAGAGAACGTGCGTTGCCTGCTGAATGACGAACCTCTCATTGAAACCAGAGACCGCATGTTCGCGAAAGGGAAGATTGGGCTTTGGTCCCAGGCGGATTCGGTGGCCTGTTTCGATGACCTTGAGATCGTGGCAAGGTAGCGGCTGGTCAGTGGGAGGCGGCCCGATGGAGTATCCTGGCCCAGGCGAGCCGTGTTTGGCACGGCAAAGAAGGACGTGCCGATGACGTTGGTTCGAAAGATAAACGTATATATCATCGTATGCGTCGCTCTATCGGGAGCGGTTGTTTGCCTGGTTCATTGGATAAATGAGCGCAGGGCGGCTCATGAGGCCCTTGAGAAAGAGGCCAGACAATTGCTTGAGGGGATGGAGGGCCATGTGGCTCTTCAGGAGGCGGCCAAGGACCCGCAGCGGCTGCAGTCCCTCATCAATTTCGCGTGTCGCTGGCGGCCGGAGATCCTCCAGCTTGTCTACTACCGTCTCGCGGCCGACGGGTCCGGGGGGTTGACGCCCCTGGCGAGTCTCCAACGGCCCACCCCCGGCGAACAGCAAAACCCGCTGCTTTATAGCGCGATAAAGGCGAACAGGAGGATCGTCAAGCGGCGGTACCATGACGTCGAGCCGCACCTGGCCGTCTACGCCCCCTTCCCCGCAAAGGGCGGACCGGCGGGCGTCATCCATCTGAGACTTTCCCCGAACCAGTTGATGGCCCGGGTGAGGGCGGACGAACAGACGCTCGTCAACGTGTGGCTGATGGTGGGAGTCGTGACCATCGTGATCCTCACCATCGGCGTACGCCTCCTGATCATTGGCCGCGTGGAAGCGCTGACCCACGCAGCCGAGGAAAGGACGCCTGAGGAGGTCGAGCGCCTGGGGGCCTCGCGTGGAAGGGACGAGATCGGTCGTCTGGCCCAACAGATCAACCATCTCTTGCGCTCCGTCCTGACCCGCAACGTGGTGTGGGAGCGTTTGTACCGGGCGTCGGTCCTGGAGGAAGGCGCGATGAGCGTCGAGGAGCGCGCGGATATCGAGGATGAAGTGGTCCTTGCGGCGCGGGACCGGTTGGAGCGAGAACTGGAGATCGCCAACCGCATCCAGCGCAGCCTGCTGCCGGAAAAGCTGCCGGACAACCATGGGTTGTCTTTCGCGGTTCGGTACGCCCCGGCGGGCCAGGTGGGTGGCGACCTGTACGATTTCGTGGTCCTGGACGACAACCTTCTCGGCATCATGATCGCCGACGTAGCCGGCCACGGCATCCCTGCCGCCTTCGTGGCCGGGATGACGAAGATCGCCTTCGCCCAATTCTCCTTCCAGAACAGTTCGCCTTCCTCCGTGGTCACGGCGATCAACGATTATCTCTTTACCCATCTGCGAACCGGTCACTACGTAACGGTCTTCTACGGGATATTTGATCGCGCGAGCAGAAAGTTCCGTTTTGTCAGGGCGGGACACCAAACGCCGTTCGTGCTCCGCAAGCAGACAAATATCCTTGAGATGTTGGAGACCGGAGGACCCCTGATAGGGGCGGCGACAAAGGTGAAGTTCGAGGAGAACGAGATTACGCTTCAGCCGGGCGACAAGATCATCATGCTTACCGACGGACTCGCCGAATGCAAGAGCGAACAGGGCCTTCGTCTGGGGCAACAGGGCATCCGCAACATGTTGGCGCAGTTGGGCGACAGGAACGCCGAAGCCATCGCCGCCGAGATCTACCGCAAGTCCGCCGATTTCCGCGGGAGTACGCCGCCGGAGGACGACATCACGATCCTCGTGGCCGAGGTGGCAGGCTGAGGCCGGCGCAGGATGACACTTCCTTGAAGCCGGGGGATGGCGAAAGCGTGGGGCGCAAATCCCCCGGACACGCCGCTTTGTAATCAGTGGCTGAAGGAGAACTTCTTCTCCTCAAAAAGCCTGATGCAACTATCCACTGCGCTCGCGTCGTACAGTGTGCCGCGGTTGCGCATCGCTTCCAGGCATGCCTTCTCCAGACTGAACGCCGGTCGGTAGGGGCGATGAGACGACATGGCCTCGACGACATCGGCCACCGCCAAGATTCGGGCCTCCAGGCGGATGCTCTCGCCGGAAAGCCCCGCCGGGTAGCCGGATCCGTCCATGCGTTCGTGGTGCTGGACCACAATCTGGGCCACGGGCCAGGGGAAGTCAATCTTTTTGAGAATGTTATAGGCTATCTCCGGGTGGGTTTTGACGATGTCGAACTCCACTTCCTATAGATGGTTGGGCATCGTGAGAATCTCGGCCGGTACGCGAATCTTCCCAATGTCGTGCACGAGCGCCGCCATGCGGATGGCCTCGACGTTGTCATCTGTGAGGGCGAGATCCTTGGCGATGGCCGCCGCGAGGTCCGCCACACGGCGCTGATGCCCTGCCGTGTAGGGGTCTCTCATTTCGGCCATGAGGGCCATGGTCTGGATCGTTTCGGTCATGGAGCGCCGCAGTTTGTCAAAGCTCTTCTGAACCTCCTCCTCGGCGCGGCGACGGGCATCCTGCGGGGGAATATAGCGGTCGTCATCGGCGCCATGGTCATCGCCCCGCTGCTGGGGTCCAACATGGCGTTGGCCTTGTCCATGACGCTTGGGGACAAGCGTTTGGCCAGGAAGGCGCTTGACGCGGCGGTTGTGGGAATACTCGTCGCGCCGGTGCCGCTGCTGGTCACATGTGGCATGCTGATCGGCGCCGGCCACTGGCGTGAGGCATGGTGTGCGGGCGTCCTTGTGGTTATGAACATCATCTGCATCAACCTGGCCGGAATCGTTACGTTTCTGGCCCAGGGCATCCGGCCCGCCACGTGGTGGGAGGCGGACCGGGCGAAGCGGGCAACGATCGTAGCCGTTAGTGTCTGGCTAGGCCTTCTGGCGGCCCTGGTTGCCGTAGTCGCCGTGGCGCGGATGTGGCTATAGGTCCTGCGCGCATGTTGGCCGTGAAGGCGTTCGTCGAACTGGCGCTATCGCGGATCCGAAGGCAGCGGGCCGGGTTGGGCGTACACCTTGAAGGCAAGGTCGTCTGTTTCATCGGGAGAGACCGACCCGTTGGGATAGTCAAGGGTTTGGCCGGCGTTGGTGTTGAGGAACCATGAGCGGTCGCCGGTGAGTCCAGGGCGGAGGCGCGTGGGAAGTGTGTCGGTGGCCCCAAGCCAGTCGGAATTGTAGACGGTGAAGGCGTAAAGATCTCCTGGCTTCACATGGACCGGCGGATCAAAGACAAAGGCGTTCCAGCCCCCTATATTCACCTCTTCGGGCTTCAGCATCCTGGATGATGCCATGGCCTTGGTGAACCATCGGTCTGCTTCGGGGCGGCGGACAGCCACATGCATGCCGTGCGTGTGGGTGAGTCTGGGGTCGGCGCTGTCCTTGGCGACACGGATGGCGATCATGCTGATCGTGTCGGCGGTGGGAATGAATGTCTGCATCATCGCAAAGTCGAACTTGCGGGCGCCGACCTCGCCGAGGATGCATTCGGGCGCCAGAGAGGGGTCCGGCTTCGGGTTGGGTATGGCAGCCGCGCCGCGACGAAGTCCCGCCGGGCCGCGGTAGTCCGGCGACCATCGTGTTGCGGCGATATGCGTCACGCCGTCGCCCAGCGTGATGTAGTAGACGGTGAAGATGCTTCCGTCGGACATCTCGACGGAACGAGGGTAGCCGAGGTCGCCTGGGTTGGCCCTGACGGACGATCCCCGTGAGGCCAGGGCGTCAAAGCGAAGGATCGCCTCATTTGCGGCGTCCCATGTGCGCCCCCCGTCTTTCGAGAAGCAGGCGCGGACTCCGTAGGGCCTGCGGCGGTAGCCGTACGAGCAGAGCACGTCGCCGTTCTTGAGCAGCAGCAACGTGGGCGGATACCCCCACATGTTCGTCATGCGGGGCGGCGACCATGACTTGCCGGCGTCGTGGGACTCCGTTTGCCACAAGAAGCCTCGGTCATAGAGGGGCGCGCTAGTCTTGCCGCCCTCGGCGCGCATCATGGCAAGCACGCGGCCGTCGGGCAGCGCCAGCACGTCGGTCTCGCCGAAGGCGTGCTCCTGGTCGTAAGCCTGGGTGACGAGTTGCCAAGTGTCGCCTTTGTCTTCCGACCTCAGGACCCATGCCCTGTAAGCGGGGTCCTCACCGGATGCCAGTCCGTAGACGGGCTTCAGGACGATGTCGCCGGGCAAGACCACACCGAAGCCGAAGCCGCCCATTGAGGCAAAAAACGGCAGTTCCAGGAAACTGGATTGAGCCTTTTGCTCGCCCGGTCGCTTCCGCGACATGCGCACGCGATAAGACGCGCTGATGTTCCCGCCGGGCCAGTCCTTCACAAGGATGCCGCGCTTGACCATCTCCTGTTTCCGTTCGGCCGGCAGGACTTCATGCATGAGCGGTCCTACGGATATGGCCGTGCCGTCCCTCAGGACGAGATAGGACCTCTCGTCGGGCGGCTCCTTGTAGTAGGGGTCCTTGCTTTTTTCGAGCCATGTGGCTCCGCCGTCTGGCGAGTACAGGGAGATGTGGCCGGTCTCTCCGCCCGCCGCCTTGCCGTAGTGGGAGCGGGTGGTGTTCCAGCCGAACGAAACCCAGAGTTCGTCGGAGTGGGGGGACTTGTAGAGGCTCGGGAAGGCGCTGTAACGAGCGTCGTGATGGTAGAGGACAAAGTCCTTCTTGCAGGGATCGGCTTGGGCGGCGATCGTGCAGGTGAAGAAGAGCAGGCCCAGACACGTGACCGTTTTTCCTGACATATCGTTCCTCTGGGTTCAGGCGGAACGCGGGGCGGGGCGCCACAAATCT
>CAYPFP010000118.1:0-15744 GCA_964409935.1 uncultured Planctomycetota bacterium | reverse complement strand
CCCCGCGTCCCTCCGTTCACGGCTCCCTCTTGATTATCCCAATGTCCATCTCACCCCCCGGCCTGGAGTCCACGATGACCTTCTTCATGAGGGGCAGGATTTCTTCCATGGCCTCGATGTAAAGGCGCAGGCTGGTGACTTCCTTGGAGTCCTTGTACTGCGCGTAGAGGTCGTCGAAGCGTTTGGCCTCGCCTTCGGCCTGGGCGGTACGCTGCTGGCGGTAGGCCTCGGCCTCGCGCAGGACCTTGTCGGCCTCGCCTTGCGCCTTCAGCACGGCCTCGTTCTTGTAGCCCTCGGCTTGGAACTGCACCTGCTGCATCTCCTGCTTGGCGTTCTGCACGTCGTTGAAGGCGGCGGCCACGTCCTGGGGCGGCAGGGGCGTCTGAAGATTGGCCGACGTGACGGCGACGCCGGCGCCGAGGCGGTCGAGCTCGGCCTGCATCTGCCTGGCGACCTCGTGGGAGACGGCCACGCGCTGCGGGCCGATGAGGTCGTCCACGCCCGTTCGCGCGACCAGGGCCGTGAGGGCGCGTTCGGCGGCCTTGCGGCACGCCGCTACGGGGTCGGCCATGACCGTCAGGAACTTCACGGGGTCGGAGACGGTGTACTGAAGCATCAGCCTGAGCGCAACGATGTTCTGGTCGGCGGTGAAAAATTCGCTCTCACGCGGAAGGGCCTGGCGGCCGAGGAGCTGATCGGGTTCCTCAAAACCGATGCTGGCGGTGCGTGTCTCGGAGACGTTCACCTTGTCCACGCGCTCGAACGGCCGGGGCATCCGCAGATGCAGGCCGGGGGCCGCTCCGGGGTCCACGATCCTTCCGAAACGCCGCACGACGGCCACCTCGTTGGGGCGGACGACGCACACGCCCGACAGGAGGTATCCCGCCGCGGCCAGCGCAACGACCAGCATTGTCGCATTTCGTTTCGTCATGCCGTCACTTCGCGGGTTTCGCGATCTCCTTCCGGCCCGAAGTCAGCAGCTTGAGCAGTTCCCAGTCGGAAGAGATGTAGATGGTAGTCTTCTCATTCAGGAACTTGCGATAAGCGTCGAGGGTGCGCACCAGCTCGAAGAACTGCGGGTCCTTGGAGTGGGCGGTCTTGTAGATGCGCGTGGCCTCGGCGTCGCCCTGGCCGCGGAGTTTTTCGGCCTCGCGGTAGGCCTCGCTGAGGAGACGCGTGGCCTCCTTGTCGGCCTCGGCGCGGATGCGGGTGGCCTCGCTCTGGCCCTGGGCGCGGTACTCGGTGGCCTTGCGCTGGCGCTCGGCGCGCATGCGGTCGAAGACGCTGGGCTTGTTCTGTTCGGGCAGGTTGAGGCGGCGCAGACCCACGTCCACGATCTCGATGCCGAAATCGCGCGCGGCCTTGTCGCGACAGCGCAGCGTCACGGCCTCCATGATCTGGGGCAACTGCATCTCGCCGGTGTTCATGGAGACCAGGGCGGTCAGGTCGCGCTTGCCCAGTTCGGAGGAGAACTCCGACCACACCACGTCGTGCAGGCGCGCCTCGGCCGTCACGATGTTGTTGACGGCCTTGAGGAACTTCAAGGGGTCCTCCTGCCCCACGCGCCAGAGCACAAAGGCGTCCAGCACGATGTTCTTCTTGTCGCCGGTGAGGAACTCCGACGGACGCGGATTGTAGATTTGGAGGCGGTGGTCGAGGCGGATGGCGCTCTGCCACGGCCACTTGAGCTTGAGGCCGGCCGCGCTGTAGGTGGCCACCGGCCGCCCGAACTGCGTCACGATCACGTCCTCGGTCTCATCCACAAAGATCAGCGACCGGTAGACGATGAAGAGCGCAACGAGAACCGCCACACTGCACTTCCGCATGTTTTTTTCCCTCATTCGCCCTCGGCCCCGCCGCCCTGTTGGGGGGGCGCGGGGGCCGACGGCGGTCTCAGCGGCAAGGAATCCGAATCGTAGAAAAGCAGGTCATGGCGGCCCCTCCATTCGGCGCCGCGAATGACCTTGCGGATCGGGGCCAGGACGGTTTCCATGGCCTCCAGGATGAGGCGGATGCGCGTGACGTCGGGGGCCTCGGCGTACGCGGCGGCGGCCAGCTCGAAGCGAGCGGCGTCGCCGGCGGCGGCGCTGACGCGTTTGGCGGCGGTCGCCTGGGCGGCAAGCTCCTGCGCCCGGGCCTCGCCGCGCGCCAGCCAGAGCCGCCGGGCGGCGTCGGCCCTGGCCTCGTTGATGAGCTTCTCCTTCTCCTCGAAAGCGCTCGATACGCCGCGAAAGGCGTCCACGACCTCCAGCGGGGGATGAACATCCTGCAAGCACACGCTGATGACGGCCAGTCCCGTGCCATAGCGGCGCAAACGCTCGTTGAGGCCGAAGGCCACGCCGGCCTCGATGTCGCTGCGGGACGTGGTCAGGAGCGAATCGAGGGAGGCGCGGGCGGCCAGGGCGCGGATCGTGGCCTCGGCGCAGACGCGCACCATCTCCTGCGCGTCCTTCAGGCGGAACAGGAACGGCACGGGGTCAACGGCCGCGTACTGGATCACCATGTTCAGCTCGACGAGGTTCTCGTCGCCGGTGAGCATGAGCGTCTCCTCGGGCTTGCGCTCGTAACGGCCGGAACGGTGCTGGATGTTCCACTCGTAGGCCGCCGGCTCGACGGGCGCGCCGACCACCGACCGGAAACCGACCTCGACGCGGCGCACCTCGGACAAGGACACGCGGCTGGCCCGGCCGAACGGCCACGGCGGGGCATAGTGAAGGC
This sequence comes from uncultured Planctomycetota bacterium, assembly GCA_964409935.1. Taxonomy (GTDB): domain Bacteria; phylum Planctomycetota; class Brocadiia; order JAADGH01; family CAYPFP01; genus CAYPFP01. The sequence continues at coordinate 13,026 of CAYPFP010000118.1, read as the reverse complement.
CGGGTTCCAGCGTCCGCCCCGCGCGTTTGCCGAAGACCTGGACGACACCCCGTTCGCCGGGCCGTACGGCCACAAACCCCGCGGCCAGGTAGGCCGCCGCAAGCGCCGCTGCGCTCCAACCCGCGATCCTGCGCCAGCGGGCGCGCACATTGTGGAGAAACTCGCGCCCGCGCGACAGAACGATCTCGCGGCGATGCTGCAGGCCGCGGCCCAGGGCCGTCTCGCTGATGCGCGCGCCGTAGAGGAGGCGCATGGAGTTGCAGACGACCAGGAGCGAGGCGACCTGATGCAGAATGGCGGCCGCCACGGGGCCGAGATAGCCGGCGGCCGCGGCGGCCACGCCCGCGGCGTTCAGGCCGATGCCGAAGAAAAGGACGTTCTCCTTGATGATCTCCAAAGCGGCGCGGCTTACCCGCAACAGCTCCTTGAGGTGGTCGAGGTTGTCGGTCATGAGGACGACGCCGGCGGCCTCGGCGGTGATGTCGGCGCCGATGCCGCCCATCGCGATGCCGACGTTGGCGGTGACGAGCGAAGGAGCGTCGTTGACGCCGTCGCCCACCATACCGACGACGCGGCCGGCCTGTTGCAGGTCGCGCACGCGCGCGACCTTGTCGGACGGCATGAGGTCGGCGTGCACGTCGGCGATGCCCAAGTGGCGTCCCACGCGAAGGGCGACGTGCTCGTTGTCGCCGGTCAGCAGGCTGACGCCGCGCAGGCCGAGGGCCTTCAACTCGGAGACGGCCTTCGGCGCTTCGGCGCGGACTTCGTCCTCGGCGGCGATGACGCCGAGCAGGTCGTGGTCGCGTGAGACCAGGACAAGCGTCCGGCCCATTTCCCGGAATCCCTCGATCTTGGACTGGATGTCGTGAGGCAGACGGATTCCCTGTTGGGAAAGGAAGCGTGCGCTGCCCACCAGCAGCCGCGCGCCGGCGGACTTGGCCTCAACGCCGAGGCCGGGCACGGCCCTGAATTCATCGAGCCGGCCGGGGGCGATGCCACGATTGCGGGCCTCGGCGACGATGAGTCCGGCCAGGTGGTGTTCGGAGCGCTGCTCGACGGTGGCGGCGGCGGCGAGCACAGCCTGCGGGTTGACGCCGTGCGCGGGGGCGATCTCGACGATGCGCGGGCGGCCGCGGGTGACCGTGCCCGTCTTGTCGAAGACGAGCCAGTCCATGCGCCCCACCGCTTCGAGGTGGGCGCCGCCCTTGACGAGGATGCCCTCGCAGGCCAGCCGCCCGATGGCGGCGACAATGGCGGTGGGCGTGGCCAGCACCAGGGCGCAGGGGCAGGCCACCACCAGCACGGAAATGGCGGCGACGGAGTTGCGCGTGATGAGGAACGTCAAGGCGGCGATGACGAGCACGATGGGCACAAAGTACACGGCCCAGCGGTCGGCCCGGCGCTCGGTGGGGGCGCGCGAGGCCTCGGCCTCCTCGACCATGCGCACGATGGCGGCCAGCTTGGTGTCCGGTCCCACGCTCCCGGTCCGAATCTCCAACGTGCCCAGCGAGTTGAGCGTGCCGGTGAAGACGTCGTCGCCGGTCTCCTTGAGCGCGGGCATGGACTCGCCGGTGAGGGTGCTCTGGTCCACGGAAGAGCGGCCCGCGATGACGACGCCGTCCACGGGGATGCGGTCGCCGGGGCGCACGATGACGGTTGCGCCGGGGACGACCTCCTCGATGGGGACGGTGATTTCCCGGCCTTCGCGGCGGACGCAGGCGGTGCGGGGGGAAAGCTGGAGGAGCTTGCGGATGGCGCTGCGGGTGCGGCCGACGGCGAAGTCCTCCAGGGCCTCGCCGACGAGCATGATGAAGATGACCTCGGCAGCCACGAAATACTCGCCGATGTACAGCGCTCCGAGGGCGGCGATGGCCACGGCCAGGTCCGCCGAGATCTCGCGCTTGATCAGCCCCGTCAGGGCCTCGTAGTAAATCCTGTACCCGCCCAGCACGGCCAGGAAGATGGCGGTGTCCCAGCCGTAGACGGTCTTGACTATGCCCAGCCAGTTCAGGAGAAGGAGCGCGCCGACCGCGCCGGTCAGGACGAGATGCGCCCGGAAATGATGGTCGTGAGGCTCGTGGGAAGACATCTGTCAGGGCTCGGGACCAACGGTTCCGTGATTGAACAGAGGACGAATGTCCAATGTTCAACACTCAATGTCCAGCGATCGAGCGACGACAATTCATTATACATGAACGTCGGCGGGCATTTGATGTTGGATATTCTCCCCGGCCTCCGCCCCGTTTGCGCCTCACGGGGCCGCCGGCGTCTTTTCCGGACGGAACCAGATGAGGAAGGCGACGGCGCACGCGACCGTCAGGACGACGGGGACGATGAAGACGTTTGTCCAGTTGGTGACGCCGGCGGTGTCGGTGAAGATTTTCATGATGAAACCGGCGAACTGCATGCCGATGAAGCTGCCCACGCCCAGGGTGATGAGGGCCAGCAGGCTCTGGGCGGAGGCGCGGATGTCGGGCGGGGCCACGGAGTTCACATAGACCACCCCCACCGTGAAGAAGAACACGTAGCAGACGCCGTGCAGCGTGAGCGAAGCGATAACGAGCCACACGGGCGTGCCGACGGCGAAGATGATGTAGCGGATGGGCCAGGCGACGACGCCGATGGCCAGCGCCCAGCGCACCCCCAGCCTCGGCAACAGCAGCGGCAGCGCCACGGCCATGGCGATGATCTCGGCCAACTGGCCGAGCGTCATCCAGAAGGGCACGCTGGCCTTGGACACGCCGATGTTCTCCAGGAAGGGGGCGGTCAGGATGTAATAGAACTGGAGTTCGGTGACGACCACAAACGAGATGACCATGAAGATCGTGAAGGCTTTGTTCTTGAAGAGGGCGAAGGCCTTGAGGAAGGCCCAGGGGCTTTCGGATTCCTTGCGGGGCGGGGTGTGCGGCAGGAAGAAACAGAACAGACCCATGGCGATGGCGGCCACGCCGGCCACCTTCAGGCAGTCGCCCTGGATGGGAGCGTAGTTGGCGCGGATGTAGCTGAGCAGCCAGTTGACGGCGATCCAGCCGATGGTGCCCCAGACGCGGATCAGGCCGAAGTCGCGTTCGGGGTTCTTCATGTTATGGAAACTGATGGAGTTGCTCAGGGCCAGGGTGGGGGTGTAAGCGAGGGAGTACAGGGCCATGAAGACCATGATCATGCTGACGGTCGTGTAGCTGCCCATGAAGAGCAGGGCGACCCCGCCGACAAGGTGCAGGCCGGCCATGACCCACTGCGTGGGCAGGTAGCGGTCGGCGACCTGGCCGATGACGAAAGACGAGACGAGAAAAGCCAGAGGGAACAGGCCGTTGATGAAGGCCATCTGCATCGAGGTGAACTTCAGGTCGTTCACCAGGTACGCCGACAGCACCGGCGCCCAGCCGCCCCAGATCGCGTACTGCAAGAACATCATCACGCTCAGACGCCACAGGATGTTCCAGTTCATGGGTTGCCTCGCACACGATGAGTTTGCCTCGGGAGACGAAAGAGTCCAATAGAATAGCAACTGGAACCCGGTGCGGCAAGGAATCTTTTGCGCGACGCGCGCCTTGCCGCTGGCATTGGGGGGGAGAGGTTTGGTAACATAGGGAACCGTCCGTTGTTGGCGGCGAGGCGGCCCCGCTTCGGGGCCGAGGGATCAGGAACGCAGGAGAAGCCCGAATGAGCGAAGAGAAGAAACTGAAATACGAGTCCAAGGGCGACTGGATCACCTACCGCCCGTCCATCAAGGTGCTCGACTGCACCGTGCGCGACGGCGGACTGATGAACGACCATCAGTTCGACGAAAAGATGGTCAAGGCCGTCTACACGGCGTGCGTGGAGGGCGGCGTGGACTACATGGAACTGGGGTACAAGGCCTCGAAGAAGATTCACGCCCCCACGCAGTACGGCACGTGGAAGTTCTGCGACGAGGACGCCATCCGCAGGATCGTGGGCGAGAACCAGACGTCCCTCAAGCTGTCCGTGATGGCCGACGCCGAGAGGACGGACTACCACGAGGACATCCTGCCGAAGGACAAGAGCGTGCTCCACATGGTGCGCGTGGCGACGTACATCCACCAGATTCCGACGGCCGTGGACATGATCAAGGACGCGCACGACAAGGGCTATGAAACGGGGTGCAACATCATGGCCGTCTCGACGGTGCGCGAGGCGGACCTCATGAAGGCCCTGGAGGTCCTCGCGCAGACGCCGGCGGGCGTGATCTATCTGGTGGACAGCTTCGGGTCGCTGTACAGCGAGCAGATTCGCGACCTGACGTTGAAGTACATCGGCGTGGCGCAGCCGGCGGGCAAAGAGGTGGGCGTCCACACGCACAACAACCAGCAACTGGCCTACGCCAACACCATCGAGGCGCTGATCCTGGGCGCAAACTGCCTGGACGCCAGCTTCGCGGGTCTGGGACGCGGGGCGGGCAACTGCCCGATGGAACTGCTCCTGGGCTTCCTGCGCAACCCGAAGTTCCGACTGCGGCCCATCCTGAAGTGCATCCAGGACGTCATCGAGCCGATGCGGGCCAAGCTGCGCTGGGGCTTCGACATCCCCTACATGATCACGGGCCACCTCAACCAGCATCCTCGCGCCGCCATGAAGTTCATGGAGGGGGACAACTACAAGAACGTCCTGGATTTCTTTGACACGATGGTGGAGGAGGAGTAGGGAAGGCGCGTCCAGTCAAAGCGCCAGAGACCCGTCTTCGGCCGCGCGCGCGGCGGCCGGAGACGGGTTCTTTTTTCGTCACGCCTTCGGTATGGCCGGCGGCACGGGGTAGACCTTGTCGAGCCGGGCGAGCGCGTCGGCGGGGATCTCGATCTCGGCGGCGCGGACGTTTTCCCTGATCTGCTCGACGCGGGTCGCGCCGATGATGACGCTGGTGACCTCCTTGCGCCGCAGACACCACGCCAGGGCCAGTTGCGCCGGCGTCACGCCCATCTTTTTCGCGATCTTGACCAGGCTCTGCCCGCGCCGCTTGTTCTCCTCGGTCCAGTAGAGCTTCTTGATGACCATGTTCTGTTCGGGATCGGCGGCGCGGGAACCGGCGGGCGCGGGCCGGCCCGGCTTGTACTTCCCCGTGAGCATGCCGTGCGCCAGCGGCGAGAAGCACACGCACCCGATGCCTTCCTCGGCGAGGGTCGGAAACAGGAAGTCCTCCGGGTAGCGGTAGAGCAGGCTGTAGCGCGGCTGGGTGACGCCGATGCCGCGCGCGCCGATCTCGCGCGCAAGCGCGTTGGCCTTCACGAGCATCTGGGCGGGCCACTCGCTCACGCCCCAGTAGAGTATCTTGCCCTGGCGCGCCAGGTCCTCCATGGCGCGCACGGTCTCGTCCAGGGGCGTGTCGGGGTCGGGGCGGTGGCACATGTAGAGGTCCACATAGTCCATGTTGAGCCGCTTGAGGCTGGCGTGGCATTGTTCGGCGATGTGTTTCTTGGACAGGCCGCGATCGTTCGGGCCGCCGCCCATCGGCGCCCAGACCTTGGTGACGAGGAAAACCGACGAGCGGTCGAACTCGCCCAGACACTTCCCCAGGACGCGCTCGGCCTCGCCGCGGTTGTAGGCGTTGGCGGTGTCGAAGAAGTTGATGCCCGCGTCGTAGGCGGCGCGGACGGTGTCGCGGGAGGCCTGTTCGTCGAGCTTGAAGCCGATGGTCAGGTAGCTGCCCAGTCCGACCGCGCTCAGCCTCGCCCCCCAACGGCCCATCTGCCTGTATTTCATCGAGTCTCCTCCTGCCCGTTTCCGAAGGCAAGTTCGGGCGGCTGCTATTGTTTCAACGCGTTCTTGATCTCCTCGATGCCCACCCCCAACGCCGCCTTGGCGACGAGGTCGAGAAGGGCCTCCTCGCCCTGCAGGTGGATGGTGCGGTGCATATGGCCGATGGACTCCTCCGGCTTCAGGGCCGCGGCGGGCGAAGAGGTCTCCAGTTCGTAGAAAGGCCCCAGGGGCTTGGCGTCCGGCGCGGGCGGGCCGTCGTTGTAGCTGTTGACGACGTCGCCGGAGTACGGGTCCTCCTGCAACTGCCACATGGAATTGACGTAAAGGGCCGGCCCGGTCGGCAGGCTGTACTGGACGAGGGTGAGCGCCTTGTTGGCGGCGTCGTAGCTGCCGATGATGGGCCTGGCGCGCTTCTTGGACAGGCCGATCTTGCTGCGGTGCTTGCCGTCGCCGCTGAAAAACAGACAGGATGCGCCGACCTTGAGGCGGTCGGGCGGGACCTTGCCGAAGTAGGCGTCGTTGACGACGGGGCCGCGCTCGGCCTCGGCGCCCGGCTCGAAGGGGATCACGACGGTGGTGGCGGGCGAAGGGTTGTACATGCCCAGAATCCAGATGGAGAGCAGACCCGTCTTCTTGTCCCACGGGGCCGCGCCCTTGTTGGTGATCCGGTTGACCGATTCGTACGAGACGGTCTTGAGGCCGGAGGTCATGGGGATCTCGAGCCGGCGCCACATCTCGACGGCCTCCAGGAGCCGGATGTCGCGGTTGACCTCCAGGTCGAAGGTAAAGCCGGAATAATTGATCAGGCGCATCTGCTTCTGGAAAGAGGCGCGCTCCTCGGTCTTGCCCACCAGTTCGAAAGGCTCCACGTCAATGGCGGGAGGCGTGAACCAGTTCGCCAGGTCGAAGGGCACGCCCTTGGCGAAAAAGATGGAGAACTGGCCGCCTTCGGGACCGAGCCAGAAACGGTCCTCGCCGCCGTAGGGGTTGATGTGTCGGAGCCGTTTGCCGGAAGCGATCAGTTCGCGGTTGATCCAACCGAAGCTCAGGCCCTCCGGACCGCCGCCGGTGCTGGTCATGACGCGCCCCTGGTAGGCCGGCGCCACGATGACCTGCGCCGTCTCGCGGACGTCCGACAGTACGACGACCTCGGTGTGCTGCTGGAGAAAACTCAGATCGTCCTTGAACATGGTTCCTTTGGCCTCCTGGGCTTGGGCAAGGGCCGAGCCGATCCACGCGACGGCCGCGATCAGAATGAAAACCGCTCTCATGGGCAACCCTCCAACGAAGGTCACGGGTCTCGGATGGCGGACGGTACACGGCGCAAAGGCCGCTCTTCGGAGCAGCGCTTGATTCATCGGCGCGCAGACGGCGCCCTACTGCCCGGAGACCGGGATCGTCAGGATGGGCAGGGTCACGGGCACTTCGCCGGCCTGCAGGGCGAAGATGAGGCTCAAGAGCGCGAAGGTGTCCTTGGACCTGATGTCGGCGTCGTCCACGTAAAACCAGTACCCCCGGTATTGGGTCAGGACGATGGCCTGCCGGGGCGGGAGCCGGCCGGCCTGGACGTTCAGGAGGTCCTTGGTGGCCTCGCGCCAGATGTTCCACTCCACGGGGTGGCCGGCGCGGTCGTCGTGCCAGCGGGCCTTTACGTAACCGCTTTCCACGTGCGACCGGGGCACCTCGATGCCCTGGGCCAGGTAGTAGAGGGCGTCGAGGAAGCTGCGTAGCTGGAGCGGGACCTCGGCGGCGTCTTCGAGCGGTCCGCCGGGCTTGCCCAGGCGAAAGATGAGGGTCTGCGGCCCGGTGACCTTGCGCAAGGCTCCCAGGGATTTGAGGCATTCGTCGAAGGCGGGCCGGTCTTCGGGGGCCAGGTCCGCCTCGATGACGAGCGACGGCGGGCCGGTCTTGACCACTTCCACCTTGCCGTCCTTGCCCTGAAGCAGATCGTAGCCGTCCTTGTTGGCGGCGATGATCTCGGCGGGGCGCAGGTCGGCGGGGGCGGACTCGCCCACCTTGACGCCCTTGCCCGGTTCGAGCCTGAAGCGCAAGACGCCTTTGGCCTGGAGTTTTGTCAGGAAGTCCACCAGGCGGATGAATTTCTCGTAGGGAGGCTCCTTCGGGTCGGCCGCGGGGAGGGCGGAGGGGTCGTTGCGCAGGTCGCCGACGCGCTCCACGCTCACGCGCATGAGCCGGTTGAGACTCCAGCCGGCCCGCTGAAGCAGGATGAACGTCTTGATGTCCAATTCGGCCATGAGACGCTTGGCGAACTGTTCGCCCTGCAGCGGGGTGTAGGTGATGGTGGGGCTTTCCGCGTACCGAGCGACCGCCGAGCCGCTCAGGTTGCTGCTGGCGTAGAAAGGCCGGATGTTGCCGATGTCGCCGCTGAGCGAGTAGTTGAAGTTGGACGAGATGGACCCGATCTCAAGGAAGAGGGTCGGCTCGCGGTACTTGAGGCGCACGATGTTGAGGAGTATCTGCTCGTTGGCGCTTTTCTGGGCGGCCATGTTGTACTGGGCGCGGTCGGAGCGCATGGAGGCGGGGCCGATCGAGCATCCGGCAACAAACGCCAGCGCCGCGGCCGACACGCCGAGTACGAGTATCCGATGCATGAACATTGCTTTTGCCTGCGCGGAGAAATCCTATTCACGTAGAAGCCGAGGCGCGCGGGGCCAGGGTGATGGCGTCTTGGACGCACACGGCCCGACAGATGCCGCACCCGTAACACTTGTCCTTCTCAAGAAGGACCTTGCGGTTGGTGGGGTCGAAGTACAGAGCGCCGAACTGGCACTGCTTGATGCAGTTTCGGCAGCCCTTGCACAGGTCTCTGCTCACCTCCGCGATGTATTCGGCCCTGAAGAAGACGTCGAATCCGCTCTCCCACGAACGCATGGCCAGACAGCCGGCGCGGTCGCAGTTGCAGACGCCGCCGATGAAGGGCGTCTTGAAGGTCCAGATGGAGTGGGTCAGTCCCTGCTTCTCGAACTCCCGGAGCAGGGCCAGGGCGTCCTCCTTCGAGAGTTTCTCCAGGCGGGAGACCTCCGGGCCGGTGAAGTAGCCGGCCTTCTCGGCGGAGGCGAAAAGCTCCCTCGTCGAGTCGTAGATGAAGGGGATCGTGCTGATGGCCAGGCAATAGGCGGGCGACGTGCCCAGCGTGGCCTTCCGGCAGACGCACGGAACGCGCACGATGGAGTTGACGATGCCGAACACGGCCTCCAGGTCCTCCAGAGGCACGACCTGGCCATAGTGCATCTTCTTCATCCATCGTTCCGTGCGGCGTTTGACGAACCATTTGATGATGCGGGGCGCGCGGCGGAACTGGTCGAACTTTTCGGGCAGTTTGCGGCCCTCGTCCACGGCGTACTGCACGAACTCCTGGAGGAACTTCTTGCGCTCGATGTCGCGCAGGAGGTCCTTGCTGTAGTTCTTCGCCTCCAGGTACCACTTCCTGCCGTCGCCGTGCTTGTGACAGAATTCGCACATGGCTGCAACTCCGAATGGTTACTGCACGACCTTCACGCCCGCCTTCTTCGCCACCCCCGCGATGAAATCGCGCGCGGCGGCGTATTGCTCTTCGGTCTTGAGGTGCTCGATCATGACGGGCGGGGCCAGCGGAAGTTGCGCGACGCCCTTGATGAACGTCTCGTAGTCCAGGAAGCCCTGTCCGGGGGCGACCTCCTTGAGGCCCCAGCGCGACGCGACCTCGCCCTCGCGGGTCATGACCATGTCCTTGGCGTGGCAGCTCGCGATCCAGGGGCCGACCTTCTCGAAGTACTCCCGCAGAAGCGCGCCGGACTGCGCCAGGGTGCGCGGGTTGTACACGGCGTTCACGGGGTCGAAGTGGACGCCGAAGCCGGGGCGGTTGACGGCCTCGATCATCTGGCGGTAGCCGTCGGCGGTGTCGGGCATCGTGTAAGGCTCGATCTCCACGCCGAGGCGCGTGGTCTTCGGCTCGACCTGGTCGAGGATCTTCTGGATGATCCAGACCATCTTGTGGAACGATTCCTTGGAGAAGTTTTCGGGCGCGAACTTTCCCCACCCGTTGGCCTGTACGGTGCCGCCGTGGATGGCGCAGCACAGGGCGCCGATCTTGTCGGCGAAGGCGAGGGTGTCGGCGATGCGCTTGATCACCTTCTGGAGGTTCTCGGCGTCGGTGTCCAGGATGCTGATGCACATGGCGTTGGCCTCGGCGATGACGACGTCGTGCCGGGCGAAGGCGTCGCGGAAGGCCTGTATCTGGTCCGGCGTTGCGTTGGGGCCGATGGGGCAGAAGGCGGCGCGGTAGCCGCGCTCGACGTGGGCGCGGGCCTGGCCGTCGGGGTCCGGCGGTCGGTTGAAGATGGGTGCGCCGATGCGCATGGCGGTCTCCTGTCGGAGTCGGTAAAGGCTCTCGTCTTTCATCACATCAGCTTCGCCAGTTCGACCGGCTTGCCGCCCTTCTTGACGGACTCGTAGCCGGCGATGGAAACGGCCAGGCTCTTCACGCCTTCCTCGTAGGGGACGCTGGTCTTGCCGCCGGTCTTCACGGCCTCGATGAACTCGTTGAGCACGTAGTTGGGCCAGTCCTTGCCCGACGGCAGAGCGCCTTCCTCGTCGCCGGTCCAGCGGGCGTTGGGGCCTTCCAGGGTGACGAGCAGTCCGTCGGCCACCACCTTGAAGCCGTTGTCCCACGCCTTCTGGGGCACCAGCGAGCAGCTCAGCGTGCCCAGCGCGCCGGACTGGTATTGCATGACAAGGGCGGTGGTGTCGGGGATCTCGAAACCGGCGGCGTACTTCAGGAGGCCGGGGGCGGGCTGGTAGTCGGCCGGGGGGTTCCAGTCGCGCACCTTGGCCGTTGCGCCGCTCACGGTCTTCACGTCGCCGGCCAGGAAACGGCCCAGGTCCAGCATGTGCGTGGCCTGCTCGATGAGCTGGCCGCCGCCCTGTTCCATCTTGGGCCACCACGGCGGGCTGGGCAGACCCGGCATGTAGTAGTGCTGCTGCACCATGGCCACGGCGCGTTTGGACAGAAGCTCGCGCACCTTCTTCGGCCCCTCGGCCAGCCGGAACATGTACCCCACCTGCGAGATGACGTTGGGATGGGACGCCAGCGCCTTGGCCACGCGCCGGGCGGTCTTCATGTTGACGGCCACGGGCTTTTCCACGAAGAAATGGATGCCGCGCCGGATCGCCTTGATCTCGATGTCGCCGTGGGCGAAAGGCGGGGTGCAGATGACGATGGCGTCGGGTTTTTCCTTGCGGTACAACTTGGCATAGTCGTCATACGCATTGCCGCCGAACTGGGCCGCGACGGCCTGGGCGCGTTCCAGGTTGACGTCGCAGTGGCCGACGATGGTCACGTCGGTGCGGGCCTTGCAGTTGTCGAGGTGGCGCTTGGCAATGCCCCCCACGCCCACAAAGGCGATTCGCAGACTCATGATGCCCTCCGAGATAAAACCAGGGATTGGGATTTGAAAGCCGTACTCTAGCGCACGGGCCGGAAGGGGTCAAGGACAAACTGGACGGGCCGTCAGGCGCGTTTGGCGAGGACGTTTTTCTCGTACCGCCGCACGGCGTCAATCCAGAGGTTGCCGACCGGTGTGCCCTGCCGCAGGCAGTAGGCGTCCCACACGGCGCCGAAGGGGAAGCCCTTGAGCTCCTCCAGCCAGGCCAGGCGGGCGGCGAGGTCGCCCCCGTGTTCGAGGCGGCGCAGGCGGTCGGTCGGCTCCAGCAGCGCGGCCAGCAGGGCCTTGAGCATCGCGCGCATGCCGATCACCCAGGCCGCGATGCGGTTGATGCTGGCGTCGAAGTAGTCCAGGCCGATATGGACGCGGTCGAGGTAGTCGCCGCGGACGATCTCCTCGGCGGTGGCGCGCAGGTCGTCGTTGAGGATGACGACGTGGTCGCTGTCCCATCGCACCCCGCGACTGACATGGAGCAGCATCTCCTTGACGAAGACGAGCAGGGCGGAGATTTTGTCGGCGATGGTCTCGGTCGGATGGAAATGGCCGGCGTCCAGGCACAGGAGCTTGTCGTGCTGGACGGCGTAGGCCAGGTAGAATTCGTGCGATCCGACGACGTAGGACTCGGAGCCGATGCCGAACAGCTTGCCCTCGATGGAGTCCAGGTTGTGTGCGGGGTTCAGAGGCTCCCCGAAGATCTCGTTGAGGGAACGGACCAGCCGTTCGCGGGGGGACCGGCGGTCCACGGGCAGGTCCTTGCCGCCGTCGGGTATCCAGATGTTGGTGACGGCGGGCGTGCCGAGGGCCTTCCCGATGTGCGCGCCGATGCGCCGGCACGCCTGGCAGTGCCGCACCCAGAATCGGCGGACGCCGCCGTCCGCGCTGGACAGCGTGTAGCCGCCGCCGGCCTTGGGATGCGAGAAACAGGTCGGGTTGAAGTCCATGCCGAGCTTGTGCGACTTTGCCCAGTCAATCCAGCGCGCGAAGTGTTCCGGCGCCAGTTCGTCGCGCTCGACCTTCTTGCCGGCCGTCTCGCGGTAGAAGGCGTGGACGTTGACGCGGTGGCGTCCGGGGATGAGGGCGTAGGCCGCCGCAAGGTCGGCGCGCAGTTCGTCCGGCGTGCGGGCCTTGCCCGGATAGTTGCCGGTGGCGGCCAGGCCGCCGTCGAGTTCGGCGCCGGCGGCTTCGAACCCGCCGACGTCGTCGCCCTGCCAGCAGTGCATGGAGATGGCGACGGTCGCCAGCCTCTTGAGCGCCTTCTCGGTGTCCACGCCGATGGCGGCGTACTTCTCGCGGGCGAGCGCATATGCCTTTTCAACGGTCGCGTCCTTCGCCATCTCGTTTCCTTTCCGTGCCTTGTGGTCCGGCGCTACTCTGCGAAGCCCGCCAGTACGTACCGGCGGGCGTAGCACGAGCCGGTCCCGTCGTTGCCGCGCCTATGGTAACACACCGAGAGAAGGAAATCAGCAGTCCGGCGCGGCGGGGCCGGGCCGTCACGGCGCGCAGTACACGTCGTCGCCCAGGTCGGTCAGGCGGACGTTGAACCTTCGCAAGACCTGCCAGCCCAACTCGAAGGGGTCGTTGACCTGATCGAGCTTTCGGAATAGCTTCTTGTCCAGGTCGGCGCGCAGGTCCTGGTGCGCGGGGTCCTGGGCGAGATTGCGGAGCTGCCAGGGGTCGCTCTCGTTGTCGAAGAGGAACCACGGCCCGCGCGGGTCGCGCACGTAGGTGTATCGCTCGGTCCGAAGGCCACGGTAGTCGCGTCCGCCGGTGCGGTAGCGAAGCTCGTGGAAGGGGAAATAACACGCCAGCAGCGCCCCGCCGTCGCCGCGTGCCCCAAGAGCCCCTGCGCCAACACACAGTTCCAGCACAC
>CAYPFP010000117.1:0-15758 GCA_964409935.1 uncultured Planctomycetota bacterium | reverse complement strand
GGGAGAAGCCTCAAAAAGGCACAAGAAGCGCAAGAGAGAAAATACTGAAGCCGTGGCCTTGCGCGTTTTGCGCCTCTTTGCGGCTGAATCTCTTCCGTGAGTCTGTTTCCGTGTGGTTCCGTGTGATTCCGTGGCTGAGGCCGTTGCGCTGCAAGCCTTACGGCAGGCGGCGGCAGATAGCCACGGAAGCACGCTGAATCACGCGGAAACGGCAACGGAAAGGCAACCGCCGATGAACGCCGATGACGCGCCGAAGAAAAAAAACTACGGCGAGAGGAGCCTCAAAGTCGCCGACGGGCGCCGAGAAGGGAAAGTCGAATGCGTGGTCTTATTCGGGCTTTTTTCTGTCTGGTTTTCTGCTCGGGGATGGGAGGTGCGGCATTGTCCGAGGACTTGAGCGCGCCGTCTGCGTGGAATCTGTCGCAGCCCGTTCTTTCTCCGGCGCGGCGGGCGGACGACCCGTGCTACTCCGTGAAAGACCCCACGGTCGTCTTTCACGAAGGGCGTTGGCACGTCTTCTGCACGATTCGCAGCGTGGTGCGCAGCCACCAGATTGAGTACGTGAGTTTTCGGGACTGGAACGAGGCGGACAAGTCTCCCCGCCACATCCTGCGATGCCGCGAGGGATATTTCTGCGCGCCGCAGGTCTTTTATTTCCGCCCGCACCGCAAATGGTATCTCATTTATCAGGTCGGCGAACCGGAGCGCAAACTCAAACTCCAACCCGCGTTTTCCACGACCGAAAATATATCAGACCCGAAGTCGTGGACGCCCGCCCGACTCCTCTTCCCCGAACAAGACCCCAAAGGCGTGAACAAGTGGATAGACTTCTGGGGCATCTGCGACGAGGAGAAGGCGTATCTGTTCTTCACGTCGCTCGACGGGCGCATGTGGCGGATGTGGACGCCGCTGAAGAATTTTCCGGACGGCTTCGACCGCTGCGAACTGGCGCTTGAGGCCGACATCTTCGAGGCCGGCCACACGTACCGCCTTCTGGGGCAGAACAAGTACCTGACCGTCGTTGAAGCCCAGGGCAAGAAAGGCCGCCGCTACTACAAGGCCTACACCGCCGACCGCCTCGACGGCAAATGGACGCCGCTGGCCGACACGGAGGAAAATCCCTTCGCCGGCGCCGCCAACGTGCGCCAGCCCAATCCGCCCTGGGCCGACAACGTCAGCCACGGCGAACTCCTCCGCGCCAACTGCGACGAGACGCTTACCGCAGACCCCGCCAACTTCCAGTTTCTCATCCAGGGCGTCACCGACAGACTCAAGGCGGGAAAAAAGTACGGCGAGATTCCGTGGCAGTTGGGGCTGCTTAGTCCGAAGTGAAGGGGCAAGGCCTGCGTTTCTCTGCCGGTTTCCCCGCCGCCCGCCGGGAACTCACGGCTTGGAATCGAGGATCTGCGCTACGATGTCAAGCCCGGCAATCTGGCTCCAGCGCTCGATGAGGCGCTTGAACATCGGGCCGGGTTTGCCGGCGCCGATGGGGATGCCGTTGATCTTCGTGACGGGGCACAGGCAATAGGGCGTCGTGGAAAGAAACGCTTCGTCGGCGTTGACGACGTCGTGGACCTGCATGTCGCGCTCTACGAAGGGGATGGCCAGATCGGCGCACATCTCCATGACGACCTGCCGGCTGATGCCGGGCAGGATGTTCCGCGTTGTGGGGGAGTGGACGGCGTTATCCTTCGCGATGAGGAAGTTCGAGCCGCTGCATTCGGTGATGTTCCCGTCGAGGTCCAGCAGGAGCGAGGTAGCCTTGGGGTCGGCCAGGCGGGTCTCGCCGTCGGCCAGGAACCAGTGCATCCGGCTGCGGTATTTCATCTTGGGGTCAATGCATTGCGGGGGGATGTGGCGGATGGACGGCGTCACGACGTGGGCGCCGGCGCGGAAGTAGTCGGCCCACAGGTGAAAGGGCATCGGGAAGGTGTGGATGCACACGGTGGGCGTCGGCGCGGGGCCGCCGGCGGCGGAACCGGCGTAGGCCTTGTACTCGCCCGGCGTCACGAAGTGAATCAGCCCCAGGTCCTGATCCGGCTTCAACAGCGCGGCGTTCTGCTCGTTGACCTGCGCCGAGAGGCGGACCA
Organism: uncultured Planctomycetota bacterium; assembly: GCA_964409935.1. Classification (GTDB taxonomy): domain Bacteria; phylum Planctomycetota; class Brocadiia; order JAADGH01; family CAYPFP01; genus CAYPFP01. The sequence goes on along the minus strand of CAYPFP010000117.1, from coordinate 13,668 downwards.
TCTCCTGCGGCGACATGCCGATGTCGAGACGCATGAACTTGAGCGAGCGGTAGAGGCGCGCCACGTGGTCCTCGATTCGGAACAGTTTGTGTTTGAAGGTGCGCGTGCATTCGGTCGTCGTGGCGCCCAGGACGATGCCGCCGTCGTAGATTTTCACCGAGGCCTGCGAGGCGGGGATCATGCGGCCGTTCAGGTAGACGACAGGCTCCTGCATTTCATCTCTCCATGTCACCGGCCGTATTTTCTGCCGGCCTCGAAGTAGGCGCGGATGTTCTCGACAGGCGTTCCGTCGCGGAAGGAATCGCTGCTGCCGAGGATGAATCCGCCGCCGGGCTTGGCGATCTCCATCGCCTCGCGCACGGTGCGGTCAATGAGTTCGGGTGTTCCCATCTTCACGACGTAGAGAAGATCCACATAGCCCTTGAGGCAGATGCGATCGCCGACCTCGCGTTTGGCTCTGGCCAGGTCGAAGTCGCCGACGGGCGGCGGGGTGCATGTCGAGAACACGTCCACGCCGGCCTCCTTCAGCCACGGCAGGATGGTCATGCACTTGCCGTCGTCGTAATAGTGGTAGATGCCGTCGTAGGAGTGGATGAGATCGGCGTGGGCCTTGATCTTCGGCAGGAAGATCTCGCGGAACTGTTTGGGCGACCAGCCGGCCGACAACGAAGACCAGTACCAGTTCCCGAAGATGATCCTGACGCCCGCTTCGAGCGCGGCTCTTGTGGTGGCCAGGCCGCGCCGATGGAAGAGGTTGAGCTGGGCGTCGAAGAAGGCGCGGTCGTCGTAGTAGTCCATCATGAGATTTTCCTGGCCGCGCGCGCTGCCGGCCTGGTGCTCGAGGGGGCCGAGGACGTTGAGTTCCACCAGTCCCTGATCGCCCAGCGCCTTCTCGTACTGAAGGACGGCGTCGAACTTTGCGCGGAGGACGGGCAGCAGGAACGTGAGGCGCTCAAGGTCCTCGCGCGACTTGACGAGATGTTCGAGCTTGATGGGGTTCGGCCCCATGCCGTATTCCGAACGCGGAGGCGGGACGCGGGTGACGTCGCTGAGGGGGCCGGCCGGCGTGTGAAAGGTCCGGCGCACAAGGAGGCATCGCCCGTCGGGTTGTTTGGTCTGCTCGACCTCGACGCCGGGCAGTTCGTATTGTTCCGAATAGCCCGGCAGGTAGTTGGGCGTCGCATCCCCCGCGCACCAGAAAGCATCGTAGCCGAATTCGCGCGTGGACCGCACGTAGGTCTCGAAGGAGGCGTTGCCGTAGTACTCCATCAACCAGTAGGAGATTCTGGGCGACACGGGGACGCGGTCCGCTTCCTCATGCCGGATGGCCGCCAGCAGCCGCTCGCGCGGCGTCATCTCTGCCATTCAATGGGCCTCCCTTTTTTTCTTGGTTGTCTTCCACTTCTTGTTCGGCTGCGCCTCCCAGACGCGCACGTCGTCGAAGTAGACGAACTCCCCGCTCACCGGCAGCGTGAAGTCGGTTTTCTTCTCGGTTGCGACGGCCGGATGCGCGCCGAAGACGGTTGCCGTGCGTCGGCCGAGGCGACCGTGGCGACCATCTCCTCGTCGAGCATCTCGACGAGCTCGGTGTACCACTCGCCCCTCTTGAACTCGAACTTGGCCGAGTCCAGAAGCTTGGCCTCCTCGTCGCTGTCCTTGTTGGGCCTGTCTTTGTGGACGGAGAAGCCGGCGGGGTTGATCGCCGCGCGGCAGACGTGGCCGATGCCCTGCTTGTTGCAGGCGAAACTCGTGCCCTTGCCGCCGTCGAACATCACGCAGAACTGCGCGACGAGGTTGGTGTATTCGATCGGACGCCGCAGCACGGCGCCGTGGTTGTCCTTGGCCAGCTCGGCGCCCTTGAGCGCTCCGTCGGCGATCTCCCATTGTCCGAGCGCGGGCTTCCACTCTTCGGAGAGCTTTTCGCCGGAGAAGTCGTCGCTGAACAGAAGCGCCCCGCGCTCGCACAGGAGCGTCGGCATGTCCTTGACGGGTTTGCGTTTTTTGGTCGGCGGCTCGGCGCAGAGGCCGCTGGCAAGGAGCGCGGCCAGCAGCGGCGCAAGAAGACAGACAATAATCGGTCTTCGCATGGCCCTCCTCCTGTTACTTCGCCAGCGCCATCGTATCCCTTACAGCCTTGGCGTGGTCGCCGGTCGGGGCGAACTCCATCCCTACGTAGCCCTTGTAACCGAGGCTCTCGATCTTCTTGAAGATGTTGCGGTAGTTCAACTCGCCGGTGCCGGGTTCGTGGCGGCCGGGCACGTCGGCCATGTGGAAGTGGCCGATGTGGGCGATGTTGGCCGCGATGGTGTCAATGATGTTGCCCTCGGAGATCTGCTGGTGGTAGATGTCGTAGAGGAGCTTGACGTTGGGCGAGCCGACCTCGCGCACGATCTCCACGCCCTCCCTGGTCGTCACGAGGTAATACCCCTTGTGGTTGACGAGGACGTTGAGCGGCTCGACCACGAGCGTGATCCCCGCCTTTTCGATGAGCGGCACGACGGCCTTGAGGCCCTCGACGATGGACTGGTGCTGCGCCTCTCGCGGCACGCCCAGAAGCTCCTGACCCACCGTCTGGAGGAGGGTCGTGACGCCGATCTTGCCGGCGAACTCGATCCCCTGCTTGACGCCGGCGACGTACTGTTCGCGCTTGGAGGCATCCACCAGGTTGCCGCCGCCGGAAGACATGGTCGCCACCTTCAGTCCGTGCTTGCGCGTGGCCTCCGCGATCTCGTCGGCGTTCTTGTTGTTGAAGCCCCAGAATTCGACGGCGGGCGCGCCGGCCTCGGCTGCGCGAGCGATGCGGTCGGCGATGGGGGCGTCTTTGCCCTGGGCGTCGCGGCGGAAGATCATCTCAATGCACACCGAAAAATTCAGCATGTTCCTCTCCTTTTCAGATTGTTCCGGCCGGGCCGGAGTCGGCCGCGGGTCTTGTCCGTGTACGACCGAGGCCGCCAGTCCGCAGACCGAAACACCGGCGGCGTAGCGCAGCATCTGGCGTCTGGACAGCCGGCCTTGCTGTTCGTTCATGCGGTCGTTCCTTCACCGTCCACACAAGGGATTACGTACGGCCCTTCGGGGATCACGACGATCTTCATGTCGCGCCCGTACCGATCCAGCGCCGTCTCGATGCCCCGCTCGACGGATTCCAGGGGTTGCACGAAACCCTTCTCAAGCTGCGCCCGGCTGAGGCCGCCGGAGTAGACCGAGACGTCGGCGTGGCGTTTCACCATGTCGAGTTCTTCGAGCTGCCACTGGTCAATGCAGAAGAAATCGGGCTTGACGACCTCGCGCATGAAGTCTGCGAGCGAGCCGAACCGCTCCAGCAGGCCCGCGAACTCCGGACCGCCTACGCCTTCCGACAGGCCGGCCGCCATGAGGATCGTGCCGCCCTTCTTCACCGCCGGCAGCGCGCCGACCAGGCCTTTGACGGACTGATAGAAGGTGAGGTCCAGGGGGTATCCCGCGCTGGTGGTGATGACAAGGTCGGCCCTTGCCGGCAGACGCGCCTTCACCACGCGGTCCACCAGGTTCACGCCCTCGCGGAAGGCGGCGTCCACGTCTCCGCTGAAGACCCCCAGCACCTGACGCTTCTCGTTCATGACGACGTTGACGATGAAGTCCACGCCGGCCATGCGCGCGGCCTCGACGGCCTCGGCGTGGACGGGGTTGTTGACGAGGTTCCCGTTGCGGGCGTTAGGCGACTCGATGTACTTCGGGCTATGCCAGGGGCGGATGGACTCGACGGCGGCGATGCCCGGCAGTATGCTCTTGCGTCCGCCGGAGTAGCCGGCCATGAGGTGCGGCTCGATGAGGCCGGTGGCGAGCTTGAAATCGGCGTCCAGGTAGGTCTTGTCCACGTAGATGGGCAGGCCGGTCGCGGTGTTCCCCAGGAATCGGTGGGCGGAAAAGTCGCGTCCTCTATGGTTTACGACGCGGTAGTTGCTTGCGGTCTCTGCGCCGACCATCTCGGCCAGCTCCGCGCCCTCGTTGGGACGGTGAAGCCCGGTCGCGACGAGAAGCGTGATGTTCTGCCGCGCGATGCCGGCCCGTTCGAGCGCCCGCAGGATGGGCGGCAGGATCACCTTGTTCGGCACCGGCCGCGTGATGTCGGAGACCACCACGCAGGCTGTGCGCTTCCCCCTGGCGGCCTCGGCCAGCGGCGGGCGGCCGATGGGGGCGTCCAGCGTGCGAGCGACCTCCTGCTCCGGGTCGGCCAGGGGCTTGGCCGGGTTCATGCTCAACACGGCCATCAGATTCTCGTCCGGCACTTCGACTTCGAGACCGGCCCGATCGTAATCAAGACGTAGCTTCATAACGCCGCTTTCCGCAAGTCCAACTTTTCGCTCGATGCGCGAGCCACAAGAATATCGGCGATTCACCCAAAGGAGTCAAGGTTTTTCGGCGCTCTGTCACAGGAAGAAAGTGAGCAGGAAGAACAGAAGCGTCACCGCCACCGAAATCAGGATGATGACCGTGCCGCCGATCAGGATGGCCGTGCTGAGCCATACGATGATGCTCTCCCAATTCTCCGCCAGCAGCGTCAGGCCGCGAAGCCGCTTGGCCTGAATGCGTTCGAAGCGCCCCTCTTCGGGCAGGTACGCGTACACGGCCCGGCGCCAGTCGCGGGCCGTGTCTTTTACAATCATGAACGCCTCGTTGGCGATGAAACGGAAGTGCGCCTCCGCCGTCTGGTCCACGCGCTGCATCGCCTGGGTCTCCGCCTCCGCCAGCGGCAGGAAGTCCGTCTTCGCAGCCTCTTCGGGCGACAGCAGGTGCAGCCCTTCGGCGTACTTGGCGAAGAGCCTCTGCATCAGCTTGCGGACGTGCTCCGGGTTCTTCGTGAAGAGGACGAGGTCGCGCACGGAGGCCACGAAAAGGTCTATCGTCTCTCGCGGAGGCTGGAAGTAACGCAGGTCGGGCTTCAGTTCGAGCCTGCGCACGTCCTCCGGGCCGGGGGTGCTGAAGGAGGGGAAGAACCACCACGCGTCGTTCTGGTTCATCTCGAACGCATGCAGCAGCGCGCCCACCGACGCAGGAGAGACGACGAAGATGGGCTTTCGGCGATCCTCGCCGAGCACGGCGACCTCCACGCGATGGGCGTAAAAGACGCGGCCGCCCTCAAGCCGGTCCAGGCGGGAGTAGAACACGAGATGTCGGCCCTCGAATTCCTCCTTGAGGCAGTCATAGACATCCTGGCACGTGAGGCCAGAAAGCAAGGCCTCGTAGTGTCCGCCGGCGTGTCGGCGCAGGCGGATCCAGAAGCGGGAGCTCGTCGTCTTTTGCAGGAAGGCCCTCATGGGCTAGGCCTCGTCCCAAGTCTGCCGGAGGTAGTTCAGGTTGGCGCGGATGTCTTCCTCGGCGGGTCGTCCCCCCGCCTCGGAGGATATCCAGCCGTCGAAGCAGGCCTCGCATTTCAGGATGTGAAAGATGATCTCGAAGTCCACGACCCCCCGGCCGGCAACGACGTGTTCGAGTCCTGCATTGCGGTCGCTTGCGTGGACGTGGGCAATGCGGCAACCGAGGGCGCGCGCCAGGTCGCAGGCCCTGTCGCCCGATACCATCGGGTTCGACGTGTCGAGGTTCACCATGAGGTCCTCGTTTCTCACGCGCATGAGAACGCCCAGGAAATCGCCGTTGGCCGTCCCGATTTCGGGATGGTTCTCGAGCGCAAGCGTCACCCCGCGCTCGCGCGCATAACCGAGGCACTCGCGAAGCCGGTGGGCGACGTTGTCCAGCGTCTCGTCGCGCGGGACGTTTTTGGGCCAGGTTCCCGAAACCACGCGCACAATGCCGGTTCCGAAGACGAGCGCGGCGTCCACGTTGCGCTTCACCGTGTCCACGGCGCGGCGCTGCTGTTCGGGGTGCGGCGCGGCCAGGTCGCCGTAGCCGGTGAACATGGAGACGGCCAGACCCAGGTCGCCGACGCGCCGGGCCGCCGTCTGGAGCGACTTTTCGTCCCACTTGTCGAGATAGCCGTCGTACATCTCGATGCCGTCGAGCTTCAGGCGCGCCGCCATCTCGTACCACGCCTCCGGCTTCATCGTGCGTTTCGCAATCTGACCGAGCAGGCAGATGGGAATGCAACTGAGCTTCATGTTCTCGTTCCTTTTCCGTCAAACATGGGCCATGGGGCGCTCAACCTGTGCGTTTCTTGGCGAGCCGCTCCCATTCGGCGTTGAGGGCGGCCAGGTCCGCCTCGATCTGCGCGCAGTCGTCCTGGAGCTTCGCCGCCAAATCGGGATGCAGGAAGCCCCTTTCCCTCTCAAGCTGGAGGCGTTTCGCGTCCAGGGCCTCCTCCTTTTCGATGATGGCCGCCTCGATCTGCTCGAAGGACATCTTGGGTCGGCGTTTCGGAGGGGACGGCGGATCCGCCGACGCCGTCTTCCGGCGTTCCTGTTCGCGGTTCTCCTGCGCCTCGGCCTGCTCCTTCTCGCGCATCCACTTGTAGAAGGAGTAGTTGCCGAGGTAAATGCGCGCGCCGCCGTTCTCGATGACGAGAATCTTCTGCGCGACGCGGTCCAGGAAGTACCGGTCGTGCGTTACGGCGATGACGGTTCCCGGAAAGTCCAGCAAAGCCTCTTCCAGCGACGTCCGCGAGGGGATGTCCAGGTGGTTCGTCGGCTCGTCGAGGAGCAGGAAATTGGTGTTCGACAGGATGAGCTTGGCCAGGGCCAGACGGCTGCGCTCGCCGCCGCTGAGGACGCCGACCGACTTGAACACGTCGTCGCCGCAGAACAGGAAACGCCCCAGGAACCCGCGCACCGCCTGTTCGCCGTCGCGGGGCCGCAGCGTCCATATCTCGTCGAGCGCGGAGTTTTGCGCGTTCAGCCCCGTCTGCCGCTGATCGTAGTACCCGATCTCCACGTTGTGACCGATGCGCAGGCGGCCGTGGGTGGGCTGAAGCTGGCCCAGGATCAGCCGCAGAAGCGTCGTCTTGCCGGCGCCGTTCGGCCCGATGACGCCCAGCGTCTCCCCGCGTTCGAGCGTGAGCGTCAGCCCCTTGAACAGCGGGGTCCCGTTGAAGCCCATGCCCAGGTCCCGCGTCTCGAGCACCACGTCGCTGCTGCGCGCCACCGCCCCGAAGTCCAGCTTCACCTGAGGGCCGTTGTCCTGGGGACGTTCGACGCGCTCCATGCGTTCGAGCCGCTTGCGGCGGCTTTGGGCCATGGCGTGTTTCTGTCCGTAGATGTTCCGGCGGATGTAGTCCTCGTCGTGCTCGATAATCTTCTGCTGCTTCTCGTACTCGCGCCGCTGAGTCAGCAGGCGCACGCCGCGCTGCTCCAGGTAGGCCGAGTAGTTCCCCGCGTAGACGCTCGCGCGATGTTTCTCCAGTTCGACGACGCGCCGCGCGACGGTGTCGAGGAAGAACCGGTCGTGCGAAACCACCACCACCGCCCCCGGATAGTCCTCGGTCAGAAAGGTCTCCAGCCACTCGATGGCCGCCAGGTCGAGGTGATTTGTCGGCTCGTCGAGGAGCAGGAGGTTCGCCTCCTGCAGGAGCAGCTTGGCCAGGGCCAGTCGCGTCCTCTGCCCGCCGCTCAGGAGGTTCACGGGCATCTGGAACTGCTCCGTCGTAAACCCCAGCCCGCCCAGCACCATCTTCATGCGGGCCTCGTAGGTGTAGCCGCCCCGATGTTCGAACTCGTGCTGGAGTTCGGCGTGTGCCTGGACGAGATGGTGCAGTTCGGAACGGTGCTCGGCCACACCTTCGCGCGTCTGCGTCGGCTCCTGGAGCGACTCCATCTTGGTTTCCATCTCGCGCAGCCGCCGCTCGATCCGGCGCAGGGCCTCAAACGTCGTCAGCGTTTCATCAAGGACGGAGTTCGCTTCGTTGAAGACGGGGTCTTGCGCCTGGTAGGCCGGGGCGGTGGTGCGGGCGCGCGCGACCTCCCCCTGGTCCGCTTCGTCCAGGCCGGCCAGTATGCGCAAAAGGGTCGTCTTTCCCGTCCCGTTCGCGCCGATCAGTCCGATGCGGTCCCTCTCCTCCACCTGGAACGAAACGTTGTCCAGGACAAGGTTTGCGCCGAACGACTTCCGTATGCTGCCTAGCGTTATGAGGGCCATAAGAGCTGCTTTAGCCGGGTAGGTGACAGTCGGCCGAAAAAGAAGTACTATGTCTTCACGCCCAGTAACTAATATAATGCAAACAGCGGTTCTGAATGAAGCACATTTTGAGCGAGGGGTTCCACATGGATAAGAAAGTGCTTGGGGCTGTGAAGGCGGTGAGCGTCCTGTCGGTGCTTTTCGTCGTGTTTCTTGCGGGCTGCAAACCCACCCAGGAGGAGGCCGACCTGCGCCCCTCTGCCTCCGCGCCCGGACAGCCCGCCCCCCCGTCTGAGACCGCGTGCCCCGTCCCTGGCACCGCCAGGAGCGGGGCCAGTCCCGCCCAGGCCCAGGAAGAGTACAACCAGCATTACGCCCAGGGTCTCGTGCTTCTGGCCGACAAGAAATACGAGGACGCCCTCGCCGAATTCCAGAAGGCCCAGTCCATCTCCAACACCGTCGAGGTTGCCGCTCAGATCGAGAAGATCAAGCAGACGCTCGGCGCCGACCGCGAGGCCGCTCAACTCGTGACCGAGGTCGAGGCTCTCCACAAAGCCGGCCGCCTTGAGGACGCCTCCCGCAAGGCCGCCGACGGGGTCGAGAAGTATTGGAACACCCCAAGCGGGCCGCGTCTCGTCGAACTCAAGAAGGCCGTAGACGCCGAGGTCGCCGGCCGGGCCGCCGACAAGCAGGCCCTCGCCGACAAGGAGTACCAGAAGGCCCAGGACTACTACAAACAAGGCGACCTCCGTAACGCCTACCTCACTCTGGGCGAGACCACGAAGTACTCCCAGGACCCCCGTATCTCGGCCATGTACGAGGACGCCAAGTCCCGCATGACCCTCTACGACGAGTCGCTCCATGCCGCCGACGCCTACATGAAGAATCCGGACACCTACGAGGACGCCATCGTCAGTCTGGAGGCCGCGCAAAAGGTCTGGGACACCACCGAGGTGCGCAATCGGCTCGAGTCCGCCCAAAAAGCCCTCAAGTCGCGCCGCGCCCGCGTGGCCGTCGTTGACTTCGAGACCAAGGGCGACTTCGAAGTTCCCAACGCCGGCGGCGCGGTGGCCGAACTGCTGCTGCCGCGCTTCCAGAGCCGGTTCGACCTGATCGAGCGCGCGCAGCTCGCCAAGCTCCTTCAGGAGCAGAACTTGCAGATGACCGACCTGGTCGAGGCGTCGGCGGCGGAAAAGCTGGCGAAGATCAAGCGCGTGCAGTACTTGGTCATGGGCAGTCTCATGCGTTTCGGCGGCATCCACGTCACCGCGCGCATGGTCCAGGTGGACTCCGGCCTGATCCAGAACACCGGCAAGATATCGCCGCCCGGCTTCCAGGAGATTGACCCGTACCTGAAGGACCTCGCCGCTCAGCTTACGATGTCCGAGGAAGACTATCGCGCCTACCAGGCGCGGCAGCCCGACGCCGCGCGCGAACGCGCGCGCGCGCTCGGATCACGCGCGCCCGTTGAACCGGCGCGCGTCATCTTCGAAGGCGTCACCGAGCGCGATTTCCGGCTTGCCGACGAGGGGGCGTTCCTGCCGGAAGAACCGCCCACTTCCTGGCGCGAGGAGCAGTTCAAGCGCGAGCTCTACGACAACCTCATGGGCATGGGCCAGGAGTTCATGTCGAGGCGCCAGTACTACGAGGCTGCCCGGCAGTTCGAGATGGCCCTCTTGGTCTACCCGGGCGACGCCCGCGCCATGAGCCTGCTGTCGGAGGCGTCTCGCCTGATGACCTGGATGCCCCCGCCCGCCCAGCCGCGCGACCGCGTTGCTGTCTTCGACTTCATTCCGCTGGGCGGCGCTCCGCCGTTCGCCGGCGCCGAGGCCGCCGCGCTGCTCGGCTCGTACTTGAGCCGCGACTTCGAGGTCGTGGACCGCGACCAGCTCTACTGGTACATGCACCGCATGCGCGTCACGATGCGCCAGCTCCTGCACAGCCGCCAGCGCCTCATGTGGTTCGGCCGCATCTTCCGGATTCGCTACTTTATCATGGGGTATCTCCTCCCTTCGCGCAGCTTCGATGTCGCCGCCAGGGTCGTGGACGCCGCCGACGGTCTCGTGAAGAGCGAGGTTCGCATGCACGTCTTCAACGCCGACGACCTGCGCTTCCGCATGCCGGAATTTTCGCGCGCCCTGTTCCTCGGCTACGACGAACGCCGCGCCTGGATGGAGCAGTGCAACCGCCGCTTCGAGCTGTACCGCAGCGGCCAGACCTGCATGCGCGAGAACAAATTCGGCGAGGCCATGCGTTTCTTCGCCGAGCTGATGGGCATGCTTCAGCCCGACCGCGACCGCACGTACTACGTCGAGTCCCGCCGCTCCTACGAGGAGGCCCAGTCGCGGCAGCGCCTTGTGGCGCCGCCCAAGACGGTCCTCGTCGTTCCCGTGAACCTTGAGGCTGCGCAGCGCGAGCGCCGCGAGGCCGAGCGCCGCGCCGCCGAGATGCGCCGCCAGCTTGATATGAACTACCGCGCCGCCCTCGACGAGGGTCGCCTCGCCATGGCCGCCGGCGACTACGCCGCCGCCATGCGCGCCTTTGCCGCCGCCATGAACCTCAAGAAGACCGACGAGGCGGAAGATGCCTACCGCTCTGCCAAGAAGAAGCTCGACGCCCAAAAGGCCCAATGGGAGGCCAACGAAAAGGCCGAGCGCCGCTACGCCTCCTGCATGGAGTCCGGCCGCAAGATGCTCCTGCTGGGCCGCTTCGCCGATGCCGTCAAGAGCTACCAGGACGCCCTCGAAGTCCGCCGCACCGAAGAGGCCCAGACGGCCCTCGCCGACGCCCAGCGCCGTTACGAGGAGCAAAAACGCCAGTCGGCCGAGGAAGACAAGGCCAAACGCGACGCCGACCGCATCGAGCGTTCGTACAAGACCTACATGAGCGCTGCCCGCGAGGATGCCCAGAAGCATCGTTACGCAGACGCCGTGACCAACTACACCCGCGCTCTCGCCCTCAAGAAGACGCCCGAAGCCGAGGCCGGCCTGCTCGACGCTCAGCGCCTCCTGGCCGACAAGCAGGAGAAAGACAGACTCCTGGCCGAGCAGAAGGCGCTCGCGCCCGGCGCGGTCGCGCCCGGCGCGCCGCGCCCGGCGCGCCAGCCCGAGGCCGACAGGAAAAAGAAGGATGAAAAGAGAGAGCAGCCCGAAGCGCCGTCGCGCGAGGAACTGGCCTACAACAAACACATGACCGAAGGCCGCGCCCTCATGGAGAAGCAGGACTTCGAGCGCGCTGCCCGCTCGTTCGCGCAGGCGTACGGCCTCAAGAAGTCCGACGAGGCTCGCGTCGCTTACGACGAGGCCGTGAAGAAGACCGAGGAGTCGAAGGCGGCGCAGAAGGCGGAAAAGGACAAGGCTCTGGAGGAGGCCAGGAAAAAGAAAGAGGAGGACCAGAAGGCTAGGGAGGCCGCCGAAGAGCAGGGGCGTCTACAGGCCGCCGAGAAGACCTACGCCGACGCCGTCGCCTCCGGCAAGCGTTTCCTCGAAGGCAAGCAGTACGAGGCGGCCATCAACCAGTTCTCCCGCGCCTTGCGCATCAAGCAGACGGCCGAGGCCCAGGCCCTCCTGGATCAGGCCAAACAGTCTTCCGCCCAGCTCGAAGAGGCCGAGAAGGCGGAAAAGGAACGGGCGCGCAAGGAAAAGGAGGACAAGCTGGAGGCCGACAGGAAGGCGCGCGAGGAGCGGAAGAAGAAGGAGGACGAGGCGGAGAGGGTCGCCGATGAGAAGGCCAAGGCCGAGGCTCTCGACCGCGCTTACGCTCGATACATGGAGGCCGGACAGCTCAACGTGCGCCGCAAGCGCTTCGATGCGGCCATGAAGAATTTTGCCGATGCCCTGAACGCAAAAAAGACCGACGAGGCCCAGGCCGCGCTCGACCAGGCCAGGGCCGCCCTCGACGCCGAGAAGGCCGAAGCCGACAGGCAGCGGCTCGATGACCAGCAGAAGGCCAAAGAGGCCGCCGACCGCAAGGCCGCCGAGGACAAGGCAAAGGAGGAGGCCAAACAGCGCGGACTGGAGGAACGAAGGAAGAAGGCCGCCGAGGAGAAGGCTGCCGAGGAGCAGCAGCGCCAGGAACGCGAACGCAAAGCTGCCGAGGAAAAGGCCGCCGCCGAAAACGCCCGCGAGGCCGCCTACAAGCAGCGTTTCGAAGCTGCCATGCAGTTCGAGCAGCAGGGCAATTTTGCCGAGGCCATGAACGCCTACAGCGACGCCTTCAAGGTCAAGAAGACCGAGGAGGCCCGCGACGGCTTCCAGCGCGCCCGCGCCAAGCTCCAGGCCCAGCAGCCCGCCCCGGAGCAGCCCAAGGAGGAACCCAGGCGCCGAAAACGCTCAGCCGAGCCGCAACCCGACGAACAGGAAGGCAAGAAGCAGGAAGACGACCGCGCTCAGCGCGAGGCCCAGGCCCGCGCCGCCAAGCTCGAAGAGACCTATCAGAAGTACATGAGCGCCGGCGCGCAGGCCGCGAACCAGCAGCAATACGACCGCGCCGTCAAGTATTTCGAGGCCGCCTACAAGACCAAGCCCACCGACGAGGCCAAGGCCGCCTACCAGGACGCCCAGCAGAAACTCCAGTCCCAGCAACAGCAGGGCCAGGGCCAGCCCGGCGGCGGTGAAGAGGAGAAATCCCGCAAGAAGAAACGCCGGTAGTTTCTTCCGTCGTTCCGGCTCCCGAAACTTGTGAAGCCCAAAGACGAAAGGAGACGCGCCAGTGAATATCGCGGCGTCCACGGCGTCATTTGGCCGGGCGTTCAACGAGAAGAAGCTCAGTGTTCTTGATTTTCCGCAGGTCTGCGAGAAGTTCGGCCTGGAGGCGATGGAGTTGAATGATTTTTGCCTGAAAGGGGACTGGGACATCATCCGCGAGATCAAGCGGCGGGCCGTCAAATACGGCCTGGGGATATGCGCGGTGGCCATCGAAAATAACTACTATCGGGCCGCCGAAGCCGAGATCGAAAAAGAGCGCGAACACATCTTGCGATACCTCGATATCGCCTACTTCCTGGGCGCGCCGCTGCTCCGCGTGGACACGTCTCCGTACGGGAAGGGACTGCCCGAGCGGATCATGCCCGCCGGCGTGACGCACGAGACGGCCTTTCAGCGGGCCGTGCGGACCTTTCGCGAAGTCGTGGAGAAGGCCGCCGAAAAGGGCATCACGCTGGCGCTGGAGAATCATGGCGGCATCTCGCGCACGTCCGCCGACCAGATTCGTCTCGTGGAGGCCGTCGGCTCGGAGTGGTTCCGCATCAACCTCGACACCGGCAACTACCATGCCGATCCCATGCTCGGCCTTGAGCCGTTCGAGAACTTCCTTGACGCCGTCGAGAAGGCGGCCCCGTACCTTGTCTTCTGCCACGCGAAATTCTGGGACGTGACCGACGACTTGCGCGAGCCGACGTTGGACTACGACCGCTTCTTCGCGCTGTTGCGCAAACACGACTACCGGGGGCCGGTCTCGGTCGAGTACATGGGCAAAAAGGACGTCATGGAGATGATGCCTCGCTGCGCGGCGGTCCTGCGACGTTGTCGGACGACGGTCGGATAGGCCGCCGTCAGGGCCGCGAGGCGTGTTAATGGGGACAGACGCAATACTGTTCGGCACGGTAATTGTACGGCCAGGAGCGTG
>CAYPFP010000116.1:0-16076 GCA_964409935.1 uncultured Planctomycetota bacterium | reverse complement strand
CCCAATAATCTCATTCAAACCCTCCACGACGAGCGCCAGTTCCTCCGGCGCTATGCGGGCGATGCGCTTGCCCAGGCGCTCGACGGAGAGGGTGCGAATCTGGCTGATCTTGACCCACGACTTCTTGGGGAGACCGGCAGCGCTTAATTCCAGCGTGAGGGGAAAGCCTGCCGTCTGCGGCTGACTCGTGAGGGCCATGGCGATGACGGTCCCTGAGCGCTCGTTGAAGACGTCATGGCTGAGGATCAGAACCGGACGCTGCCCCGCCTGCTCGCGGCCTTTGACGGGATTCAAGTCGGCCCAGTGAATATCGCCTCTCAGTATTCTGGCCATTCGTCAAGCTCCCGGGCAAAGCCCTCCTCCGCCAACGCCTGTTCCAATCTTGGATTCAGCTTCGCACATTCGCGGGCCAGCCGGCTCCGATCCATTCGGGCAAGCTTCTCCTCGACCGCTTGCTGCACGGCTTTGCTGCGGTTTGAAAACGCCTTGGCCTTCACCAGCCGATCCAGCTTGTTCAGGAGACGTTCTTCGATGGTGACCGCTATTTTGGCTGTAGCCATGTCCTCGCACCTCCTGGTATTACAATATATCATATACGCGCTTCTCGCAAGAGGAAACATCACGCTTTTTTTCTTGGCGGCGCGGCGCGTTGATGGTTAACTAGGTGGCCCGTTCGGCGATCACGACAACGATCATGGAAAGGAAGAACCGACTTGAGCGGACTCTTGTATCGCGAGGACATGGACGACGTTCGCAAGCGGCTGATCGCCTGGTGGAACGGCGGCGACATCGGCCGGCCTGCGATGCAGGTCCGCGCGCCACGGCCCAAGCCGCTGGTGAACATTCCCGCCATGCCGCAGCCGAAGGGTTGGGTCACCCGCTATTCGACGAGCAACTTCGAGTACCGCGTGAACCTCGCCGAACGCGCGTGCGTCTCGACGTATTTCCTGGGCGAGGCCGTGCCTTCCGTCGGGCCGGACCTGGCCCCCAACTGCCTGGCGCTCTTCCTGGGCTGCAAGGGCGTCGAGATGCCCGATACGGTCTGGTGCGCCCCGTGCATGGACAGTCCGGAGGAGGCCCGCTTCGAGTTCGACCCGGAAAACTTTTACTGGGACTTCTCCCTGCGTCTTGGGCGCGAGATGCTGCGCCTGGGCAAGGGCAAGTTCCTCGTCAACTTCCCCGACCTCATCGAGGGCCTCGACACCCTTGCTGCGATGCGCGGCAGCGAAAAGCTGCTTGTGGACCTGATTGAGCGGCCCGACTGGGTGCGCGGCTGTCTGCGCCGGATCACCGACCGCTATTTCCACTGCTACGAAATCCTCTACGACCTGTACCGCGACGAGTCGGGCGGTTCCGTCTTCTGGGCGTGGGGACCGGGGCGCATGGCCAAGTTCCAGTGCGACTTCTCGGCCATGATCTCGCCGGCGATGTTCAACGACTTCATGGCGCCGGTCCTGCGCGAGATGTGCGAGCGCGTCTCGCACTCCATGTACCACTGGGACGGTCCGGGGGCGTTGCCGCACCACGACCGACTCCTCTCCATCCCGCGCCTCACCATGCTGCAATGGACGCCGGGCGCCGGTGTGGAACCGACCCACCACAAACGCTGGTGGCCGCTCTACCACAAGAGCCTCGCCGCGGGCAAGAAACTCTACGTCTCCTGCGATACCCTCGAAGACCTCAAGGCCATGAAGCGGGAGTTCGGACCGAAGCTCAAGCAGTTCATGATCATCATGTACGCCAAGTCGCTGCAAGCGGCGGACGAGATCTTGAGGACGGCCTGCGATTGAACAGGACGCGAACCCGTATCGCCTGTTTGTGTTTTCTCATCTCATCGGGCCTGGCGGCCGGAGCCGCCGCGCAGGGCGCCGGCACGGACCGTTACGGCGGGCGGACGTTCGCTCAATGGAAAGGCACGGGCTTCTTCCGCACTCACTTCGACGGGACCCGCTGGTGGCTGGTGACGCCCGAAGGGCATCCCTTCGTCTCCCTCGGCGTCTGCTCGGTGCGCGAACAGGGACACCGGGCGCGCGGCCTGAACTACTCGCCCTACGAGAGGAACGTTCTGCGGATCTACGGCAGCGCCGCGCGATGGGGCGAGGTCGCGCGCGACCGGCTTCTGTCCTGGGGCTTCAACACCCTGGGCGGCTGGAGCCGCACTGAGGTGGGTCTGCCGTGGACGAAGGTGCTGAGTTGCTGCGGTTCCCACTGGCTGAAGGGGAGTCTGCCGGACTTTTTCAGCGACGAATTCGCGGCGTCGGTCCGGCGTATCGCCGCCAGAGAGACCGTTCCCCACGACCCGATGCTCGTGGGGTATTTCCTCGACAACGAACTGCAATGGGACCCCGACTGGCGGCTCGGCCCCACTTTGTTTGAGCGCTACGCGGCGCTGCCGGAGGGGGCGCCGGGGAAGAAGGCGTTGGTCGGGTTCTTCCAGGAGCGATATCCCTCGCCGGCCGATTTTGCCCGCGTGTGGCAACCGGCGGTCGCCGCTTGGGCGGACCTCGAAAAAGCCGAAAAACTCGCGCCCCGCCCCGGAAGCGGCCCCAAGGCCATCGAGGACTGCGAAGCCTTCGCGCTTCTGGCGGCGCGCCGGTACTTCGCCACGTGCTCCGAAGCAGTTCGCCAGGCCGATCCCAACCACCTCCTCCTCGGCGTCCGTTTTGTCACTTGGACGACGCCGGCCGCCGTGATCAAGGCCTGCGGGGAGTACTGCGACGTCGTGTCCGTCAACTATTACGAGTTAGGGCCGCTGGGGAAGGCCACGTACTTTCTCAAGTCGCTGGCGACGGTCCGCCTGGCCGACCAGGACGCCGAGTTTCAGGCCTTCCACCGACTGACGGGCAAGCCGGTCCTGGTCAGCGAGTTCGCCTTCCGGGCCGACGACAGCGGCCTGCCCAACACCTACCCGCCCGGTGTGTTCGCCCAGCCCACCGTGCCCACCCAGGAGGAACGCGGCCGCCGGTTCAGCGACTACGCGCGCCGTTGGGCGAACACCGGCTACGTCGTCGGTTACCACTGGTTCTGCTACATGGACGAACCGAAGGAAGGTCGAATCCCCGACGGCGAGAACGGCAATTACGGGCTGGTCAATGTCGAGGACCGACCTTATGAAGCCTTCCTGAAGATTGCCGTGCCCGCCAACGCCGCCTTCTGGACCGCGCGCATTCCGCGCCAAGACGCGCCTTGACTCTCCTGAAGAGCGTGGAGTAGAATCACAGTTCATGGGTAAGCAAGCCGTTATCACGGAGAAAGCGTTTATGCGGAGCAGATGGGTCCTGGTGGCGTCGCTGGCGGTCCTTCTTGGCGTGTGCGCAGGTTGCGGAAAAAAGGAGGAGCCGGACAAGGGCGGCGCGCCGCTGGTGTCGTCGCTGCAGACGCCGCGCATCCTCATCGCGGCAACGGACGCGTTGAAGATCGAGCCGCCGTTCCAGGTGGCCAACGACCCCAACGCCGCCGGCGGCAAATACCTCTTCGTCCCCAAGAAGCCCGACGGCAAGGACAAGAACAAGCCCTGTACGGCGACTTACGAGTTCACCGTCGCCACGCCCGGCGCCTATCGCTTGTGGATTCGCAAGAACTGGGCCGGCGGGTGCTCGAACTCGCTGTTCGTGAAACTCGACGACCAGCCGGAGTTCATCTTCGGCGAGGACGGCACCTACGAGCGCTGGGACTGGACCTGCGCCATCGGCAAGAGCTTCGACCTGGCCGCCGGCAAACACGCCCTCGTCATCAAGAACCGCGAGGACGATTCGAAGTTCGATCAACTGCTCTTCATCGCCGATAAGGATTACGTGCCGCAGGGCATCGAGGGGCAATAAGGCCCGGAACCGCACAGACGCAACGGTCGCTGAGGACGGGGAACCCGCATGATCAGGTGTCTTGTCGTGCGTTCTGTTGTCTCTGCGCGCCCTGTGCGCCTCTGTGGCCTGATCAGCCTCTTGCTGGCGTCCGTATGCCTGCGCGGTGCGCTGCCGGCCGAGCCGGCCGAGGAGCTTTGGTCGGTACAGGGGAGCGCGTCGCCTTTCGCCGATCCCATCGCTCCGCCGAAGGGCTTCGTGGATCAGAGCGCGCCGCCGTCCGCCCCGCCGGACGAACTGAAGTCGCGGGCCGCCGGCATGCCCTTCGTGGTCTTCGCCCCGCACCCCTTCGAACCTCCGCTCCCCGGCCATTGTCCGCAGCCCTGGGAGGTCACGAACACCGTCGGCGCTTTCGCCTCTCTCGACGAATACGAACCCCTCACCTTTGCCGTCTACGCCCTCGCCGACGTGCAGAATCTCAGGGTCGAGGTCGAGTCGTTCCATCTGCGCGGCCAGCCCACCGAGAGCATTCCGCTCGCCGAGATGGAACTGCGTGCCGTGCGATGCCTCAACCGCTACATGGGCGAAAAAAAATTCAGCCGGTCGCCGATCCTGCTCGAAAAAGTCGTCCCGTGCGACGTGCCCGCCGGCAGCGTGAAGCAGTTCTGGCTGACCGTGCATGTCTCCGAGAGGACGACGCCCGGGCTGTACGACGGCCGCGCGCGGCTCATCCTCGGCGACCGCAAGAGCGTCGTGACGCTCAACCTCCGCGTGCTGCCGATCAAGCTGCTGCGCGCGCCGACCGCCGCCGGTTTCTGGTACGACATGGCGCCGGACTGGAAAGGCTTCTACGCCAACAACCGCGACGCCTGCCTTCGGATGATGTACAAACACTTCACCCAGATGCGCGAGTACGGCCTGAATTCGCTTGCCGTGTGCGGCGTCCCGGCCTCCCGGACCAAGTCGGGCAAGACGTCGCCGGATTTTACGCACGATGCGCGCCACGAGAAGGATTCGTGTTACGGACTTTCCGACCTGTTCTCGGCGGGGAAAAAAACCGGCCTGCTGGCGCGGGGCGCCCCCATCCTTTACAGCGGCGCGGATGCGCTGCGCACGGTCGCGGGTGCGGCCGCCCAGGGAACCGACACGTCGGCTTACGCGCAGGCGGCGCGCGCCCTCGCCGCCGAGGCCAAGGCCCAGGGGTGGCCCCCCTTCGTCTTTGTGCCCGTAAACGAGTTGGACAAGCGCGAAGGGCTTCGGGACGTTGCGGGCCGGTTTCTGGGGGCGCTGAAGCAGTGCGACCTCACGACCGGCGCGACGCTCAACGGCCTCTGGTTCGGACAGGACGCCGCGGACTCCGACGCCCTGCGCGGGCTGATTGACGTGCGCATCTACAGCTTCGTGAACGCGGCGGCCCTGGATTCCGCCCGGCGCGCCGAAAAGTCCTTGTGGATCTATGACGCCGGCGTTTCGCCCTGGGAGCCGAAACGCGCGCGCCTGGCCTTCGGGCTTTACACGGCGCGTTGCGGCGCGACCGGCTGTTTCCAACGGGCCTACATGTGGCCCGCCAAGCCCGGCGTGGGCCCCTATCACGAGCTGGGCGCTGGCGCCCAGTTCCACGGCCAGAGCTTCGCCTATCCGGCCCCCGACGGCCCGCTGCCCACGCTGGCCCTCGAAGCGGTGCGCGAGGGGCTTGACGACCTCCGCTACATCCACACCCTGAACCAGGCCATCGCCGACGCCCGCAAAGCGAGCCGCGCCGACGCAGCCGACGCCGCGCAGGCCGCCCTGGACGCCGTGCTTGCAAACGTACCTGTGGAAACCGACAAGATGAATCTCTACGCCGACCGCCTCCCTTGCTCCGCGGCGGACATGGCGAGGTGGAAAATGGCCTTGAGCGCCATATCCCTGAGAGAATAGGAGAAGACCGGCGGGCCGGCCGATCGTCCGAACGTCTTTTTTTTGAGCGAAGCCATGACTAGTCCGAGGTTGCTCGTTCTGCTCGCATGCGTCGGCGGGTGCGTCTCGACCGCGCCGCCGCCGGAGAAGAAGGCCGACGGCGAACCCCCGTCGCCGATCCTCCTGCGCCAGATGCCCCTTCCCGACTCGCTCCCGGGCGTCAACTTCCCCGACCTGGCCATCGTCCCGCTGGTGGATCAGCCGCCCGAGATGGATGGGAACGCCGAGGCCAAGCCCTGGAAGGGGGCGGTGGCCCTCGAAGACTTCGTGCTGCTCAACCGAATTGTGGAACGCGCGGCGCTGGCCCTTCGGCCCGGCCTGCGCCCGTGGGAGTACGCCGCCGCCCTCATGAGAGAGGCCGACGATCGCGGCAACATCCCCGCGGCCCAGAAGACCTCCGCCCGGCTCTGTTACGACCGCAACGCCCTTCACGTCTTCTTCCGCTGCGCCGACACCAACGTTGTCGGCCAGGTCCAGCAGTCCGACGGCCCCGTCTGGATGGACGACTGCGTCGAGATGTTCATTGACCCGCAGTCCCAGGGCGCGCAGATCTTCCACATCGTCGTCAACGCCCGCGGCACGAAATTCGACGAGAAGTTCCACAGGGACGTCGTCGAGCCGCCCAAGACAGGGCCTCCGGTGGGCCGCCGATGGGACTGCAAGATGTCGTTCATCACGGGCCGGACGCCGGAGGGCTGGTGGGCGCAGATGGCGATACCCTTCGAGTCGCTGGGCGTCAAGCGCCCGGAGTCCGGCGCGATGTGGTCGGTCAATCTCGCGCGATGGAACAATCCGGCCAGCCTTCACGGCGGCGTCGAGTTCAACGAGATCACGACGTGGGCGCCGGCGGACGTCTCGGCCGCCGAGAGCGAGTCGTTCGGCCGCATATACTTCGACCGCGGCCCCCCCGCCGTCGTGCAGCGTCTTTCTGCCGGGCTGCCCGGCGAAGGGGTCAACACCGCGTGCGTCACCCTTCGCGAGCTTTCGGGCAAGGGAACGCGCGCGCGCCTCATCGTGTCCACCCAGACGGAGGCCGGAGACCTCGTCGAGACCGCGTCCCGGAACGTCAACCTCGACCCCGAAGCCCGGATGAACGTCAACCTGGCCTACAAAGTCCCGCCCGATCTGCGCCGATGCTTCCTCGCCGCCACCCTCATTGCCGAATCGGGCGAGCACGTGCTCGACAGCGCGGAGATGCCCCTGCACATCGAAGCCGAACCCCTCGCGATTCAGGCCGATCAGCGCCGCTTTTTCGCCAACGCCCCCCCCATCCGATTCATGGTGAACGTCAACAAGGGCGAAGTGTCCGCCGGCCTGTACGGGCTGCGCGTGGCCATCCTGCAGGAGGAAAAGGAGCTGGCGAGCCGCCGCGTCGAGCGTCTGGAGTCGCAGCGCGTCGAGGCCGTCATTGACACCCGCGACATCCCCGCCGGCTCGTACCTGTTGCAGGCGCAGCTCCTGCAACAAGGCAAACCCGTCGCCGAGGCCAACGCCGACATCGAGATTCTGCACAGTCCGTTTGTCCCCTAAACCGCGCCGTCGCGCCACGCGCGCCGACACAGGAGAAGAGCATGAAGCTGGCCATACAGGAGCATATGGGACCGGGGGCGTCGAAGCTGGAGAAGTTCACGAACTTCAAGAAGATGGGGTTCGAGGGCGTGGAACTCCTCGGACGCGGATTAGCCGACCGCAAGACCGAGATCAAGGCCGCCCTCGCCGAGACCGGCCTGGCCGCCTCCTCCATCTGCACGGGCTATGACGACAAGATACTCAGCGCGTCGAAACCCGAACGCGACGCCGCCTGCGCGCAGGCGCGCGACCTCCTGAAGCTCGCCGGCGACCTGAAGGCCGGCGGCCTCATCTTCGTGCCCATCTTCGGGCCGCCCCGCCTCCCGGACCTCCTGCCCCTCAAGAGCGCCGTCGAACTGGAGAAGGACCTGCTGGTGCGCCTTCTGCAAGACCTGGCCAAAGTGGCCGAGGATCACGGCACGACCATCCTGCTGGAGCCTCTGAACCGCTACGAGGCCCACCTGCTCAACCGCCTCGAACAAGCCGTCGAGGTCGCCAAGCGCGTTGACAGCCCCGCCGTGAAGA
Organism: uncultured Planctomycetota bacterium; assembly: GCA_964409935.1. Taxonomy (GTDB): domain Bacteria; phylum Planctomycetota; class Brocadiia; order JAADGH01; family CAYPFP01; genus CAYPFP01. The sequence continues at coordinate 8,223 of CAYPFP010000116.1, read as the reverse complement.
TCATGGCGGATTTCTTCCACATGAACATCGAGGAGGCCGACATCGCCCGGAGCCTTGAGGCCGCCGGCCTCTGGGTACAGCACATCCACCTGGCCGACAACACCCGCAAGCAGCCCGGCACCGGCAACACCAACTTCAAGTCCGGCTTCGCCGCGCTCAAGAAGATCGGCTACGACAAGTACATGGCCCTCGAATGCGGCTTCATCGGCGAGCCCGAAAAGGCCATCAAACAAAGCGTCAGCTATCTGAAGGACTGCCTCGGGTGACATTGCCCGCATCGAGTGCGGATTTGCACATCATGTTCCCCTCTGCTATGATTCAAGGGAAGAGCGATTCGCTCCGTCCAGGAGACTTCTGCATGTTGACAAGCGTTCGAGGGGTATATCGAAAAGGCCGGGTCAGGTTGACCGAAGTTCCGAAGAACGTGCGCGATGACACGCGCGTCATCGTCACGTTTCTCGATTCTGGCGGCATAGACCTGCGTAAGCGCGGAATACGCAGGGCGCAGGCAGCGGAACTGCGCGCACGGTTGGCCGCCTTCGCCAACGACTGGGAAAGCCCGGAAATGGACGTCTATGACAACTACGACGCGTCCAAGACCAAGATGTAAGCGCGGCGACGTTGTCTTGGTGCTGTTCCCTCATTCGAACCTGCGCACCGCCAAAACCCGCCCTGCTCTGGTCATCCAGGCCGACCATCTGCAGACAGGAGTGCCGCAGACCATCGTGGCAATGATCACGAGCAGACTCACGAGGGGAAACCATCCCAGCCGAGTACTCATTGCCCTATCCTCGCCCCAAGGGCGGCAATCAGGCTTGTTGACGGACTCGGTAGTGATGACCGACAATCTCGCGACGGTCGCAGATGTTGTGATCGAGCGCATCATTGGGAGTGTGCCCATGCACGCTGTTGACGCTGCCTGCGACACACGTTGGGTTTGTGATGTTGCGCGGCCTCAGGCAAGTCCCGCGGGGAACAGCGTCGGCTACGACAAGTACATGGCCCTCGAATGCGGCTTCATCGGCGACCCCGAAAAGGCCATCAAGCAGAGCGTCAAGTACCTCCGGGAATGCATGCGGTAGGGACGTACTCGCATCGCCTGAGAGAAAGGAGTTACCCACGTGGATATCGGAATCCGGCGCAGTGTACTGGGTCTGGTCTTGATGCTCGCCGCGCAGCCGGCGGCGTGGGGTCTCACCTACTTCGTGGCCAAGAACGGAGACGACGCCCATCCCGGCGCCGAGCAGCAGCCCTGGCTCACCATCGGCAAGGCCGCCCAAACCGCCGCCCCAGGCGACACGGTCTTCGTCAAGGCGGGCGTCTATGATGAGAAAGTGCGGTTCGCCAACGACGGCCGCGAGGACGCCTGGATAACGTACAAGGCCTTCGGCAACGACGACGTCGCGATTGACTATTCCGGAACCGACGACCACGTCGTGTTGTTCAATAAGGCGTATATCATTCTCGACGGGTTCAAGGTCAACTCCGCCAGGTTCCAGCCCGTGCGCCTCAACCCCGGCAGCCACCACGTCGTCATCCGCAACTGCGAACTCTCCGGCGCCGTCGCGAAGGCCCTCAAGTGTCCCAAGTGCGGCGAGAACATCACGCTGAGAATCGGGGAGGGCATCAGTTACCACGGCCTCCTCATCGAGGACGACTCCGTGCACCACGTCGTCATTCAGAACAACAAGATTTACGGGCACGGACTCACGCGGCATCACCACGGCATGTACATCAAGGGAGACCACCACCTCATAGAGGGGAACACCATCTCGGGCAACGCCCATGCCGGCATCCATCTGTACAACGACAAGGGCAGCGTCCGGCACTGCGTCGTGAGGAACAACATCCTCTACTCGAACGGACTGAGGTCCGGCAGCGGCCCGGGCATTATCGTTACCCAGGGCAGCAACCTGATCTATAACAACGTCTGTTACGGCAACGGCGGGCACGGAATCTTCGTCTTCAACGTTCCTCCGGGCGATCCCCCCAACAAGATATTCAACAACGTCCTCTACGACAACGGCAGGGCGGGGATCGCGCTTGAGAACTCGCCGGCCACGATGGTGAAGAACAATATCTGCCTGGACAACAGACAGCACAATCTCTTCGCCATCGGCAGCGCGGGAGCCGCTCTGGATAACAATTGCTTTTTCCCCGACGGCGAAGGGCGATTCATGTGGAGCGCAGGCGCGCCGCAGCGAGTCGCGCCCGAGGGAAGGGGACGCGGCCAGGGCGCGCCGGAAGGGGGACGCGGAGCGGCCGCCGGGGTCTCAACCGACTTTGCCGGATACAAGGCCGCATCGGGACAGGACGCGCACAGCCTCTGCCAGGACCCGAAGTTCCGCAGCGCAAAAGAACACGATTTCCATCTCCACGCCGGCAGTCCCTGCGTGGATGCAGGGGCCGCCGTTGAGGCGGAATCCGACTTCGAAGGCCGCAAGCGCCCGCAGGGCAAGGGGTTTGACATCGGCGCCTTCGAGTCTCCGAGCGGAACATAGACGCGGAGAGGCGCGCGGGGAAAAACTCCGCTACGGACGGAGCGCGATCTTGAACTTCGCCGTCAGGTAGTAAAAATTCCCTTCGACCCGCTCGGAAACGGGGCCGAGGTACCAGGCGTGTCCCTCAAGTTTTCGCGGAAGGGGTTTCTGGGATTTTTCGGCCGCCTCCGCGGCGACCTTTCGGGCGGCCTGGGCCAGGGCCACGGCCTTCGCGGCGGCGCGAGCCGCCGCCACACCGCGGCTGGCGGCGATATCGCCCTTGCCCTCCGCCGTTATCTCCGGCAGCGCCTCGATCGCGGGCGGCGCAGGCTCGATCTCGACCTCCAGTATGACGCGATAGACGCCGGTCGGCAGTGTCTCGCCGCCCTCCTGTCTGGCTGTTCCGGCCGGGGCCACATCGCCGCGAACGGTGGTCCTGATCTCGCCCTCTTTCTGCGTGTCGAGCGTGAACTCCACGCCCAACACCTGCTCGGCCAGCGTCCGCATGGCGTTCACCCACGCGGCGCGCTTGGCGAACAGCAACGGCTGTCCCTTCGCCTCCGCCACGCCCTCGACCTTCACGGCCTTGCGCGCCCCCGGCTCGCCGGCGAAGAGCGCCAGAGCAAACACGATCAGAACAAGCAGACCCGACGCGCGCAACTTGACCATGCGAAGCCCTCGCTATTCATCGCCTGACGCTGGAACCCATTGGTTGCATTGTATCCTGCCCGGCCGACGACGTCAACTCTCGACGCACGGGAGGCGGACATGCGCGCCTCCGCCCTCCTGCCATTTTGGCAGGAAGGAAGACCCCAGGATGCCATTCGTGAGGTGCACTTCTGGCGCCGCCCGCCGAAAAGCGCGAAACTCCCAGCTATCCTACCTCAATATATCGGCGACAACCCGCGTTTCTGCCGATATGTTGAGGGTCGGGGTGTTTTGGCGTAGTGTCGCGGCATTTGCCGCCGTTTGGCATTCACTTTGCGTAGAGTGGACACACCGAAAAAAGGATTGGCGTACTCAGGCAATGTTCAACGTTAAGGAAAACAGATCCCGATTTCTGTTCAGAGGAGGTTCGAGGTATGGCGAAACCCAGCATTATTCCGTTGAGGGACAAGGTCTTGGTAGAGCCGTCAAAGGCCGAAGACAAGACGGCGGGCGGCATCGTGTTGCCGGATACAGCCAAGGAAAAACCGAAACAAGGCGCCATCATAGCCGTCGGCGCCGGCAAACCGCTGGACAACGGCACGATCCGGCCCTTGCGCGTGAAGAAGGGCGACAAGGTCCTGTACGGCAGCTTCGCCGGCACGGAGGTCAAGATCGGGACGGACACCTATCTGATCATGAATGAGGACGACATACTGGCCGTCATCGAGTGATTCTGCAGGAACGCGCCTGCGTGCGCGTCTGCGTTGGGCGGACACCTGGGTCTGCCCCTGCATCCCACGAAACTAACGGAGGTGGAGGACAATGCCGGCGAAGAGAATAGCCTATGATCAGGACGCGCGCGAGGCGATCCGCAGAGGCGTCAAGCAGCTTGCCAAAGCAGTAAAGGTGACGCTCGGACCCCGCGGGCGCAATGTTGTGATACAGAAAAGTTTCGGCTCGCCGACGGTCACCAAGGACGGCGTGACGGTGGCCAAAGAGATCGAGCTGAAGGACAGTTACGAGAACATGGGCGCGCAGATGGTCAAGCAGGTGGCCTCCAAAACGAGCGAGGTCGCCGGCGACGGCACCACGACGGCCACCATCCTGGCCGAGGCGATCTTCGAGGAAGGACTCAAGAACGTCACGGCCGGCGCCAACGCGATGGCCCTCAAGCGCGGCATCGAAAAGGCCGTGGACGCGGTCGTCGAGCGCCTGAAGAAGATGAGCGAGAAGGTCAAGGGCAAGCAGGAAATCGCCCAGGTGGCCACCATCGCGGCGAACAACGACCCCGAGATCGGCAACACCATCGCCGACGCCATGGAGCGCGTGGGCAAGGACGGCGTCATCACGGTCGAGGAAGGCAAGTCCCTGAAGACCGAGGTGAAGTGGGTCGAGGGCATGCAGTTCGACCGCGGCTACATCTCCCCGTACTTCGTCACCAGCCCCCAGACGATGGAGGCGGCCCTGGAGGACTGCTACATCCTGATCCACGAGAAGAAGATCTCGGCCATTAAGGACCTGGTGCCCCTGCTGGAGAAGATCGCCCAGATTCGCAAGCCCCTGCTGCTCGTGGCCGAAGAGGTCGAAGGCGAGGCCCTGGCCACCCTCGTCGTGAACAAGCTTCGCGGGACCCTCCTGTGCGCCGCCGTGAAGGCCCCGGGCTACGGCGACCGGCGCAAGGCCATGCTGGAGGACATCGCGATCCTCACCGGCGGCAAGGCCATCTTCGAGGACCTCGGCATCGAGATGTCCTCGATCAAGCTGGAGGACCTGGGCCGCGCCAAGCGGATCGTCATAGAGAAGGAAAACACGACCATCGTCGAGGGCGCCGGCGCCCGCAACGCCATCCAGGGCCGCATCGCGCAGATCAAGAAGGAGATCGAGACCACGACGTCGGACTACGACCGCGAGAAACTCCAGGAGCGGCTGGCCAAGCTCTCGGGCGGCGTGGCCGTGATCCAGGTCGGCGGCGCGACCGAGAGCGAGATGAAGGAGAAGAAGGCCCGCGTCGAGGACGCCCTGCACGCCACCCGCGCGGCCGTCGAGGAAGGCATCCTGCCGGGCGGCGGCGTGGCCGTCGTGCGCGCCTCGGACGCCATCGAGGGGCTGAAGCTCGACGGCGACGAGAAGATCGGCGCCGGCATCGTGAAGCGCGCCCTGATGGCCCCGCTCATGCAGATCGCCGAGAACGCCGGCACCGACGGCGCCATCGCGATGGAGAAGGTCAAGAGCATGAAAGGCAACGGAGGTTTTGACGCCGCCAAGCTGGAGTATGTGGACTTGGTGGAAGCCGGCATTATTGATCCGACCAAGGTCGTGCGCTGCGCCCTCCAGAACGCGGCCAGCGTGGCCTCGCTCCTGCTGACGACGGACGCCATCGTCAGCGAGATCCCCAAGAAGGAAGAAAAGGAGGCCGCCCCGGCCGGCGGATACGATGAGGACGCGTATTAGAACGGCATCATAGAGGTTGCAGGCAAGGCGGCGCGAAAGCGCCGCTTTGCCTTTAACGCCGGACGGACGCCTCCGCTTCGGGGGTCTCGACCGGCGGCGTTCATCGGCTGCACACCGCGCGCACCTCTTCCATGGTTGTGATGCCCTTCAGGACTTTCTGAATCCCATCCTGCATCAAGGACCACATGCCGCCGGAGGTGGCCGCGCCTCGGATGTCTGCCACGGTCGCCTTGCGTGTGATCAACCCGCGCAGCCCATCATCAGCGACCAGGAATTCGTGAATGGCCGTTCGGCCTTTGAATCCGGACAGTCCGCACTCCTCGCACCCGCTCGGCGAACGCTCGAAAAGGGCGACATCCGGTTCCCCGGCGAGTCCCTCGAAAACGTCCGGACGCCCGTACTCCCGCCGCAACGTGTCAAGTACCTCTTCCTTCCTCGCCGTCGGCTTCTTGCACGTCGGACAGAGCGTCCTCATGAGTCTTTGCGCCAGAACCCCCAGCAGGGAGTCCGCAAACGAGTAGGGATCCAGGCCGATGTCGAGAAGCCTGGACACGGTCTCCGGCGCCGTATTCGTGTGCAGGGTACTCAAGACGAGGTGGCCCGTCAAGCTGGCCTCGATGGCGATGGAGGCCGTCTCCAGGTCCCGCATCTCCCCTATCATGATCACGTCCGGGTCGGCCCTGAGAAACGAGCGCAGAACCGCCTCAAAGGTCAGCCCCGCCTTGCGGTTCACCTGCACCTGGCGAAGGCCCGGCTGCGTGATCTCGACGGGGTCCTCGACCGTGACAATCTTGACCGTGTCGTTGTTGATGTGGTCGAGCGCGCTGTGCAGCGTGGTCGTCTTGCCCGATCCGGTCGGCCCCACGGAAAGGAACAAGCCGTACGGCTGGAACACTATCTTCTTGACCAACTCCAGGTTCTTCTCGGTCAGCCCCAATGAGGGCAGCGGTTTCGGTTTCCCGGGGGGAAGGATTCGCAATACGGCGTCCTCCGTGTTCCCTGTGGTGGGATAGGTCTCCACGCGAAGCTCAATGTCAAGCCTTCCCCATCTCCGGAACTGAATCTTCCCCGATTGCGGTTTCCGGTGCTCGGCAATATCGAGTCCGGCCATGATCTTTATGCGGGTGATGATCGCGCTGCTGGACCGGTTAGGACACTCCGCCATCTTCCTTACCAGCCCGTCCACGCGGCACCTTATCAAGCCGTCCCGGTCGGGACTCGGTTCGATGTGAACGTCCGAGGCGCCTTGCTCAAACGCCTCTTCAATGATACGGGTGACGAACTTGACGATGGTGGTGTCTTCTCGAACCGTCTCGTCGTCCCGACTTTTCTGGAGTTCAAGAGCGGCCGCCTGTTCCCTGCCGAGCTGGTCCAGGAGGCCCCGCAACTCATCCCCCTTTGGCTGCACATCGCGACGAAAGACGCTGTCCACCGCCGCCAGAATGTCGTCGCATGTGGCCACCCTGAATTGCACGACGGTATCGCCGAACAGCCGCTCAATATCGTCCCGCAGCACGATGTCCCGCGGGTTGGCCATCGCGATCACGACTTGTCCATCCTCCACCGCCACGGGCATGAACAATCGCGCCTTCAGGTCCTCATACCTGTCCCTCACGGCCCTCAGCACATTCGGGGGGATCGAGACATTGCCTCCGAACTCGAAGACCCCTGTCTTGTAGAAGCTCTCGAAACTCTCCAGAATCTTCCCTTTGCCGACATGGAAACGGCTCATCAGCACGGACTCCGTGCTGATATTCTCCTTGTGCCCCAGAGCGCGGGCCAGTTCGACTTGGATGTTGCTGACGATCCGGGATTCGACCAGACCGGAATACTCATCCCTCCTGGCGGCCAGGCGATCGAGTTCCCTGCAATGCCTTTCCGTTCCCTCATGGAATTCTCGCAGCAGTCTGCGAACTCCCTCGTCGTCGGTATCCAGGAAAGTGTCGAAACGCCTCTCCAACAGGCTCTCCTCCGCCTCCTTGGCGATCGCGGTCGCCCTTCTCGGCGAGACCTCATGATCCCGCAGGTCATCCAGATAAAGTCCCAGGTGCCCAATATCACAGCGTATCTGCTGAGGATCGAGCCTACAGTCCGGGTGGCTGTGCAGCAGGTCTTTCTTGGCGTATTCTTCAAGGGTTTTCATGATGATGACGTGACTGGCTTCATCGGAGGCCAGTTTCAGCCAGAAGGGGCGCTGATCGGGAATGCGGGCGGCAAAGACTTCATAAAGCTCTTGCAGTACAGCTTCATGTTGTCCGGCCAGGAAGAGGATATCGAGGACATAACCCGTTGTCTTCAAGGACATGGTTGGGCTTTCCTTCCACCCGGGCGCAGAGCCTTGATGCCAAGCATGACCGGCCTGTTCCCCCTCGCTTGACCGCCGATGGGACGGCGGTCGGCCGAGAGGGGAGAGATCAACGGATAAGGGGGGCAACTTCTCGCATCTCGGGCCAAGCGGCGTAGACAATCGCCCCTACATAGATAAAGCTAAACACACGAAGGGACGGATGTCAAGCGTCTTGGCGAATCCCGGCTCCGGCAAACGCGGTTGGCGTAGGGAATCGAGGCCCTGGCCTCGCTATGCCCTGCCAAGCCTGTCGCGAAAAAGGCATTTTTTGAGGGGACCTCAAACGCCGAGGGGGGC
>CAYPFP010000115.1:14560-16134 GCA_964409935.1 uncultured Planctomycetota bacterium | reverse complement strand
GATCTGCACCGCGTCGGCGCCGGCCTCGATGCTGCGCATCGCGTTCTCGAACAGAATCTTCCTCGCGGCCTCGGTCGCGGCGCAGCCCAGCGCGTACGTCCGCCCTTCGTGTTTGCCGATGTAAGTCTGGCCGTCCGGCCCGATCAGGGCGCTCGCCCCGCAGTGCTTCTCGAAGAACTCCGTGCCCTTGTAGTCCTGGCGCGGGTCGTCGAGCATCCACTGGTAGCCTTCCAGGTACAGGAAGAGCCGGTTGCCGTCCTTCCGAATCTGCCGCGCGGAGCGTACGAAGGCCTCTCCCCCGTACGGCGGGAAACAGTCCGGCCCGATCCACGCGCCGTGTTTCTCCCATCCCATCGGGCGGCCCACGACGGCGCGTCCGATGAACTTCGCGTAACTGGCCAGCGAAGCCGGAATCTCCTCGACGGTCAGAATCTCCGCCTGGCGCTTGCGCTGCTGCATCGAGTAGTCGGCCATCGCCGGCGCATCGAGGAACCATTTCACAATGTCGGGGCGTTCGGTGATGCGCTTCGCGCACCAGAACTGCTTTACGGCCCAGGCCTTGTAGAGGTCGGCGGCGTCGTGCCAGTCTCCGGCGAACACGCCCACGACGGCGTCGGGCAGGGCGAAGCGCCTCGGCCCCGGCGTGTCGGAGAACAGGTGCGAGATCGAAAGGTCCGCCTGGTTCCGGCGAAGCTGGCAGGTGAACTTCTTGGGGTTTGCGCCGCCGTCGTGCGACGCCGTGTACAGCCCCGCCGCATCGTCGTAGAAGGCCATGAGCTGGGCCGAGGCGCCGCCGGGGTAGACGGCGTTGTTGGTCCCCCACAGGCCGCTCTGGGTGAGGTCGGAGAAGAGCAGCCCGTCGCACATGGGCCACAGCAGGCGGTCGTCGGCGGGCGAATCGCCCAACTGCCTGGGGGCGCAGAGGAAGGGAAAGACGATGGCGTTCACGGCCAGGGGGGAGGCGTTGTCGCACTCGAGCTTCCAGGTCGTCAGCGCCGAGTCGGCGCGCATGGTCACGGACGCCGTCACGACGATATCCTGCTCGCGGTGCGTCTTTGCCGTCACCGTCAGCGTTGCGGCGTCGGCATCGCGTTTCACGGCGAAGGCGACCTCGCGCGCATCAGCCGACGAGAACTCGACCGGCTTCCCCCCGCCCCCCGCCGCCGCGAGCCGATACAGCGAGACGCCTTCGGGCTGCGCGGCGACGAACTCCCGCCCTGACTTCACGTCCTTCACGGACACAGGCGCGCCGTTGCGCTCCCGCGAGAAGGTCAGTTGCAGATGCCCGTTCGCCAGCACGACCGCCTGCGCATCCTCCCGCACCTCCACCGCCGCCCCGAACAGCGATACGGTCACAATCTGCCCAACCAGGGCAGCCACGCACAACCCTCTTGCACCGATGGTCCTTCTCGTCATGTTGACGTCCTCCCTTACTCTATTGGCCATGTTGATCCTCACGGCTGTAAGCGGCGGCAATCTGGCGTGGGTCCTCAGCGGCCTTCGACGAGGCCGTTGAATTTGGGGGTGACGCAGCCCTGGAGTTTGGGGCTTGTCGGGTCTATGCGGATGCCGAC
>CAYPFP010000115.1:0-14460 GCA_964409935.1 uncultured Planctomycetota bacterium | reverse complement strand
TGGGGGTGACGCAGCCCTGGAGTTTGGGGCTTGTCGGGTCTATGCGGATGCCGACCCAGTAGCCTAGCCTGCCGGTCTGCTGCTCGGCTGGGATTTCTTTGAGGGGTTGTCCGAGTTTCCTGACGCCTTCTATCACCTGGGGTGAGAAGGCGCCTTGTGGGATTATCTCGACCTCGAATTCGGCGGATGACTTGTCGGCTGAGGATAACGGAGGTCCCCAGAAGCCGGGGGTCTCGACGGATTTCCTGGGGTCCATGCCGAAGTCGAGGATGTTGACGAGGTTTTGGAGCATGCAGCGGCTCAGGCCGGACCCGATGGCGCTTGCGGCGAGGACGGGGCGGCTGTCCTTGAGGACGATGACGGGGTTTGCGATGTTGGGAAAGCGGGCGCCGGGGCCGACCTTGGCGATGCGTTTCTGTTGGAAGGAGGCGGAGTCGGGGATGGAGACGCCGTCCACGAAGATGCCCGTGGTTCCCCAGGCGGTGGTGTTGATGGAGTGGACGACGGCGGCGCCTCCGCGTTTGAGGACTTCCAGCCCCGCGTGGATGGCGAGCGGACCCGACGTTCCGCCGATCATGGCGGAATCTGCGAGGGCCAGGGGTTTGGGGAAGTCGTGAATGAGGCTGAGGAGCGCGTATTTTTCCTGATCGTGCTTGGGCCAGTCGCTGGGAGAGAAGCCCTGTTCCGCCGCAGAGGAAGGCGCGCCCCAGAGCAGGAGCAAGAAACAAACCAGGGCCGGGAAAGAACGAACGAGTTGTTTCATGACGCCGGTCTCCTTGGCGATTGCGGTGACAAGGGCAAACCCCGGACGGCGGAACGCCACAGCCTGTCAATGCTATTACAGACCAAAGGTCTCGCAGGTTTCAAAGAGGCGGCGCTCGATGGCGCGCTGGCGGCGGGGAGTAAGGATCTTCTTCCCGGTGGTCTTGTCGGTGACGTAGAAGACGTCGGTAGCGCGGTTGGCCTTGGTAGCGATCTTGGCGAAGTGGATGTCGAGGTCGAGAGCGGAGATGGCGCTGCTGATGGCGTAGAGGAGGCCGATGCGGTCCCAGGTGCCGACGTCAATGATGGTGTAGCGAGGAGAGGCCTTGTTCTCGATGACGATGCGCGTGGCGCCGTGTTGGGGGATCACGCGCCTGAAGGCCACGCGGCGCTGCTGATGGCGTATGAGGTCTTGTACGGCGGTCTGACCGGTGAGGACGGCGGCGAGGTTGCGCTCGACGTTGAGCCAGAACTCGGGGTCCTTGATGACCTTGCCGCGGACGTCCACGACGTGGAAACGGTCGAAGATGACGCCGTCGCGGCGGGTGTAGGCCTGGGCGCTGACGATGTCCACGCCGCTGCCGGAGAGAGTGCCGGCGATTTGGCTAAAACGGGCCGGACGGTCGGTGGTGCAGATCCAAAGGCACGAGGTGTCGCGCTCCTCGCGCACGGCGAGGACGACGGGGCGGTTGCGAAGCATTCCGGCGAAGCGGAGATGCTCCACGGCGTCCTGGGGGCCGACCTCGATGAGGTAGCGTTCGGGAACGAGGGAGCAGTGCATCTCGGCGGCCTTGAACTGGGCGGGGGTAGAGAGAAAAGGCTTCATCCGGTCGAGCAGGCCATGCTCGGAGACGGCCAGGTCCTCGCCCTTGGAAAGAATGATGGCGGCGCGATGGTAAAGCTCGTTCAGGAGGGCGTCCTGCCACTGGGTCCAGGCGCCGCGACCGACGGCCTTGGTGTCGGCATAGGTGAGGAGGTAGAGGGCCTTGAGGTTGGACAGGGAGCCGACCTTCGCAGCGAAGTCCTCCACGACGCCCTTCTCGCGCAGATCGCGCGACTGAGCCGTGTGGATCATGCGCAGATGATCGGAGATAAGGAAATAGAGCCGTTTGGACTCGTCCTCGGAGAGACCGAGGCGCTCCGCGATGGTGGGAACCATGGTGGCGCCGGTCTCGGCGTGGTCGCCGGAGACCGACTTGCCGATGTCGTGGAGGAGCACGGCAAGGAAGAGGAGATTCGGGTGGTCCAACTGCAGGAGGACGTTGCGCTTCTGGGCGTCTTCGTCGCGTTCGCTGCCGCGCAGTTCGTCGAGCACGGCGACGGCGTTCAGGGAGTGCTCGTCCACGGTGTAGTCGTGGTAATTGCGGTACCAGACCAGGCAGTCCAGGGCGCCGAATTCGGGGATGTACTCGCCCAGGAGGCCGCAATCGCGCATGTCGCGCAGGACGGCGGCGACGTTGCCCTGGCCGCCGAAGAGGTCGAGGAAGAGACGGGCGGCGTCGGGGTCGGTGCGGAAGGCGTCGTCCACGATGGAGAGCCGGGAGCGGATCTCCTGGAGAGCGGACTGGCTGATCTCGCGGCGCATGCTCTGGGAGACGACAAAGAGATTCATGAGACGACGCGGGGCCTGGGGGCCGTCGAAGAAGGCGCGGTCGGCGATGTAGAGTTTGCCGCCTGTGGAGACCAGGCCGTCGCCGAGCCAGCGGCGCCACCTGCCGCGGATATCCAGCGTACCGGACAGGACGAGGTGTTGGGCACGCTGCATCTGAAAGCGCAGTTCGCGGAAAATGGCGGAGGCGCTGCGGTAGTAGTCGCGCATGAAAAGCTCAACGGGGCTGAACCCGCCCGAATCGGCGTAACCGAGAAGAGGGGCAATGGCGCGCTGAGTGTTCAGGTCGAGCAGGTCGCCGGCGCGGCCCGGCTGGAGGTGCAGCACGGAGCGCACGCGCAGAATGAAGTCGTGAGCCTGACGCATGGCGTCGGGCCAGTCGGCGGAGACGAAATGGTAGTTCCGCAGGGGGGCGTTGCCGGAGATTCGCTGGAGCCAACTGACCACCTGTGCGTCGCGGAGGGCGCCGGGGCTTTCCTTGACATTGGGTTCGAGGACGAGGGGGGAACGGTGGTATTGTTCGTGCCGGGCGCGAGCAGCATCGAGACAGCCTTCGACAAAGGACTTCTTCTGCGCGGCCAGATACTGAACGATGGCGCGGCGGCGCAGGGCCTGGAAGAGACGGTCCTCGCCGGCGACCAGACGGGCGTCAAAAAGGGCGGACGCGGTTTCGAGGGAGTCGCGCATCGCGGCGCGGCAGGTCTCGATGGTGCGGCAGGACTGACCGGTCTGGAAGCCCACGTCCCAGAGCATCCGGGTGATGAGAGGGATGCGGGGGTCGTCTTCGGGGCGATGGTCCTCGTCGTAGAGGAGCAGGATATCCACGTCGGAGTTGGGATTGAGCAGTCCGCGCCCGTAGCCGCCGAGGGCCAACAGGCTCATGGGGGCTTGTGAGTCAGGATTATCCTTGTTGGCGGCGCAGGCGTGGTCGAAGATGAACTCGACGGCGGCGTCGGCCAGGCGGCAAAGGGCCGTGCAGACGGCCGTGCCGCCGGCGGGCTGGGCGAGATGACGGACGATGACGGCGCGCTCGTCGCGCAGAAAGGCCTTGAGGCGGGCCACCAGGCTACGCCGGTCGGCAGGCCCATGGGGACACGTTTCGTTCAGGCGACGCCGAAGCTCTTCTCTTGTGGTCAGCACAATGCCCCTTCAGGCGAAAGGCCGAGGTTGACCAGACGGTCATCGGTGACGGTACGGATAGTCCCACCACGGCCCTCTTCGGTAGTACGGGCCCCAGTAGTCGTAGTACGGACGATTATACCACACAATGGGCTGGGGTTCATTGACCCTGGGGAGTCTGGCGGGCGAGTTCAGGGCGACGTCGGCCAGGGCCTTTTCCTTGTCGGCTTTCTCAGCGGTTTTCTGCGCCTCTTTGGTCTTGCCTTTCGAGCGCTGCTGCTCCGCCTGGTCCAGGTACCTGTGGTACTTGGCGATGTGCTCCTGATAGGCCTTCATGTCGGCGGCAAGGGTCTGGGACACGGTCCATGCGGCCCAAATGCCGATCGCCAGGAAGACTGCTGGGATTCTCATGGTCAGACTCCAAACGCTGGAAGAGCGGTTTGCGCGACGAGGCGCAGATTCGTGTTCCTCTGAACTTCATTATATGACACAACCCCGCGCGGCGCAACTCAGGGTTGCGCGGGGGGCCGGAAGTCGCGAATGACGGCGATCACGTCCTGGACTTCGTGGTCGGCGAGTTCGGGAAAGATGGGGATGGAGAGGACCTCGCGGGCGGCCTGCTCCGCGATGGGGAAGGAGCCGGGGCCGAGGCCAAGGTCCGCGTAGGCTTCCTGCAAGTGAACGGGGATGGGGTAGTGAATCTGTGTGCCGACACCGCGCGCCTTCAGGTGAGACTGGAGGGCGTCGCGGCGAGGGGAGCGGACGACGTAGAGGTGGTAGACGTGTTCGCATTCGGGACGCTCGACGGGGCAGGCGACGCCGGTCGTCATGAGGCCGGCGTTGTAGAGGGAGGCGATCGCGCGGCGACGCTTGTTTCCGGCATCCAGGTGTCGCAGCTTCACGCGGAGGATCGCGGCCTGCAACTCGTCGAGGCGGGCGTTGCTGCCCTTGAGCTTGTGATGGTAACGGTCGGACTGGCCGTAGTTGCGGAGCATGCGGAGGCGCTCGGCGACGCGCTCATCGTCGGTGGTGACCGCGCCGCCCTCGCCGTAACAGCCGAGATTCTTGGAGGGATAGAAACTGAAGCAACCGGCGTCGCCGAGGGCGCCGGCCTTCCGGCCGCGGTAGGTGGCGCCATGGGCCTGCGCGGCGTCCTCGATGAGGAGGAGACCGCGCTGTTTCGCGATGTCGCGCAGGGGGGCCATGTGGGCGGTCTGTCCGTAGAGGTGAACGGGCATGACGGCTTTTGTGCGCGGGGTGAGGGCGGCTTCGACTTTGCGCGGGTTCATGAGGCACGTGTCAGGCTCGACATCCACAAGCGCCGGTTGGGCGCCCGTGAAGGAGATGCCCAGGGCGGTGGGGACGGCGGTGTTGGGCACGGTGAGGACCTCGTCGCCGGGGCCGATGCCGCAGGCGGCCAGGGCAAGGCGGATGGCGTCCACGCCGCTGCTCACGCCGACGGCAAAACGGACGCCGCAGTAGGCGGCGAATTCCTTCTCGAAGGCCTCGACATTCTTGCCGAGCACGAACCAGCCGGATTCCAGCACCTCGCGCATGGCGGCGTCAATCTCGTCTTTCAGGGCCAGGTACTGGCGTTTGAGGTCCATGATGGGGATCATGCCGGTCCTTTTTCTGTCTTGAGCCTCTGTGGTATTTCTGGTAATCATACGGTCAGGTGGGACGGACTTCAAAACAAAATGGGCAGAGGGCACCTCTTGGCGGTCATCGCGACGGAGAAGGAGCGACTGAGGTTGAGGCAGGTGTCGGCGTGAAGAGCGCGGGCCATTTCGGGTTAAGATATTCTGGAGGTCAGGATGAATCGCAAGTTTCTTGCCATTGACGGGCGCGGAGTGATTTCGGTGCAGGAGGGGGCGGTGCCCGACCCCAAAGACGGGGAGATTCTCGTGGAGGTGAATGCCTCGCTGGTCAGCCCGGGGACGGAGTTGGGCGGCATCAAGGGGCGGCGGGAGAAGCCCAACCCGGCGGCAAAGCCGTACATGTTCGGGTATCAGAACGCGGGCGCGGTGATGGCGAAGGGCAAGGGGGCGGAGCGATTCGAGGCCGGCCAGCGCGTGGCGTGTCTGGGCGGCGGGTACGCGCCGCATGCCACGCACGGCGTTTGTCCGGTCAATCTGGCGTTCAACATTCCGGCGAAGGTCAGCGACGAGGAGGCGGCGTACAACCACCTGGCCTCGACGGCCCTTCACGCCGTCCGTCGGGCGCAACCGCAGATCGGACAGACCGTCGCGGTGGTGGGGCTGGGGATCGTGGGACAGATCTCCCTGCAACTGGCGCGGCTGTCGGGGTGCCGCGTGATCGGGCTGGACCGGCTGCCCATGCGGTTGAACCTGGCGAAGAAACTCGGCGCGCACCTGGTCATCAACAGCGCCGAACAGGACCCCGTGTCGGCGGTGAAGCAGTTCACGGAGGGGTACGGCCTTGACGCCGCTATCATGGCCTTCGGCGGAGACGGCACGGAGGCGTTCCGGCAGATCATGAAGATGATGAAGACCGCGCCCGACACGCATCAGATGGGGTGCGTCGTCATCGTGGGGGGGTGCCGGGTGGACACGATTTACGCCGCAGCGACGGGCAACGTGGACGTGCGCAGTTCGGCGCGGCCGGGTCCCGGCTATCATGACGAAGTGTGGGAGCACGGGCGCGATTACCCGCCGGTGTTTGTGGAGTGGACGACCCGGCGGAATACGGAGCTTTGCCTTCGGCTTATCGCCGAAGGGCAACTTGATGTAAAATCGTTAACGACGCACCGAACCCCGCTCTCAAAGGCGCCGGAGGCGTGCGAAGACCTGATCCAGCGGCCCGACACGGCGTTGGGAGTGGTGATCCTGCCGAAGGGGTAGGCGGCGCGAGGCGGCAGAGGAGGCGTGTGGGGTTGGCGCGCGAAGGGAGAGAGTGATGCGACGGATATGGCGGATAGGGGCTATTGTGTTGCTGGCGGGCGCGCCCGCCCTGGCCGCGCGGGAGAAGGCATTGCCGTATCGCGCCATCACGTCCAACTACTACGTTGAGACCGACGTGAGCCAGGAGGTCGCCGACGAGATCGGCGATTTCATGGAGATCATGTACGCGGCCTACATCAAGGTCTTCAGCAACATCCAGCCCAACTGGAGCGGGCGGCTGAAGGTGCGCATCCTGAAGAGCCGCGAGGACTACATCAAGGAGGTGGGGGAGAAGATGTCCTGGAGCGCGGGGGTGTACCGCGGGCGGTCGGCGGGCATCCTCACCAGTCTGGGGAGAGGTTCGCCGGCGGGCATAAAGGGCCTGCTCCAGCACGAGGGCTTCCATCAGTTTTTCGACAAGTTCATCGGGGGCGGCGCGACGTGGGTGAACGAGGGGCTGGCCACGTACTTCGGTTCGGGCATCATCGAGGGGGACAAGATTCGGTTTGGGGCGGTGCGCGCCGGCACGATCAAGGGCGTGCGCGACGCGATGGCGAAAGGGACGGCCCTCAGCCTGAAAGACCTGGTGTACATCAACGGGGCGGAATGGGCCGAGAACATGGGCGAGAAGGAGAAGCCGCCGCAGTACGCGCAGGCCATGCTTCTGGTCCATTTCCTGGTGCACGGGTACAATGGACGGAACATTCCCATCCTGAACAAGTACCTGATGTTGCAGAAGAACGGCGTCTACGGCGAGACGGCCTTGGCGCAGGCGTTCGGCACGAATTTTGCGCTGTTTGAGGAGAAGTGGAAAGAGTATGTGATGAACCTGAAGCCGTGGGAGCCGCCGTCGTGCACCCGGAACCTGTACCGACTGGCGATGCTGGCGCAGTACGCGCGCAACGGGCCGGGCGTGCCGACCAAGATAGAGGAGTTTCGCGACCTGGCCGTGAGCGGGAAGATCGAAGGGTGGAAAGTGCCGCTGCCCGACGGAACCCAGGCGGGGCCGAAGGACGCGAACGAGATCGAGAAGTGGTTTCGCTGTCCCGAGGCGAAGGGGGGGACGATCGCGTATGAGCTGGAGGCGTCGGGCAAGGAGATGAGCTGCCCGGAGGTGGTCTGCCGCCGCCATGGCCGGTATGTGCTCCGGGCGCGGAGTTTGCCGGCGGCGGACGGCAAGGGATTCCAGATTGAGGTGGAACAGGCGCGGGTTGGCGCGCGCAAGGCAGGCAGGCAATAGGCGAGAACGGTTTGCGGACGCGGACCATTGCGAACACCGTGGAGGAGGGGACAATGGCAAAGTTCAAGGTGACGATTGATCGCGAAGAGTGCACCAGTTGCGCGCAGTGCTGGGAGATCTGCCCGGAATTTTTCGAGCAGAACGGCGACGATGAGTTCAGCCAGGTCGTCGAGGAACATCGGACCGGCGGCAACCCTGCCGAGGGCGAAGCGCCGGAGGAACTGGCCGACTCCGTGAAGGAGGCGGCGGAGGCGTGCCCGGTGGAGATCATCCACCTGGAGGAGACCGGCTGATACGGACAGGAGGCCACTATGTCGGTCATTGACACGCTGAAACATGAGCACAAGATCGTCCTTCTGGTCCTCGAAGGAGCGGGAAAGGAACTGGCTTCCATCGAGAAGACAGGCCGAGTGAACGCCGAGAAGATCCGGACCCTTCTGGATTTTTTCAGGAACTTCACGGATAAGTGCCATCACTCGAAAGAGGAAAAACATCTCTTCCCGAAACTGCGGGAGCGGGGTTTTCCGGGGAGTTGCGACCCGGTGACGGTGATGCTGAGCGAACACGAAGAAGGGCGGGGCCGCCTGCGGGCCATCGCCGAGGCGCTGCCGAAGGCGGCGCAGGGCGATATGGCGGGGATAGCGGCGGTGCAGGAGAACCTCGCCGGGTACATCCATCTCCTGCGCGGGCACATAGACAAGGAGGACAACGTCCTCTTCGAGTTTGCCCGCCAGATGCTGACCCCCGGAGACCAGCGCGCGCTGGAAGCGGCCTTCGAGAAGGTGGAGGCCGAGGAGATGGGCGAGGGCGTCCACGAGAAGTACCATCGGCTTGCGCACGAGTTGGCGGATCAGTAGGTGGCAGGAGAGGCATGAAGGAACAAAGACTCGGCCGAGCGGCGCTGGCGGTCACGTTGTTGGCGCTATGGACACAGCAGGTCTTCGCCGGAGGCGCACCGACGGCCCTGCGCGGGCCGGTGGCGGTCTACCTGCGGCCGAATCCCGGCCCGCTGACGATCACGATCACCAAGCGAGACCTCAACATCTACGAAGGCGCCGACACGCTGACCGCCGTGCTTGCCGATCCCCAACGCCGGACGCTGGCGAGCGTCACCCTGCCCGACGACGGGCGACAACGCAGCGAAGGCCGGAATGAGAAGGTCCAGACGGAGACCCTCCGGGCGGAGTGCGAGACGCCGGGGGTGTACAGGCTCCTCTTCACGGGATCGGGCGATCTGGTTTACGGTTTCGAGACCGACTGCGCGCGGTACGTGATCCAGGGCGGCGTGGTCCTGAATGACGGGGCCATCGGCGGCAAGGTGTACTTCAAGCCGCCAAGCGGGGCCATCAAGGGCGCGGCGGGGGCCATGCACGCGCCGGGCAAACAGGCGCTGCCTCTGCTGGACGCGGCGGGGGCGACGGTGCAGACGCTCGACCTGACCCGCGAAGACGCCAAACCGGCCGACCTTTTCGGGGAACGCAGCAGCGGAACGTACATTGCGGGGCAGAAGATCGAGGTGGCCGACGGCGCCGGCGACCGCACGGGGCTTTGGGCGTTCGACATCGCAAGGATGGACGTGCGCATCCGGGTGCAGGGCGTCAATCATTGGGCGTTCGCGCGGGAGGCGTGGTTCGACGCCACAAAATCGCGCTGGATGCTAACGCCGTACAGCATCGTGCGGCATCTCAATGCCGGCGAGAAGGCCGTGCTCACGTTCCAACTGCGCAACAGCACGGGAGCGGATGGGAAGTTCCGGCTGACGGCCCGCGGCGAGACCGGGTTGAGCGTCCGCGTGCTCGAACCGGCCTCTCCCGTCGCCTTGAAGGCGAGCGGCGTGCAGCAGGTGCGGGTGGAAGTCGTTGCGGGGAGCGAGGTCGGCGCGGCGCGTCGAGGTCTCGACCCGGCGCGTCGAGGGATGCTGGTAGCCGAGCACGAGACCGACCCCGACGCGTCCGCCGGAGCGGGGATTGTGATTCGCGGCGGCGAGGCCCCGGCGCGGCGGCCGCTGGCGATGCAGATCGTCCTGAAGCCGTACCAGCATGAGAACGCGCTGTTCGGTTACGCGCCCGATTACATGGTCAACGAGGTCCACTTCGACCCGCGCAATCGCCCCTGGATTCGCCAGCGCGACGACGGCGCGTACGTCACCACCGGCTTCACCTTCTTGAGCGAGAACGGCTGGACGGAACGCCCCTTTATGGATGCCGTCCAGACGGCCTTTCCGGACTACGCGCAGACCATCTTCGGCGGCGGCTTCCTTGGGGCCAAGACCGCTTTCGACGGGCAAGGCGGCGTTTATACGCTCCTGCGGATTCGGCTGAAGAATGGTCGTCAGACCTGCGTCGCGCTCTTCACGGCCGACGAGGGCCTCACCTACAGCGCGCACGAGTTCAACGCCACGGCGTTCGACATCGAACAATTCACGGGACACAACCGGAACGAGATACCGCCGCCCATTCTCGGGTATCGCCAAACCCGCGAACACCCGGCGAAGTTCTGCGGGTATCACGATCTGGAACTCTATCTGCCGGCGCGCGACGGGAATAAACTGTCGCTCGGAAAGCCCGTTCCGGTCTCGGACAATTGTCTGGGGTCGTGTCAGCACTCGGGGGGGCCGGGATCGCTGGCCACGCGGGACGGCAAGACGCATATCGTATGGGGCGAGGTCGCGCCCGACGACGCGCCGGGCGTGCCGACATACATCGCCACCTACGACCATGCCGCGAAGGCGATGGGGAAAAAGGTCTTTCTCGCCTACGGCCCCCCGGTGAACGACGTCCACAACGTCCCCGCCATCGCACTGGACAGCGAAGGGTATCTTCACGTACTCAGCGGCGCGCACGGAGAGCCGTTCAAGTACCTGCGCTCGCTCAAGCCGAACGACGCCTACTCCGGTTTCACCGAACCGGAACCGATCCTGGACGCGGGGTGTGTGGACGACACAAGCGACGCCGACGGACGGGGACGACAGACGTACATCTCGCTGGTGTGCGGGCGCGACAGCTCGCTGTACACGGCGTACCGCCAGTGGCGGCGCAACGCCGACGAACATCATCCCGGTCAGAGCTACGCCGCCCTGTCCTTTCAGAGCAAACCGAAAGGAAAGGCGTGGAGCCGCGCGCGTCCGCTGGTCATCCCGCCGCTGCCCGGCTACTCGATCTACTATCACAAACTCACAATAGACCGTTCGGGCCGACTGTTTCTCTGCTACAGCCTCTGGAGCGGAGAGGAAACCTACCAGGACGACTTTTTCGGGCGATACCCCCACAGCGCGATCCTGACAAGCCCGGACGGCGGTCAGACATGGAAGCTGGCGGAGACGCGCGACTTCGTCCAGACGGTTGCACCGTGACTCATGGCAAACCCGGTGTATCAAAAGCCACAACGCTCCTGTGGCACAACCATCAAGGCGCAAAGGCAGGTCGTATCCAAGAAGCGGTGCAGCCTCCTGCAATAGGCGTATAAATAAGGAGTTGTGACTAAGCCCGTCGAGGAGAAGGGGCTGTGGTACGGATTGTGCGTAAGATGGGTACGGATTACGGCAGTCCGCGCCGCGTGAAGCCCCCCAAAGTTGGGAGATGAGGGAACATGGCAATCAGGGCGGCACAGAGCGTTCTGGAACTGATCGGCAAGACCCCGCTGGTGCGGATCAACAAGCTGGCGACACCGGACATGGCCGACATCTACGGGAAACTGGAGTCGCGCAATCCGGGCGGGAGCGTCAAGGATCGCATCTGCCTGAGCATGATCGAGGAGGCAGAGCGAAGCGGAGAACTGAAACCGGGCATGACCATCGTGGAACCCACCAGCGGGAACACGGGGATCGGGCTGGCGATGGTGGCGGCGGTGAAGGGGTACAAGTGCATCCTGACGATGCCCAAGACGATGAGCGTGGAGCGCGCGCAAATCCTGGAAAGCCTGGGGGCGCAGATCGTGTACGCCAAGGGGCCGGGAATGCAGGGCGCGGTGGAGAAGGCCAAGACGATCGTGGCGAAGAATCCCAATTGCTTCATGCCC
Source organism: uncultured Planctomycetota bacterium (assembly GCA_964409935.1). Taxonomy (GTDB): domain Bacteria; phylum Planctomycetota; class Brocadiia; order JAADGH01; family CAYPFP01; genus CAYPFP01. Next base: position 2,813 of record CAYPFP010000115.1, on the reverse strand, counting down.
CAGCAGTTCGAGAACCCCGCCAATCCGGAGGCGCACCGGAGGACGACGGCGCGCGAGATACTCGAAGACACCGGCGGCGTCCTGGACGCCTTTGTGGCAGGCGTGGGGACGGGAGGGACGCTGACGGGGGTGGGCGAGATACTCAAGAAGGATATCCCGCACCTGCGGATTGTGGCCGTCGAGCCGGCGTACTCCAGTGTGTTGTCGGGCGGAACGCGGGGGCCGCACGCCATACAGGGCATAGGGGCGGGTTTTGTCCCCAAGGTCCTGAATCGCGAGGTGATAGACGAGATCGTGACCGTGACCGACGAGGAGGCCTTTGAGACAACGGACGACCTGATGAAGAAGGAAGGACTGCTGGTGGGCGTCTCGTCGGGCGCGGCGGTTCGGGCCGCGCTGCGCGTGGCGCAGAAACTGGGCAAGGGCAAGACGGTCGTCGTCATTCTGCCGGATACCGGCGAGCGGTATCTGAGCAGCCATAAGGAGTATAGGGCCGGGCTTAAGCCGGACTGGGTGTGGTGACAGCGGGGCGTTTGTTTGAGGATTGTGTTCAGGTTCTAGTGTTGTGGAGGAATTGCGATGGCAAAGCGAGAACGAAGGCGATTAGGCGTGGCGTTGGTCGTTGGTGTTGCGCTGGCGTTGGCGAGTGTTCAGGCCGGGGCCGAAGACACCGCGCAGAAAAAACCCCAGACCAAGTGTCCCATCATGGGCAACGAGATCAACAAAGAGGTTTATCTGGACTACCAGGGCCAGCGGGTTTACTTCTGCTGCCCGGGGTGTCCGGCCAATTTCAAGAAGGACGCCGAAAAATATATGGAGGCGATGGCGGAGCAGAATATCCTGCTGGAGTCCGTGCAGAAGGCCTGCCCTGTGAGCGGAGAGCCGATCAACAAGGAGATTTACAGCGACTACAAGGGGCGACGGGTGTACTTCTGCGGCAAGGGATGCCAGACGGCGTTTCAGGCCACGCCGGAGGCGTTCTTGAAGAAACTCGACGCCCAACCGTCGTCGGATGAAGAAGAGGCGCCCAAGAAGAAAGGCGGGTGCGGCGGCAAGTGCGGCGGCGGCTGCTGACGCGTACGGCCCAGGCAAACAAGGCAGGGGCGAGGGGGCACGCCCCTGCGTTGTTTTTAACTGCGGCGTTCGGCAAAAAGGGTTTCCGGTCGGATGGGAGCTGTGTTAAGATTTAAGGCACATCGGAATGCGCCTTATATCGCGAGGGGTGACAGAGACATGGCGAATGTAACGATCACCATACCCATCCGAGGGATGTCGTGCCAGAACTGCATCCGAGTCATTGAGCGGGGCCTTGTAAAGATGGCGGGGGTCTTCTCGGTCAAGGCGGACCTGCTGCGCAAGGTGGCCGAGATTTCGTTCGACAACCGCGTTACGTCTGAACGCGACGTCAAAGCCAAGATTCGGGAACTGGGGTTCGAGGCGGCGTAGAGGACACGACATGTACGCAGGTTGGGTCACAGGCACGCGCGCGGTCTGGTGGATGATGCTGTGTTGTCTTGCGGCGATTCCGGCGACGGCGGAAGAGAAACCCGCCGCGCTCTCCGGCCCCCTGCAACTGTCCGCAGTTTTGTCCGAGGCGCAGGCCCAGAACCCCGACCTGAAGGCCGCGCGGGCGCGGTGGCAGGCGGCGGGCCACCGCATCAAGCCGGCCAAGTCGCTCGACGACCCGCAGTTTGGGTACGAGGGCGACAACATCCAGAACAACCCCCTCGACGTCGGCAGCGCCTCTCAGCAGCGGTTCGGGGTCTTCCAGAAGCTCCCGTTTCCGGGCAAACTGCGGTTGCGCGGCGAAGTCGCGGCGCGCGCGGCGCGGGTGTACGAGGAGGCGTTCCAGGCAAAGAGCCGCGAGGTGATTGCGGCCGTGAAGTCCGCGTACTACGACCTGTACCTGGCGGTGAAGTCCATCGAGGTGAACCGGTCGAACTACGCGCTCCTGCAGGAATTCCGAAAGGCGGCGGAGGCGCGGTACTCGACGGGGCAGGTGTCGCAGGCGGACGTGTTGCGCGCGCAGGTGCAGATTTCGAACCTGGATAATGAACTGATCACGCTGGAGCAGCAGCGCGGCAGCGCCAAGGCGCGGCTGAACGCCCTGCTGGGGCGGCGGCAGGGAACGGCGCTGGGCGATGCGGGCGAGGTGCAGCCGGAGACCTTCGGCCTTTCGCTGGACGAACTGTACGCCAGGGCCGCCGAAAACCGGCCCGAACTGAAGGCGGCGGCCGAGGCGGTCAAGCGCGACCAGGCCGCGCACGACCTGGCCTGGCGCGAGTATTTTCCGGACCTGACCGTCGGCGTGCAGTTGCGGGCGGCGGAGAACGGGCCGGACCTGTGGGGCCTGATGATGACGGTGAACGTTCCCATCTGGTTCATGTGGAAGCAGGCCGAACTGGTGCGGGCCGCCGCGATGGAACTGGCCGCCTCGCAGCACCTGCGCCTGAACATGGAGAACCAGACGCTGGCCGACGTGCGCGACGCGTTCCTCAAGGTAAAGTCGGCGCAGGACCGCGCGCGGCTCTTCAAGATCAGCATCATCCCGCAGGCCGAGGCGACCGTCGTCTCGTCGCAGGCCAGCTACACCACCGGCAAGGTGGACTTTCTCACGCTCAACCAGAACCAGCGCGAGCTGCAGGACTTCCAACTCGAGTACTACCGCGCGCTGGCGGAGTTTGAGCAGAGGCTGGCCGACCTGGAGCGGATCGTGGGGGTTGATCTCAACGTAAAATAGATTCATCTCAAGATCGCCGGGCATTCCTGCTTGAAGTTCCCGCCGCGCTGACTTACAATTCGACTTGACCTTG
>CAYPFP010000114.1:0-16296 GCA_964409935.1 uncultured Planctomycetota bacterium | reverse complement strand
TAAGCAAAGGCGACGCTCTCCTCTGCTACCCACAGTAGTTGAGAATCAGCCTGGCCAAGACCTCCGCCGCCCGGCCGATGTCGTCCAGGGCGATCTGTTCGTCCTTCGAATGCGCCACGCCGAGCGTGCCCGGCCCGTAAACGACCGTCGGGATTCCGAGGTGGTTGTTGTAGAACCAGGCGTCGCACGAGGCGGTCATGCCGCTGACGGTCAGTTCCGTCCCCGCCTCTTTGGCCGCTTTCAGAATGGACTGCGGGAGTTCGTGGCCGGGGTCGAGCACGCTGCTGTCGTGCCGGTACATGAAACTCAGTTCGAGGTTCTCGGCCAGCGCCCGTCGTGGCCCGCCTTGCGGGCCGCCTACGCCCGCTTGGCTTTGCTGAGCGGCGGCGTCGGCCGTCGTCAAGGCCTGTCGCATCTCGTCGGCGACCTGTTCCTTTGTCTTGTTCGGCAGGAGTCCCAGCACGCCTTCGAGCACGGCCTTGCTCGGCGCGGCGGCGGGCCAGTTGCCGGCGTTGAGTTTGCCGAACGTGATCGGCATCGGGTTGGGGTGCGGATCAAAGAGCGCGATCCCCCGCGAGCGCCCCAGCAGCTCGGCGTGGTACCTTTCCAGCACGCCCATCGCGTCGCGCGCCATCAGAAGGGCGCTGCGCGTCTTGCCGGCCTGTCCGCTGTGGCCGGCCTTGCCGGTGAAGACGATGCGGAACCAGACCGCGCCGCGAATCGAGGTGTAGAGCCGGTTGTCCGAAGGCTCCAGCACGATGCAGCCGTCGGCCTTCTCGCCCCGGCGGATCATGGAGAGGCTGCCGTTGCCGCCGTTCTCCTCCTCGCAGACCAGATGGAAGATGACGTTCCCCTTGAGCTTGGGGCCAAGCGCGTCGAGCGTCTTGCACACAAGATACAGCGCCGCGATCTGGCCCTTGGCGTCGCAGGCGCCCCTTCCGAAGACAACGCCCTGCGACGAACGCCCCGTCCAGGGGTCCTGCATGCCCTCCGAAGGCGGCACGACGTCCACGTGGGTGTTGAGCAGGAGCGATTTGCCGTCCCCCCTGCCCTGCCGCACAATCCGCAGATTGTATCGCCCGTTGTACTTGAGGTCCGGCACGGGCGTGGAGTAGTCGGGGTCTTTGAGGATCGCGTCGGACATCTCGCGCTTCTCGACGCCGACGTCCAACTGTCGGAACTGTTCGTGGAGGAACTGCATCGCCTGCTGTTCCTGTCCGGAGGCGGAGGGGATTCGAATCAGTTCGGTCAGGAACCTCTCGGTTCCCCGCATTTCGCGCTGGATCACTTGGCGGATGTTGTTGATTGTTTTCACGGACTACTCCCTCTTGAGCACGATGTAATCAAGCCCCAATCCCCCGCTGAGACACGTCATGCGCAGCGTGTGGGAGCCGTCCTTCAGGTCAATAGGGGTCGGGGCGTCCTCGCCGCCGAGGGTGGTATGCGCCCAATTGTCGGCCGCTGCCGACCAGCCGCCGGTCTTGGGAAATGCCGTCTCGCCGAGCGTCGCGCCGTCCAGCTCGATGGCCCGGCGCGCGTCCTCGTCCCCGGTGCAGTACTTGAGGCCGATAAGATAGCGCCCGTCCTCCGGCGCCGTGAACTTCCACTCGACCCATTGTCCGGGCGTTGCCCACTTGGTGATCATCGCGCCGGAACACGCCACGCGTTCGGCGCTCTCTACCTTGCCGCCGCCCTGTGCGGAGAACGCTTCCGCCTCGACGAGCACGATCCCCGCCTTGTCGGCCTTGAGCAGCCACAGCGGAGGCATGGTCACGGCGAAGGCGGCGGTGTCGGCCTGGCCGTCGGCGGTTCGCACCGTGAGCGATGCCTGGTATCTGCCGGACTTCTCGTAGGCGTGTTTGACGACCTTGCCCTGGGCCGTCCGCCCGTCGCCGAAGTCCCAGTGGCAGGCCGCCTCCTGGCCGTCCGGGGTCCGCGAGGCCGACGCGTCGAACGCGATCTCCGCCGTGCCCGCGAACGGTATGATGGTCTTGTCGCCGCCGGCGTCGGCTATCGGGACGGGCGGTTTTTCGTGCAGTTCGGCCAGCAGGCCGATGACGTGCGGCGTGACGCGGATGTACATGCTGAAACTCTTGCCCATGCCGCTCATGGCCTTGATGGCGGGTTCGGCGCCTTTGATGAGATACCGGGCCAGCTTTTTGTCCGGCTGTCCGGCCTCTTGCGTGAGCCGGTAGGCGTAGCCGATGCCGTCGAAGAGGAGGAAGTTCGACCACGGCCCCTTCGACGACTTCGGGCAACTGGTGTACCGGAACCCTCGTACATCCTCGGCCCACATGTCGTCAATCAGGAAATGCGAGGCCATGATGAGGCTCTTGGCGACGCGGGGGTCGCCGGTGGCCATGTGATGCCACTTGAGGCCCGTGAGCAACACGCCGACCATGAAGCCCGCGTTGCCGTAGTGGGCGGGTTCGCACAGGCAGTGGCCGGGCACCATCATGCGCCGCCAGCCTCCGCCCTTGGTGTTGAACTTGGGCTTGGGGGTCTGGCGTTCGAGCACGCGCTCGACGATGATCTTGGACGCATTGAGGTAGAACGGGTCGCCCGTGGCGCGGTACACGCCGAGCGTGAGGATCAGTTGCCAGCCGGAGTCGCGGCAGTTGCTGAACTCATAGTTGATCATTCGGTAGGTGTCGTAGTGGTCGGCGATCTTGAGGCCCGTTTCATACGAGCGCCGGTCGCCCGTGAGGAAATAGTGGTCCATGTGGCCTTCGCACCAGGTGTGGGAGACGCTGAACCCGCCCGAGGCCGTGCCCTGGTTCCGGCCCGGCAGGGGACTCTTGGCGTAGTAGTCGCCCACGTGGCCGATGCAGTGGGCGTACACGCACCCGATGCGGCCGGCGTTGGTGTGGTAGTGCACCGTGTCCACGTCGCGGTTATGGACCTCGGCCTCTTCGCCGGCCTGGAGGAATCGCAGGTCGCCGGAGCGGGCGAACTGCAGGAAGAAAGCGTGCTGCGTATCGTACTCGCTGTTTCCCCAGTTGATGAGCCGCTCGCCCCACCAGTCGCCGAAGTTGAACATGCCGAACTCGCGCACCTTCTCGCGGTTGCCGAGGTAATCGTCGAGCGTGCCGGTCACCTTTCTGTCATAGTCGCCCACGATGACGCGGTTCGAGTCCGCCACGCACATCTCGCCGAAGGCGTTGGAGTTCACGTACCACTGCGGCTCGGCGGCGGCGAACAGCGGGCGGTCGAGCGGCGGAGTGCGCCCGTCGAGGCCCAGCCAGACCTCATGCGTCTTGGTCATGCCCTGGCGCAGCTTGTAGCCGCCGGCCTGGCCGCCGGCGCTTGCCGCGTCGAACCAGTAGAACAGCTTGTGTTCATCGGGGGTGCCCTTGGCCCAGTCGGCTTCGTTGGGCTTCAGCGGCGGCATGAGCCAGAGCGTCGCACCGTCGGGCCCGACATCGAGGTCTTTGGGGTAATTCTGCCAGAAATCGCGGACGAAGACCGGTCCCACGGGGCCGCTGAAGCGCTTGCCGCCGCCGTCGGAGGACTCGTACTGATCGTCCCGGTGTTGGCGCACGAAGCGCGGCTCGCCGCGAAGGTTCGGCAGCCGCCACGCCAGACTGCGCACGGTGGTGAACTCGTCGGGCGATGTGTCGTGTCCGAACGTGATCAGCGCGCGCGCCCAGGGCAGGCCGGGGTACACGTGTATGCGGGCTTCATACGCGAACGGCGCCTCGCCGATCTTGCCCTCGCCGCGCAGACACCGTCTCAGGCCGCCGCCCTCCTCGTGCGCAAGTCCTCCCACAACCGCCTCGTGTTCCCGGCCGGCCGCATCGGTGAGGGCGAGTCCGCCGAACTCCGCGGGCGGGCTGTACTTCTGCTCCGGCTCCTGGTTGGTCACATCAGGCCCGAACTCAAGCGTGTACGCGCCGGCTCCTCCGCTGTGCCGGAAATCCAGGAGCAGCCATTTGACGCTGCCGTCGGCCCAGCGGCCGGTCACGGCGGCCTGAAGCGGCACCACATCGCCCCGTTCGTCGAGCAGCCGGACGTTGCGCGCCCCGCCGAGCGCCCCCTGCGGGAACGGCACGCCGCTGGTCACGGGCCAGTCGCGGAGCTTGCCCTCGGTCGCCGCCGGCGGTTCGACGCGAAGTTTCACGCGCCCGCTCTGCCGCGTGGCCGGCTCGACGAAGAGCTTCCACGTGAACTCCCGCCAGTCCGTATTCGCCTCGCGTCCGTCGCGCGTGGTCGCCGTGATGCGATACCGGACGGTCTCGCCGGGTTTCACGTCGGGCAGCAGAACGCGATGATTGTCCACGGCCATAGGCTCGACGATCTTCTGCGCAGCCGCCTCCGGCTGTGCCGCGCGCGAATACTCGACCGTACACTGGGCCGCCCATGTCGTGATCCAGGTCAGCCGGTTCTCGGTGGCCGCGATCTCGCGGAACTCGTGCAGCAACGGTCTGGCCGCCGGCTTCTCGCGCAACAAGACCAGGTCTTCGGTGCGGTAGTTGCCCTCGGCGTTGAGGGCGCGCAACCGAATCTCGTCCCCCGGCTTCAGTTCGACCGCTTCTGTCAGGAAAAACAGGTGCTGATTGTTGTCGTTGTAGTTGGCGACGGCCACGCCGAGGCGCTCTCCGCGCACATCAATGGCCACCGCTTCGCGCCCGGCCTCGTCCCGCATGATGAAGCCGACGAAGAATTTGCCCGTCGCGCCTTGCGGGACCGTCGCCGTGATCGCGCCGCCGGAGGCCGCGCGCAGGGCGTTGTCGGCGCGATACTCGCTCTTGTCGAATCGGAAACCATCCAGCTTGCAGTCCTTGATCCAGATGCTCACGTTCTTCGGATCCTCGACCAGCGCGTTGATGCGGTCGAGGCCCCAGGTCTGCTCCACGCCGACGCTCTCGGTGACGTCGCTGTCCAGCCTGATCTTCGGTCTGTCGCTCATGGGCGGTCCCTTTGCCGTGAAATAGCCCGTCGAGGAAACGGCCTTGTGTGGATCGGAAGTTTCCGACAAGACGCTCAACCGGAAGACCGACTCGCCCTGGCGTTGCGCGAGGTCAACGTCGTAGCTGTAGAAGACGTTCTCGCCGGAGAAGGCCACTCGCGGCGCGACGGCGGTCCGGGTCTTCCCGTCGGCTTCGAAGGCGCTCACGCCGGGGTCGCCCCTGAACTGCCGCAGCATGTACTCGCACCCGTGCTGGGGTTGGCGCCCCGTGGCCGGGGCGTTGTCCGCGTCGAGGTAAAGCTGCAGGACGCTGTTCTGCGGGGGATAAGGCGCTAGGAATTCCACGCGCCAGATGAACCGGTTGCCGCCGGCGTTGGCGACGGAGACGCGCTTGAACGTGCGCCCGGCGTCCGCCGCCTCCTTGCCCGCCGGACGCTCCCAGATGGTCACGAAGCGTTCGGCTGTCTTCGGATCGCTGCCGAGAACGGCCTCCGCTTCGTCTGGAATGCCGTCCTGGTCGGTGTCCTGACTGAAACCGCCGCCGCAGACAAGGAAAAGAAGCGTAAGAACCAACCCGATTGGAATTCTCATATCAGATCACCAATAGAATTTGTATTGCGGAGGTTCCCTGGAATCCCAGCCTGGAGAGAAACTACCGCCTATCCCACGCATGGTCAACAGAAAACTGGCCCTTCGTCCGGCATCGTAAGCGCGATTACCCTTTGACATCCGCGACGCTGTGTGTTTCATTTTCCTATGACGGCCCGCAAACCGCCGGACCGGAATGTCGGATTTACGGAGACGACCAGGAGGTTCGCATGGCAAGCCCAGGCATCACGCATTTGGAGCGCCGCAAGATTGAGTCGGGAGTGTTGATCCCGATGGTTCAGGCCTTCCAGCGGGCCATGGGGAAGGAGCGGGCGGACGCGATCGCGAGCGAAGTCATACGCGAGATCGCGCGTCAGGACGGCGGGCGATGGGCACAGCAGTTCGGGCAGGACTTGGCGGGGATGGGAAAGGTGGTCGAGATCTGGGCGCGAGGCGGCAGCCTTGAGATTCAAAAACTGAACAGGACCGACGACACGCTCGAATTCAACGTTACGCGGTGTCTCTACGCGGAGTTCTACAGGGAACTCGGGCTTTGCGAACTCGGGTTTCTCTTCCACTGTAACCGTGACTTCGCCATGGCGGAGGGGTTCGGCGGCGGCATCGAGCTGAGGCGCACGCAGACCATCATGGAAGGCGCCGGTCATTGCGACTTCCGTTTCCGGCGCAAGACCTGATCCCGCCGAGACCTCAACGATAAAGTAATGAAAATCGGCGCCTTATAGTGTACCCTACCCCCATCGCTTGACTTTCAACATACAGGTTGAGGAGACCCGAGATGTTCATTGACATCCATGCCCATGCGTACCGGTTGCGCCCGCCTTTCGTATGCCGGTTCTGCAACCCCGAAGAACTCCTCGAGCGTTACGACAAGGCGGGGATCGAGAAGGGGGCGCTGCTGCCCATCGTCAGTCCCGAAATCTACCTGCCGCAGGCCAACGAGGACATCCTTGAGATGGTCGAGCGGTATCCCGACCGGTTCATCCCCTTCTGCAACGTTGACCCGCGCGCTCTCACCAACTCCTGGGACGCCCCGCTGGACCGCATCCTCCGCCACTACCGCGACAAGGGATGCAAGGGCCTCGGCGAGGTGATGCCGAACATGCCCATGATGCACCCGATGGTCCAGAACCTGTTCAAGCACGCGGAGGCCGTGGGGCTGCCGGTGACCTTCGACGGCTCCGACCAGACCACCGGCGACTTCGGCCTCTACGATGACCCCGGCCTGCCCCAACTCGAACACACCCTGCAACGGTTTCCCAAGCTTATCATGCTTGCCCACGGGCCGGTGTTCTGGACCGAGATCGCGCCCCTCGTAACGCCCGCGGAACGCAAGCCGCCCTTCTTCCCCGCCGGCGGCCAGACCCCCTGGCCGAGACCGACCGGGCCGATCGAGAGAGAGGGCGTCGTCCCGACCCTGTTTCGGAGGTACGGCAACCTGTACGGCGAACTGTCCGACGCGGCGCACTCGCTCGCGCGCGATCCGGACTACGGGGCCAGGCTCCTTACCGAATTCCAGGACCGCCTGCTGTTCGGCACCGACATATGCGGCCCCAACACGCCGTTCCGCGCGCGCGATCTGCTCCTGGAGTGGCGCGATGCAGGCCGGATCAGCGAGCAGGTCTTCAACAAAGTCGCCCGCGAGAACGCCGTGACACTTCTCGGCTTGAAGTGACCGGCGCCGGTGTCCGGGCGACGCCGCACGCGAAGAGGGAGCGTCAGGACCAACCAAGCAAAGCGGCGGAACCGTGTGGTGAACGCGCGGCCAGGTTACCGCGAGCCTTCGCCTGCCCAAGATGGCTCATCTACATCCGCAGCCCGCTCAGGACCTTCCCCAAAATCCCCACGCTCTCGTCAATCTCCGCCCTCGTGATGCCCAGCAGGGCTGACAAGACTCGCCCGGGAACCGGCTCGTCGGGCGGCCTGATACACCGGCTCGATTGTTTTTCAAGTTGAATGTGGTAAGCTGTATCCATACAAGAGACCGTCTATGTCCGAACGACAATCCCAAGCAGTGAGTTCCGGAGACGCCCTATCTATCTCGACCCGCATTGGCGGGAGTTGAATAAGCCGGCCCCGGAACTCGCCAAGGGCGGAAAAACTGAAACGGCAAATGTCAGGCGTCAGGAGTTGACCCTAACGCACGACTTGAGATCCATGATGACGTGTGCTTACTTGTTGTGTGACGGCCTCGGGTATAGGCCGGAATGAACCAAGAGCGAGAATGTGAGATGATCAGCCTGGCGGTTGTGAAGGGAGAGAGGATATGCTACTCTTGAATACGAGGACGGCGTTATGAGACTCGTCTTCGAATGGAACGCCAACAAGGCCAGAGAGAACCTTGAGAAGCACAAGGTTAGTTTTGGCGAGGCGAAAACGGTTTTCAACGACCCGTTCTTGCTGACCATTGCAGACGAACGGCACTCCGAAGCCGAAGACCGATACCTCAGTATCGGAGTGTCTGTCCGCAGTAGGGTGCTGCTTGTCGTGCACACCAAACGCGAAGAATCGGGAGAAGTCGTGAGTATCCGCATAATCAGTTGCCGAAGAGCGGCGGCCTCAGAACGGAGAACCTATGAAGAAGGCGAAGACTGACAAGATAGAAGCGGGAAGATGCGATATGCTGCCCAAGTATGATCTTGCGGGAAAGAAAGGCGTCCGCGGCAAGTACTATCGCGCCTACCGGCAGGGCCACACCGTCAAGGTGCGTCAGGCCAATGGGACCATAACCGTTCATCATTTCACGCTGGCGGAGGGGGCAGTCATGTTGGAGCCACAGGTACGCGAGTATTTTCCCGACTCGGAAGCCGTGAACTCCGCGCTGCGCTCTCTCATCGAGTTGATCCCGGCGAAACCGCCCCGCCGCAAGGGCACAGCAAAAGTGAATGCCGTGTGAGAGGGACGGGTCGGGTCAATGCATCGCCCCTGGCGCGTGCCCGAAATCGCTATTGGCGATTGTCGTTGACATCCGCGATGGTGTGTGCTTCGATCTTCTGTCACGGCCTGGGGCAAAGGCCGCAAGGACGACATGGGGTACGCAGCCCGGTGGATGCGCTGTGAGGTTCTGCCCCAGCTTCTTATGCCGATCCGCATAGGACCCCATCATAAGAACGCTTGCATGTCGCAAGACTTTATCATCACACGAGTTAAGCTCGATTCCTCGTCGGTTTGCCGGGCGTCTTATACGCCCTTCCAAACCGCGTTTCGGGTTTTAGGCGGATCGGCATAAACAATGTTGGACGGCCCAATCCATGAGAATCGACGAAGGCTTTCGAGCCGCGTACCGAGAGCTTGAGGCCCGGATGAAGCTCCTCGCTGAGGCTGATGGTGACGTGTTTCTGCCGAATCCCGCGCCGGTGGGGCTGGCGGAGTACGTCTTTGTCTGCATGGAACCGTCTCTCGGCAGGTGGGCGCGCTCCGTAGACGAGGCGAAGTCGAAGGTCGAAGCCGGACTCAGGAACTTCCTCTCTTCGCTTGAGGACTTCATCCTCCACTTCTGTATTCGGCAGTATCTTTGTGCGCCCACGCAGCGGTACCACATCACCGACCTGGCGAAGGGGGCCATGTTGGTCGCACGTGCAGGTGTCGCACGGACCCAACGGTATGACAGGTGGTACGGACTGCTCGTGGAAGAGCTCGACCTCATCGCCACGCCAGGAGCGAGCATCTTTACTGTCGGCAATGCCGTTGCCGAGCATCTGAAGCGACGCGCATTCCCAAGGCCGTTCACGAAAGTGCTCCACTATTCGGGTCTCGCGGGGCGGGCTCGTGCCGCAGGGATCGTTGGTCACGAAGACCGTTTTGAGGCGTTCAAGACTTCCGTGTCGCTCCAGCACGTGCTGGCGACAGCTGCAGACGTCCTGAGGGCGTCAGCGGTACCGGCGAGCTTCCGGGACGCGACGCTGACGCGACTGGCGAAGAGTCACCTCTCAGCATCCCGGCAGCAGCTCATCTTCAACTACAAGCGCGCTTTCGAGGCGATGGGGTCGTCAGGCGGGACATGGTTGCCATGACCAAGCCGTCCAACAAGGGCCTGCAGCCGACTGCCTACAGCGTCCGCTGCGCTCCCGCTTCCGGCAGCGGCTGAGGCCTGGCGTTCGGCCCTTTAACACCGCGCAGTTAAGGTGACACCTCGCTCAAGACCTTCCCCAGAACCCCCACGCTCTCGTCAATCTCCGGTTTGGGGATGGCCCCGGGGAGGGCGGTTCCCAAGCGCCGCACGCCACGTGTTGGGGGGGGCAAGAAACGCGGAAAGGCATTTGCCGCTTGACATCTAACGTCATTCGTTATACTATTCTACCATGATCAAGACTTTCCATTGCCGAGACACACAGGCATTGTTTGAAGGCAAAGGCCCGGGCCGATTCCGGGCGATTGCCCGTGTTGCCGAACGCAAACTGCAAATGCTGGACGCCGCCTATGCGCTTCAGGACCTTCGCGTCCCACCTGGCAACAGGCTGGAGGCCTTGCGCGGCGACCGCAAGGGACAGTGGAGCATCCGCGTCAATGATCAGTGGCGCGTGTGCTTTCGCTTCGCGGGGGGCAACGCCTTTGATGTCGAGATCACAGACTACCATTGAGGAGAACAATACATGAATCCTGCAAACAAAATGCGTCCGATTCATCCGGGCGAGATTTTGCGCGAGGAGTTCCTGGTCCCCTTGGGCATGAGCGCCCACGCGCTGGCCCTGGAACTCAAGGTGGCGGCCCCGCGCATCAATGACATTGTTCGCGAACGTCGCTCTGTTACACCCGATACCGCGCTCCGGCTGGCTCGTTACTTCGGCACTACACCGCAGTTCTGGCTGAACCTGCAGACCAGCTATGACCTCAAGACCGTCGAACGGGAGATAGGCTCGAAGATCAAACGTGAAATTCATGCGCGGCTTGTCGCCCGATGACGCTCAGTCATGGCCTCAGCCTGCGCAGAACCTTGTCCAAAATCCCCACGCTCTCGTCAATCTCCGCCTTGGTGATGACCAGCGGCGGGGCGACGCAGACAAGCTGCGGGCCTCAGCTTGGGCATTCCCGCCTCAATACGCATTTTGGCTTGACCGGATCACGCGATAGTGATACTATAGTACCATGCCAAGAAAGGTCCGAGACCTGATTCGTGACCTGGCCAAAGCGGGGTTTGTGGACCGCGGCGGCAAGGGAAGCCATCGGAACTTCAAACACCCGCAGGGCGTTAAGGTCACACTAAGCGGGGGTCCTGCAGACGACGCCAAGCCTTACCAAGAACGTGAGGTAAAGAATGCGATCGGGAGCGTTCACAAATGAAACCAACTGACCGGTATCTGAAAATCGTGGAATGGTCTGAAGAAGACCAGTGCTACGTAGGGACCTGCCCGGGACTAATGCTTGGCGGCGTCCACGGACATGATGAGGCCGCCGTATACGCGGAACTGTGCACCGCTGTCGAGGAGTGGATCCGAATACACCAAGAAGACAGGGAGCCCCTTCCCCCGCCTACCGCGGGCAAGGAGTACTCCGGCAAGTTCGTAGTTCGCGTGGGCAAGGAGTTGCACAAAAGGTTGGCGATCCAAGCCGTGCGGGAAGGCGTAAGCCTCAATTCGTATTGCGTGCGAAGGCTCCGCCTGCGAAATCACGCAAGGGCAAGGGAGAACAGGCGGATGCAGCCGACGGTTAGTCGCCGCCCGTGATGCTGTTGTTCGCCTTCTTGAAGGCCCGCATTTAGAGCCGGAGCCTGCGCCATAGCTTGTCCAAAATCTCCACGCTCTCGTCAATCTCCGCCTTGGTGATGACCAGCGGCGGGGCGACGCGGATGACGTTGCCGTACATGCCGACCGACCCGATGAGCAATCCGTGGTTGGCGCACGCCTCGATGAGGGGCTTGATGAGTTCGGGCGCAGGCTCCCTGGTCTTCTTGTCCTTGACGAACTCCAACCCCATCACAAGGCCCATGCCCCTCACGTCGCCGAGGTAGGGGCAACGCCTGGCGACGGCTTGCAGCTTTGCCTTCATGTACTTGCCCATGCGGGCGGCGTTGCCGCAGAGGTCTTCCTTCTCCATGATCTCCAGCACCGCGATCACGGCGGCGCTGGCCACGGGATTGCCGCCGAACGTGCTGGACATCTCGCCCTTCTTGAGGCACGCGAACACGTCGGCCGTCGCGCCCACCACCGACACGGGCACGCCGCTGCCGAGGCCTTTCGCCACCACCATAATATCGGGCGTCAGTCCTTCGTGTTCGAGCGCCCACATCCGGCCGGTCCGTCCGTAGGACGACTGGACCTCGTCCAGCGTGAAGAGCATCTCGTGCCGGCGAATCCATTCCTCCAGTTTGCGCAGCCAGCCTTTGGGCGGGAAGACGAATCCCGCCGCGCCCTGGTATGGCTCAACGATGGCGCCGGCCAGGCTGCCCGTGGAGTTGGCCAGCAGGATGGCGTCCAGGTGGTCGAAGTAACGCTTGAAGTCCGGCCCGTCCTTGCACCAGCCGTAGGGGTCGCGATAGGGGTTGGGGAACGGCAGGCGGATCACGCCGGGCAGCACTGGACCGTACTGTTTCTTCGGGCCGGGCATTCCGCCCATGGACATGGCCGCCGTGGTGCGTCCATGGAAGCCGCCTTCGAAGGACACGATCTCGAACCGGCCCGTGCGGCGCTTCATGAGGCGCGTGGCCGCCTCGATGGCCTCGCTGCCGGTGCTGAGGAAGAAGCACTTGTCGAGATGCCTGGGGAACGCCTTGACCAGCCGCTCCGCCGCCAGGATGCGCTGGGTGTTGGCGCATTCGTAGTTGTTCAGCAGTTCGGCGGACGCCCTTTGCGCCGCCGCCACGAGATGGGGATGGCAATGCCCGACGTTCGTCACCAGCACGCCGGATGTCCAGTCAATGTACCGGTTGCCGTCCACGTCGGTCACGACGCAGCCGCGAGCGCTCTCCCAGACAACGGGCGCCTGGAAGCCGACAACGTCGGCCTCGTACTTGTGCCACGTATCGAGAAGTTCTTTTCCTTTCGGGCCGGGCAGCGGTCCGTTGACGCGCGTGATGCCCATGATGGCGTTTCTCCTGTGCTTCAGCCTTTCGGCGCTACCTTGTTGACCAGGCACCTGGCCGGTTTTCCTGCGGCCACGGCGAGGATGTCGTCCAGGATGCTCTTGCGTATCTCCCAACCCGCCTCGACGGACGCCCAGCCGATATGGGGCGTGAGGATCACGTTGTCAATGCCGAAGAGCGGGTGGTTCGTCGGCGGGGGTTCGACGTCGAAGACGTCAATGGCGGCGCCGGCGATCTTCTTGTTGCGCAGGGCGTCGGCCAGGGCGTTGCAGTCCACCATCGGTCCCCGCGCGGTGTTTATCAGGTACGCCGTGGGCTTCATGAGGCCGAGGGTTTTGGCGTTCACGATGTGGCGGGTCTCGTCGTTGAGGGGCGTGTGGACCGAGAGGAAGTCGGACTCGCGGAACAGCGTGTCGTGGTTCACCCATTCCAGGGGGGTCTCTTTGCGGCGTTCGTCGCTCAGATAGGGGTCGCACCCCAGGATGCGCATGCCGAATGATTTCATCTTTCGATACACGCGGCTGCCGATCCGCCCGACGCCCAGGATGCCGAGGGTCTTGCCGTCCATTCGGTGGATCGGGAACAGGCCCGAAAAGTCCCACTGCCCGCGCGCGCTGGAGGCCTCCAGCGTTTTGCGGCTCCACACGACCTTGCGGGCGCACGCGAAGATCAACGCGATGGCGTGCTCGGCCACGTCTTCCTTGCAGTAGTCGGGCTGATAGGCGAACGGTATCTTGTATTTGGTGCACGCGGGGACGTCCACGTTGTCATACCCGATGCCGTGCCGGATCAGCGCGCGGCATTTCTTGAGCTTGGACAGCAGCGAGTCGGTGAACTTGACCATGTTCACCACGATGATGTCGGCGTCGGCGATCTTCTCCAGGATTTCGCTTTCCGGCTTGTTCTTGAGCTGGTACGCCTCGAACTGCATGCCGGCCTTGGCGAGTTGCTCCGCCTCCCAATCCAGATTGTCCTCGATGTAGTCCGTGACGACGACCTTCACTTTTTCTGGCATGTTCTTCTCCCGTGCAATTCGAACCTTCGCCGTTGCCGCGCGCCGCCTAATGAAATCACAACTGGCCGCGCACGTCAAGGCGCCTTGTCGGCGGTCGAGACCGCAAGAGCGCCGGCCCTCGCTTCACAGACTCTCCAGCCATCCCGGCTTGATCCGGGCGCCGTACACCTGCGCCCGGCCGGAGCGCGTGGAGTTGAAGATGAGCCAGCCGTTGTCGGAGGTGAGGTAGGGATGCGTATGCGACCACTGTTTGCCGTCGTGTTTCGTGCGGCTGAAGACGAGCCGCCGGTGCGGCCCGCCCTTTGTCGAGCCGACGTGGATGGGGACGTCCTGTTCGCCGGTGGCGTCGCCGAGCCAGAATCGGCCGCAACGCGAGACGCTAACGTGGCCGAACCGCGTGGGGGTTTTGCTCACGAGCATGGGCGCGGCGTCCTCAAGTCCGGCGGTCCAGATGTTGCCCTGGCTGTCCTTGTCGCTGCCCGTTGAGAACAGGATGCGGTCCGAGCCGCCCACCCACGCCTCATGTCCTGTGGGTCTCGGCGTGTGCGGACGGTCCGCCGGAAACCACCGTACGCCCTCGCGGTCGGTTTCGATCGCGCCGAGATGCACTTCCTTCACATCGGGCATCTTGTTGGCCTGGATGAGCACGCGGTTGCGTCCGTCCATCGAGAACTGTTCGTGCTTGAAGTGGTAGTCCGCCCGTTGGACCGCGACATGTCGGCGGCCCGACTTGGTGTCAATGATGAGGACCTTGCTGCCTCCGCCTTCGGGATGGACGCTGACGGCGTAGTACCGCAGGTCGGGAGAGACCGTCCCGTAACTGTACCTGCCTTCTTCCTGCGGAAGCTCGACGACGTCCTCTTTCGCCAGTGTCTGATAGTGGCAACGCCTGAGCATCAGCTTGTCGCCGACCTTCTCCTGGTAATAGAGGTATTGGCCCCAGGCGTGAAACGCGGGGAATCGCGGCTTCTGCGTAACGACCGGATGCAGCGAGCCGTCGCGCAGGTCGAGAACGGACAACCCGCCGGCCAGCGCCCCGACCGAATAGTGCATGACCGCGATCCGGGCGCCGTCGGGCGAGCAGTAAGGTTGTTCCCCGTAGATGTCGTCGGTGGGCCTTTCGTCCTCGACGAGTTGAAAGATTTCCGCGCCGCTCTCCGTGTCCGTCTCCACAGGTTTCATTAACCAGCCTTTCCTTTCCGCCGCATCGGACGTGTGCGCAGATAATGCCAGCCCCGCAATTGTTGCGCCGGCGCTCTGCATGAAACGTCTTCGGGTGAGTCTTCTCGGCCCTGGCGCGTTCTTTCGATGGCTCTTCATGTTTATCTCGCAGGGTTCTTGCAGGCAGCCGCCAGTTTGCGGCCCAACGCCCTCAAGTCGGCGACGGCCTTCTCGTCGGGACGTCCCGTGACCAGGACGGATTCGGCGATCTTCTTCAGCTTGAAAGACTGCGCGATGGATTCGATGCTCACAATGGCCTTCCCCCCTCCGCCGTCTGTGAGAAACGCGGCATAGGGTTTTCCCGTCACCGCGTTCTGCGTGGGGTAGAACGCGCGGTCCAGGAAGTCTTTCAGCCCGCCGCCCATGTAACTGAAGGCGTCGTATGAACCCAGCGCCACCGCATCGCACGTCTGCAGGTCATCGGGCTGGGCGTCGAGGCCGCTCTTCACCGCGGCCTCCGCCCCGGCGGCGCGCACCCCTTCGGCGACGGCCTCCGCCGCCGCCTTCGTATTGCCCGACATGCTGCAATAAACAACCAGCACCTTCGGCATGAGATTCTCCTTTCCTTGCTATGCCTCCTGCCCCGCCGATACCTTGACCCACCGCTTTTCCTCCGCCGACCGATACACGGCCTCGACGACGTTCAGCGCGGCCACGCCGTCTTCGCCGGAGATCGCGGGCGGGCGGTTGGTCAGGACGGCGTCCGCGAAGTCCTTCACGTACTCCAGCCCCATCACGCCGGAGTACCCCTTGACCGGCGGCAACTCGAAGCTCAGGTGTTGCCTGGGCGTTTGCTTGAAATCGGGATGGTCGCTGCACACGGAGAGCACGTCCTTCTCGCCTTCGTAGGCGGGCGACCAGGAGATGACGCCCTGCGAGCCGCGCACCGCGAGATAGAGATCGCGCCCGTAGGGGAAGGCGTCCGGGACGGTGTAGCTGATGTTGAGCGCGGCGATGGCCCCCCCGGCGAACCGGAGCAGGGCGAAGGAATTGTCCTCGATGTCGTACTGCGTGTTGACCTTCACGTTTTCGCCCGACGCCTCGACCACCTCCTCCTCGAACATCCATCGGAAGAGATCAATCCAGTGGACGCCCAGGTTGTACATCGGCCCGCCGCCGGAACGCGCCCGCTGGAGCATCCAGGAGGCCTTGCCGTCAATGTACCGTTGCAGCCGTCCGGCCGCGCAACGGCCCTCGGCGCCGATCACGCGACCCACCACGCCGGAGCGCACGAGGCGCTTGAACTCCCGCGCCGCCGGGTGCATGCGCCAGCAGTAGCCGGTGGTGAGCTTCACCCCGTGCTCTTTCGCCGCCTTCACGATGCGCGCCGCGCCCTGCGCGCTGGCCGCCATGGGTTTTTCCACCATCAGGTGCGCGCCTGCGCGAGCGCACGCCTCCGCCGCCGCAGGGCAATCCGCATGGGGCAGAAAAATCGCCGCGATGTCCGGCCTGTCCGCCGAGAGCAAGTCGCCGACGGACTCATACCCCTTCACCCCAAACTCCGCGCAGAAGGCCTCGCGCAGCGCC
>CAYPFP010000113.1:0-16442 GCA_964409935.1 uncultured Planctomycetota bacterium | reverse complement strand
TCTGTCCCCAATTGGCCAACCGAATCCATACGGCTATATCGAAGCCTATGACGACTCGGCTGCACGGAGAGAATTTCTGTCGCTTGACAACCGGGAGTATGAGTGACCCCTTTGTGTCTCTTGTCAGCGCCCAAGTTAGCGCCACACTGACCATAGACCGGCGGACTTGCCGAAGGCCGTTTACTGCCCTTGCTGTGTTGCGCGGACGCGCTTCATGGCTTCGTTCGGCTCGCAGAAGGTGGGCGGCTCGTAGGTCCAGCCGCGGTCGAGCCGGGCGTTCTCGCGCTTGAGCGTGAACTGGAAGAGACGGCCGATGAGGGCGGCGGCCAGGCGGGCCTTCAGGCCGAACTCGCGGTAAATGTCTTGCAGCACTTTGGATGTGCGCGCCGACAGTTCGCCGTTGGACCGGTAGTGTTTCTTGGCAGCCCACAACGCCCCCGCAAAACCCATGGGGATGTGCCGGGCTTCCCACGCGAAGCGCGCCCGTATCCGCGCGTCGGGGTGGTTCTTGTATCGCTGCCACCCGCGAAGCGTCGTCTCCACGATGCGGATGATGCTCGGTCCGTTCAGTTCGAAGTCGCGCCGGAACGCCTTGTTGAGGAATTCGGTCTCCTGGCCGCTGCGGAAGTTCGGGTGTTTGAAGTTGAACCGGAACTGGCCCGTGATGTCGCCCAGCGAGCATTCGTCGGAAGTCAGGAGCAGCCCCTTGGTCTCCATCTCGGCGTAGAGGGGCGTGCCCGGACTGGGCGTATAGAGCATGAATTGGTGGAACTCGGTCTGGTGGCTCAGGGCGTACTCGATCGCCTCGTCGAGGTTCTCCGGCGTGTGTTCCTCCAGCCCGATGATGCTCGAACCCAGCACGCGGATGCCGTGCGCCTGAAGCTCGCTCACCAGTTCGCGCGTGTCATGGCCGTCGAGCTTGTTGTAGTTGGCGCCCTTGCCCTCCAGCCCCAGCCAGACCCACGATATCCCCAACGCCACAAGCTGTTCCATTGTGTACGAGCGCACGGCGTTGGCCGAGCTGAAAACGAACAAGGCCCACGGCTTCTTATGCTCGACCATCAAGTCCAGCAGCCGCAGCGTCCGCTTCCGGTACAGCAGGAAGTTCTCGTCCATGACGAAGAACGACTGGGTCTTCATCTTCTCCTCAAGCCCGCACATGATCTCGAAGAGTTTGTCGGCCGACGGGTAGAACTCCACAAACTTGCCCTTGCCGCCGAACATGGCGGAGGTGGAGCAGAAGTTGCAGCCCAGCGGACAGCCTACGGAGGGGATCAATGTCGCGGGCATGTCGGTGGCCCGCAGCGGGATGGCCATGCCCATCGTGCGCATGCCGACCAGGGCCGGCAGGGCGGGATGACGTATCGGCTGGTTCTCGTCT
This sequence comes from uncultured Planctomycetota bacterium, assembly GCA_964409935.1. Lineage (GTDB taxonomy): Bacteria > Planctomycetota > Brocadiia > JAADGH01 > CAYPFP01 > CAYPFP01. The sequence continues at coordinate 15,061 of CAYPFP010000113.1, read as the reverse complement.
TCGCCCAAAAAACGCCGCATCCAGCGAATGCCCTCGCCCTGCACGATGTAGTCCGCGTTCACCTCTTCGCCGATGCCGGGCAGATTGGCGACGTGCCCCCCGATCAGAATCGTGGCCTTCGGGAGGCGTTCGCGGATGATCTCGCACATCTTCTTCACTTTGCCCGCGTTTGGCATGATCGCGGTGATGCCCACGATGTCATACTCTTCCCGCGTGAGTTCTTCGGTGAAACGTTCCAGTGAGGGAAAGTCCAGCACGGTGCATGGCGCGCTGATGTTTTCCTGAATCATCAGGAGTCCCCACGAGCGGTGGAACATCCGCAACGAGAATGCCTGCTGCAGGCGCGTGACCTGGTTATGGCACAGTTCCATGGGGTTTCCCGTTCGCCCGCCGTACTCGTCATCCCGGGCGTACGGGCCGAACACGCTTGTCAGCAAGATGCGCGCGCGAGAGCCGAGCGGATGAGTGGGGTGCGAGTCGGCGACCTTCTCCAGAACGCTGACCACTGCTGCCATAACCTGGTTCCTTATACCCTAGACTGATGGAAAAGGTTTGCTCTGCGCCTGTTGCAGGAAATGCGCCGGACAGTTCCGGTATTCCGCAACGACGGGTACTGCCGCCGCACGGCTTCGACTCCCTGACCATGCGGAGAACTCAGGGAACGAACGCTGCACGACAACGGCAGGCCGCGCTAGGAGACCTGTGCCCGAAGACACATCACCGTGAGAACGGTTGGCGTTCCCGCCTGGACTCCGCGCTGGAAGGACCGTTGCGAGGACGCATGAGTTCGCCTTCCGCTACGGAAGGCTCGCTCCACAAAAACTCATATATTATGCCTTCTGGCGCGGCATGTCAATAACTTTCGCGGCAGAAGCCCTCTAGTCGCCCTTCTCCATGGCGCTGCCCCGTTTGGCGGCCACGGAACGCGCGACGGCGACCATTTTTTCCCCCTTTAAAACATACTGGCACTCGATGTGATCGCCGGGCCTCAAATCCGCAAGCTCGACCGCGTTTCCGTTCAGCGTAATGACGGCGCCTTCGCTCAGCACGCACGTCATCTCCATGTCCTTCCCGTCTTCCTTCACAACGAACGTGATCTTTCCGCCTTTGGCGCCGGCCGCCGCCTCTTTAAGTACGCCTGCGGATTTCAGCTCCACGCCTTCGGGAAGTCCCTCTTTTCTGGTCTTGCGCTCTTTTTTCCTGAGCTTGTCTCTGGCTGCCGCGTCGGCGTCTCTTTCGTCCCGCTCGCCCGCTTCATCGCGTTTGCGCGCCCCTTCGCGTTCGGGGTGTTCGCGGCCTTCGCGTTCGGTCCGCTCGCGTTCCTCCCGTGCCGCGCCGGTTGCCCGTTCCGCCTTGATCTGGTTCAGTTCCCGCCGCAACTGTTTCACTTCGTCTTGCAGTTGCATGATGAGGGCCATGATGTCGGCCTCCCGCGGTTTGTCCTTGTCGGCAGCGCCGGGGGCCGCGTCCCTGACGGCTTCCTGCGCATGAAGGGGGTCTTGACCAGGCGCTGCGACTACCGCGCAGAAACACGCCGCGGCCAGGAACACCATGATGGCGCCGCGCCGCCCTGCGCCCTTCCGGGGCGCCGGGGCCGGCGGAGTCGCGTCGCGAAGCCGATCCGTCAGTTTCATCTCATCTCCTCCCGCTTGGCTATTTCGTCTTTGCCAGTCTCTCGAACTCTTCTTCGCTCAGGATTTTGACGCCCAGTTCGCGGGCCTTATCCAGCTTGCTGCCGGGGGACTCGCCCACCACCAGGTAGTCGGTCTTCTTCGAGACGCCGGAGACGACCTTGCCGCCCAGGTGCTTGATGTGGTCCTCGATCTCCTTGCGCGAGTAACGCGCGAGCGTGCCGGTGACGACGAACGACTTGCCGGCGACGGCCGTTTCGGCCGCGGCGGCGCGGGCGGCTTTCTTCATATTGACGCCCGCCTTCCGGAGTTTCTCGACGAGGCGTTGGTTGCCGGGGGCCTGGAAAAAATTGAGGATGCTGCGCGCGACGATGGGGCCGACGTCGGGCGCTTTGGTCAGTTCCTCCTCCGAGGCCGCCATGAGCTTGTCCATGCTTCCGAAGTGTTCGGCCAGGATCTCCGCCACCCGCGTGCCGACATGCATGACGGCCAGGGCCGCGATGACGCGGTCCAGGTCGCGGTCCTTGCTGCCCTGGATCGCGTTGACGAGATTCTGGGCCGACTTCTCGGCCATGCGCTCCAACTCGGCCACCTGCGCCGCCGAAAGCGAGTACAAATCCGCCGCGTCCTCCACCAGTCCTTTATCCACCAGTTGGTCCACGATGACGGGGCCGAGGCCCTCGATGTCCATCCCGTCGCGGCACCCGAAGTAGCGCACGCGCTCCTTGACCTGCGCCGGACAGCGAGCGTTGAGACACCGCACGTACACGCCCTGCTCGTCCTTGCGCACGTCGGAGCCGCACTCCGGACAGCGCTTCGGCGTCGGGAACGCCGTTTCCTTGCCCGTGCGCTTCTCCTTCACGACGCGCAGGACCTGCGGGATGACCTCGCCGGCCTTCTGGACGATGACGAGGTCGCCCTCGCGCACGTCTTTTTCGGCAAGGTAGTCGAAGTTGTGGAGGGTAGCCCGCGCGACGGTCGTGCCGGCCAGCAGAACGGGTTCCAGGTTCGCCACGGGCGTGAGCGTGCCCATCTTGCCCACCTGCACCGTGATCTTGCGGAGCCGGGTCTCGGCCTCCTCGGCGCGGTACTTGTAGGCCATGATCCAGCGGGGGGCCTTGGCGGTGGCGCCGAGCACGTCGCGCCAGTGCAGGTCGTTGACCTTGAGAACCATGCCGTCGGCGGCGTAATCGAGCTTGTGGCGCCGCGGCTCCCACTCGGCGCAGTACGCGATGGCTTCTTCGACGTCCTTGCAGTGCCGGATTTCGGGGTTGACCGGGAAGCCCAAGGCCCGAAGCAGCTCCAGCGTGTCCATGTGCGTGCGCCGGGGAGGTCCGTCGTACTGGCCGATCTGGTAGGCGAAGATCCGCAGCCGCCGCTGCGCCGTGATGCGCGGGTCGAGGAGTTTCAGCGAACCCGCCGCCGCGTTGCGGGGGTTGGCGAAGAGGCGTTCGCCTTTGGCCTCGTTCTCGCGGTTGATGCGCTGGAACTCGCCGAGAGAGAGGTAGACCTCGCCGCGCACCTCGATGAGGCGGGGGATGCGCGCGTCTTTACGGGCCGAGCGCAGGAGGATCGGCACGGAGCGGATGGTCTTCAGATTGGCGGTGACGTCCTCGCCGGTGGCGCCGTCGCCGCGGGTGGCGCCGTAGCGCAGAGCGCCGTCCTCGTACACGAGCGCCACGGCCAGGCCGTCCACTTTGGGTTCGACGACGTAGTCCACGGGCTGACCGGATTTCAGCGCGCCCTCGGCGACCAGAAGGCGTTTGATGCGGGCGTCGAACTCGCGCACCTCTGCGGGGGAGTACGTGTTGTCAATGCTGAGCATCGGGATGGGATGCGCGACCGTCGGGAATTCCTTGACCGGCTGGCCGCCCACGCGCTGGGTGGGCGAGTCGGGCGTGACCAGTTCGGGGTGCTGCTCCTCCAACTTCTGCAACCGCACCATGAGGCGGTCGTATTCCTGGTCGCTGATCTCCGGCGCGTTCTCGACGTAGTACTTGTGGTCGTGGCGGCGGATTTCCTCGCGGAGTTTCTCGACCTCGGTTTTCGCGCTGGTGGACATGGCCATCCCCCTTGTCCGGGAAATGCCGCGCGCGGCGGCGCGCACGATTCGGTGACGCTCGGATCGGGTCATGTCTTCCAAAAGAAGTTCGTGATGACGTTCTTCTGGAGCATGTTCTCTTCGATAAACTTGACGGCGTCGTCAATGGCGCCGATTTCCTGCGGGTCGTCGTGGGTGTCGGTCCCGATGGACAGGGCGGCGTTCCGCCCCCTCAGACGGGTGAACAGTTCGCGCGTGAAACGATTGTTCAGGCGGTAGGCGGGCACTCGGCGGAACCGCTGGTAGACGACCGCCATCTGCTGCTCGATCTGTTTGCGGAGTTCCAGAAGATAAGGGTCATCCGGCCGTTCCGCCAGTTGCTTCCTCAGGACGTCCTCCTGCCGGTGCAGGGCCTCCAGTTCGCGCTGCGTCTTGGCCGAGTCGGCGCTCGGATTCGGCAGCACCAGCGAGGCGTTTCGCTCCGAGGGACACAACTCGAGGAACAGCTTGTGGTTCTCCAGGAGCGTGACCACCGTCTGCGGCATGAACCCCGCGAACGTGCGGTCGAACTGGCAGTGGGCCAGGCCGACCGGGCACGGAATCCTCCCGCGGATGCCGATCAGGTCCTCCAGGCTCGCCCCGTCCCACTGGGGGTCGCCCACGTATTCGAAAAGCACGAAGTCGAGGTGCCGGAACACGGATTCCTCGCGGTCGGCCGCGAACACCTCGAAATTCGTGCGCCGGGGCGAGAAATCCACCTCGATGCCGGCCAGAACCTTGATCCGCCCCGAAACCTTCGCTGCCAGTTCCCGGATCTCGCCGGCGTACGCCGGGAGGAGCCTCGGGTCCACGGAACGCGAGCTGACCTTCGTGCTGGCAAAATGGTCCGTCACGGCCACATGCGTCAACCCGAAGTCCATTGCCACCCGCACGATGGCTTCGGCCGTAAGCGCGCCATCGCTGTACGCAGAATGATTGTGCAGATTGACTCTCATGGAGATTGCTCCAACCTGCCAGTCAAGCCCGGCTGTTGCGGGAGAGCCGGGACTCCCCCCGGTTCCGAAACGCGCAAGGCCCTCAGTTCTTCAGTTCCTCCGGGAACATCATGGCCATCATGAATTCTTCCTGGAAATCGGGACGGCCGCCGAGTTCCACGTACCGCACCTCGCGGGAGATCCGCGTGGCCTCCGTGCGGCATTCTCTGGCCACCAGCGCCATGCGCGAGCCGGCCCCGGCCGCGTTGCCGATGAAGCGAATCCGGTCCGTCGGCAGGTCGGGCAGCAGGCCGATGCGCTTGGCCATGTTCCGCCGGATGAAGTTCCCGAACGCGCCGGCGAGCAGAATCTCATGGATGTCCTCGTCGGTCACGCCCAGTTCTTTTTTCAGGATTTGGATGCCCGCGTATATGGCGCCCTTGGCCAGTTGGACTTCCCGCACGTCGCGCTGGGTCAGCAGCAGCGGCTCTCCGTTCTGGGTGGACTCGCCGCGCACCAGCACGAAGTCGAAGCCCTGCTGGCCCGGCACGATCCGCCTTCTGACCGCCGCCGGCACCGAGGCGGGCGCCTTGTCCGGCCCCCGCAGTTTCCCGGTGGCGTCTATCACGCCCAGCCGCAGAAGCTCCGCCACGGCGTCAATGAGGCCGGTGCCGCACATGCCCCTCGCTTTCACGTTGCCGATGACGTTCAGCTCCACGTCGTCGTGGATCAGGACCTTCTCCACCGCGCCGTCGGCGGCGCGCATGCCGAACTTGATGCGCGCGCCTTCGAAGGCCGGCCCCGCCGCGCACGAGCACGAGATCATCCGGCGCTTCGTCCCCAGGGCCAGTTCGCCGTTGGTGCCGATGTCTATCGCCAGCACTGTCTTGTCGCTCGACATCATGTCGGCGGCCAGGATCACGCCCACGGTGTCCCCGCCCACGAATCCCGCGATATTGGGCATCGCGAAGACGTTGCCGTTCTCGTTGATGTTGATGCCCAGCTTGTGGGCCTTGGTGTTGATCGCCTCGCGCACGACGGCCACGTAGGGCGACTGCGCCACATGGGCCGGGTTGATGCCCAGCAGCAGGTGGTGCATCGTCGTGTTCCCGCAGAACGTGACCTCGTAGATGTTTCTGCGGTCAACGGCCGTCTTCTGGGTCACTCGCGTGATGATCTCGTTGATGCAGCCGACGATCTTGTGTTGAAGTTCCCGCAGGCCCGACGGCTTCTCGATGGCGTAGGTGATCCGGCTGATGACGTCGTCGCCGAAGACCACCTGAGGGTTGGTCCGCGAGGCCACCGCGAGTTGCTTGCCCGTGTTCAGGTCCACCAGCATCCCCACCACCGTCGTCGTGCCGATGTCGAAGGCCATCCCGTAGTTGTCCTTCGACGTGTCGCCCAGTTCGAGGTTCACGATCTGGTCGCCTTCCACCACCGCCGTGACCGCGAAGTCGTCCTTGCGGATCAGGTCGGGCAGGGCGCGCAGGACCTCGACGTCGGCGTGCACGGCGGGGATGTGTCCGTTCACCTCGGCCGCCAGACGGTCGAAGTCCGACCGCTGGTCTTCCAGCGTGGGCTTGGGCAGTTTGACGAAGACCTTCTTGATGTTGGCGTGAAGCCGGACCTCCCGAAACGTCCCGTCCACGAGCGTCTTGTGCTCGAAGAAGCGCGTTTCGAGGGGGATGTTGACGGTCATGTCCGACTCGATGCGCGTCTGGCAGGCGAGCCGCACCCCCCGCGCCTTTTCCTCCTCATCCAGGAGCCTGTCTCCCGCCGGAGAAGGCGGCGCCGCGCCGCGCGTAATCTCTACCTTGCATTTCCCGCAGGTCCCTTTGCCGCCGCACGGCGAATTGATGACGATGCCGATGCGCCCCGCCGCCTCGATGATGGTGGTCCCCTTGAGCACGGAGACGGTCTTGCCCTCCGGCTCGAAGATGGCCCTGCATGTTTCCGTCATTCACCTGCTCCGAGAGACGCGAAACCCCGCAGATCCTTCAACCTAGCATAAGAAAGCCGCGCTCCAAAGTCAATAATCAGACTTGAGTTCCACGTTGGAGACGCCTTTGGTTCCGGGATGGAAGATGTTGTTGGAGAAGCGAAGTCCCTTCGGTCCGCCGGCGCCCCTCGCCACCAGAACGGCATAGGCGTAGCGGGGCGGCGCCGCAATCTCGTCGCGCCCGCTGTCATACACGATGTTGCCCTGGATGACGACGTCGGCAAGCGGGGGGTTTTCGGGTTTTTGCCCGGTGTCGAACCGCAGGGGGGTCCCGTTGTCGCCCCATACCCAGTGGGCGTTCCCGTACCCGAAGTCGGAGATGATGTTGTTGGCGATGATGGAACCGCCGTCCGAATTCGCGGGAACGGGCTTGCCGTCGGGGCCGGCCGGCGCGGCCGCGTGCGAGGCGGCGCCGGGCATGAGGCCGATGCTCCACAGGTCGTTCTTCGAGAACTGATTGCCGATGATGAGCGTGTTCCGCGACCCGTGCATGGCCTTCATGCCGATGAAGGCGTTGGCGATGATGTTGTGGGCCACGATGACGCGGTCCGCGTGAAGGTCAATGCCCTGGGCGGCGTTCTCGATGCAGTTGCCCAGGATCTGCGCGCCGTCGCTGACCTCCGGCCCGGTGATGATGATCGCCGACCCCTGGTGCCAGTTGGAGACATACTCCTTCTCCCAGGCCTCCCGGCTGGCGATGGCCCCTCTCTCGGGATTCTTCTTGACGAACTTGCCCAAGTTAAATTCCCGCTGGACCTCTGGCGTGGGCAGGAGGTTCTGTTCCACGATCCGGTTGCCCTGGATCAGCGTATGGCGGCTGTCGCGCACGACGATGCCGCTGCCGTCTATGCAGTTGAACGCGTAGCCCCAGTCCGGGCTGCCCGTGCGGTCGTCAACGCTGATGCGCATGTAGTTCTGCACCAGGCAGCCCCCGATACGGCTGCCGCTGCACTCCCGCAGGACGATCGCGCCGGAGCGCGTCCGATTGTCGAAAACCCGCAGGTTCTCCAGGACCAGGTCGCGGCACTGCACGGCGATAACGGCTTCTTTCTGCGTCTCCTGGCGTCCTTCCGGCCGGGTGAGCGTCAGGTCGCGAATCCGGACGCCCTCGGCCCGCTCGATCTCGATGATGGGCGCGTCGGGGTTGGTCTGGACGATGCGTCCCGGACCGAACAGTCCAGCGTGGTCGGCGCCGAGCCGGATTTTTTCCGAGATCGCGTGGTCGCCGGCGGGCACGTACACCATCCGGCCGGGGTTGGCGGCGACGGCCTCATGGATCGTGCGGTAATTGGCGACCGAAGGCCCGCCCGCCGGCGCGGCCTCCTGCCCGCACAGGCGGCCGGCCGCCAGGAGCAGCCATGCGGCCGCGAACTTTCTCGTCATCCTCATCTCGCTCCGCCCTCCTTTGGCCTGCGCGGGCCTCTGAACTGCCGGACAGGCGCCGCCCCGCCAACGCCCCTGCTGCCGAGGGCCTCGACCGAAAGGGTCATTCCTTCGCCACCAGACGGACAAAGTCTATCTCGAACTGGGTGTCTGCGGTCGAACCTGGGTCGAAGCGAAGGGACTTGATGATTCCGCGCCAACGCCGGTTCTCGGCGACGGGCACGGTGTACTCGTGCATGGCGCCGTCGCCGACGACGTCGAAGCGGAGGCTGTTCTGCTCGCTGGTCGGCGACGAGGTCGTGGCCCAGAAGAGCTGGGCGCGGTCGTTTCGGCTGGCCTTCATGCGGATGACGACCGCCTTGAACCGCGAGGCCGGGGCCTCCACCGGCGGGCTGCCGAGGGCGGGGTCGGCGCCGTTGGCCTGGAACTTGAGGCATCCGCCCTCGGCGCGGAAGTGGCCCACCTGCATAAAGCCGGTCCAGGCCTCGGTGTCGCCGTCGGTGTTGAACTCCCATGCCGTTTTAATATCGAAAGGCTTTACGTCATAGGGACCGAGGCCGACGTCGGCGGGCGTGATGTCGGTGTGCGCGCCGGCCTGGGGCGCGAAGGTTTCGCGCACGGCGTCCAGATAGCCAAACCCAAACTCCGCGGCGGGTTCGATGCTCGAGCCTTCGCCCCATTCGTTCCACGCCTCGATGATGCACAGGCGCGGGTCCGTGTCGCGCGTGTCGAGGAATTTCTTCGCCGCCCGGCAATGCGCCAGGAAACTCGCGGGGTTCATGTCGGGGTAGTAGATGCGCGGATTGGGGCCGTGCCATGGACGCGGGTCCCAGCCGCCGGACAAGGGCGCGATCAACTTCATAATCCCCGCGTCCGCAACCGTGTTCCATAGCGTCTCGGTTGCCGCCGTGAGGTGCGTGAACGGAAGCATCGGCTTGTCGGCAAACCCGACGCCGGGATTGTATCCCGACACCGCGCTGTACCCCTCGTCCTTCAACGCCTTGATGTCGCTGCTTCGCCCGATGCAAGCCGTCATGTAAATGCCGGGGATGCCGTGCTCCCTGCACACGTCGTCCATCTTGTCGAACATGGCTTTCACGTTTTCGTGGCCGATATCCTCCGTGATGCGGCGCGGGCTGAAGATGATCATGACGGGCTTGCCGTCCACGCGCAGGTAGTTGGGGCGCTTGAAATAGTTCTCGACCCAGAACTTCGTCAACGCAATCGAGTCCTCGACCGACGTCGTGCCCTTGGGGTTGTGGTTGGCGTACAGCAGGCAGAACTTCATCATGTGCTGATATCGGGCCTTGAAGAAACCGTCGTGCAGGCCGTGTTCGAGATGCCGTCCGCCCTTGCACCAGTACCAGTCGTAGGCGATCCACGTGATGCCGTGTTCGAGCATCCACTTGATGTGCCAGTCGGCCACCTCCGGCGAACCCTCGGCGTACCAGCCCAGCACGGGTTTGCGGTTGGGCCACCCCATGATGGGCGCCCAGCGCGTGGCGTCGTACCAGCCGGGGAAGTAGTAAACGCCGACCTGATACGCGCCGGTGTCGGCGGGTTTGGGTTCGGGCACGTAGTCGGCCTTGGGCAGATTGAGCGCGGGCAGGAACTCCACGCCGGCCGCCGCCGCGAGCGGCTCGGCGATGCCGCCGATCTCCACCTTCGCCTCGCCCTTCATCGGCCCTTTGGCAACGACCTTCCACTCGAGGCTGCGCGTCAGCGAGTACGGAATAGGCTCGATCGGGTCGGGCGGACCGGAGACGACCTCGACGCCCTCCGGCAGGGTCAGTTCCGCGCTGAGGCCGCGGGCCGATTCGCCCCCGTTGTTCACGAGACTGCACGAAAGCGTCGCCGGCGTCCCCGCGCGCGCCAGGGCGTCGGAGAGTCCGAAGTAGCGCACATCGAGGTCCGGCGGACCTTCGGGGTCGCGCGCGAACTTGACGGACTCCAGCGTGACCTTCGCGCCGGCGTCCACCGACGGCTGCAGCGCCGCAAAGATGATCTCGCCCTGCCAGGGGTTCTTGGTGTCCGGCTCAAGGTTGTACGCGTGCATCTTGCCGTCGGCGCGCAGGGGGAAGCTGAAGGTGTGGAGTCCCGGCACGTCGTTCAACGCGTACGAGAGTTGGCCGGTGGCGCCGCCGGTGACGGCCATGCGCACGACGACGAAGTTGCAGTGGTCCGAATTGATGCGCGTGCGCTGCATGAAGACGGGCCGGCCGCCGGCGGTCTCAAATCTCGCCCCGGCGGGCGTACGGTTCACGGCCGAGGCCTTTTCATAGGGGCTGAGGGCCGTCTCCGGTTTGCGGAAGTCCCATTGGGTCGCGTCGGTCACGGTCTGATGGACGTCCTCCACGATCTGGATGGACTGGAGCTCGAACGGACCGGTATTGGGCGGGTCGAGGCGGATATGAATGATCTTCTTCTCCGGCCCCCAAAACGGATAGAAATTGTACGTTCTGAAGTTGGGGCCGCCCTGCATCCGGACGGCCACGCGCTTCTTCGGCGAGTACCCGCTGTACTGGCCCTGCGTGGTGTTGGAGTAGAAAAGCTCGGCGTCGCCGTCGGCCGCGCACTTGATCGTCACGCGCACCCATTGGAAGGCGTTGGCGGCGATGTCGAAGAGCGAACTGGCCAGGATGGGGTCGTGCGTGGTCGGCTTGCCGCGCAGGACGCCGTTCTCGACCTTCACGTCCTCCATCGCGCCGGGCGTCCAGCCCTGAAGGTCGCCGGGCCGGTCGAAGCGCCATTCCTTCACAACGCGATAGTCCGGCGCGTCACCGGCCTCCTGCGCGAACACCGCGCCGATCAGGGTGACCGACAGCACGGCGCCGACAACGGCCACGGCATGCGGTAGCGTCATGGCATCCTCCTGCGCGCAAATCAACTCCTGTTACAGTGACAGATCGCTATGGCCAGCGCGTCGGAGGCGTCTTCAGGCTCCGGCGCTGCCGGCAGGCCCAACAGGGCCTTGATCATCTGCTGCACCTGGCTCTTGTGGGCGTTGCCGACGCCCACGGCGGATTTCTTGACGACGCGGGCTGCGTACTCGGCCACCGGAATCCGCGCGTGGGCGGCGCACAACAGCGCGACGGCGCGCCCCTCGCCGATGCGGATCGCCGCCTGGATGTTCTTGCCGTAAAAGACCTCCTCGATGGCAAGCACGTCGGGGCGGTGTTTCTGTATGACCTCGGTGATGCCGTCGAATATCTGCTTCAGGCGCGCCTCGTACGCCCCGCGCCGGCCGGGCGCGACGACCCCGTACGCGATGAGCCGCAGGCGGCCGCCCTGCTTCTCCACCACGCCCCATCCGGCGGTGATGGTGCCGGGATCAATGCCCAGAACGCGCATCGTCACGCTCCACGCTCAACCCGTTTCCCCATCTCCAGAACTCTCGCCGCGTAACGCCTCACATACGCCCGCTCGTCGTCGAGGAAGGGCTGCGCCAGGTCGGGGCGCGGTTTGCCGAGCCGGCTGAGGGCCTCGGCGGCGGCCAGCCGAAGCTGCCACGAAGCGTCGTCCTGCACGCCCCTGGTCGCCGCGCCGCTGCTCACCTGGAAGACGCGGATGGTATTGATATCCTTGCGCTGGAGCATCTCCTCGATGGCGGGCGCGGCCGAACGGTCGCCGATGCGGCCCAGGGCGCGCACGGCGGCGATGAGGACGTCCATTGCGGCGGAACGGTCGCGCAGCACCTCGGCGAGCGCCGGCACGGCGGCGGGGTCGCCCACGCGCCCCAGCATCACGATCGCCCCGTACCAGTGCGGCGCGGCCTTGGGGCCGTCGGTCGTGACGGCAGCGCGCCGCTCGCGAACGCAGGCCGCCAGTTCGGGCACGGCGGCCTTCTCGCGCTGCATCGCCAGCGCCACCGAGGCCCAAAACCGCACGGCGGGAACGTCCGAGCGCAGGGCGTCGCGCACGGCGGGCAGTCCGCCCGGCCCCGCCTGCGACAGGGACCACACGGCCTCGGCGGCCTTTTCGCCGTCCATCTGCTCCTTCAGCGCCGGAGCGGTCGGCTCGGGCAGCGCGAACTTCGGGCGAAGCGCCTCGTTCAGCGCCCCCGCGCCCTGCAGTTCGGCCTGGAGTTGCGCCACGTCGAGACGGCGCGGCGGAATGCCGAGTTTGGCCGACATGGCGGCGGCGATGCCGGCGGCCTCGCCGATGCGCTGCATGTCGCGCTGCATGCGCAGTTCGTGGTGCGCGTCGGTCGTGATGGAGATGGCGCGGCAGGCCACCAGCAACCCCTCGACGTTGCGCGGCAGCAGACAGCGGTAAGGTATCTCGCATCCGATCATGCGCCGCCAATTGCCGAGCAGCCAAACCCACAGCACCGCTTCGTCGCTTTCGTTCTCGTAGTCGAAGCAGTGATTGTCGTAATGCGCCTTGGCGTAGGCGATGGTGTCGGGGAACTGCCGTCCGAAAATCTGGTCGGACAGCGTAAGCTGGTAGTCGCCGATGATCTGCCGGCTCTGGCGCAGGCCGAGGATGGGCGCCACGTAGAGCAGCCGGTCGGCGGGCGTGAAGCGGTCGCGCCGGTAATGGTTGAGGCCCAGCCGCCGCGCGCGCGTGATGTCGGTCGGGTCGGTGGGGTCCACGTAGCCGGCGTCGAAGTTGGTGCACGCCAGGTGTCCGGTCTTGTTGAGCCGCCCGCAACTCAACGAAAAGGCGTGGGGCAGTTCGTCGCTCTCGCGCCCCAACGTGAAGGGCACGGAGGCCAGTGCGGCCACATCGGCGTCGCCGGTGGAGTCCACGAACGCCTTGGCGCGGTAAACGACGCTGCCGAGCGGTCCGGCCGCCAGCACGGCCGCCAGGCGCCTGGGCGGCCGGCCCACCGGCCCCACCGCCCGCGACTCGGAGGGCTTGCCGGGCGGAGGCGTCCCGTCCTCCACCACCTCCACGCCCGTCGCAATCGTGCCGAAGACCACATTGACGCCCGCCTCAAGACACATCTGGAGCAGGACGAGTTTTTTCACCTCGTGGTTGAAGCCGGCGACCCCGAACTTGCCGTTGAACAGCGGCGTCATTTCGTCCACGCGCCGGTCCACTTCGTCCTGAATCCCGCCGACGATGCCGTGATAATAGACGTGAATGCCGCCGCCCGTGCCGACGCCGCCCAGCACGCCGCCGGCCTCCAGGAGCGTCACCTTGGCGCCCTGGCGCGCCGCCGCGATGGCCGCAAACGCGCCCGCGGTACCGCCGCCGACAACGAGCACGTCGCACTCCTGGTACGGCGGCGACAGAAGCGATCCGGAGACCGACGGGGCCTGCGCCTCGACAGGCCGGGCCGCAGCGGCCGCCTTGCCGGCTGCCTCGCCCAGGGCGGCGCGGCCGGACAGCGAATTAAGGGCCAGACGCTGCCCCTGGTCGGCGACGGTCCACACGCCGGCCCCGAACAGATTCCGGACGGCGGGATGCTCGTTGGTCGAGACCGCCAGATGCGCCACGTCGAGGGGGTAAGGTTCGTAGCCGCTGTGCGACACCAGGGCGTCGCGCAGGGCGGGCACGCGCTCGCGCACATGGCGCACAACATCGGCCATGGGGCATCGCCCGGCGGCGACGGTGGTCTCGGACACGTCGAACTCCACGCAGGCTTCCGTGGGCCAGGGCATGGGTCTCAGCGTGATATTCGCCGCATCGCCCGCCTCGCCCAACAACATGGCGCAGCCCGCAAGCAGACTGTGCCAGCCGATCTTCCCGTTGAAGAAGACCGTCTGCCGCCCCTTCGGCGTCGTCGAGGGCGAGAACGGCGCGCCGTTCTGCCGCCAGAGAAGACCGTCCTCGCTCGCGTCCACAAAAACGCGCGCCCGGATGAGTTGCTCGCCGCTCTTGTGGCCGATCACGAGTCCCGTGGCGGCCCCGCCGTCGGCCAGGAGCCGCGTCGCCCGGCAGTACAGCAGGACGTCCACGCCGGCCTCGGCGAGCATCTGGTCCAGGACGAGTTCCGTAATCGGGCCGTCGGTGCGGCCCCCCCGGACGCCGTCCATGTTCAGCGTGCGGACGAAGATGCGGTTCATGACGGCGCTGTCGGCCCGGCCGATATCGAGATGATAGGCCGACGTCGCCTCCCAGCCGAGTTGCGGGCGCCACTCGACCAGCAGCGTCCTGCGCCCGGCCTCGGCGGCCGCCAGCGCCGCCGCCACGCCCGAAAACCCGCCGCCGATCACGCAGACATCATAATCCGTCCTGAAGGGGTCCCTGCGCATTTCGTGCACCTCTGGAAAAAACCGGCTCGCCAAACCCCGAACCCTATTCCTCCAGCGCCTTCAGCAGTTCACACGCGATCAGCAAGTGGCCCGTGCGGTTCGGGTGAACCGGTTCGGGACAGAAGGCATCGGCGTCGCGATGCTTGAGCTGCCGCTGGAACATGTCGTGGGTGTGGACGATCCTCGTCTTGTACTTCCTGCTCATCTCGCGCACGATCTCTATATATTGCGGGATGGTGTCGAGCACCTTGCCGCGAAAGGTCTGGTCGGTCTTGTTGACGCTGATGTAGAACGGCTCGATAAGGACGAGCTTCGCGCCGGTCTTCTTGACGGTGCGGGTGAGGATGTCGTCGTAGAGGGCGCGGTAGTTTTCGGGGGCCAGGGCCTGTTCGGCGCCGCGAAGCCAGCGGTGCAGGTCGTTGATGCCGATCTTCACGGAAACCCAGTCGGGCTTGTGGCGGATGACGTCGTCCTCCCACCGCTCGTAAAGGTCGAGCACGGTGTTGCCGCCGATGCCCTTGTTGATGAAACGCAACTTGCGATCGGGGTACTTCGCCGTGATCAGGTCAATGCAGAGGCTGACGTAGCCGTCGCCGAAGGGCGCCGCCCCCCCGCGCCGTCCGCAATCGGTGATGCTGTCGCCGATAAACAAGACCGTCTGTCCGTCCTTGAAGCAGAGATTCGACATTGCTGTTCTCACAGTGAAACGAGAAAAGACCTCCGGCAAGAACGAGAGTCTAATGAACGCCCCGCCGCAATGCAACAGCCAATCTGAGGACGCGCATCATCTTGACTTGCCGCAACCGCTAGGGTACTATCTGGCTGTGCTC
>CAYPFP010000112.1:0-16587 GCA_964409935.1 uncultured Planctomycetota bacterium | reverse complement strand
GCCGTTAATCGCCGCTCTGGTACAATCTGCGTATACTCGCGCCAACTCATGCCAGCACTGTGGCTTGCCGTTAATCGCCGCTCTGGTACAATACACCCCCCCGTAAACCCTGTGTTTACGGGGGGTTGTAGTTTAAAGATCGGTTAGAAAAGCATGAGTTGGGCGGGCGGTTCCTCCGCCGGTTTGCGTTTTGCCCAGAAATAGCATTCCATCTTCCCGAACTGCCGGTCGGTCACGTGCAACACCCTCACCTGCCCTTCGTCGGGCACGTTCAGCCTGATGCGGTTCCGGTACGCCTCCGCCGCCTCCTCGCTGGGGCAATATCGGGCGTAGACCGAATACTGGAGCATCGTGAACCCGGATGCAAGGAGGCGCTTGCGGAATTGGGCGTACGCCTTGCGCTGCTCCCTGGTCCCCACAGGGAGGTCGAACATGGCAAAGAGCCACATGGCGCGGTACTCCGAGAGGAGAGGACGTTTTTCAGACATGTTTCTTCACCGCAGAGGCGCGGAGAACGACAAGGACGGGGACCGCCGATGAACGCCGATACGCGCCGATAACGGACAGCGGCCAGACGGCGGAAAGGCCGTCGGCCGGAAACGAGAGCGACCGCAGACCCCGCAGATGGGCGCAGATTAGCGCAGAAAGAGAAGCCCGAAGAATCTGCGGCATCTGCGCAATCTGCGGGCCATCCGTTGCCGTCCGCCGTCCAACACGAAACCCCAAACCAGAAACCCGAAACCCTCATCCCTGCCGTTCAACCCCCATCTGCGCCATCTGCGTACTCTGCGGGCCAGGACGTCACGGCTCCGGCAGGACCAGGTCGTCGCGTTCGCCCATGAAGACGGCGGCGAGGCTCTGGGCGGCGCGGGCGGCGATGTCGAACAGGGCGCGCGATTCGCCCTGGAGGTTGAAACGGCCCGTCAGGGCCTGCAAGAGGGCCGTCTTGCACTCGCGGTCGAGGGCCTGCGGGACGCCGCGCTCCCTGACCCATTGCGCCACGGCCTTGTCCACGATGGGCCGGAAAGGCTCCATGAGGTCGTCGGCCAGGCAGAAGGCGTCGTAGCGGTTGTGGTGGTGGACGCCGAGCGAGGGGTGCAGGCCGGCGGCGCAGACGGCGCGGGCCACGATGGCGCGGATGACGGCGTAGCCGTAGTTGAGGAGGGCGTTCTGGTCGCGGGCCTCGCGATTGCGGCTGAACCCGGGGTCGGCGAAGAGGGCGGGCCAGTAGAGGCGGGCGGCGAGGGCCTCGATGTTATCGGGGTCGCCGGAGCGCACTCGCGGCACGAGGGGGCCGACGCCCTGGTCCTCGCCGTGGAGTTCGTTGAGGCAGCGGGCCTGGGCGCGCAGCTTGGCCCGGACCAACTGCTGCCAGAGGCGTTTCTTGACGGGCAGGGCGGCGTTGGCCTGTTTGCGGAAGCGCTCCGCCTGGGTGAAGTGGGACGCGACGGGAAGGAACATGCCGACGGGCAGGCGGGCCTCGCTGCACGCGATGAAGGCGCCGCCGAAGCGGGCCAGGCCCGCCAGCACCGCGTGGCTCATGCTGACGCGGGGGTGCGAGACGACGAGCACGCCGATCTCTTCGAGCGGGACGGTCACATCGGGGGGTTTATTCCCGTCGTCCCCCGGTTCCCGCTCCATCACGAGCAGGTCGTTGCGCACGTGCAGGCGCAGCGGTTCTTCGGACAGGTCGAGGATGCGGTCAGGCATCATCTTTCCTCCGGCCAAGTGGGGCAGCCACACCCGGCATTAATCGTTGGCCCGCCGGACTTCGCCGTCAGGCGTTATGGTTACTTTCTTGGCACCAAGTTTCCGCAATGTGTCCGGTGCCGGCCTGACGCGAGCACCCCTAGTCTTTCTAAGAACTTTGCTCGGTCTAGCGTCGGCATTTCGGAGCATTGTGATCTCACCTTCCGAAATCCCCGTGACGACGAAAAGTCCAGGAGTCCCCGATTCAGGGTCTTTCATTTGTACACTCTCTCCCCCCGCCAGGGAAAAGACCCACTTCTTGTCCGGTCCGTGATCGCGGTGGACGATGGGTTGGCGATTGCGCAGGCGCTGCATGGCCTCGTAGCGGGAGACAAGCTTTCCGTCCCACTTGATACGGCCTTTGGAATCCTTGACCTCGAAGATTTCAATATGATGATTTGAGCCGGACATAATGCGGCCCTCGCGCCGCCCCGAACCGATGGGCATGGTGGTCTGGCGGATGCGGATGCGCGCCTTGTGGATGGGTATCTTACGCCCGTCCTTCGTTTCAAGGACGGGGTGATTTTCGGGGAGCGCAAAGGCCTTCTTGGGGTCGTTGTCGTGCGCCTTCAGATGGGCCTCGACGCGCTGGCGCACGACCGGGTCCACGATGTCGGCGACCATGGCGGCGGTGAAGCCTTTGTCAAGGCGCTTGCGCACGTGGACGCAGTCCTGGCCGTCGGCGTCCTTTTGCGGCTTGCTGTAGAGGGTCTGGTCGTGCAGGGGGCCGTTGACCTTGCGGGAGACGCGGTGAGAGACGATGGTTTGACCGATAGCGCGGCGGGCATCGTCGAGGAAGGAAGGCCAGGGCGGCTCGACCCTCCCGAAACGGCGGCGGCGCTCACGCAGGGCGCGAGCGGCCGCATCGCTGAGCATCTTTACTGTCTTGGCATCCGTAAGCGCGATGGCCAAGGCGTCCACGGCATGGTGCCGGTGGTCTTCGCGGGTCTTCTGCCCGCCGTCGCCGAGGATTTCGTTGAGGCCCAATTCGTCGCGGAGGAATCCGGTGACCTGCCCGCGCCCCGCCTGAATCGGCCGGCGGCCGTCGGGGGCCACACCCATGAGGTTGCAGCCATACAGCAAGCCCAGGTAGCGCACGGCCAGGCGCGTGGCATAACGGGTGTCGTTGAGCTGGCGAGCGGCAAAATCGTCCAGGCTTTCCAGGTCCTTGAGTTGAAAGCGCTGGAGCTTTGCGCGCCTGGCGTTGCCGGCGAAGGCGCCGACACGCTGCATGATCTCGTCCCATCTTTTCGCGTCGGCGCCGTAGGCCTCCCAAGGGGTGCGGTTGAGCTTGCGATTGCGATTCTCGGAGATCTCGCACAGCGTCTTGTTCATAAAGGAATTGTCCAGGCACCGGCTGAAGGGAATGATGTGCTCCACGTCGAACTGGGGACTAGGACCGAAGAGCGACGCCATGGTCATGGTCTTGCCGGTGTAGGGGCAATGCCACTGGCACTCCTCAGCAAGAAGGTACTTTTCCGTGTCCGAGCGCCTGGGCTGATAGGCGGGGAACTCCGCAACGATGGCCGCAGCCGCCCTCTCGCGGGCCTTGCGGTTCTCCTGGTTTTTCTTCCAGATATCCTTGCGGTCGTCGCGGGTTTTCTTCAAGTCGCGGGCCAACTCCACGCGGACCTGGGCGGGCTTGCCGTATTGCCGGATGACGGCGTTGACGACCTTGCGCAATTCGGTAAGGGCGCGCTGGACGGCCGGGTTGCGGATTTCGGGGATTGGGGCGCTTTCGATCGGGGGCAAGGCGTCCAGAGGTTGGGGGGCAGGCTGGCCGCCGTAGAGTTCCTTACGGGCCGTGGCGTATTGGACGCCCTGTTCCAGCCGGGGGACGATCTTGGCGAGGGCCTTGCGCGAGAGGCGACAATAGCCCGGCTCGAAAGCCAGCCTGCCGAACTCCGTGGCGGCATCGCCCTGAAGCCCCCAGGCCTTCACGCCGCGCCGTTCCTGCGCCTCCTCCTTCTGGATGCTGCGGACGTCCTCCACGATGCGGTCGCGGTCTTCAAGAGACAGCGCGGCCCAACGCTGTTCGCCAAGTGTCTTAATCAGTCTGGCGGCCGTTCGGTTGCCGATGAGTCTGTCGTCGCCGTCTTCCTTCTCGAAGTTGAAGCGGCACGTCTTCGGCAACTTGAGAAGCGTCCTGATCTTGGAAAAAGAGATTTCGGCCTGGGTTTCGAGCTTGGCGACGAGGGCCTGCCGTTGTTCGGGCGTCAGCTTCCCGACGACGCCGTCGGCGGTGTTAACGAATTCGAGATCGTTGACTTTCTGGAGAAAGCGAAACCGCTGGGCGATCAAGAGGGCGACGGGAGCGCATTTGCGATCCTTCTCCAGCTCGCAGTCGGCGATGGTGCTGCGCTTCCACTTCAAGGGGCGCTGAAAGAAGATGGCACGGTGGACCTTTTTCTTGAGGTCGGCGGCGAGAATAGTTGGGTGATGCGCGGCCTGCACCGTCCATATCTTCTCAAACTCGTCGAGGAACATCTGGCGCGAGGTCCAGCGGGCGCGGATGCGCTGCTGTTCGGGATCGAGCCTGGAGAAGAACTGGCCCAGGGTGTCCGCGCCGGCAGCCTGCATGTCGGCGGCGAGTTGGGCAATGGCCTTCTTGACCTCGCCCTCCTCCTTTTCTGTGTCCTTTCGGGCGGCCTTGCGGTTGCTCAAGAACCCTCGGCGCTGCGCCAGATGATAGAGGGCGCGGCCGATTTCGTGGGGCGCGAGCGTTTCGTCGAGAGCGCGAGCGCGAAGGCGGTAGCAGAGGACATGGGCGTCCGGGCTAGTCCTGTCGCCGGGGAAAAGGTCGCGGTCGAGGTTTGTGAAGAAGTTGTGGCGAGCTTCTTCCGTAGACATATCGCCGGCCGGCAAAAGCCCCGCGCCCTGAAGAATAAGGCTCAGTTTCTTGAGACGGCGAGCGCGACGGGAAAGCATACGGCGGCGCATGCGGGCCTCCCGCCGGGCCTTGGCCCGCGATTCGTCCTTGCCAGATTCAATATCACCTTCCACCCCCTCATCGAAGGCGCGCGCGCCGGTCCTGACGATGTTGTGGGACGACGGCTCGACCAGCGCCCAACCGATGGAGTTTGCGCCGACGTCGAGGCCCAGAATAAGCCCTTCCGAAGCAGCGCGAGGCATGGTTAACCCTCCAAGAAGAAAAAAGCAGATATGCCCTTGACAAGCGTCGGAAATAGAGTAAAATATCGTTGAATTGTACCAGAGCGGCGATTGGCGTGCTAGTCATAGCAAGACATTCGTCGCGAGCAACGCTCCACGGAGCGACTTGAACGCCCCTCAATGGGGCGTTCGCTTTTTTAAGACGCTCATGACGATCCAGACGAGCATTCGCACGATTCAAGGGGCGATGGCGAGGTGGTTCGCCAAGACCCAGAGGACGATGCCCTGGAGGGGGTCGCGGGATCCGTACGCGATCTGGGTGTCGGAAATTATGTTGCAGCAGACGCAGGTGGAGACGGTGAGGCCGTATTTCCTGCGTTTCATGCGGTCGTTCCCCGACGTGCAGGCCCTGGCGCGGGCGCCCCTCGGGCGGGTGCTGAAGGCCTGGGAGGGGTTGGGGTACTATTCGCGGGCGCGAAACCTGCATCGGGCGGCGCGGCTGGTGGTGAAGGACCTGGCCGGTCGGCTGCCAGACTCGGCGGCGGCGCTGCGTAAGCTGCCGGGCATCGGACCCTACACGGCGGGGGCCATCGCCAGTATCGCCTTCGGGCAGGAAGAGCCCGCCCTCGACGGCAACGTGGCGCGGGTGTTGTGCCGGGTGTTTTGCATCCGGCAGAATCCAAAGAAGGCCACGACGCAAAGGAAGCTCTGGGGACTGGCCAAGGAGTTGGTGACCCCCGGCAGGACCACGCGACAAGTCTCGGCGGGGATCATCAACCAGGCGCTGATGGACCTGGGGGCGATGGTGTGCGTGCCTAGAAGACCGAGGTGCGACGTGTGTCCGCTGGGGCAGCCTTGGTGCCTGGCACCAACGGTGCCTGGCACCAGCGGGGCGGCCTTGTGCGTGGCGCGGCAGCGGGGAGAGCAGGACAGGCTGCCGGTCAGGGCGAAGCGGAAGGCCGTGCCGCACTACGATATCGCGGTGGGGTTGATATGGCGGAAGGGGCGCGTGCTGATTGACCGGCGCAAGCCGGAAGGGCTGTTGGGGGGGTTGTGGGAGTTTCCGGGAGGCAAACGGCGGTGGGGCGAGTCGTTGAAGGCGGCCCTAAGGCGCGAGGTGCGGGAGGAACTGGTTGTCGGGGTGCGGGTGGGGCGTCCGTTCATGAAGGTAAGACACGCCTATTCGCATTTCAGGATCACGATTCACGTGTTCGAGTGCCGGCTGAGCGCGCCGGCCAGACCCGCCATCAAGGCGTTGGGGTGCGCGGCTTGGCGGTGGGCGAGGGTGAGCGACCTGGGGCGGTACGCCTTTCCGGCGGCGAACCAGAAGATCCTTGCGGCCATGCGGCGCGACGCACATCCGTCGCGGCGCGACACACCCGCCGCCAAATCCCTGCCTTGACGCCCTTCCCCGTTTCCATTAGAATCGTCTCATCGGACGATTGACCCTTTTTGACGAGGCGGCGCATCGCGTGCGGCGGGACCTGCATATCCTGTTGACCAACGACGACGGCATCTATGCCCCTGGGATTGCGGCGCTTTACAGGGCGCTCAAGGGGCTGGTGAAGGTGTCGGTGGTGGCGCCGACGGTGGAGCAGAGCGCCGTAGGGCACACGATCACGCTGGCGCATCCGTTGCGGGTCATCATGGCGCAGCGGCGGGGCCGGTTCTTCGGGTATGGGGTGAGCGGGGCGCCGGCGGACTGCGTGAAGCTGGCGGTGCTGGAGATATTGAAGGAACGGGTGGACCTGGTGGTGTCGGGGATCAACCTGGGGTCGAACGCGGGCGTGAACGCGCTGTATTCGGGCACGGTGGCGGCGGCGGTGGAAGGGGTGATGTTGGGGATTCCGAGCGTGGCGGTCTCGATGGAGTTCACGGTGCGGCCGGATTTCGAGCCGGCGGCGCAGATCGCGCGCCGGCTGATCGAACGGCTGCTCACGGCGGGGCTGCGGCGGGAGATGCTGCTGAACGTCAACATGCCGGCGCGTCCCCTGAAGCGGATCAAGGGGATTCGGGTGACGGCGCAGAGCCGGAAGATGGCGCCGGAGGGTTTCGAGCGGCGCACCGACCTCATGGGCAAGCCGTACTACTGGATCAAGCCCTGGGGCGATTTCGGCAAGGATGAGAAGGATACGGACATTCGCGCCCTGAAAGACGGCTACGTGACCATCACGCCGTTGGACTACGACCTGACCAACCGGCGTCTGCTGGACGAGCTGCGGGGTTGGGAGTGGGGGTCTGACCGGACGGGCGGCGGCCGCCGGAGAAAGACGTGAGCGAGATCGTTCGTCTTGTGATCGGATGTGCGGGATGATAGACGCGTACGCGAGGGCGTTCGAGGTGATGGGCCAGCATCTGACGCTGGCTTTTTATGCGGCGTTGGTGTTTGTGATGGGGTTCGGCAGCGCCTTTGTGGTGGTGAAGGGGCAGTTGCGGTTCCTGATGAGGTTCCCGCTGTGGTTTGCGGCGAAGGTGGACGAGTTGCTGCGGTCGCAGGCGCCGTTCGTGAGGGTGTTTCTGGTCATCTTCCTGTTCAACTCGGCGGCGATGTTTCTGTACATGCTGTCGGGCGTGGTGGACATGGCGCCGGGGGTGATTGACTTCCTGACCGGCATGAACATCGGGATCGTCTTCCTGGGCAAGCCGGCGCCGGCGCCCGAGGAGACGGCCGCGCCGGACTGGGAGGAGTGGGAGCTTCGAGAACGCGACGACGCGGCGCGTCCGTCCGACGGCTTGACGGACGCGGCGACGGCCGCGCCGGGGCGGCGGCACCTGCTGATTCTTCTGGGCTTCGTGGTGGTGACGGCGCTGGAACTGCCGTGCCTGTGGATGTCCATCGCCATGGGCATCGGGTTATGCCATTTCGCGCAGCCGGAAGGCGTGATCTGTCTGTTCTCGGAGGAGATCGCGGTGCGGGCGCAGGCGTATATGCTGGTCATTGTGCCGGCCCTGGCGATTTCGGCGTTTGCCGAGACGATGTCGGTGAAGCTGATGCAGGAGGATATGGGGCCGAGGGAGGCGTAAGGGGGTTTCGGGTTTTGGGTTTCGGGTTTCTGGTTCGGGAAGGCGAGATGGGATACCGGTTCGTTATTCTGGATCTGGACGGGACCGCGCTGGATCCGCAGAAGCAGATCACGCGGGGAGTGGCGGACGCGGTCGGACGGGTGCGCGAGGCAGGCCTGACGGTGATCGTCTGCACGGGACGCATGGTGCAGTCAGCCATGAAGTACTGGCGCGAGCTGGGGCTGGAGACGCCCATCATCGGATATAATGGCGCGATGGTCAAGGACACGACGAGCGGTCGCGTCCTGCTGCATCGCCCGCTGGACCTGGCGACGACGCTGGAGGTGACGCAGTTCGGACAGCACGAGGGGCTGAACTTCCAGGCGTACGAGAACGACGAGATGTTCGTGGAGCGCGAGACGGAGGGGGTGCTGGAGTACGCGCGGGTCTACGGCGTGGGCTATCGCCGGGTCGCGAGTTTCAGCGAGGCACTCCGCGAAGGGACAACGAAGCTCCTGGCCGTTTGCGAGCCGGGCCGGATGGGCCGGTCGGCGGAGCGGCTTCGGGACCGCTTCGGAGCGCGCGTGATGCTGACCCAGACCGAAGGGCGGCATGTGGAGGTCTGTCATCCTCATGTGAGCAAGGCGGCGGCGAGCGAGTTCGTCGTGACGCGGCTCGGCGGCCGCCGCGAGGAGACCGTGGCGGTGGGCGACGGCCTCAACGACGTGGAGATGCTGCAATGGGCCGGGCTGGGAGCGGCGATGGGCAACGCGTGCGAGCGCGTCAAACGCGCCGCCGACGTGGTGATCGGCTCGAACGGCGAGGACGGGCTGGCGGCGTTTCTCGTCGAGTTGGCCGAGGGGGGCAAGGTTTGCACGGAAGGTGAGTTTCCCGGCTCCTGTTTCTGGTTTTGGGCAATGGAACGGCGGCCGCTGTAATCTGCCGTTTATGTTGGTTTCGCACATGGTTGTTTCGAGTTGAGAGAGTTCGCTTCAGTTAGGCTCGACTAGCATGCCGCGGCACAAGCGTGTAAGACAAATCAAGTATCCGGAACGCACTGGCAAAGCGCTGGTTGTCCGCGAGAGGTCTCTGCCCGTTGACATCAACTGGCCCAAACAACGCCGTTCCAGTCCATCTCCGGTTTCTTCGCTTCAAGCCTGCAAACGAATTCCCTTCGGCTGGTATGGCGGAAAATTCTCACATCTGGCTTGGCTGCTGCCTTTGCTTCCGGCTTGTCATCATTATTGCGAGCCTTTTGCAGGCTCGGCTGCGGTACTGCTTAATCGCGCCCCTTCGCCGGTTGAGACATATAACGACCTCGATGGAGAAGTCGTGAACTTCTTCCGGGTTCTGCGCGATGAGAAAGATGCGCTCATCGAGGTTATTGGACTCACACCGTTTTCACGCGCGGAGTTTGCGTTTGCCTGCCAACTTGACCCCCGCTTGCCGCGCCTCGAGCGCGCCCGACGGTTCTACGTGCGCGCCCGGCAAGTGCGCACGGGCCTGGCCCAGACGGCCAGCCTCGGCCGATGGGCTAACTGCAAGCAGACCACTCGCGCCGGGATGAGCGGAGTAATCAGCCGTTGGCTCGGCGCGGTCGAGGACCTCCCCGCCATTGCCTTGCGCGTCCTGCGGGTTCAGATTGAGAACCGTCCGGCCATAGACGTAATTCGTTTGTATGACTCCCCGCGAACCTTGTTCTATTGCGATCCGCCATACGTTCACGAAACGCGAGGGGACTCCAAGGCCTACGGCCACGAGATGAGCAATGAACAACATCGAGAACTCTCCGCCGTCTTAAACCAAGTCAAGGGGATGGTGGCGGTGTCAAACTACCCGTGTGAACTGATGGATAGGCTTTATCCCGCCCCGAAATGGATGAAGACCGTCAGCGCGCCCAGGACTAATCACGCCACGAAGGGAAGGCGCGTCGAGGTCCTATGGACGAATTACGACACTCGCAAACTTGCTGAGGCGAGAAATGGCGACCGGCAGCTGTTCTAAACTGTTGGATGACTCCTTCTCACGCGCTACGACGCACTTGAAGCATTCCTTCGTTCTGGATGCCGCGCTCCAAGAGAAGGTCGCTTATGTCATCGGTTGTCAGAGCAACCGTGCCGGCGCACGCTTTCTCATGGCGTGCGCTCTCGCCAAACTTGATGCCCCCAAATTGGACATCCGCAAGCCCTTCACTGAGGCCTATGCGGGAACCGTTAAGAAGGACGCTTTTTCAGGTCGCCGCTATGACGAGCGCTTCCTCAAGCTGGTGTTGAGCGAACCGGAAAGTGGCGTCAATCAGGCCCTGAAAGAGGCGTTTCTTGCCCTCCGGAGGGCTGCGGAAGCTGTGGAATAATTTGGCTACACGCGTAACGACAGACCGGTGGTGTGAGTCGTCGGCAACAGGGGTAGTGGTGGAATGCGTGACATGAAACGGGTGAAGGCAGTGACGAGGGAGAGGGGACTGGCAGGGTGATATGGCGATTCTGGTCACAGGCGGCGCGGGCTTCATCGGGTCGCACCTGGCGGAGCGGCTGCTGCGCGACGGCAGAGACGTCGTGTGTCTGGATGATTTCAACGATTACTATGCCCCCGCGCTGAAGCGGGCGAACATGGCGTCGGTGAAGCAGGCCGGCGAAGTCCGCCTGTATGAGGGGGACATCCGCGACCGGGCGCTGTGCGCCCGCGTCTTCCAGGAGAACCGGATCGAGACCGTCGTGCACCTGGCGGCGCGCGCCGGCGTCAGGCCGTCGCTTCAGGAGCCGGGGCTTTACTACGACGTCAACTGCACCGGCACGATCAACCTGCTGGAACTGGCGCGCGCGCACGGCGTGAAGAAGTTCGTCTTCGGGTCATCGTCGTCGGTGTACGGCAACAATGCGAAGGTCCCCTTCGCCGAGGACGACCGCGTGGACGAACCGATCTCGCCGTACGCGGCCTCCAAGCGCGCGGGGGAGCTGTTGTGTTATACTTACCATCATCTGTACCGGATGCCGATCGCGTGCCTGCGCTTCTTCACGGTGTACGGGCCGCGGCAGAGGCCGGACATGGCGATCCACAAGTTCACGCGCCTGATCGCGACGGGGGCGGAGGTCCCCATGTTCGGCGACGGCGCCATGAAGCGCGATTACACCTTTTACACGGACATCCTTCAGGGCATCCTGGCGGCAATGGACAAGGAGATGGGATTCGAGATCTTCAACCTCGGCGAGGCCAACACCGTGGAGCTTCGCTACCTGATCTCGCTCATCGAGAAAAGCCTGGGCATGAAGGCCAAGATCAAGGAGACGCCCAAACAGCCCGGCGACGTGGAGATCACGTACGCCGACGTCTCGAAGTCGCGGCGGATGCTGGGTTATCACCCGACAACGCCGATTGAGGAAGGCATTCCGGTTTTCGTGGAATGGTATCGGAAGACGATGGCGCCCCCGTGCGGCGGCGCGCGATAGGAGCGGACGACAAGCTCGATGCTGACCTGGGCCAACAGAATCACGCTGGCGCGAATCTGCCTGATCCCGTTCTTTGTCATGGCGATCTTGCAGGTGCATGGCGAGCCGGAATCGGGGTACCGGTACGTCGCCGTCGGGCTGTTCCTTTTCATGGCGCTCACCGATGCGGTGGACGGGATCGTGGCGCGCGCCCGCGGCGAGAAGAGCCGGTTCGGCAAGATATTGGATCCGCTGGCGGACAAATTCCTGCTCACGACGGCCTGCGTCCTGCTGGCGCTGGACGGCTGGCCCGCGCCGCGTCTGCCAAACTGGCTGCCGGTGCTCGTGATCAGCCGCGACGTGATCATCGTGGTCGGCACCGCCGTCATCTTCATCATGACGGGGGCCGTCAAGGCGGGGCCGACGTTTCTGGGCAAGGTGACCACGACGGTCCAGATGTTGATGGTGATGGTCACGCTCCTGAACAATCATTGTCCGGAACTGGTGGTCCGGCTCTTCTGGGCGTTGACGGCCCTGCTGACGTGCGCGTCGGGCCTGCAGTACGTGTACCGGGGCACCCGACAGATCAACTTCGCCGGGGCGCCGGCCTCCGGCCCCGCGGCCGACAGCGACGCCAAGAACGACAGCGACCCCGCGTAATCTCCCGCTGGGAAGACGCGGGCCGTTTTGGGAGACGCAAACATGCCGTTCTGTTCCATACAGGAAGCGCTGAAGGAACTGCAAGAGGGGCGCATGATCGTCCTCGTGGACGACGCCAACCGCGAGAACGAGGGCGACCTCATGCTGGCCGCCGAACGGGTGACGCCGGAGGCCATCAACTTCATGGCCATGCACGGCCGGGGGTTGATCTGCCTGGCCCTGGCGCCGGAGAAGGTGGACAAGCTGCAACTGCCCCTCATGGCGAGCCGGAACACGTCGCGTTTCGGGACGGCCTTCACGGTCTCCATCGAGGCCAAACGCGGGGTCACCACGGGCATCTCGGCCGCCGACCGCGCCCAAACCATCCGGGTCGCCATCGCCGAGGACTGCGCGCCCGACGACCTGGCCACGCCGGGGCACGTCTTTCCCCTGCGGGCGCGCGAGGGCGGCGTGCTGGTGCGGGCGGGGCAGACCGAAGGCGCGGTGGACCTGGCGCGGCTGGCCGGCCTCAACCCCGCCGGCGTCATCTGCGAGATCATGAACCCCGACGGCACCATGGCGCGCCTGCCCGACCTCGAACAATTTTGCCAGACGCACGGCCTCAAGCTGTGCAGCGTCGAGGAGATCATCAAGTACCGCCGGCAGCGCGAACGGCTCATCGAGCGGCGCGTGAGCGTGCGGATGCCGACCGACTTCGGCATCTTCGACCTCCACCTGTACCGCTCCCGCGTGGACGAGTACCTGCACCTGGCCCTCTGCATGGGCGGCGTCAAGCCGCGCGAGCAGGGCGGCGAGACCGTCAACGAGCCGGTGCTGGTGCGCGTGCACTCCGAGTGCCTCACCGGGGACATCTTCGGCTCGTTGCGGTGCGATTGTGGAAACCAGTTGCAGCGGGCGCTGGAGATGATCGCCAAGGCCGGCAAAGGCGTGCTGCTCTACATGCGGCAGGAAGGGCGCGGGATCGGGCTGGAGAACAAGCTGCACGCCTACAGCCTGCAGGACGGCGGGCTGGACACCGTGGCGGCCAACGAGGAACTGGGCTTCAAGGCCGACGAGCGCGACTACGGGATCGGGGCGCAAATACTGAAGGAACTGGGGGTTGTCAAGATGCGCCTGATGACGAACAACCCCCGCAAGTACACGGCGCTGGCCGGCTACGGACTGCAGATCGTCGAACGCGTGCCCATCGAGGTCAACCCAACCGGCGAGAGCCAGAAGTACCTCAAGGCCAAGAAGGTCAAGCTGGGGCACTGGCTGGAAGAGGTCTGACCCGACTCCCAGGACCTTCGACGATCACGCGAAGAGGGGCAATAACTGTTAGAAGCCGGCGGCCTCGGTGATTATAATGGGAACCCGTCGGGCGGCCGGCGTATCAACGGCCGTCGCCCTTCGCGTCCCGCGTGACCAGATGACAGGATGATCCTTGCGTGTCTGAAGCCAGCGATTTCGTCTTTCGCCTCGTGAACGAACGTCCCGATGAAAGCGCCATACGGACGCTGACCCGGATACAGAAGGTCGTGATCCTGCTTCTGCTGCTGGTTTGCGCCGTGTGGGCGGCGCTGGACTTCATCCTGTTCCTCACCGTCGTCAACGGCATCCTCATGACGTTCTACATCGTGCTGTGCTCCTTCAAGCTGTACGTCATCCACCTGGCGCTGGGCGAGGAGAAGGAGTTGACCTTCTCGCGCGAGGAGATCGCCGCCCTGCGCGATGACGAGCTGCCGGTCTACTCCATCCTGGTCCCCCTGTACCGCGAAGCCGAGACCCTGCCGCGCCTCATCGCCGGCCTGAAGGGCCTGGACTATCCGCACGACAAACTCGACGTGCTCCTGCTGCTGGAAGAGAACGACAAGGAGACCCTTGACGCCGCGCAGGCCCTGGAAATGCCCGGTTTTGTGCGGCCCGTCGTCGTGCCCCATTCCAATCCCAAGACCAAGCCCAAGGCGTGCAACCTCGGCCTGGCCATGGCGCGCGGCAAGTACCTCGTGATCTACGACGCGGAGGACCGCCCCGAACCCGACCAGTTGAAGAAGGCCGTCCTCGGCTTCCAGCGCTGCCCCCCCGACATCGTCTGCCTGCAGGCTCGACTGAACTACTACAACCAGCGGCAGAACCTGCTGACGCGGATGTTCACGATCGAGTACTCGACGTGGTTCGACCTTTCCCTGCCCGGCCTGGACCGGGTGGGCGCGCCGATCCCGCTGGGGGGTACGTCCAACCATTTCGACATGGCGCGGCTGCGCGAACTGCTGGGGTGGGACCCGTTCAACGTAACCGAAGACTGCGACCTGGGCGTGCGCATCGCCAAGCGGCGGCTCGGCACCAAGATCATAGACTCGACCACGTGGGAAGAAGCGTGCAGCCACGCAGGCTTCTGGGTCCGCCAGCGCTCGCGATGGACCAAGGGCTACTTGCAGACGTACCTGGTCCACTGCCGGCACCCCGTGCAGCTTGCGCGCCACCTGGGTTTTACCAAGAGCATCGCCTTCCACCTGATGGTGGGCGGCACGCCGCTGTGCCTCCTGATCAACCCCATCTACTGGACCATGACCCTGGCCTGGTTCCTGTTCCGCACGGAGTACATCGGCCAGCTCTTCCCCTTCCCGATCATTTTGTGGGGCCTGGTGTGTCTGTTCGTCGGCAACTTCGTGTTCATCTACGCCTCCGCGCTGGCCACCTACCGCCGGGGGTACTACGACCTGGTCAAACACACGCTGCTCATCCCCGTGTACTGGATTCTGATGAGCCTCGGCGCGTGGAAGGGCTTCTTGCAGCTCATCACGAGACCATCGTACTGGGAGAAGACAAAACACGGGTTCGACCTCGCGAAAAAGACATCTTAGCACCGCTTGGCGAACCCTGCTGAGGTAAACAGCGTGTGGCACGTAGGCTTGCCGATTGCGCAGATTGAGATCAACCTCCTGGTCCTCTGCGTTTTCGGTCTTGGTGTCGGATTTCTGGCCGGTTTCTTCGGCGTGGGCGGCGGGTTCATCATGACCCCGCTGCTGATCGCGCTGGGCGTGCCGCCCAACGTGGCCGTGGGCAGCGGGCTGGCAATCATGCTGGGGGCGTCCCTTTCAGGGACGGCCCGCCATATTCAGCTCGGCAACGTAGACTTCAAACTGGCCCTCATCCTGCTGGCAGGAACAGTGGCGGGGGTGCAGATCGGGGCGCATGCGCTGGACTCGCTTCACGACGCCGGCCGCGCAAAACTGGCGGGGGTTGAGGTGGACGTTCTTCACCTGTGCCTGGGGTTGTGCTACACACTGCTCTTGTTCGGAGTCGGCGTCGCGATGATCCTGGAGTCGGGCCGGAAGACCGCCGCCCATGCCGACGCCGACGGCGCGATGCCCCTGGCAAAACGGCTGCAAGAGCTGGCCTTGTACCCCAGGATATCGTTGATCGGGTCGGGAATCGAGCATTATCCTCTCATTCTCCTGCTGCTGATGGGCGCCTTCGTGGGGGCGCTGGCCGGGCTGCTGGGGGTCGGCGGCGGGACGATCATGATGCCCATGATGATCTACCTCATCGGCCTGCGGGCGCAACGAGCCATCGGCACAGACCTGTGCCAGATATGCGTCACCGCGGCCACGGGCGCCGCCAACCACGCCTTTAGGGGAAACGTGGACCCCCTCCTGGCGGGGATCGTGCTCGTCAGCGCGCTGGCGGGCGCGCGCATGGGCGCCTCCACCACCGTCAAGGTGAAGGGCCTTCATCTGCGCTTCTCATTCGGCGTGTTCTCCATGATCGTGGGCGTCGTCGTATGCGTGACGTTCGTGCGCAAGACGTTCTTCCTCCCCGGATAAATGCGGGCCGCCCGCGCCCGACCGGAAGGCGGATGCGCTTCAGGCACTGCCGAGGAGTCTGTCGTGTGGACGATATCGCTGCCCGTGGCCCACGTCAAGATATCCGTATTGCCTCTATGCGGGCTGGGGCTGGGCGTGGGCTTCCTGGCGGGATTCCTCGGCGTCGGGGGGGGCATCATCATGACGCCGCTGCTCATGGCGCTGGGAGTGCCGGCCGGCACGGCGGTCGGAAGCGGACTGGCCATCATGGCGGGGGCCTCGATCGCCGGCACGGTACGGCATACGCAACTGGGCAACGTGGACTACAAGCTCGCGATGATCCTGCTCATCGGGTCGTTCCTGGGCATACAGGCCGGCGCGATCCTGCTCAACGCGCTCAAGGGATTCGGTCACGTCCACCTTCGCGGCAGTCCGGTTGACCTGGCCTATCTCGTCCTGACGGTGTCCTATCTGGCCCTGCTCTTCGGCATCGGCAGCTCGGCGCTTCTTGGGCGTCAAGGCGGCCCGTCGTCCCAGACCGAGGAAGGCGCCCTTGCGCCGCCGGCCGCGCGAATGCGGGCGGTTCGTCTGCCGCCCTACATTTCCTTCCCCGGCTCCGAGGTGGAGCGCGTCTCGCTGCCGCTGCTGCTGCCCGGCGGTTTCCTGGTGGGGGTGATGGCGGGGCTGTTGGGGGTCGGCGGCGGCCTCATCATGGTGCCGTTCATGACGCGCTTCCTGGGGCTGCGCACGCATCGCGCGGTCGGCACCAGCCTGTGTCAGATATGTTTCACCGCCGGCATCGCGGCGATCACGCACGCCTTTCACGGCAACCTCGATCCCGTCCTCGTCGTCAT
>CAYPFP010000111.1:0-17264 GCA_964409935.1 uncultured Planctomycetota bacterium | reverse complement strand
CATACGGAAAAACGCGGGATACCATCGGGCCGCAACGCCGTTCCGCCGGTGGCGCGCAAGGCTGTTGAACGGGCGGGTCGCGACTGCTATAATTTGCCGAGTCTTCGAGTCACAGATTGGAGGGATCACGTGGGATTGAAGTTTACGAAGATGCACGGTCTTGGGAACGATTACGTCTACGTGAATTGTTTTAAGGAGAAGGCGCCGAACCCGGAGAAGCTGGCGCCCCTCCTCAGCGACCGCCATTTCGGGATAGGCAGCGATGGTCTGATCCTGATCATGCCCAGTCGGACGGCCGATGTGCGGATGCGGATGTTCAATGCCGACGGGTCGGAGGCGCAGATGTGCGGGAACGGCATTCGATGCGTCGCCAAGTACGCCTATGACCACGGGATCGTCAGAAAAAAGACGCTGACGGTGGAGACGAAGGCGGGGGTCAAGGCCCTGAAGCTCTTCACTCAAGGCGGCAAAGTTGCGAAGGTGACGGTGGACATGGGCGAGCCGAGGCTGCGTCGGCGGGAGATACCGATGGAGTTGCCCGCTCGATCCCTTCCCAAGAGGGGCAGGGCCGCCGCCGAGACCGAGGAGCCGCCGGAGGACGCGGCCATTAACGAGACGTTGATGGTGGGGGAGGAGGCGTTTGAGATCACCTGCGTCAACGTTGGGAATCCCCACTGCGTTATTTTCACGAAAGACGTTTCCACTGTGGATTTGGAGAAGGTCGGGCCGAGGATCGAGCGCCATGCGGCCTTTCCGGAGCGCATCAACGTTCACTTTGTGCAGGTCAGAAGTCCGAAAGAAGTGATTGTGCGTACCTGGGAGCGGGGGTCCGGCGTGACGCTGGCCTGCGGAACGGGAGCGACGGCGGTCTGCGTGGCCGGCGCCGTAACCGGGCGGACCGGCCGCAAGATACTCGCGCACCTGCCCGGCGGCGACCTCGAGCTGGAGTGGGCGCCGGACAATCACGTTTACATGACCGGGGGCGCGGAGGAAGTGTATAGCGGGGAGTGGCCAAGATTGTGAACCTTGAGAACTGATATTCAGCGAGGGAAAGGAGAGTCGGATGTTCAAGAATCTGTCGCCGGGCGCGGTCGGGATCAAGGCGAACTTTGAGCAGGCGCTGGATGTTGCCGCCCGATTCGGGTTCGGCGGTGTGGATGTAGGCATCGGCGAGATCGCCAATCTGATTGACCAGCAGGGCGCGGGCTTCGTCAAGGACAAGTTCGCCGCCCGGAAGCTGAGGCTTGGCGGCCTGGGCTGTCCGGTGGAATTCCGCAAGGACGAGGCGACGTGGCAGCAGGGACTGGCGGCCCTGCCGAGGCTGGCCAAGGCGGCCGTCGTGATCGGCTGTACGCGCGCAGCGACGTGGATCATGCCGTGCAGCGACACCATGGACTTCCAAACCAACTTCGATTTCCACGTGACGCGGTTACGGCCCATCGCGCAGGTGTTGAAAGACAACGGGTGTTCGTTCGGCCTTGAGTTCGTCGGGCCGGCGACGATCCGCAAGGGGAAAAAGTTCGAATTCATCTATGACATGCCGGGGATGCTGAAGCTCTGCGACGCCATCGGCACGGGAAACATGGGACTGCTGCTCGACTGCTGGCACTGGTACACCTCGCATGGGACGGCGGAGGACCTCAGAAGGCTCGCCGCGAAACAGGTCGTGTACGTCCACGTGAACGACGCGCCCAAGGGCGTTGCGGTGGACGAGCAGTTGGACAACGTGCGCTGCCTGCCCGCGGAGACGGGCGTGATAGACATCGGGAGTTTTCTGCGGATACTGAGGGAGATCGGCTACGATGGGCCGGTGACGCCGGAACCGTTCAGAAAAGACCTGGCTACGCTGCCGACGGATGAGGCGGCCAAGCTGGTTGCGGACGCCATGGACAAGGCGTGGAAGGCCGGCGGACTCGCGTGACGTTCCGGCCGCAAGGAAAGCAGGGGCGGCGTCGCTTCGTCGAGGCGAGCCGCCCCTTGCCGTTTTAACGCGCCTTATTGCCGGACACGCGCGGGTGAAGGGCGTAGTTCTTCGCGGCGTCGGCCTCCGACACGAGCGAGTAGATGTAGCCGTTCTGCGGGACATAGAGCACGTGCCAAGCGAAATCGGCGAGGCGCATGTCCGTTTTCTGGCGGAGGAAGTTCTCCAGCGCTTCCTTGCCCTTCGGCCCCATGGCGAGCAGCGCATTGCCGATGGGACGATAGCTCCAATCGGCGTCGGGCGCGCGCCCGGCGTCGGGCGCGTTGCTGTCGGCGCCGAAGAGGGCGAAGATGGACACGAGTTTCTCGCGGGCGACGTCGCGCCGTTGCGCCATTTCGGGCGCAGCGCCCCGCAAGCACGTGACAAGCGCGGAGGCGGCGCGGGAGCGGACGCCGGGATGGGGGTCATCCAAGGCCTTGATCAGGGCGTCGGCGGCTTCGGTCTTGGAGGGGAATCTGGCGAGGGTCGAGGCCGCGCAGAACCGCACAAAGGCGTCGGGGTCGGCGAGGACGGCAGGGAGCAGGGGCAGGGCTTCAGGCCGTGTCTCGCCGATGCGCAAGCTGTAGGCCGCGACGCGACGGGCACGCAGGTCGGGGTCCTTGAGTCCCTCCAGGATATCCGGCGTACGTTCGGCCTTCATCTTGGAGAGGGCGGACGAGACAGCCATCTCGAACTGGAAATTCCCCTTTGTCTTGACGGCGGCAAGAAGCTTTCTAACGCTGTCGGGCCCGTTGACGCGCGAAAGCGCCTCGGCGGCCATGCGGCGGACGGGATGCTCGGGGTCGTCGAGGGCCTTCTCGATGGCGGCGAGGGCTTCCGGTTCCGTCCGCGAAGCCAGGGCGAGCAACGCCTGCCGGCGCACCAGTATCCGGGAATCTCCGGCGGCCTTCAAGACGGCGGGCAGGGCGGCGACGGTCTTGCCCTTGGCGATCTGTTCAAGAACGCGCATCCTGGCGAAGGCGTGGTCGCCGTCGAGGGCGGCGGCGTTCTGCTCGGCGCGGCTTCCGCATTCGATCTCATGGTTTGCCCCCGAGATGACGCGCCGGACGCCCGCCTGCTCGAAATGTCGGTGTTCGGGGGCGAACTCGATGCCGTGAATGGCGGAAACGGCGCAAGATGTTCCCTGGGTTACGCTGAGCACATCATTGAGGGCGTTCTCCTGCAGGCCGTTGCAGTAGACCATGATCTCGTCCACGATCCCCTCCCGCACCCAACGCTGCCAGTCCATATGGATCCGGCCGGTGGGGGTGAAGTCGCGCCGAATGCCCAGCCACGGCGCCGGATTGTTGAGATTCTGCGGGTCAATGGCCATGCCGAGTTTCTTGCCTTTCGGCTTCAGTTCGGCGCGGAGTTCGCGCAGAAACTGGGTGACGTACTCGCCTCGCAGGCGATACCAGGCATGCTTGTCGAATTTCTCCGTGCGGATGTCGCGGCCATAGCGTTTCTTGTATTCGGCGACGACGGGATCGTTGTACCCGAACTCGTCCTCGAAAGTGATGGAGCAGTGCTCGACGTAGGTGTAGAACATCAGCCCATCGTAACCGCCCTTGACGACGGCGTCGGCGTAGCGGCGGACGAGTACCTTGCGGGCCTCGGGGTATGCGAATTCGATGGGGCCGGCCTGCCTGCGGATCCCGGCGCGGTCCACGGGGATCCATTCCGGATGCTGGATGCGATAGCGATCCTCGATGGGGGAGGGGCCGAACCCCTTGGCGGAGTCCGAGGCGGCTTCGGCGCCGTGCTCGAAAAGGCCCGTAAATCCCCAGATGTCCATACCCATCTGATGCGCGGTTTCGACGGCGATGCGCGAGGACCCGACGGTCTTGCCGAGATATTCCTGCCACCGCCAGAAACCGTAGGAGAGGAAATTCTCCGGGCGGAGAAGGAAGTTCTCCACGATCAGGTCGCTCTGGATGCCGCGCCAGTAGACACGATTGCAGCCGAGGTTCTTGCGCAGCGAGGCAAAGACCTCCTCGATAGCCTGGCGCGACTGCGTGGGCGGGCTGTCCCAGAGCCAGTCGTTGTCGCCGGTGCTGATGTAGCAGTCCACGCCGCCGTCGGCATGGCAAAGGGCGACCGCGAAGACCAGCGCGAGCGTTGCGAAGATTCCGCAGGGGCTTTTCGGCGAACGCATGTCATGACCCTTTCTGTCTATGCCTGTCCGACTTGGCGCACCTTGACGTATTTGCCGGTCTTCGCGGATTCTCTGGCGGCAAGGCAGGCGTAAGCGCTCTGGACGCCGGTGAGGATGGGTGTGCGGGAGGCCTTGATTTTCCCCTGGATAAGGTCAATGAAGTCGCGGCCCAATTCGATGTCGCCGCCGAAGTGGCTCAGGCCGGCGCCGGCCTTGACGGTGTCGGAGAAGGGCGAGTGATGGCGAACGCGGCGCAGTTGATTGGTGTACCAGTCGAAGCTGAGGGTGCCCATATACCCGCTCACGGTGGCCCCGCGGGTGGCGGCGTCGCGACGGGAATAGAAGACCTGCGTGTAAACGCCGTGGGCGCCGGAGGCGAACTCCAGGAGCGCGCTGGACGAATCCTCATTGGTGCCGGTCCGGGGAGAGCCGCAGTCCACGCTGAAGAGGCACAGGTGGTCGGCGGCGCCGCCGGAGCCGTTCCGCTTGCGATTCTCCGGACTCTCAAGGCAGGTCTCGGTCTCCTTGCACTTCGAGCAGCGCAGACCGGCGGCCTTCTTGCCGCCGAAGATGCGGCCGAGGTTCCACATGGCCGCCACGCGGACGATGTTGCTGCCCATGAGGTACATCAGGTAATCCAGATCGTGGGTGGCTTTTTGAAGGAAAAGCCCCTGGGTGACGGCGTAGTTGCGGTAACCGGCCTCCCAGTAACAGATGCCGTAGGGGACATAGTTGGCGGCGAGGACGTGTTCAGGGTCACCGATGGCGCCTTCCTGGATGAACTGGCGAGTGATGACGCACAGCGGCGAAACCCTCAAGGGGAAGCTGACGACGACGGGGCACTTGGATTTTTCGAAGGCGCGTTCGAGGGATACGGCCTGCGGCATGGAGACGGCGACGGGTTTCTCCAGGAAGAGAGGCAGGTCGTACGCGGCGGCCTCCACGCCGTAGGGGGCATGGAGGTTGCAGCGCGTGCCCACGGCGAGCGCGTCAGGTTTCGCCTGGCGCATCATCTCTTTGACGTTCCTGTAGAACTTCACATCCTTCTGGTCGCACTCGGCAAGGCGGGAACGCGCGCCTGCTTCGTCGGGGTCCACGATTGCCACCACGCGCACGTCGGGGTTAACGGCGCGGAATACGCTCTTGATCATGCCGCTGATGCGGCCGCCATGTCCCATCACGCCCAAGCGAATCATCGAGAACCTCCATTGATGGAAAACACAAAAAAACAGGAACCGTGTTGTCTTAGCCAGCGCGGCTAGGAAGACTGAGTGTCATCCGTCGGGGCCTTGGAAACAGGCTCCCCGCTTTTTCCGTTTGTCTGTTCATCGAGCGGGCCGAGAGGGCCGAAAGGCTGCCAACGGCTT
This sequence comes from uncultured Planctomycetota bacterium, assembly GCA_964409935.1. Classification (GTDB taxonomy): domain Bacteria; phylum Planctomycetota; class Brocadiia; order JAADGH01; family CAYPFP01; genus CAYPFP01. The sequence continues at coordinate 11,782 of CAYPFP010000111.1, read as the reverse complement.
TCCTGCGCCTGGCGCTCGAATTTTTTCTCCTTGAAGAGGACGGACTCCTCGATGCCGCGGTACTCGGTGGCGGCGGCGACCAGTTCGGCGGAAGTGCTGCGGCGGAAAGACGCGACCTCGACGCGGCAGCCGTGGGCCTTGAGCATCTCGACCAGGGGGACGAAGTCGCCGTCGCCGGAAACGAGGATGACGGTGTCGAGCTTCGGGGCCAGGGCGATGGAGTCAATGGCGATACCCATGTCCCAGTCGCCTTTGGCCGTGCCGTCGGGACGCTGCCGCAGTTCCTTGACCTTGATCTCGTAACCGAAACGCGACAGGGCATCGAGAAATCCCGACTGATCCACTTCGGCCTTGCGGACGACGTAGGCGACGGCGCGCACGATCTGTCGTCCCGCGCCCAGTTCCTCCAGGAGCTTGCCGTAGTCAATCTTGGATTGGTGGAGGATCTTCGCCGAGTAGAACATGTTCTGCACGTCCACAAAGACGGCCACTCGCTGGCCGGGGTGACGGCCTGATGCAGAAGCCATTGCACGTCCTTTCCATAGCAGTGTGATGGAGATAGAGAGACCGAAGATTCATGGAATACACGTCTGGCGGAAGATGTTTTCATCAGAAGAGTGAAAACGTCTCCTTGGCCGTGCCTTCGTAGCCCTCCTGCTCGGCCATGAGGTCTACATGCCGCGTGAGAAGGTCGTCAATGTAGAGCGAGATCGCGTTGCCCTTCTCGGACTCATAGCGCGGCAGGACCTTGACGTACATCTTGCAGGCGTCGCAGACGTCGGCGCGGACGCCGGTGGAGCTGCCGCTCTCGATGGAGGTGTAGCGCGAAGGATTCTGGATGTCGCAGAAAAGGCACAGCGGGCGCTGTGTGGGCCAGAGGGTGCCGCAGAAGGAACAGACCAGGTTGCGGCAGGTGCGGCGGTCGCGCACTTCCTCGACAAGGGAGGGTTCCGACCCGCAGACGGGGCACTCCGGCTCGCCCAGACCGGCATCCGTCTCGTGCCAGTCGGCCCGCAGGCGTTCCAGGGCGGAGCAGAAGACCAGCGGACGAAGGCTTTCGCGCACGACGATGAGGAACGAATCGGTGTCCACGTCGTGATCGGCGGCCATGTCCTCCAGGGCCACCAGGTCGCCTTCAGCGGCCATCTCGATGATCTCAGGATACTCGACGTCTTCCGTGCGGGAGAGGTCCTGGATAAGGGCCGCGTCTTTGAGGGACTCCGGGCAGCGGCTCAGGATGCCCTCGGTGAGTTGCTCGAAAAGACCTTTCACGTCCTGGACGGAGGGCATGAGGGAATGCCGGTCCTTGGGGGTGGTTTCGTCGGCCAGTTCCTTGGCCGGCTCGATCTCCTCCTTGGTCCTGGGCACGGCGATCATCTGCTCGTCGAAGATGACTTCATAGAGAGTCAGCAGCTTGAACTCCTCGCGCTGTCCGCTTTTGTCGTCAAGCCCTTTGTGTCTCTTGAGGGCCTCGCGGCAGAGGGTGTGATAGCTTCTGGTCATAGCCGTCCTTTGTCTGAGAGGCTCAGGTCAGTTCCTTAACCGGATATCCGCCTGTGGACAATGCCTGGGTGATCTCATTGATATGATCGCGGCCGCGGGTCTCGATGGTCAGAACGACGTTGGCGGTGCCGATCGGGGAGTTGGTGAAGGCGCGGTCGTGGTGCGTCTCCATGATGTTGGCCCGCATGCGGCCGAAGATGCCCGAGAGGTCGTGAAGGGCGCCCGGCTTATCGGTGATGGTGACCTGCAGGCGGACCAGGCGTCCCTCCTTGACAAGCCCGCGCTCGATGATGCGTGAGACCATGTTGACGTCAATATTCCCCCCGCTGAGCACCAGCGCGAGGCGGCGCTCCTTGATCCAGAACTTCTCATGGATGAGGGCGGCCAGTGTTGCGGCGCCCGCGCCCTCGACGACGGTCTTCTCCCGTTCGATAAGGATCAGGATGGCGTTCGCGATCTCCTCTTCGGTCACCGTGACCATCTGGTCCACGTATTTCTGGACGACGGGGAAAGTGAGGGCGCCGATGCGCTTGACGGCGATGCCGTCGGCGAGGGTGGGCGGCCCGGCGGCTTCGGTGATGCGCCCTTGCTCAAGCGAAAGCTTCATCGCGGGCCAGCTCTGGGCCTCCACGCCGATGATCTTGATCTTCGGGTTGGACTCCTTCATGGCCACGGCGATGCCGGCGATGAGGCCTCCGCCGCCCACGGGCACGACCACCGCCTCGATGGCGGGCTGCTGATCGAGGATTTCCAGCCCGATCACGCCCTGGCCGGCGACGACGCGCTCGTCGTCAAAGGCGTGGATGAAGACGTAGCCGTGCTCGCGCTGCAACTCGCGGGCGCGTTCGTGGGCCTCGTCGTAGGACGCTCCGTGCAGGACGACCTGCGCGCCGAACTGGCGCGTGTTCATGATCTTTATGAGCGGCGTGGCTTCAGGCATGACGATGACGGCCTTCACGCCGAGGCGGGAAGCATGGTAAGCGACGCCCTGGGCATGGTTTCCGGCGGACGCGGCGATCACGCCGTTGCTCTTCTCCTCGTCGTAGAGACTCAGGATTCTGTTCAACGCGCCGCGCTCCTTGAAGGAGCCGGTCATTTGGAGGTTCTCGAGTTTGAGATGGACCTTGTATCCGGTGGCCTTGCTGAGGGTTTCGGAGTACGCCAGGGGGGAGAAGTAGACCGAATCCGAGAGAAGTGTGCGCGCCGCCTGGATGTCCTTGAGCGTAATCATCAACTCGACCTGCGTTCGGTAGCTTGTCGGGATAGATTCTACCAAAGGGCGGGGTTGATTCAAAGGGATTGCGCGGCGGAAAAGGCAGAGGCTACTCCTGCTCGTCTGCTTCTTTGTCGGCCTTGACGCGGTCGAGGTTCTGCTGGAGTTCTTTGAGGAAATCGGCGTCGGAGACTGAACTGATGAGCGATTGCCAATCGTCTTCGGGCGCCCCCTGATCCTTGTCGGCGCCTGCGGGAGCGGCCGCCGTTGGCTCGGGGGGTTTTTCCTCTTTGCGTCGGGGCGCGGGAGGCATGGCGTGCGCGCGCGCTCCGGTCTTGGCGGCGATCTCGGCCAGCTTGGTCTGGAATTGCTCTACATCGGTTGTGGTGCTGACATATATCTGGAGGGTGCGGCCCGTGCTCTTCTCGATCTGGCCGAGCACGTCGCTGTCCAGCGGCATGCTGACGGCCACGACGAGGACGTTGCCGAAGAGGTCCACGGGGACGAATTGGTTCTTCTGAAGGAACTCCAGCGGAAAGAGGGCGGCGACCTCGGGGTTGACCTCGTAGGCGCTGGCGGGGAGGTACGGCACGTTGAACTGGATGGCTTGGGCGCAGGCGATGTCGGCTTCGCTGACAAAGCCCTTGCGGACGAGGATCTGGCCGAGCAGCTCGTCGGTCTTCTTCTTTTCGGCAAGGGCGTCGCTGAGTTGATCCGGGGTGAGAAGCCCCTGGTCCACCAGGATTTCGCCCAAGCGCTTAGTCGTCATGCGGGCTATGTTTGCCATGGCGGGCCTCGCTTGGTCTTCCCAAACCGACTAAAGAAATGATAGTCCCCCACGGGCCGGGAGTCAAGCCAAAAGGCCGATTGTGCGCCGTGCCGCCGGCGAACGGCGGCGTGAAGAGCTACGGCCTATTTTGCGCAGCGGAATCCCGTGTACTTAGTACGTGCGGCGGCTTTTCGAGCCTCGCGAAGGAGCAGATCGGCATCCTCCGTGCTTTGCCAACTGCCCCCGCGGACGACGCGGGTTCCGTCCGTCTCGTCAAACCACGATGCCGTCCATTCCTCCACGTTGCCAAGCATCTGGTAACAGCCAAAGGAGGACTTTCCCGACGGCAAGCTTGCGACGGGCGCCAGTCCCTGAAACGGACTTCCGGCGCCAGAATGGATCCAGCGCTTAGGGTCATTGGTGTCGCCCCACGGAAACCGGAAACCTTTCAGGCCTCGTGCCGCCTTTTCCCATTCAGTCTCCGTGGGCAGGCGTTTTCCGGCGTACTGCGCGAAGGCATAGGCGTCGAACCAGTCCACGCCGACCACGGGCAAGTCGGATTTGTTGAGGGCCGCATCGGTCCAGAACAGCGGCGTGTGGTCCTTGTTGGGGGGTTCCTGGGGATGACAGAAGGACCTGTCGGCGCTCAAGCTGAGATACTCCAGGAACAGGGCGTACTGAGCATTGCTCACTTCGTACCTATCCAGGGCAAACGCGGTAAGAGACATGTCTTCGTTCTTCTGGTAGATGAACCTGCCGGCGGGAATGGCCACCATTTCGTCGGCCTGTTCGCTACGCGACTTGGTCAGGAGAAAAAGGGTGCGGACCTTCGTCGCGTTCTGGGCCAGCCACAGCGCATCGGCGTACTCCTGGCTGATTCGCGACAAGAGGGGAAGGGCTTCCTTGTACTTCTCGGAGGCGAAGAGGCGTTGGGCCTGGTCGAACAGGCGGGAGGCTTCGTCGCCACGGGCGGACATGCTCAACAGCGCGAGACGGTCGCTGTACGGGGCGATCTTCTCCCTGTCGGCCGGCACGACGATGACGTCAAAATCCTTCTTGGCGCGGGGTAACTGGCCGGTGTAGAGGTAGAAGATGCCGCGCCGGAACGGGTCGGCGGCAAGGTCTTTTTGATTCGAATGGGCGACCAGGGTGAGGATGTCTTCGGGGCGCAGGTCCTTGATCTTCTTGTCAAAGCTGCCGGCTCCGGACGAAAGGTTGAGGGTGTTGTCCTCCACGCGGTTGAGGGTCCCCCGGATGCCGGAAATGGTGATGTCCTTGCCCATCAACTGTTTGGCGCCTTCCTGGGCTGCCTTGTGGAACTCGGCGAGGACCGCGACGGCGGCCTTGTCGGCCGCGAGAAGTCTGGCGACAGACTGGTTCTGCGCGCTGTCTTGGGCCTTGTTGAGGAAGGATTCCGCCCCTGCAAAATCCTGGCGTCCGAGATAGGCATTGAGCTGGTCCGTCAGTCCCTGGTAGAGGTGGAGTCTTGCCTGGTCGGTCTCGTTTCGCCGGGTGGATTCGCGCAGGGCGATCTGGGCGATCTCCTCGTTGGCCTTCTGCGTCAGACTCTGCGGGCCGAGGGCTGCGACCTCCTGCAGGACGGCGCGCGCCGTGTCGTATCGCTCCAGGTCGGCCAGGGTCTGGGCTTCACGCTTGACCTTCTGGAAGTTCGCAGCGGCCTTCTGGTTGCAGACCTGGATCATCTCGGCGACCTGACTCGCCGCGGCCCCTTCGGCGTTCAGGGACTGCAGGAGCTTGATGGCCTCGCCGAACTTGCGCTGTGCCGAAAGGGCCTCGGCCTTGTCCATAGCGGACTGGGTTTGCGGCGGAGGGGCATTGCGCAGCGCCTCCTGTGCGGCGCTGAGGTGGGACTTGGCGATCTCGACAAAGTTGGAGTTGGGCGCCAGCCGCATGACCTCCTGCCAACGGTCTATCTGGCCCTTGTAGTCCTTCTCGTGCCGGCTCTCGAAAGCGACGGCGTCCAGGTAGGCTTTCTCTGCAAGCTGGGCCTGGTTCTCCGGCGTCGCTGCCGGGGTTTGCGCTGCGCCTGGGGCCGCCGCTGTCGGGGGGGCCGGTGTCGCGGCAACCGCCGGCGCAGCGAGCGAAGGGGCCGCCGCCTTCGGGGGAACGGATTGGGACGGGGCCGCGGTGATAGTCGGCTGCTGAGGCGACGCGGCCACGATCGGGGTCTGGCGTCCCTTGCGGATGACCAGGAGAACAACAAAGAGGATCAGGACGGCGAGCGTCAATGCGCCGGCGGCGACCCCCGCAATCCATAACCTTTGCCGGAAACGTTGTTGGGCGGCAATCTCCTGGGAGATGTGCTTCCCGCGACGGGCACGCGTCAGCCCCGGCAAGGTCGGGGTCGCCAGGCCGCTGCGAACGGCGTTGAGGTCGGCCAGCAACTCTTCGGCGGTCTGGTACCGGTCCTTGAGATCGCGCGCCATCATCTTCTGTACGACCTCGCAGACGCCGTCGGAGAGACCCGGGCTCAAGGCTCTCGGCGAGGGAGGCGTCTCCTTGAGACGTTGATGAAGGATCTCCAGAGGGGTATCGCCCGTGAACGGCTGTCGCCCCGTGAGCATATGGAAATAGGTGGCGCCGAGCGAGTAGATGTCGCTCCGACCGTCAACGTCCGACCTGCCCTGGGCCTGTTCGGGGGACATGTAGTGGGGCGTGCCGACGGCGGCCCCCGACTCTGTAAGGCTGGCGTCGTCCACGAAGAGTTGTTTGGCCAGGCCCAGGTCGCAGAGCTTCGCCTTGCCGTCGGAGGCGATCATGATGTTGGAGGGCTTGATGTCGCGGTGGATGATGTTATGGCGGGCGGCGTACGCCAGGCCGGCCGCCACGCCGGCGACGATGTCTGTCGCCTTCGGCTCGGCGATCTTCCCCTCCTGCTGGATCAACTCGGCCACGGTCGGGCCTTCGATGAACTCCATGGCGATGTAGTAGAATCCGCCCGATTCGCCCACGTCGAGCGTCGTGATGACGTTGGGATGGGCCAGCTTGCCGGCGGTCTTGGCCTCGCGGAAGAAACGGCGCACGAACGTGGAGTCTCGCGCGAGCCGGGGCGGAAGCACCTTCAGGGCCACGATGCGGTCCAGGCTGAGCTGGCGCGCCTTGTACACCGCGCCCATGCCGCCTTCGCCGATCTTCGACAGAATCTCGAAGTTGCCCAGCCGGGGGCGCACGCCCTCCTTGACAAGACCGCGGAGTATCTCCAGCACTTCGTTGTTGGTCAGGTAACCCTTGTCAACGAGGATGTCCTGAAGCGAACGCTTGACGCCGAGCTTGGAGACCGTTTCGTAGATGGACTGGCACTCTTCGAGCTGCTCGCGCGAGATGAAGCGCTGCTCGACGGCGATCCGGCCGAAGAGTTGGTCCAGTTCGGGCAACATAGAGTCGAATCCGGCAGTTGGGGGTCAGCGATTAAGACTCGATGAGTCCCCGCCGGGTCTCCTTTTCCCCATTCCCAGAGACTATATCAGATTGAGTGGAAAGGTTCAAGGGGCGGATGCGGTCGTGTTCTTGCCGGAACCTATCCGCCCTCGACGACGGGCTTGGGGTTGGAGGGCATGTTCATGAGGGCGATGACGCTGTCGGGATGGGTCTCGCGGGAGATGCGTTTGGGCTGTCCCGCCTGGGCGCGAAGGATGAGAAGGCGTTCGAAGGGCGGCTTGAGCGGGATGATGCCGAAGCTCCTGTCGGCCCTGGCTCGCAGGAGGGCCTTCTCCGCGCCGGCGCAGATGAGCTGCCGGGCGCGTTCGGGTTGCAGGTGGATGGCGCCGAGGTTGCGTTTGGCATAGACCTCGGTCGTGCACTCGTCACCGCTGCCGGCGCGCGTCCCCCGCTTGACGGCCACGGTTTCGATGCCGGGGACCAGTTCCTGCGCCTCCTTGGTAAACGCCAGGTCGCCGGCGCCGAAGATGGCGCGAGTGCCAAGATGGCTGGCGCACATGGCGAGTTGGCCGAACTCGCCGATGGCCGTGCCGTTCACGCTCAGTTCGAAGTAGCTGAACCCTTGCGTGTGGGCGAGATGCGCGAACTCCGTACGCGACTTGGCGTGTTGGCCGACCCAGCCGACGAAATCAGCGCCGGCCTCCAGCCCGACGGGCCATCCCGCCGCCCACCCGCGCTGGAACTGAGCGCGAGGGTCGAGCAGTTTTGGGTTCAGTCCGCCCGATCCGTGCCCGTCGGCGACGAGGATTTCAGTGGCGCCCGCGCGGAAGAATCCCTCAATGGCGGCGTTCACCTCCAGCGTCAGAAACTCGCGGGCCAGGTCGTTGTAACGCGACGTCAGCATGTTACACCAATTCTCGTGGTCCAGCACGCCGGCCACGCCTTCGAGATCGGTCATGATGAAGATTTTCATTTGGGTCATCCTTGTTTGTCTTGGGCGGGTTCGTACTTCAGCGGCGCGTTCATAAGCTCGATCATGTCCAGTGGGTGCGATGTGCGTCCCATTCGCTTTGGCTGGTCGCCCTTCGGGCGCAGGGTCGTGACACGCTCGAAGGGCGGCTTCAGTGAAATGATCCCGAAGGAACCGTCCTTCCTGGCGCGCGTGATGGCACGTTCCGCCCCCTCGCGAATTCTGCGGGCGGCTTCTTGAGGCTGGTAGTGAATGGCCGCCAGGTTGCGCTTGCCGTAGGCGTCGGCGTCGCACTCGTCGCCGCGACCGGCCTTCAGACCGCGCTTGACGAAGACGGTCTCGATGCCGGGCACCAGGGCTTGCGCCTCCTTGGTGAAGGCCAGGTCGCCCGATCCGAAGATGGTACGTACGCCAAGCTGCGTGGCGCACATCGCCAACTCGCCGAATTCGCCCATCGGGACTCCGTTTATGGTGGTCTCGAAGACCTGGAAGCTGCCGGTGTGGGCGAGGTGGGCGAACTCGGTGCGCGACATCGCGTGCTGGCCGACCCATGCGGCGAAATCGAAGCTCCGGTCGAGACTGAAGGGATACGAGGGCGACCAGTTACGGGCCAGTTGAGCGCGCGAGTCGAGGAGTTTGGGGTTCATGGCGCCCCAACCGTGGCCGTCGGCAACCAGGATATCGGTCGCCCCGCCCCGGCAGAATCCGGCGACGGCGGCGTTGACTTCGAGCGTCAGGAACTCCTTGGCCATCTCATAGAAACGCGAATCGGGCGCGCACCAGTTGTCGTGGTCCATGACGCCCGCCACGCCTTCAAGGTCGGTCATGATGTAGACTTTCACGGCGAAACCTCCTTCAACTCATGGTTGTTGAGCGGTCTGAATTCGCACGGGGTGTTCATCAAGGCGATCACGTCCGACGGATGCGCCATGCGGGAGATTCGCATGGGGTGTTCGTTCTTGGCGCGCAGGATCGTGACCTGCTCAAACGGGGGCCTCAGCGGGACGACGCCGAAGTTCTTCTCCGTCCTTGCGCGTCGGATGGCGCGCTCCGCCCCGGCGCTGATGAGTTGCCGGGCGCGTTGAGGCTGGAGATGGACCGCGCCGAGGTTTCGTTTGGCGTAGGCGAGGGCGTCGCATTCGTCGCCTTTGCCCGCCGTCGTCCCGCGTTTGACCGAAACCGTCTCGATGCCGGGCACGAGGTTACCGGCCTCCCGCGTGAAGGCCAGGTCGCCGGAGCCGAAGACGGTCGGGATGCCCATGTGGCTTGCGGTCATGGCCAACTGCCCGAACTCGCCGATGGGCGTCCCGTTAATGCTGAGCTCAAACCAACTAAAATCCTGCGTATGGGCGAGGTGGGCGAACTCGCTCCGCGACTTGGCGTGTTGGCCGACGGAGGCGACCGCGTCGAAGCCGCCTGCGAGCAACTCCGAGCTTCGGCCTCCGCGCGCCAGTTGAGCGCGCGCATCGAGCAGGTTGGGGTTCATCGCGCCGTAGCCGTGTCCGTCGGCCACCACAATCTCCGTCGCCCCGCCCCGGAAGAATCCCTCTATCGCAGCGTTGACTTCGAGGGTCAGCAACTCGCGCCCCAAGTCGTACAAACGCGACTGCGGCGCGCACCAGTTCTCGAAGTCGAGCACACCCGCCACGCCCTCCAGGTCGGTCATGATGTAAATGTTCATGTTTGTATCCTGTCGAGATCATGTTCGTGTCTTGTCCGCCATATTCTTGGCAAAGGAGGATTCTCCGCTGAATCGCCATGGGTATGGCGATTGGGCGCTGCAAGAGTTCGAAGTTCAGGGCTCATGGAATGGAAATAGCCAGAACGTCTCAAGGGCAACGTACGCCACGATAGAAAGATTGTAGGCCATGAAAGTGTGCGGAGCAAGTTAATCCCATCGTGTGCCGCTGGCTGTCAGCGATCCCTGCGGATGATGTGGGCCAGTCCGGCTGTTAGGCCCCCCTGCCGGATTCCTCAGCAACGGCAGAGAGAACGAATTCCTCAGGTAGTCTCTCGGCGCAGAGGGCTTGACAGCGCTCTTGGACAGTGAGAGAATTCGTCAGCAATAGCCTATCTGACCGACAAACAAGACCTGAATTGTGTGCTCTTCCGGGAGGAGGGTCATGCATCAAAACAACATAGAAACGCGCCTCGCGCAGATAGGTTCTCAGGAGAATATATGGGTTCCGATGCTTGCAGGAGCTGCGCTTCTTATTCTGACTGGCCTCCTCATTCTACTCGTGCTGCCATATCGTTTTGGTCTTCCACCGATTCTGGCAGGTTGCTCGATCATAATTGTCCTGACAATAGCGAGGAGATCGTGGCTCAAACTTGCCGCCACTGAGGCGGAACGCCTCATCATCCTCTACCTCAAGAAAGCCGGGCTGACCGATTTTGAGCTTAATCGAGCCATCGGTTCCAAGCGTATCCCAAGAAGACTCCTTCGGAAGGCATGCGTTGCGGTGTACGAGAAGTGTGTTAACGAAGCGCTAAAGGACGCTGCGATTACGCAAAAGGAACGAATGATACTGGGTGCCCTTCAGCAGAAACTGCGCATCCCAAAGGATGTTGCTGATGTGACCGAAGCCAAGCTCAAGGCAGACGCTTACTCCGCTCAGTTTGCGGCGCGCCTGAGCGATGGAATCCTTACAAGTGCAGAAGCGGTAGAACTGCAACGAATTCGAGGGGCCTTGGGATTGACTGACGCGGAGGCTTTGGACCTAACAAAGGGGCAGGCGCTTGACGCCTACCGCGTGCTCTTCCGACGTTTCGCAGAGGACGGACATTTAACGTCCACGGAGATAGAAAAGCTCCGGGAATACCAGAAAGCCACGGGGCTATCGCCTTCACAGGCTGCTAAACTAACTGTGGATGATGCTCTCGATCTGTATAGAAGAACCGTCGCTATGCTGTGCCAGGATGGACGGGTTACCAACGAGGAGATTCGGACCCTTGAGGGCCTTGAACAGTTGCTTCAACTCCCCAATGACCAAGTAGCGCCTATCCGGCGATACGTCGAACGTGTCGGAGACCTCGGAGAGCTTCGCGCTGGCAAGTTGCCCAGCCTCCAAGGACTCGATTTGCAGTTGGAGAGCACAGAATTGTGCCACGCCAAAGAGCCATGCACTTACCAGTACGCTACGAGGACACAGCAACGCGCTCACATGGGGGAGCTTGTCGTCACAAACCGGAGGTTGATCTTCATGTCGCCAGAAAGAAGCATGGATTTCTCCATAAAGCGAATTCTGAACATCCGCTACTCAGGCGAGGCGGTCTATCTCACCCTCAGCTCGACCAAGGGGCAGGGAGTTTACTATGTAGCCGACCCGGAAAGACTGGCGGCCATCCTCCTCGCGCTTGTTCAGCAGGAAAATTTCGTCCTCGCCGAGACCGATGACTCGGAGAGGCGGAGGCAGATTCCGCGTCACGTTCAAGTCGCGGTGTACCGGCGCGACGGGGGACGATGCGTCCACTGTGGGTCAAACCAGAACATACAATTTGACCATATCATCCCTTTTTCCAAGGGTGGCTGCTCGGACACCCCCGACAACGTACAGGTGCTCTGTTACCGATGCAATCTCGCCAAAGGCGCTAACTTGGGCTAACGAGGTGACAGCGCATCTCAGCCTAATGTGTGCCCAAATGTTGCAGTTTTCCGCAGAGAAACACTGCCAGTGCCCCGTTTGTCTGCGGTTCATAGGATCGTCTTGGCGAGGCCTTCAAGGAAGGTTCGGATGCACTCCGTCAGTTCGTCGAGAAGTGACTCTTCAAGAACGATCTCGGACCTGCTGTTAAATGATATGCTTTCAAGGTTCTTGACGGCGTCACGGAATTGTCTTGCCCGCTCATCATCCGGGTCATGTGAAACAACCCTTGTAGTGTTTTCGGCTAAGCGGGACAAAAGGGCGGAATAAATAGTGGGTGCTTG
>CAYPFP010000110.1:0-17392 GCA_964409935.1 uncultured Planctomycetota bacterium | reverse complement strand
GCTCGTATCTCTCATGCTCTCAACACTTCACGCCTTTTCGCAATAGGCTTGGGCAGAAGATCTGTTGCAACTTGAGACTTTTTGTGGTATCAAAGATACAAATTCGAACATACAGGCATTTGAGGACGTGTCAGCGGATGACAGTATGAGAGAGTTGGTCCTGAACTTCCTGACCTGGCTTGCGCAGCAGAAGGGTTATTCCGCCCATACGCTGAAGGCGTATCGCAATGATTTGTCGCAATTTGTGACATTCTGCGAGAAGCAGAAAGCCACAGACGCGCAGGCGGTCAGCCAGAAGACCATCACGGCCTTTTTGGGGTCGCAGGTCGCCTCGGAACGGTCGCGGGGGACGGTGTGCAGACGGCGTTCGGCGATACGGTCCTTTTTCAAGTATCTGTCGCGGCTGCACACGATCATGGACAACCCCTGCAGCGCCCTCCAGCCGCTGAAGCGAAGAGAGAAACTCCCGTCCTTCCTGAATCCGGACGAGACCGAGCGGCTGTTGAGCGCGCCGGCGAAGACGGGGCGTTCGGCCTTTGCGCGGACGCGCGACCTGGCGATCCTCGCCGTCCTCTACAGCAGCGGGATTCGCGTGGGCGAACTGGTCGCGATGGACCAACCGGATGTGAATTTCGAGGAAGGGTTCGTCACCGTGTTGGGGAAACGGCGCAAGGAGCGCCGCGGGCTTCTGGGGCCGCGGGCGACGGAGGCGCTGCGTTCGTACCTGAAGGAACGGCAGAAACGGCTGGACCATCTGCGGAAAGAGAGCGCGGCGGTGTTCCTGAACCGGCAAGGGGAACGCCTGACGGTGCGCAGCATCGAGCGGATGGTCAAGAAGTGCGGCCTGGCGGCGGATTTGGACACCACGAGGGTCAAGCCGCACACCTTGCGGCATACGTTCGCCACGCACATCATCAATCGGGGCGCGGACCTGCGGCACGTGCAGGAACTGCTCGGACACGCCAGCCTCTCGACAACCCAGATTTACACGCACATCTCCATCCCCCGGCTGGCCGAGGTCTACAAGAACACGCACCCGAGGGCCTGAGCGGGAGACCGTTTGACACAGGACAGGAGACCGCGATGGCGGACGCCCAACCACGAATACTGCTGCTGCACCCGTCCAAGGAAGCGGCCGAGATACTCGCCGGGAACCTGAGGCCGCACGGGTTCGAAGTGATGATCGCCGACAACGAAGGATCGGCCCTGCAGCACCTGAGGCGGATCTCGATTGATCTGGTGCTGCTGGACCTGGGGCGCGGAACGCCGTGGGCAGCGCCCGCCATCGGCAGACTGCGCGAGGCGCGGCGCACGCGCAACCCGGCCGAAGCGCCGGCCGACGACGAGTTGCTGATCCTCGTGATGAGTGCGCCGGAGGACTCCGAGATCATCTGCAACGCCGTCAAAGCGGGGGCCGTGGACTGGCTCGCCAAGCCGGTGAACATCGAGAAGCTGCTGGCGATGATTCACGCCCTGACATCGCGGCGGGGGCTGTTTGTGCGGCCCACCACGATGGAGACGGGGCTGCGGGAGGAGCCGGGGTTCATCAAGATCGTGGGGTTCAGTTCGGCGATCAAGGACGTCTACGAGAACATCAAGCTGGTCATGGCCTCGGACATACCGGTGCTCCTGCTGGGGGAGACAGGGACGGGAAAGGAGCTGGTGGCCAAGGCGATCCACTACCGCGGCGCGCGGCGGAAGTTCCCGCTGGTCACGCTGAACTGCGCCGCCATACCGGAGTCGCTGGTGGAGAGCGAGCTTTTCGGGCACGAAAAGGGGGCGTTCACGGGGGCGGACCGTCAGCGCATCGGGCGGCTGGAAGAGGCGCACATGGGGACGATCTTCCTCGACGAGATTTGCGAGATGCCGACGCACGTGCAGGCCAAGATTCTGCGCGTGATCGAGGAGAAGTCCTTCGAACGGCTGGGCGGCAGCGAACGCATCCACGTGGATGTCCGCATCATCTCCGCGACCAACCGCGGCGTTCACCGGGAGGTGCGCACGGGCAACCTGCGCGAGGACCTCTACTATCGCCTGGCCGTCTTCCCCATCCGGCTGCCGGCGTTGAGGGAGCGCCGGAACGACATCCTGGAACTGGCGCAGTACTTCCTGGAGCGCGCGATCGCCCGCGCCGGCCACCGACCGCTTCGCTTTGCGGAGGACGCGATGAGCAAGCTTCTGCGGTACCGGTGGCCGGGCAACGTGCGGCAACTGCAGAACTGCATCGGGCGGGCAGTGTTGCTGGCCAAAGGCGACCAGATACGTGCAGAGAACATCGAGTTCGGGGACGCGGCGCCGGACGAGACGCAAGCGACGTCGGCCACCGACGTCAACTACCTCATTTCCACGCTCCAGCGCGGCGACGTGATCCCGCTGGACACGGTGGAGACCATCCTCATCGAGCACGCCGTGAAGAAGGCGAACCGGCACATCTCCGAGGCGGCCGAGATGCTGGGCGTGAGCCGGTCCACGATCTACCGGAAGTGCCCCGAGTTGCGGCGCGAGGGGGGCAAGCAGGGGCAGCGGCAGGCCAGATGAGAGGTCGGGCCGCCGCGGCCTATCCGATCACCACATTCACCAACTTTTTCGGCACGACGATCACCTTTCGCACCTTCGCGGCGCCGATGGCCTTCTTGACCTTCTCATCGTCGAGGGTGCGGGCGCGCACGTCGGCCTCGGAGGCTTCGGCAGGGACAACGATACGGCTGCGAAGTTTGCCGTTGATCTGCACCGGCATCTCGATCTCATCGGCGACGATGGCGCCGGGGTCGTGCTTCGGCCACGGCACATGGAAGATCGTGGGGGCATGGCCCATCATCGCCCAGAGCTCCTCCGCGATATGGGGCACGAAGGGAGCCAGCAGACGCACGGCCGACTCCAGCGCGAAGCGAAGGACGTTGAAGCGCCGGATGAAATTTGCATCCCCGCTCGCCGCGCCGGGCTGGAAGTCGTCCGCCATGTTCATCAGTTCCATCACCGCGCTGATAGCAGTGTTGAAGTGCCAGAACTTCTCAACGTCGTCGGTGACTTTCTTGATGGTCTGATGGGACTTCCGGAAAAGGGCGGCCTCGTCGGGCGACAGGCCGTCGAGGCGCGGCTTCGCGCGCGTCACGGTCTTCAGGTCGTGCTCGCGCTCAGCGACGGCGTTCCAAAGGCGCGTGAGAAAGCGAAAGCCGCCGGCCACGGCGCGGTCGTTCCACTCCGCATCCTTCTGCGGCGGACCGATGAAAAGGGTGTAGAGGCGCAGGGTGTCGGCCCCGTACTTCTCGATGAGGGGTTCCGGGGGGACGACGTTGCCCTTCGACTTCGACATCTTCTCCAGGCTGACGCGCACCTGTTCCTTCCCGCAATCGGGGCACTTCGTCTCGGCGTCCTCCTCCTTCGGGTACACGTGCTTGCGGCAGTTCGGACACCAATAGCTCTTCTTGCAGATCATGCCCTGCGTGAAGAGGGCCTTGAACGGCTCCTTGAAGCCGAGTTCGTCCGCGTCGTGGAGCACCTTCACAATAAAGCGGGAGTACAGGAGGTGAAGGACGGCGTGCTCGATGCCGCCGATGTACTGGTCCACGGGCAGCCACTTGTCCACAAGGGCGCGGTCGAAGGGACGCCGGTCGTCCTTCGGCGACAGGTAGCGCAGGAAGTACCAGCATGAGCAGAGCCACTGCGCGATGGTATCCGTCTCGCGCTGCGCAGGGCCGCCGCACCTGGGACACTTCGCGTTGACGAACTCCGGCACACCCGCGAGGGGGCTTTTTCCGGTAGGCTTGAACTCCACCTTGTCGGGCAGACGCACAGGCAGGTCGGAAACAGGGACAGGCACCGTCCCGCAGGCGGCGCAATAGACGACGGGGATCGGCGCGCCCCAATAGCGCTGACGCGAAATGAGCCAGTCGCGCAGGCGATAGCCGACCGTACCGGCGCCCATGCCCTTGTCCTGAAGGTAGCGAATGATCTTCGGCATAGCCTCGCGGTTGCTCAGGCCGTCAAAGGGACCGGAGTTGACCTGCACGCCGTCCTCGACGTAGGCCATGTCCATCGCGGCGGGGTCGAGGGTCCGGCCCGGCGGCTGGATGACGACCTTGATGTCGAGGCCGTACTTCCTGGCGAACTCGAAGTCGCGCTGGTCGTGGGCGGGCACAGCCATCACGGCGCCGGTGCCGTACTCCATGAGCGCGTAGTTGGCGACCCAAAGCGGCACACGGTCGCCGTTGACGGGGTTGATGACGTGGCGTCCGGTGAAGACGCCCTCCTTGGGCGCGCCCTCGGCGGTGCGCTCGACGGCCTTCTGTTTCCTGCACCTGGCGACAAAGTCCATCACTTCCTTCTCGCGCTCGGCGCCTCTGACGAGGGAAGGAATGACGGGATGCTCGGCGGCCAGCGACATGAAGGTCACGCCCCAGAGGGTATCCGGACGCGTGGTGAAGATGGGCATCGGCTCGCCGGTGTGGGCGACCTTGAAATCCACGCGCACGCCCTCGCTGCGGCCGATCCAGTTGGCCTGCATGACGCGAACGCGTTCGGGCCACTCGTCGAGGAGCGACAGGTCGTCGAGCAGCGGCTGGGCGTACTCGGTGATCTTGAAGAACCACTGCTCCATATCGCGCTTTTCGGCTTCGGCGCCGCAGCGGTCGCAGCAGCCGTCCACGACCTCTTCGTTGGCCAGACCCGTGCTGCACGACGGACACCAGTTCACGGGAGAAAGCCGCTTGTAGGCCAGACCGCGCTCGTAAAGCTTCAGGAAGACCCACTGCGTCCACTTGTAGTATTCGGGGTCGCAGGTGGCGACCTCGCGGTCCCAGTCGTAGCCGACACCCCAGGGGCGGATTTGCGCCTTCATGGCGGCGATGTTTTGCCGGGTCCAGACGGCGGGGTGAGTATTGTTCTTGATGGCGGCGTTCTCGGCGGGAAGGCCGAAGGCGTCCCAGCCCATGGGGGTCAGGACGTTGAAGCCGGCGATGATCTTGTAGCGCGCGACGACGTCGCCGATGATATAGTTGCGGCCGTGACCGACATGAAGCGTGCCGGAGGGGTAAGGAAACATCACGAGGCAGTAGAACTTGGGCTTGGGCGAGGCCGGGTCCATGCGGAACAACCCCGCGTTCTCCCAGTAGTCCTGCCACCTGGCCTCGATGTCCTTGAAGTTGTATTCCTTGAGCGCCATGCGATTCTCCGGACCATTCCCGTCAAATAAAATAGGCAACCCCAAAGGGTTGCCGTATGGCATATAACGATGATAGTATGCCCATAGAGACACTTCAAGGGCAAAAGCATCGTACAGCGGGTTGTCGCCGCAAGACGGACTTGCTTGGATGTTCTCAGTGAATAAAGTAGAATGCTATGGGAGTTGTGCCACCAGGCGGAAGACGGTACTCTTTCCAGGGATCAGACTGTGACAGATGAGCATGTCATCCCAAGCGACCCTCTGAGATTCATCCGGGATTGCGTCAGAGAACAGAGGGTCTATTGGACGTATCACGTCAACATGCGGATGAAAGAACGGTCCATCTCCCGCGACGTTATCCTTGAATCCTTTTCTACATATGAAATCATCGAATCATATCCGAAGGACAAATACTTGCCAAGTTATCTTGTGTGGTTTCGGCATGGATCGGGAATCTATCACGTTCTTTTCGCAGCCGATGTGACTGGCCGAAATGTGCGAGTAGTGACCGCCTACCAACCGAGTCCTGAGGAATGGAACGAGAATTTCAAACGGAGGAATTCGCCATGAAATGCCACATTTGCGGCGCCGCCATGCGTGCGGTTGTCACCGATTTGCCCTTCAAAGTGAGCGATTCCTCGATCGTGGTGCTCAAGGGGTTGCCCGTGCTCCAGTGCGGGAACTGCACGGAATTCCTGCTTGAGGACTGCGTCATGCGACGCGTCGAAACGATCCTGGAGAAGGCCGATGCGGCGGTGGAGCTTCAGGTCGTCAGGTACGCGGCGTAGCAAGAACGCGGACGGAGGCACAGTCGAAGCCAAGTCCCGGAAACCCACAGAATGGCGGGAGCCCCGATGGTTCTGACGCCAAACTGTGCGGCTGACTGAAAAACATTTTGGGACAACCAAAGCCGAGAGATTTTGTTATCAAGCGAGATTCTCCGGATATGGCGCGGCGGGGACGGGGTGGCCTTTGCGCTTGTCGGGGTCGCGGTGGAGGTGGCCGGTGCGGCCGCCGGGGGGCGTGGCGTCCTCGAACCAGAAGGCTTCGAGGTCCTCGTAGACCTCGATGACGTCGTGCTCGTCGCCGGTCCTGGTGCAGACGATGTCGCCGGGCTTGACGTAGTACTCCTTTCCCTCGCTCATCACTTTGGCCCTGCCCTTGAAGATCAGCCAGTATTCGTCGCAATCGTGGTAATGGCAGTCGAATCGTCCGCCGCGGGGGACGCGGAAGATACCGGCGCTGGTCACCTTGCACCATTCGGGGCGGTTGGCGGGGCTGAGGCATTTCTCCTGGGTGCGGATCACGGGCATGGCGGACCTCCTTTGCTCGCGTGTAGCATTTCGGACGGGTTCGCGATTCGGGCAGCGGGTCGGCGCCAGAGCGACTGGGCGGCCGAGGTCGCGGCGACGTACAGGTAGCCGGAAAGGAAGAGCAGCAGAAACGGCACGGCGACGTAGATCCGATAAACGACGGCCAGGCAGATTGCGACGACGAGATAGACAACGAACAGGGACTCGAAGAACAACAAGCCGGGGGGGCCTCCGCGATACTTGGATTTTTTCCAGTCGGCGGCGCGTTCGGCGACCCCGTGTTTGGGCGTGCGTTCGAAGGCGCCCATCCGGCCAAAAAGCCCCCCGAAGACGGCCTTGGCGTTGGAGAGCGAGATGCCGACGCCCACCAACACAAGGAAGGGCAGGAACTTGAGAACGCGGGTCCCGCCGGCGCGCAACTCGCGCTGGGAGGCGATGTAGAAGGCGGACGCAGACGCCGAGGCCAACAGGAAAAGCGGCAGGTCCATGAAGAGCACAGGCCAGACATCGCCCCCCACGCCGGCGAGACCGCGAATCCAGAACGCCGGGAAGAACATCAGCGACAGCAGCATGATGAAGACGTAGGCGAGGCCGTTGGTCATGTGGAAGGCGGCTTCGAGCTTGATGCGCAAAGGCAGGCGGCTGCGCCAGACGCGGGGCAGCAGCTTGCGGGCCGTCTGGAAGCCGCCCTTGACCCAGCGATGCTGCTGGGACTTGAAGGCGTTGATCTCCACGGGCAATTCGGCGGGGGCCGCGACGTCGGGCAGGTAGACGAACTTCCAGCCGGCCAATTGCGCGCGGTAGGACAGGTCGAGGTCTTCGGAAAGGGTGTCGGGTTGCCAGCCTCCGGCAGAGATGATGGCGTCCTTGCGCCAGACGCCGGCGGCGCCGTTGAAATTGAAGAAGCGGCCCGAACGATGGCGGGCGGTGCTCTCCATCTGGAAGTGGCCATCCAGAAAGATGGCCTGAGCTTTGGTGAGGAGCGAATAGTCGCGGTTGAAGTGCTCCCATCGCACCTGCACCATGCCGACGAGGGCGTCGGCAAAGTAGGGGACGGTTTGGCGTAGGAAGTCGGCGCGGGGGACGAAGTCGGCGTCGAAGACGGCGAGCAGGTCGCCGCGCGCCGACTTGAGTCCTTCGGCCAGCGCGCCGGCCTTGAAGCCTGAGCGGTCGGCGCGGTGCAGGTACTTGATGTCGAGACCGGTCTGGCGCAGGCGATTGACGCAGGCGCGGGCCGCGGCCTGGGTCTCGTCGGTCGAATCGTCCAGGACCTGGATTTCGAGCAGGTCGCGCGGATAATCCAGACCGGCCACGGCGCCGATGAGCCGCTCCACGACGTACTGCTCGTTGTAGAGGGGCAGATGAACCGTGACCTTCGGCAGGGAGGGCAGGAAAGCCGGCGGCGAGGGGCGGCGGCCCTTGTGCCGGTAGTAGAGATAGAGCAGGAAGCAGCGATGGAGGCCGTACAGGGCCAGCGCCGCCAGGATAAGGAAGTACGCTATGACAAAAGCCGATTTCAGCCAGTGCATGGTCTCGACGGCCAAGAGGTGTCTCGGTCTTCGCCCCCGCGCCGTTTAACGTGTGGTGAAGGGAATTATAGCGGGGGCCTCGGCAAGGGGTCAAACGATTTCCACAACCGACAGGCCTGCGCCGCAAGGGGAAGGGCCGATGTTTTTGAGGTTGACAATCGCCGACGGCTCCTGTTATCTGTGCATGACGTGCGCCGGCAAACTGTGAAGAAGGGAATTGGCCGATGGACGAGATAGCGGCGGGACGAAGACGATGGCGACGGGCGCTGCTGTATGGGGCGGCGGCAGCGGCATTGATCGTCGCGGCGAATTGGGTTGCGGCAAGCTGGATGCTGTGGTCGAGCTACGGCAGGTTGACCGCCGCGCTGCGAGACCCGGCAAGTCATGTCGGGAGCGGCTTCACGCGCCTTGCCCTGGCCGAAGAGGGGGCCAAAGACGCGGAGCCGAAGGTCATCGCGAGCGCGCAGGTGTTCGTGGAGGCCGACGGGGCGTTCACGCTCGCGCTCGACGTCAAAGGGATTTCCTTCGAGCTTGCCCAGGGGGAAAAGACCCGTCTCTGGGCGGTCAAGGCCAAACGGATGTACGAGTGTGATCGGAGCGACTTCGCCGAGACACGGCGCGCCCTGGCGGAATGCGCCGACCTGTTGCCGGCGCCCCGACTTGCGGGACGGCTGGCGGCCTGCGTGGCGCTGCGCCCGCTGATAACGGGAGTGGGGCGCGCGCAGGGCAGGACATGCTTCAGGTTGCGGGTTTCCGGCGGGAGCGCGGCGGTGGGCCTCGACGGGTGGCCGCGAGAGGCGCGTTTCACGGACCCGCGAACCCGGAAGACGTGGACGCTGACCGTTCAGCGGGAAGCGCAGGCCAAGGCGTATAGCGACCGCCCCAAGCGGCCCGACGGCGACGCGGCGGGCGTTCCCGCCAACGAAATGGACCGCAGCCTGGCGGCGGCGGCGCGGATATTGGCGCTGCAGTGGCAGGCGGCGCCGAAGGAGGCCGACGGCCTGCATCAGGAAGGCAAAGGCCGGCTGGAGGTGAGAGACGGCCGGCGCGTACTGTACCTGAGCGGAACGGCGCGCGAGATCGGCTATCAGCACGGGAGGCTGCTTGCGCCCAACATCAAGCGGATGGCGGAGCGGCTGCTGTACGGCGTGGGGCTGGCGTACTCGCTGGAGAAGGGGCTGTGGTTCCTGCGCGAGGCGGAGAAACTGGCGGTACGGCAACGCCCGTACATCGAGCCGGAGTATATCGAGGAGATGAAGGGCCTGGCGGAGGGGGCGGGACTGCCGGAAACCATCGTGCAGTCGGCGAACCTGTTCCCCGAATTCTTTCATTGCAGCGGGGCAGCGCTTTTCGGGAAGGCGACAAAGAATGGGGAACTGCTTCACGCGCGCGTGCTCGACTATATGACGGAGGTGGGGCTGCAGGACGACGCAGTGGTCATGGCCGTGGAGCGGGCGGGAGTCCGCCGGTTCGTGAACGTGGGGTACGCGGGATTCATCGGGTCGGTAACGGGCATGAACGAAAAGCAGGTGGCGATCGGCGAGATGGGCGGCGGCGGAGAGGGGAAGTGGGACGGAACCCCCATGAGCTTCCTGGTTCGCGGCGCGCTCGAGAATTGCGACACCCTGGAGGAGGCCCTCCACTACATGCGGAGCCGCAAGCGCACATGCGAGTATTACTACGTCGTGAGCGACGGGAAGACGAAGTCCGCCAGCGGCATTGCCGCGACGCCGGAGACGTTTGAGACGGTCGGCCCCGGCCAAACGCATCCCCGCCTGCCCGACGCCGTGGAGGATGCGGTTCTGCTCTCGGCGGGAGACCGCTACAAGCAGCTCGTGAAGAAGGTGCGCGAGAACTACGGCAGGATCGGCCCGGAGGACCTGATGCAGATCATCAAACGGCCCGTGGCGATGAAGTCGAACCTTCACGACGTCATCTTCGCGCCGCAATCGCTGAAGTTCTGGGTGGCGAACGCCACGCGCAAGACCCCGGCCTGCGACGAACCCTACACGGCGTACTCGTGGGATGAGCTTTTCGGCTCGCGGTGAAACGGGGGGCTAATCGCGTTAAACCACGGACGCCCGCGGTACTCGACTACCGCGGGCGTCTCTATATCCCCACTTGGCCTTGCCCCGCCAGATACAGGGGTTGAAGGCCCTTAGGCATCTGGCGCTGACACTGTTTGCTTGCCGGAACAGGATACGGCGGCCAGTTATCGCAAACCTAGTGCCAAACGCCATGGAAATCGAGGATTGCATTTAAGGGGCGATGATGGGCAATTGCAGAACATCCTGGAAGGGGCCGTATGGCGAAGAACAGGGAATCTCGCAAGATTCCTGTACATATGCAGCAAAAGCTTACAGCGCTGCCGAGGGGCGCGATGCGTTCCGGCAACAGCGAGACGTGCGTAGGTCAGGACGCTAGGGTGCGTCACGGGGATGGATGCGCCGCCGAGGGAGATTGCGGGGTCTATTCGAGATTGGTATGTCGTTTCAGGACGTCGTGGGGCTGTCTGCCGAGTTTCTCGGCCAGACGGAAGACCATCGCGTCCAGCAATATCAGGCTGGCCTGCTCGAAGAGGGCGCGGCCCAGTTGGACGGAAGGGACATTGCGTTTGCCGCCGACCAGTTCGTTGCAGGGAAGGACGACCAGTATGTCGGCCATCCGGCCCAGGGACGAATCGGGGTTTGCGGTGATGACGGCCAACTGACCGCCGCTTTCTTTGGAGGACTCTGCAAGGTGAAGCGTGATATGGGTCTCGCCGGAGCCGGAAACGGCGATCATCAGATCGTTCTTCAGGAACGCGGGGGTGACCGTTTCGCCTGCGACGAACGAGGTCAGACCCAGGTGCATCAATCGCATGGCAAAGGCGCGGGCCATCAGTCCGGAACGCCCCTGCGCCGCCACATAGACCTTCTCCACCGACAGGATCACGTCGAGCAGTTTCTCGACGGGCTTCTCGTCCACGCGGTCGCCGACGGCCTTCAGTTCTTTGTGGATCAGGGAGAGCACCTTGCAGAGGTTCATGCATCACCTGGCCTTTCCGGTTACGCAGACAAACGCCGCAGACGCCGCGCACAGCCCAGTTGTACGGGACAGGACACTGGAAGTGTATCCTGAAATGACCGTACTTTCAAGCACCAACCGCCCGACGCAGCCGGCGAGGCGCGAGGGCATTCGGCGAGGGCCGGCGGTCTTTTCGCTTGACTTTGGAAGGCCCTGTGACTAAAGTGTGTCCAATAGCACAACGTGAAGGCGGGGAGCGTCGGCGGCCGATGCCGCGGGCGCTATTTTTTTGGCGACGTCGTTGCACTTATGAAGCGAACCGGGAACCGTAATGGCGGCGATCAAGGCGATCATATTTGACCTGGACGACACGCTGTACGACTGCACGGGGCTGCTGGTGGACGCGGCGCGGCGTCGAGCGGCGCGCGCGCTGGTGAGGCTCGGGCTTCCCTGCACGGTGAAGGAGGCGTACGAGCTTCAGGTGGATCTGGCCGAGAAACACGGCCCGAAGTTCCCCGTGCTCGAAGAGATCGCCCGGATGTATCGCAAGGGGCCGGACTTTGCCAAGAAGGTCTACAAGGCCTACAACCAGTCCAAGGTCGAGAACATCTCGCTTTTCCCCGACGTGCCGGAGACGCTGAAGCAGTTGCGGGCGGATGGCTACGCGCTGTACCTGATCACGTCGGGCGTCTACGAGCGCCAGCAGCACAAGATCGAGATGCTGGAGATCGGGCCGTATTTCGACGACATCGTGATTGACGATCACGAGCGGGGGTCCACGTTCGAGGCGTGCTTCATGGAGTTGATTCGGAAGCACGGGCTGGCGCCGAAAGAGACGATGACGGTCGGCGACCGGGTGCACTCCGAGATACGGATCGGCAACTTCCTGGGCATGACGACGGTGCAGATGGTGCACGGCCGCTTTCAGACGCTGCTGCCGGAGAGCAACCTGGAGGAACCGGACTTCCGGATTCACAAGATCAGCGAGCTGCCGCCCATTTTGCGGCGGGTGAACCGAGCGCGGTCGAGGGAACAACTCAAGGTCGTGGCGATCGGCGGCGGGACGGGCCTGCCGATGGTGCTGGCGGGTCTGCGGCACTTCACCAAAGACATCACGGCCATCGTCACGGTCACGGACTCGGGCCGCAGTTCGGGGTTCATACGCAAAGAGCTGGGCATGCTTCCGCCGGGCGACATCCGCAACTGCCTGGTCGCCCTTTCGCAGACGCACCGGTCATCGCAGTGGCTGCACAAGCTCTTCGAGTACCGCTTCGACGGGGGCGTGCTGAAGGGCATGAACATGGGCAACCTCGTGCTGGCGGCGCTCAGCGCCATCACGGGCAGCTTCGAGCTGGCGGTGCGCGAGGCCGGCGAAATCTTCAACATTCAGGGCAAAGTGCTGCCCTCGACTCTGGCCGACACCCATATCTGCGCCCGACTGACCGACGGCACGACGCGCCGCGAAGAGGTCAACGTCCGCGCCCTCGACAAGGCGCCCATCGAGGAGGTTTTCCTGGAGCCTGCCGACGCCAAGCCGCTGCCGGAAGCCCTCGACGAGATTCACCGCGCCGACTGCATCATCCTGGGACCCGGAAGCCTGTACACCAGCGTGATCACGAACCTGCTGGTGCGCGGGATACCCGAAGCGATTCGGGAATCCCGCGCCAAGGTCATCTTCATCTGCAACGTCGCCCAACAGCCGGGACAGACCGACGGGTACAAGGCGTCGGACCATGTGCGGACCATATTGAAGTACCTGGGCGAAGGGGCGCTCGACTACGTGCTGGTGAACAGCGCCAGACCGCCCGCGCGCATCGTGAAACGATACGAGGCCGAGAAGTCGCCGCTTGTGGAACTGGATCCCGAACTGGACAAGCTGGGCGTGAAAGTGATTCGCGCCGACCTGGTCGAGAAGATTGACCGGTCGCGCGTCCTCTGGGAGAAGGCGGACCTGCTGCGCCACGACCCCGACAAACTGGCCGAGCAGATTCGCATGCTGGCCAGCGTATAGAACGACAAAAGACTACTCCCGCAGATTCGTCCAGTCCGCCGGCATCTCAACAACGCCCTGAGGCAGTTCCGGTTTCCCCGCGTCCACCCAGGCCGTGTACCAGAGCGAAGCCAGGGCGTGAGCGGCGTCGGTCATGCGCTGCATGGCGATGTGGCCGGCGGAGGCGTCGCGCAGGGCCTGGTAATAGCGGTCGGCGAGGTTCGGGTCGGTCTTGCGCGCAATGTCGTCGGCCTGGAAAAGCTTCGGGATGTAACGGTAGCTCGCCAGAGTGAAGGCGAAAACGAAGTCGGGCACGTCCTTCACGTGCCGCACCGACAAGGCCGGCGACGCGCTGAGCCGCTGGAATTCCGAGAAGCGGTCCACCATGTCCACCTCGAACCGCCGGTGAATCCCATCGTTTCCCGTCTCCTTTCCGTCGTAGTTCTTCGTGGTGTGAAGGGGCATGTGAGCGTCCGCGACGTAATGGCCCAACCACGCCGCCAGCCGCACAACGCGCGCCC
Organism: uncultured Planctomycetota bacterium; assembly: GCA_964409935.1. Classification (GTDB taxonomy): domain Bacteria; phylum Planctomycetota; class Brocadiia; order JAADGH01; family CAYPFP01; genus CAYPFP01. The sequence continues at coordinate 3,872 of CAYPFP010000110.1, read as the reverse complement.
AGTCCTTCTCCTTGAAGGCCCGCTCCATGCGCCGATGAAGGTCCTGAATGCGATAGGGAACAGTCCCGACCTTGTTCAGACGGTCGCGGCCAAATCGTCGGGCCGCCTCGTCGTAAGTGAAGGGAATGTTCTCGAAAGGAGGCTCGGCCAGTTCATCCAGATCCATGAAATGGCGCGGAGGCTCGGCGGGGTCCAGACGCGTACCGTCGGGACGTTTCGCGGCCCACTGGTCGGGATCGCCGGCGTGGGCCACGATAGGGTCTCTGTTGGCCAGGAAGAAGGCGCGCGCCTGCGGCGGCGTCAGGTCGCAGGCCGTCGAGTTGATGGTCTGGTGCGCCTGAAAGCCCCACGCCAGGCAAAGCGCGGGCGTCAGGAAGGAGGCCAACAACAATACAAGCCAGCCGGAGAACAGCAACCGCCTGCCGGTCATGCGCAAGTTGTTCATCGCATCCGCCTTCGAAAAGAGTGACTTCCCCGCCGATTGTGCTATATTATGGCGCTCATGAGGCCTCATGACAAGGCCGGAGAATCAGGAGAAAGCCATGAACGTCATCGTCATACTGGCGGACAGCCTGCGCGCCGACCATCTGGGATGTTACGGAAACAAGTGGATCAAGACCCCGAACCTCGACCGCTTCGCCGCTGAGGCGACCGTCTTCGAAAAGGCCTACAGCGAGGGACTGCCCACGCTGCCCACGCGCACGGCCATGTTCACGGGACGGTACACGTTTCCGTTTCGCGGGTGGGGCCCGCTGCAACCCAACGACCTGCCGATCGCCGAAATCCTGTGGGAGCGCGGCTACAAGACCGCGCTCATCACCGACGTCTACCACATGCACAAGCCGGGCATGTGCTACGAACGCGGGTTCGACCTCGTGCAGTTCATCCGCGGGCAGGAAGGCGACCCGCAAGTAGTCATGAAGAAGAAACCCCGCGGACTGCCCAAAGGATACAAGACCGACGGAAAAGACATCGCCGTGCGCGACCAGATGCGGCAGTACCACGCCAACACCGCCCACTGGAAATCCGATGAAGACCACTTCATCGCCCAGGTGGTGAAGGCGGGGATCCACTTCCTGGAATCGCAGCGGGAACGAGACAACATCTTCCTGTGGCTCGACTGCTTCGACCCCCACGAGCCGTGGGACCCGCCCGCGCCGTACGACAGGATGTATGACCCCGCCTACAAGGGACCCGTCATCACCCAGCCCATCCCCGGCCCGGTAAAGGGCTACCTGACGCCGGCGGAAGTGCGCAACATCCAGGCACAGTACGCCGGCGAGGTGACGATGGTGGACAAGTGGATCGGCATCTTCCTCGACCGCGTGCGCGAACTCGGGATGTACGACAACACCCTCATCCTCTTCACCACCGACCACGGCGAACCGCTGGGCGAAGGCCGTTGGGGACACGGAATCATGCGCAAGGCCAGACCCTGGCCGTACGAGGAACTCTCGCACATCCCCTTCATCCTTCGCCACCCCAAGGGGCACGGGCACGGCAAGCGCGTGAAAGGCTTTGCGCAGACGTGCGACGTCGCGCCGACGGCGCTCGGCTACCTCGGCATTCCCGCGCCGCCGGCCATGCAGGGCAAGAGCCTCCTGCCGATGGTGACGGGCGCGGCGGAGAAGCTGCGCGACTTCGCCCTGAGCGGCTTCTACCTGCGCGCATGGTCCATCCGCACCGAGACGCATTCATACATTCTGTGGCTGCCCAAGACGCCGCAGGTGCAGAAGTCCATGCCCGGCACGCTGGGGGCCATCTCGTGCACGCTCGTCGGCACCCTCGAAACGCCGCAAAAGCCGGAACTCTACGACCTGCGCAAGGACCCGCACGAACTGAACAACATCATTGACAAGACGCCGGAGATCGCCGACGAGATGGAGTTGACGTTGAGAAGGTTTGTGGCGATGCTGCGGTGAAAACGGCCGTCCGCCGAGGGCGCAGACAGCCGCAGGACGAAACGCGGCGGCGAGATTTCATTCACACCCGCGCCGCCAGCCGCTCAAACGCCCGCCAGTTCTTGACGGCCAGGGCGACGATCTCGTGGTAGGTGTCGGCGCCTTTCCACGGATTGTTTTTCAGATCGTCGCCGGGGCCGAGGATGCCCTCCAGCACCACGGGGCCGGGGAAGGCAATGTCGCCGAGCGCATTGACGGCCTCCGGCCAGTTGATGGTGCCGAGACCGGGGATGAGGTGTAGGTCGCATTCGCTAATGTTCTTGCGGCAGTCCCACCGGGCGAGGTTGTCGTGGAAGTGGGTGTCGCAAAGGCGCTTGCCCGCCTTGAGGATTTCCTCCGACAAGGCGCGGCCGCAGAGGTGGGCGTGGCCGCTGTCGAGGCAGATGCCGAGATTCGGCTCGCCCACGCGCTCGATGACGGGGAGGATATCGTCCACGCCGGTGCTGTAAACCGTGCTGGGCACGGAGTTCTCGAGGCAGATACGGATGCCGTATCCGGCGGCGCGGCGGCAGGTCTCGCGCAGCACGGGGGCGGTGATCTCGTCGAACTTCTCGACGCCCATCTGCTTGATCTGGTGGGCCGTGAGCAACTCCGGCTGCCCGCTGACGTAACGATTGTGGAAGACGACGCACTTCGCGCCCAGGGCATGGGCGCGCTCGACGATGCTTCGCTGATGCCGGATGGCGTTGTCCTGCGGCTGTTCGGGCGGGCCTTCGGCCTTGCTCAGGCCCGCCCTGAGCATGTCGAAGGGCGGACCGATGACGCCCCCCTCGCCGTGCAGGGATTGCAGTTGCAGACCATACTTTCGCATCAGCGCGACAAAGGCATCAATGTCGGCGCGGTGCTTCTCGACCGTCCAGCCGCAGCCGTCCATGCCGATGTGCTTCAGGCCGTGGTCGGCGATGGCGCGCATGGCCTCCTCGCGCCGCTCGCCGCGAGGATTGAGGTAAATGGCAAGGTCAAACGCGGGCATGCCTTTCTCCTTCGTGGCGAAAGTTCGCAAAGGGTGGTAGCATACTCGCAGGCCGAAGTTTTTGCAAGGAGCGGGGGATGTTTTTTGTGGGCGCCGATGGATGCAAGGCGGGCTGGTTCGCCGTGCTGCTGAGCGATGCGGCGGAATGGGAGACGCTGCTTTTCCGGGATATTCGCAGCCTGTGGCGGGCGTGCGGCAGCGCGTCGCTGGTACTGCTCGACATCCCCATCGGCCTTCTGAAACGTCCGGGGAGCATGAGTGAACCTACTCGCTCCCTGCTCTGGTCCGCGACTATCCATCAGTGGTCGCCTGAATCCGCTTCACATTGCGCCTGACCACGCGCCGTCTGGACTGCTTTTCGATCTTTCTCAGGTCAGCTCAGATTTTCTTCAGGTCATACCCGAAACGACGAGCGTGTTCATCCCGCGCCTTCCACACTTCCTCAAGAATCGGGCCCCGCGTTTTCATAGCGCGTCTCCATAAGCTCCTCAGGCGTGCAAATGACCGAACATTCGTACCCGAAGAGCAATTGTCCGGGGGTCAACTTGTCCGGGGGTCAAGTCCGAACTTGTCCGGGGGTCAACTCCTGACACCTGACATTTCCGCTCTTACTTTCCCGCCCTTTGGCCGCGGTCTCACGCGTGATTTCAGCACGCATCGTCACGCATGTGAACTGCCAATCGGCATGGATGATTTTGGGCGGAGACATTGGGCATCATGGCTTGACGCCCATTGGAGGAGAATGCCTGGATTCCCCCATTAACGCATTTCCGGGACCGACAGCTTCCGGCCAATCTTTCTGGCAAGCTTATTCGAAATCTCGGTGTGACGAGGCACAGCTTCGACCCAGCCTGTCTGCGGGTTCGTCCACAAGGAATGAGACGATCCCTCGCGCTTCAGGTAGCACCCGTGACAACGCAGATGTTTGAGCAGAGCGT
>CAYPFP010000109.1:10246-17460 GCA_964409935.1 uncultured Planctomycetota bacterium | reverse complement strand
GCCCCCCTCGGCGTTTGACGTCCCCTCAAAAAATGCCTTTTTCGCGACAGGCTTTCGCTGGAGAAAGGCCCCGGTGTTCGAAAGGAGTCGTCGCATGCCAGGCGCAAACAAGAAAGTGCGAGTCGCCGTCGTCGGGATGGGCATCGGCCGGCCCAACGGCAGGGCCATCGCGAAGAACACCCGCGGGCGCGTCGTCGCCCTTTGCGATCTGGCCGAGGATCGCATGAAGGACTTCGCCAAAGAATTGCCCAACGAGGTCAAGTTCTACACCGACTACAGGGCCATGTGCCGGGACCGCGACATTGACGCCGTCTTCGTGGGCACGCCCAACCAGTGGCACGTGCCCATCGCGATGGAGGCGGTCCGCAACGACAAGCACGTGCTGGTCACCAAGCCGCTGGCCGATTCCGAACGCGCGGCGGCCAGGCTGGTCGCGGCCGCGGAGGCGGCGGGCGTGGTGAACATGATGTCCCTGTCCATCCGTTACGGGCCGAACTCCGTCTACCTGAGGAACCTGGCGCGCAAGAAATATTTCGGGGAGCTTTACTACGCCCGCGCGCGCAGCATCCGGCGCAGCGGCATCCCGGCGTGGAATCTGGGCTTCATTCAGAAGGGCGGCGGCGCGTTCCGCGACATGGGCGTTCACGTGCTCGACACGGCGTGGTGGATACTCGGTCATCCCAGGCCGGTCAGCGTGGCGGGGGTGGCGGGGGCCAAGTTCGGCCCGCGCGGGCAGGGATACTGGAACTTCGCCGCGCCGCCCGCCGACATCCCCCGGAAGTTCGCCGCCGACGACTACGCCGGCGGCTTCATCCGCTTCGAGAACGACACGGGCCTGCAGGTCGAGAGCTTCTGGGCGTCGCACCAGCCTCCGGAACTCCAGGTGCAGCTTTTCGGGACGGAAGCCGGCGCGCAGTTGAGTCCCCTGAAGCTTTTCCGCACCGAGAACGGCGTGCCGCACGACGTGAACGTGGAGCTGCCCAAGGGGCCTGAGTCCTGGGACTTCATCGCGAACCACTTCATCGAGTGCATCCTCGACGGCAAGAAGTGCGACGCCCCGCTGCGACACGGCCTGATCGTGCAGCAGATGATGGAGGGGCTGCTCCGCAGCGCCGCGAGCGGCAAAGAGGTGCGGCTCGACAAGCGCGCCTGACGAACCCCTCACGCCGCTCGACCAGCCCGCCAGACGGATTGGCGGGCATTGTATCTGTGCGAAAAGCCGCGCTCAAGTGTGAAGATTGGGTGTTGCCGGCGGCAAGAGTGTGTTAGAATGAAAAATGTCGCCCTAGACCGTGGCGACCGCCGAAGCCGCAAGAGGAAGCCCCATGTCGCCCTATCGCTCCGAGCCGCACAACTTCAGTTGGGTCATCCCAAACGAGGTCGCCGGCATGGGCCGGCCGCGCCCCGGCCCGGCGGACTTCGAGTTCCTCAAGGACCAGGGCGTGGACGCCATCGTCTCGCTCACCGAACGGCCGCTCGACCCGATGATCGTGGACGAGTTCGGATTCGAGTACCGCCACATCCCCGTCGTGGACTTCGACGCCCCCTCGATGGAACAGGTGGACGACTTCATCAGGTTCATGCTGCGCATGAAGGCCGAGCGCAAACCCACGGTCGTTCACTGCGCCGCGGGGCGCGGCAGGACCGGCACGATGCTGGCGTGCTACCTGGTCGCCCTGGGACGCACGGCCGAGGCGGCGCTCCGCGAGGTCCGCAAGCTCCGTCCCTTCTCCGTCGAGACCGACACCCAGGAGCGGGCCGTCGAGGAGTTCGCCCGCCGTTACCAGGCCAGAGAGAAATGAGGGACCGCGCCGCCGGCCCCGAACCGCGAATCCTGCTTGCCCTCCCCCCGCCGACTCGCTAGAATTCCTGCTTTCCAAAACTCTTTTCCCGTTCAGGAGGAAGCCATGAGCAACCCGGTGAAAGTCGGCATCGCGGGGCTGGGGCGCAGCGGATGGAACATCCACGCCCGCATCCTGCGCAACGTCAAGGACCTGTTCCAGGTGGCCGCCGTCTTCGACGCCGACCCCAAGCGCATGGAAGAGGCTACCAAGGACTTCGGGTGCAGGACCTACACGGACTTTAAGACGATGCTCACGGACAAGGACGTCGAGCTGATCATCGTCGCCATGCCCTCGCACCTGCACGCGCCGTGCACCATCCAGGCGCTGGAGGCCGGCAAGGCCGTGGTTTGCGAGAAGCCGATGGCCACCTGCGTGTCCGATGCCGACAAGATGATCGCGGCGGCCCGCGAGACGGGCAAATTTCTGACCATCTTCCAGAACTATCGCTACCAGGCCCACTACCTGAAGCTCAGGGAGGTCATTGCCTCCGGCAAGCTCGGCCGCATCGTGCTGATCAAGATCACCGTGCACGGGTTCAGCCGGCGGTGGGACTGGCAGACCCTGCGCGAGTTCGGCGGCGGCAGCCTGAACAACACCGGCCCCCACTTCATGGACATGGCGCTTCAGCTCATGGGCGACAAGGACCCGAAGGTCTTCTGCCACCTGGAGCGCACGCAGACCCTCGGCGACGCCGACGACCACGTGAAGGTGATCCTGCAGGCCAAGGACTCGCCGATGGTGGACCTGGAGATCTCCAGCACCTGCGCCTACCCGCAGGAGATGTGGCTGGTGATGGGCACGACGGGCGGTCTGGCCGGCAAGCCCAACGCCCTGCGCTGGAAGCACTTCGACCCCGCCGCCCTGCCGCCGCGCTCGGTGGACCGCAAGCCCACTCCTGACCGCAGCTACAACACCGAGCAGATTGCCTGGCTGCCCGAAGAGACCTGGGACCCCTCGAAGTGGGCCGGGCCGGGGGAAACGCAGTTCTACAAGGACGTGTACGCCTCGTTGCGCGAGGGCAAGCCCGTCGCCATCACGCCGGAGAGCGTGCGGCGGCAGATCGCCGTGCTTGAAGAGTGCCACAGGCAGGCGGGGTTGTGACGGATGGTTTCCGCGGGGGCGCGCCGCGCGCGCCCCCGCGTCCTACTTGATGAAGAAACGCACACACGCCCGCAGCGCCGCCAACAGCAGGAACGGCAGCATCATGATGCCGGCGCGGTATTCCTTCTGTGTCTTCTCGTCCACGTCCACGCGCAACAGCGCTACGGGCCGGCCGTGGATGTCGTTCACGATCGCGTAGCCCGCCTTCACGCCCTCCTTGACCTGCTCGACCGTCGTTCGGGCCTTTCCCTCGATGAGGCATTGAGCCGCCCGAATGTCTTCGGGCGACTGGAGGTCCCGGATTCGGCGGATGCCGACGGGCAGGCCGACGCCCTCGTTGACGAGCCGAAGTTCGCGCTCGTCCAGATAGCGGCCCAAAATGATCGTGCCGCGCACCGGTCCCTCGCCGCGCAGCCCCAGGACGGGACGCGAGTACACCATCATAAGACTCTGCGGCAGAAGGACTACGCCCTTGACGCTGTCCTTGGCGTCGCCGCGCTTCCATGCCGGGCACGCCTCGATGTGTCCGTCTATCTCGGCCGGGGCCGGCGTCGCGGTCCCCTTGTCGGTGTCGAATCCCGCCTTCAGCAGCACGCGGCCGGTGTTGCTGACGGCCGCCAGAAGATTGGCCCGCGAGTCGCGCAGCATCCGCCCCACGTGGTCCGATTTCTCCAGCGCGTCGCTCTTTGCTTCGAGATGGGCGTAGATGCGGTCCCACACCGCCCACTCGTGGGACATGAAGCCTATCGCCATCACCCGTTCATCCAGTTGCCGCTGTGCCCGTTCGATGCCCCGCGCGACGCCGTCCGGTTCCGCCGCCCCGACATCGGCCGTCCAGGCCAGGCACATCGCAAGACACATGAACGCCGCCGGTCCCGACCCGGGAACGGACCTCCTGCTGCGCAACGCCATACGCCCATCCTCTCTCCTCCCCCCGCTTGACGGAACAAAACCCCTCGTATCATCGCCCCAGGTACTTCAGCACCTCGAGCGCCACCAGCCTGTTTCCTTTCTCGTTGATATGCACGCCGTCCCTGGTGAAAAGGCTCGCTTTGTCGGCGTGAAGACGCGTCGGTTCGTACACGTCTATATAATCGGCGCCGAGGTCCGCCGCGACCTTGCGCGCGATGGCGTTGAACTGTTCGAGGGCTTCGGGCTTGCCGAAAAAGCTGTGGGCCTTGCCGGACGCGGCGGCCTTGGCCGCCGTCTCCTTCGTGATCTCGTAGACCGACGATGTGGCCGAGAGGATGGCGACCTTGGCGCCGAGCTTCGTCTGCACGGCCTGCACGACCTCCCGGTACTGCTTGTCGTAGTCGGCGGGGAGCACGACGGGTTCCTTGTAGTCGGTCGTGGACTTCAGCTTGCTGTCGTTGTGGCCCAGGAAGATGAAGACGTGCGTGGGCTTGGGTTGCAGGGCGAGCACGTCTTTTTCCAGCCGCGCCTGCACGCGCGTGATGGTGTCGCCGCCGACGCCGGCGTTGGTGACGAGGGCCTGATCGCCGAGGCGTCCCTGCAGCCAGCCGCGCACCTTGTCCACGTAGTTGTGCCCTTTGTAGAGGGCCGTGAGGCTGTCGCCGACGAACACGAGGTGGCAGGGCGCGCGGAGCTTGGCCTGCGCGGCCGCGGCGGCGCACGCGTCGTACTCGGCCTTCGAGCACACGTCCACCAGCGCAAAAGCGACCGCGCCGGACTGCTTCTCCACCACGCTGAGCGCGCAACACCCGTCCAGATTCTCCGGCAGCTTCAACGCCGCCTTTCGCGCCGCGCTCAACGTCCCGCGCCCCGCGACGTTCCCCTGGTCGTCGCGCAGAACGACGTCCAGCGCGGGGGGCACGCCCCCGACGTCGGGGGCGCCGCCCTTGACGGAAACGGGCGCCGCAAGCTCTCCGCCCGCCGCGGCCATGGACGGCGTCGAAGGCAGCGCGATCTCGAGGGGCGGGTCGGGGCTGACGGCGAATGACATGTCGTCCGCCAGCATATTCCCGCCTTCGCCGAACACCTGCGCGAAAAGCGCAACGCTCTTGACGTTCTCGCCGCTGGGGCGGTAGACGATCTTCAGAAGTTGCCAGGTCTCCGACAGCGGGGCGGGGGACGGCAGACTCGCCTTCTTCAGAAACACGGACGAGCCGTCCTTGAGGTCGTACTCGTACACGCCGACGTCGGCGGTTCCGGTTCCCTTCGCCCAGACCGAGCAGACGTACCGCCCGCCGTGCACGACCTCGATACGTCGGGCGCAATACAGGCGGCCTTCGCGGTTTGCGCCCTGTTGGGCGGCCGCGAGGCGCAGCACGCCCTCGCCGGAATGGGCCAGCTTGGCGTCCTTGACCGGCGCGATCTTGCCGCTCAGGGCGATCCAATGCCGGCTGGGGGCCTCGAAATCGCCGTCCGGGATGAGGTTGGGGTATGGGCCTTCGGCGTAGACGAGGCAGTACGCGTGCAGAGCAAGAAGAATTGTGAGGACGCGCCTGAACACGCCCATCATCCTACCACAGTCTTCCCCCCGGAAAGCAAGAAGAAAATGCCCGACGCCCGCAGCGCCGCCCCGTCGTCGGCGACTCCGTCGCCTTTCGCGCCCAAGTCCGTCAGGTTCATGTTCGGCCCCTTGGGGGTTGCATCGCCGCGCGCGTCATGATATACCATCCGGGGGCGTCAAGAAAGAGACTTGCGCCCCGACTCGCGGTTTTCTATCATGAGTTACCACATTGAAGGACTCGGCGCGAACCGCCGTCGGCGACGCTCCATTGGAGAGCGGATTATGATTTACGTGATCGCGACCATCGAAGTGAAGCCCGGAAAGCGGGACGCGTTTCTGGCCGAGTTCCGCAAGCTCGTTCCCAAGGTCCATGCCGAGGAGGGGTGTCTGGAGTACGGGCCGACGCTGGACGCCGAGACGGACATCAAGGTGCAGATTCCACTTCGGGAAAACGTCGTCACCATTGTCGAGAAGTGGGAGAGCGTGGAGGCGCTGAAGGCGCACTTGAAGGCCCCTCACATGGCGGAGTACCGCGAGAAAGTCAAAGACCTGGTCGGCGGGGTTTACTTGCAGATTCTCAAGCCGGTGTGAGAGGTCGTCGAGGACGAAACAAAGGGCCGCCACGATGTTTGCAGAAGATCGAAGATGAAGCCGCTTTCGCATGAATTGAGCCGCCCCCCTTACCGCGATCTGGGCGCGAAGCAGCGACTCAGGCCGCTGTTCCGCAAGGGCGCAAGGCCGACGCTGAAGCTGTGGCGTCAGGCGCGCGCCTCGCTCCTGAAGAGATGGCGGGCCTTGCTCGGCGCGCCGTCCTTCGACGACTTCGACCACACGCCCGAGGTCGTCGGGCAGTTCAGGCAGCCCGAATACACCGGCACGATCATCCGCCAGCCGACCGGCCCCCGGACGCGCCAGCTTCTCCTCATGATGGAGCCGGTCAAGTCCCCCTTCTCGCCGCGGCCCGGCGCGGTGGTTCCCTTCTATCACCCGGACTCTATGGCCGGCTTCGATCTCCAGAAGCGCGAGCCTATGGGCGAACGGCCTAATGTCCAGTTCGGCAGGCACCTGGTTCAGCAGGGGTACGTCGTTGTCTGCACCGAGGCCTTCCCCTACAACACCGTGCCGGAGCCGCAGGCCAACGAGGGGTTCGCGTGGTGGCGCGCCGGCGCGATGGAACTTCTGAGGGAAAACCCGGGCTGGACGGGGATCGCCAAACTGGCCTGGGACACCAGCCGGGCGGTGGACCTGCTCCTGAGCCGGCCCGACATGGACGCGGAGCGCATCGTGGCCGTCGGCCACTCGCTCGGCGGCAAGATGGCCTTCTACGCCGGCGCGCTCGACGAGCGCATCAAGGCCGTCATCGGCTCGGACTTCGGGCTGGGCTGGAAGTTCACCAACTGGGATGCGCCGTGGTACCTGGGGGAGGCCGTCAACCGGCGCGGCTTCGCGCTGGCGCACCATCAACTGCTGGCCCTCACCGCGCCGCGGGCGTTCCTCCTGATCGGCGGCGAGGCCGACAGGCCGGAGAGCTGGCAGTACATTGTCGAGGCCAGGAAGGTCTACAAACTCTACAAGAAGACCGACGCCGTCGGCTTCTTCGACCACGGTTCCGGCCACTCGCCCACCGAGGAGTCGCTCCGGAAGGCCTACCGCTGGCTCGCCGAGCAGTTCGACCTGCCCGAACAGCCCTGGGAGCTGTGACCCCCACCCGCATCCGCAAGAGGGACTTCCGCCCGCCTTTTCTTCTCCTGTGAAAACCTACTCGGTCTTGGTCCACGCAGGAGGCAGCGCGCCGC
>CAYPFP010000109.1:0-10236 GCA_964409935.1 uncultured Planctomycetota bacterium | reverse complement strand
AGGATAATTCGCTGCTGCCCTACGATGAAGTGCGCCAGCGTCTGGACATTCGCGTGAAACTGGCGGCGCGAGTTCGCGGCGCGCTTCCTTGAGCCGATACCCGAAGCCCGGCCCCTGGATCGTGGACAGGTTCACCTTGCCCTCGCGGCGCTTGTAGAGACCGGGGTGGACGGCCTCCTCGGGCTTGGAGGCCTCGGGGTAGAACTGCATGGCGTTCGTCTCGACCCCCATGATGGTGCCGGCGTGGGCGGCCAGAAGACAATGCGGCACCTGGGCCAGCATGGGGTTGGTCAGGTCCTGCACCATCAGCGTCATGCCGTGGGCCTTCGCCCAGCACAGGCTGAGCAGCGCGCCGGTCTGGGTCTTGCACGTCTTGAGCGCCACGCCCGTCCAGCCCAACTCGCGCCCCAGCTTGATCAGCCGCCAGTCGTGGGCGCTCTCGTCCATGAAAAGGGGCTTGCGCGCCGAGACGCTGCGCACGTCAATGCGGTTCTCCTCCAGGTCGTAGGGGAAAGGCTGCTCGACGTAGAGGATCATGCCGTAGAGGCGCGGGTGTTCGAGGAGGAGGCGGTCCAGGATGTCGTTGACGTAGGCGGGGTCGGTGACGGTGCAGTTGAAGTCGGCCGTGAGCCAGTCGGCCTTCCCCTCGACGGCGATGCGGCCGACCTTCACGAGCCGGTCGTAGTCCCAGGCGGCGTCGTTGCCCCGCAGCTTGACCTTGAGGCACTTCAGGCCGTCGCGGGCGATCCAGTCGCCCAGCAGGACGGGGTAGCCGTCTTTAGGCTCGGCGCCGGTGAGTTCGGATTCTTCGAGCAAATCCTTGCCGCCTACGAGGTGCCAGGCAGGCAGTTCGTCGGGGCGGGGCTTGACGAAGAAGTCCTCCGGGTATTTCTTGCGGAAGGAAACGTCGGCGTCCTTGGCCGACCTGAGGTACTTCGACAGGTCGTGGTTCATGTACGCGGCGTTGTAGGTCTGGTAGACGGGCGCGTTGTGGAGCACGCCATAGGCGTCGTGCAGGGCGATGTCGAAGGGCGAGCAGCAGACGAGGGCCGCCAGCCACGGCATCGGCTCGGCCCCGCGTCGCTGGTACGACGCGCCGCGTCGCTGGTACGACGCGCCGCGCCGCTTGTGGTTGAACCGATTCAGAAGCCGGGGAAGCTCGTGTTCCTGGAAATCGTGCCCGATCTCGATGGGATGCCCCTTCTTGGGGAACTTTCCCCAGGCCTGCGCGAGCACCCCGCAGAAGTCCTGCAGGGCCTGGTCGCGCTCGGCGTAGGGCAGGCTGCTGGGCCAGACCCAGGCGACGCTCAGGGGCGTCTCGCCCCAGCCTTCGGCGATTCTACCGTCCTTGCCCTCCACCTCCAAGCGCACGCGCGCGCACGTGACGTGCGTGAGGGTCTCCGGGCCGAACTTCAGCGGGACGCGCGTGACGACGGGCAGGAAATAGAGCGAAGCCCCTCTGGGGCGGACGTCGGTTGGTTTTGACATTTTGATCTCCTTTACTCTTTGCTGCCGGGCGTGCGGGCCGGAACAGACGACCCGTCGTCCGGCATCGTCACTTAACCTTCTCCCACCCGCACAACGCCAGCGTGTAGACGGCCATCATCCTGGCGGCGGCGGCCGCCTCGCCGACGTGGAGCTGTTCCTGCGGAGAGTGGGCGTAGGCCAGGCTTCCGGGGCCGAAGGTGATGACCTCGCGCTTCGGGAACTGCTTGGCGAAGATGCGGGCATCGCACGAGACGTTCCAGCCCACGACAGGCTCCTTTTTCCAGACGCCCGCCACGGCGGCTTGGCGGGCGGCGTACAGGGCGGCCTTCATGGCCGGGGAATCGGGGCGGCGGGCGAAGGCGTCGTTGTGGAGCTTGTCGAAGGTGGTCTTGACCATGGCTTCTTTCCAGGCGGCGCCGGCCTTCCGGCAATAGGCCTTCGCGCCGGAGGCGGCGGCTTTCACCAGACGTTTCTGGACCTCGAAGATGTCGTGCGTGGGCAGGAATCCCTGGCCGCCTTCGAGTATCAGTTCGCGGGCCGGGGCCTTCGCGGCGGCCCAAGGGCCGTCCTTGTCGGGGTCGGCCATGGCGAGCGAAAGCTTCAGACCCTCCGCCGAGAGCTTCATCAGCTCGCGCACGATGTAGGCCGTCTTGGTGATGGCGCCGTCGCATTCCAGGACGGCGCCCATGTGCCCCGCCTTGCCGTGAACGGCCAGCACGAAGCCCTTTCCGCCCTTCGCGGAGATGAGGTCGTAGTGGTGGTCCACTTTGGCCTTGCCGGAGGCGGCGTCCGTTTCCTTCGTCTTGTCGCCGTAGCGCGCACAGTAGTCGCCGACGGCCTTTTCGACGGCCTGGAGCAAAGCGGACTCCGCGCCGCCGTCCGCGCCGATCCACAGCCTCGCCAAGTGGCGCACTGCCGACGGGTGGCTTCCGTACGGCCCGAGGATCCCGTGGTTGGTCTGGACGGGCCGCGTGGGGAAGAGCGGATGGTCGCTCTCGCCCTTGATCTTCGCGCCTTCCTCTTCAAGAGCGAGCACGACGCAGGCCGCCATCTCGACCGGATTGAGCCGCTTGTCCGGCCCGCAGTTGATCTGGGTCTTGTACCAGACGGCCCCGCGATTGGCGGGGTGAATCTTGAGTTGCGTCGCCTCGCACACGAGGATGACGTCGTAGGGGTGCGGGTCCTGAAGGGCCAGGGAGAGGCTGCCGTTTCCGCCCGGCTCCTCCTCGATGACAAACTGGAACTGCACGTCTCCCTGGGGGACGACGCCGAGTTGCCGGCGCGCCTCCGCCAACAGCCGCAACTGGGCGAGCATGGACACAACCTGTCCTTTGGCGTCGCAGGCGCCGCGCCCGAACACGACGTCGCCTTTGAGCCGGGGCGCGATGTGCGGGGCCACGGTGTCAATGTGCGAGTTGACGGCCAGCGACGTCGCGCTTTTGCCGCGCCTGGCGCCGGGCACGATGAGAACCAGGTTGCCTCGGCCCGCGTACGTCTCTCTGACGCCCAGCCCCTGGGGCCGCTCGGCGGTCTTGGTGTAATGCGGCTGGGTGTAGAAGGGATGTTTCTCGATGGCGGGGTCAATCGGGATGAAGCGCGGGGCCGCCGTCAGGCCGGGAATGGACTTGATCTGCGACTCGATCAGATCGAACGCCTTGCGCTCGTTCCGGGCCGTGAGGGCCGGCTCCGGGTGCGGCGTGCCGTCAACGCCGGCCAGCGCGTGGAGGCAGTCGGCGATCCAGCTTCGGAACTTCTTGCTTGAGGCGGTCTTCTCGATCAGGTCCAGCAATTCGGCGGTAAGCTCTTTCATCACTCGCTCCGTTCATGGGGGCGCGGTCTATTCTATCAGGCGCACGTAAAGGTACGCCAGCAGCCCGGCGAGGATGAAGTTGGCGTCCACCAGGCCCTCGTAGAAGGCTGCGCGGGTAACCCATCGGCGGTTGTACACGAACAGATAGGCGCAGACATAGAACACGTTGCCCAGCAGCGCATACGCCACCGGCCCCGTCCAATCCAGCCGGGCCCCCGCCAGCAGAACGGCGGCCAGGCCGACGACGGAGAGCGCCGCCATGGTCTTGGTGGCCCGCAGGCCGAAGACGGTCGGGATCGTCTCGCGGCCCACGACGGCGTCCCACTCGATCTCGCGCACACTCAGCGACAGGATTCGCAGGAAGGCCAGCAGGAAGACAAAGGCCGCCGCCACGAACACCGACGGCCGCCATCCCGCCTCGGTCACGGCGGCGGGCAGGATGACGACGACGGTCCACGCCGTCGAGAGGAAGAGTTCCTTGGTGCCGGGGATGTCTTCCAGGCGGTCGTGTCCGAGCAGGGCCGCCACGGGGCGGGGAAGGACCCTGAGGCGGTAGATGACGCCGGCCACGCAACACGCGCCCAACAGCCCCAACACCACCCACCCCAGCACCGCCGCCACGGCCAGCGCGCACGCCACGCCGGCCACCGCCACCAGGCTCAACGCGATGGCGTGGCGGGCGTAGAACATCGGCAAGAGAGGGATATCGGTCTGTTGGGGTTTGTCCTCCATGACGCGGTTCAGCAGGTGCAGGCCCAAAACGGACGCGGCGGCGATGAGGGCATACGTCGAACGCGACGGAATGTCCATCAGAGCGGCGGCGGCATAGCTGAGGCAGGCGGCGCCGACGGCGGTGTAGACGCAGGTGGCCAGAAGGAGTTGGAACCCCCACACCATTGTCCCCAGGACGCGCTCAAGGGACGTCTGGGGGATGGCCCGCACGAGGTCCACCACTTCGTCTATGAGCCACGTGGGCGTGGAGGCCCCGGCGGTCACGCCGACCGTGCCGTATTTTTTCAGCTCGTCTTTGTTCAGTTCGGACGCGCGCTCCACGTGGAAGGTCGGTTTGCCGGCGTTCCTGGAGATGTTGACCAGCCGGGTGGTGTTCGCGCTGCCGCGCCCGCCGACCACGATCATGGCGTCCACCTGGCGCGCCAGGTCGAGGACTTCGGCTTGCCGCTGCGAGGTGGAGTCGCAGATGGTGTCGAAGATGCAGATGTCGGGGCGTTTCTCGGACAGGCGGGCGCATACCTGCTCGTAGAAGGCGCGGTCCTGGGTGGTCTGGGCCACCACGCACATCTTGTCGGAAAGCGGAAGGCGATCCAGGTCGGCCGGCGTCTCGACCACGTGGCCGCGGCCCTGCGCAAAGCCCAACAGCCCGACGACCTCGGCGTGGCCCTTGTCGCCGACGATGACGCAGGTGTAGCCTTTCCGGACGTGTTTGCGGATGATCACCTGCACCCGCAGCACATGGGGGCAGGTGGCGTCGGCGATCTTGACCCCCTGGGCCTCGATGGCGGCGCGCTCGTCCGGCGCGATGCCGTGGGCGCGAATGATGACCGTGCCGTTCTGCAGCGAAGCGGCGTCGCGCATGATCGAGATGCCCTTTTTCTCGAGCATCTCCAGGGCCTGCGGGTTGTGGATGAGCGGGCCGTGGGTGTAGATGGGGCGCACGTCGGCCTTGGCGGCCTCCAGCGCGATCTCCATCGCCCGCTTCACGCCCATGCAGAAGCCGGCGGTCTTGGCGACCTTCACCTTCACCTATGCGCCTCCAACACCCGTAGCCCTGCCCGTGGCGGACGTTCTGGGCATCACGCCTCGCGTCGTGCGCCTCTCATCCCCGCCAGCGCCTTCGCCGACGAGTCCTTGATCATGCCGATGTCGGTGGACCAGCACAGGAACCGCATGCCCCTGGCCTTCCACTTGTTCACCAGGTCCACGCTTCCGACGTGGAAGCCGCAGGCCACGCCGGCCTTGTCGCAGGCCGCGAGCACGCGCTCGAAGGCCGCGACCATCTTCGGGTGCGCGACCTCTCCCGGCACGCCCAGCGAGATGGAAAGGTCGTTGGGGCCGAAGACGGCGGCGTCCACGCCCTTGACCGACACGATCTCCTCGATATTGTTCACCGCCAGTTCGCTCTCGATCTGGGGGACGATCATGACCTCTTCGTTGGCGTGCTTGATGAAGTCGCCGACCTTGACGCTTTCGTAGTCGCTGTGGCCGGTGGAGGCGCCGCAGCCGCGTATGCCCCACGGCGGGTACTTCGTCCAGCGGATGATCTGCTCGGTCTGTTCGCGGGTCTCGGTGCGGGGGATCATGAGGCCCATCGCGCCGGCGTCCAGACAGCGCGACATCAGGTGGTACTGGCAGTCCGAAACGCGCACCAGGGGCGCGATGCCGGCCATGCGTCCCGCGCGGATCATGTCCGACATCGTCTCGTAGCTGAACGTCCCGTGCTCCATGTCAATGAAGAAGTAATCGTAGCCCGCGACGGCCAGCATCTGCACGACGGCCGAACTGCGAAACTCCACCATCATCGTCCCGTAGACCGCCTTGCCCTCTCTTAACGCCTGCTTGACGGGATTCTCTCGCATCGCAAGTATCCTTTCAGTTCACCGGCCGAGGCTCCCGGAGTCCCGCGCAACGCCGACAACGCCCGCGCGGATTTCTTGAGGCATGAATTATAGAGGAAAGCCCCCCGTTCTGCCAGCGCAGAGGGGGCGGAAGTTGCAGACGCGAGGATCGCCGGATCAGGGCGGCCCAAAGGCCGGAATGGGTCGGGAGGGGTTTGTTGCGGCCCAGGCATAGCCCTGGGGCCGTTGCGCATTCCTGCTATTTCTCGACGGCCATGGGGTCGCCTCGTGCTCCCAAAGCAATATCGGCCCGAAGGTCGAGGTCAAGCGCTTTCATGATATCCAGGATGCGTCTCAAGCTGGCTGTTCGGTATCCGCCCGCTTCATAGCGCTGGATTTGCTGGGGCTTGATGTGAAGTTTGTCTGCGAGGTCTTTCTGGGTATAGCCTCTCGCCACCCGCGCTTTGACAAGCGCCTCAGCCAGGGCCTCCGCAGACTCCAGGTGCAGGACCTTTGCTTTGGCTATCTTCTCGTACTCCCTCAGTTGTTCACGAAGCTCCTGAATCTGCGACCGGATGCCTGCCACCATCGCTGTGAACGCCCGATCGTCCATCTTTCCGTAAAGGTCGCGCGATGCCGATAGCGCGTCCGTGAGTCTTGAGACTTGGGCCTTCGTTATCCTGTACTGTCGTTTATTCAGTATCATCGAGTCCGCCGAGCTTCACCAGGACAATTCCCTTGCGGTTTCCCTCTCTGTCCACCTGAAAAAACTCCTCCACCGCCCTGCCGTGGGCATCAGCCAGGGGCCTCCCTGATATCAGGAAGTCCACGCCGTACTTAGCCTTCATCGCCGCCCTGCGCGGGCCGGGGTCAAGAAAAACAACGTCCAGTTTGCGAACGTCAATGGAGGTGCTCCACTCATAACAGCCGTCCACGTCGTTTGGATCATCCTTTGCCGTCACAAAGCTGCCGGCAATGAAGACCCGGCGAACACCGGCCTCCTGCAAGTTCGCAAGGGCCCGTTTGAGTCCGGCAAACAAACCTCTTCGGTGCGGGTTGAATGCAAATCGTCGGCGAATCTGTCCGAGGGTTGCCCGATGCCGACCGGGGGGTAGATTGCCGTTCCGGTCGAACGGCGGTATCCTTCCGCGTGCTCTCCTCATGGCAGCCCTCCCGATAGCCGACGGCGACTTCTCACGAAGCGCTCTGGGTTGACCCGGCTGGAGAGGCACGCCCATGCATGCCCGTCCCGACTTCTTTCATTATACACAACAAAAGTGTATTGTCAATCGCATAACAACAAAAAAATGCGCTAGTTAGTATGCCCCGCGCACTGACACCGTGGCCTAACCCCATCGAGGAACTATCATCTGTACGATGAGAAGTTACAGCCGGACGTCCCTGGGAAGTCGTTCTGAAGCCGCAGGCATTGTGTCGGCGCCGGGGGGGATTGCCAAGGGGCGGTCTCGCTCCGCCGCACAGCCCCGCGCAAGGAAAAATCCGGCGCTCGCTGTGGCATATCCCGCGTTTCTACGGCACGAGGATCACCTTGCCCGTGTTGCCCGCCACGAAGGTCTTGTAGGCCTCTTCGGCCTGGGCCAGCGGGAAATGGTGCGTGATTAGTTTCACCACGGGCATTCCGCGGCGCAGGAGCTTGAGCATCGCGGGGAACTCGCTGTAGTGGTAGAACCAGCTTCCCATCAGGGACAGGTCCTTGTAGACCAGTTCGCCGGAGATGTTGAGCGTCATGTTGCTCACGCCGCCCAGGTTCATGATGACGCCGCGAACGGCCGTGCACCGGATGCAGGCGCGCAGTCCGTCCTCGGCGCCGATGCAGTTGAAGGTGGCCGCGCACAGCGCCCCTTTCGTGATGTCCTTGACGGCGGCGACAGGGTCGCCGGACCGCCCGTTGACGACGTGCCGCGCGCCCAGGTCGCGCGCGAGCTTCAGGCGTTCCTCGACGATGTCCACGGCGATCACCTCGGCCCCCAGAAACGCCTGCATGAGGACGTTGCCCAGGCCGATGGGGCCGGCGCCGTACACCAGCACGAAGTCGCCGCCGCGGGTGTTCATGCGCAGGCTGCAGTGGTACGGCACGCCCAGGCCGTCGCCGGTCAGGAGCACGCCGACGTCGTCGGGCACGTCGTCGGGCAGCTTGATGCAGGTGTGTTCGGGGGCGGTCATGAGGTCGGCGTGGCAGCCGCTGAGACCGCCGGTGCGGTGCTGACAGTACGTGTACTTGCCCTCAAGGCACCAATCGCATTTCCCGCAGCCCCAGACGGCGTGGATGCCCACGCGGTCGCCGGGCCGCAACGCGCCGCGCGCCCGGGCCTCGACCACTTCGCCCACGACCTCGTGGCCGCCGTTGGTCGGCAGTCCCTTTTCCGACTTGTAGGAGTGCAGTTCGCTCCCGCACAGGCCGGAGGCGCGGAGCTTCACAAGGACTTCGTTCTCTTTGGGGCGGGGGTCCGGCGCGTCCACAACGGCGACGTGACTGTTGCCCACGAACTTGACCTGCCGCATGGTCGTTTCCTTTCTATGATTCCTCCGAAGCGCGCATATACCGGCGATGATGCAACGAACACGTCCGGCACATCGGTATGGCGCCGAGGTCGCCGCGCAGGAAGGCCTCGCGGATGCGCGCGAGCGGTTCGGCGTTGAAGATTTTAAAGATCGTCTGGCGGTTGGTGTCGCCGAGGACGACGTCGCCGTTGTAGTCCATGCAGCACAGGGCGGCGCGGCCGTCGCACAGGACGGTGAAGGTCGTCCACAGGCGCGGGCAGGGCCAGGGGTTCAGGGCGGGAGCGCCCGCCGCGCCGGCCTGCCGTCCGCCCCAGTTGTGGACGCGGGAGATGAAGACCTTGTCCACCTTCGAACGCCAGAAGTCCGCAAAGGCCTCGGCCTCCTGGGTGTTTCGGGGGGTGCGCGTGAAGACGATGCCCACCGAGGGACGGCCCTGTCCCTGCTCGTTGCGGCGGCGCACGAACTGTTCGAGGTTGGCGCGGACCGCGCCGAGGTCGAGGCCCTGGCGCTGGGCGTTGAAGGTCTTTTCATCCAGACTGTCCAGGCTCACCTTGAGTTCGGTCAGGCCGCTCTCGATCAGGCGTTGACCGGTCTCCGGCGTCAGGAGGGCGCCGTTGGTGAAGATGCGCACGTGGGGGATGCCCTCGGCGCGGGCCAGGCGGATGCGTTCGAACAGGTCGGGGTCCAGGAGCGGTTCGCCGTAGTTGTGGAGGTGGACGGTGGAGACGCGGCGGGCGGCGCACTCGGCGATGAGGCGGCGGTACAGCCCCATGTCCATGAACCCGACGGGGCGCGTCATGCGGCGGCGCGGGCAGATGGCGCAGTCGGCGTTGCAGGCGTTGGTGCTCTCGATGCGCACCGCGCGCGGGAACCGCCTCAGCCACAGATGCAGGTAGGCCGCGAACGCGGCTCGCACCGCGCCGCGGCGAATTGTCGAAAGCCCCGTCATGGGACGCTCACTTCAGCTTGTCGCACCGCAAACAGTACGGCAGCTTCTCGAATTCCCGCCGCGCGTGGAGGCGCCGGAATTCCTGGTAGGCCGGCCCCGTCCAGACGGCCTCCGCCGAGCTTTCGGCCACGTTGCCCAGGAGCATTTCGCCGTTATAGTCGTAGCAGCAGGGAACCGCCTCGCCGGTCCATAGAATCTGCATGATGGGCTGCGCGACCATCGGGCACCTGCGCCGGGGCGCGCGGGAATCCACCAGCACGAACCGGCGGCCGCCCCCGTAGTTGTGCAGCCGGTGAAAGACGACGCCCGTGCGCCCGAACCACTGCAGGAAGAACTTCGGGTAACGGCTCCACCGGCCGATGTACTTGGTCTCGATTCGCGGGGTGGCGCTGCCCGCCTCCTTGCGGAGCCGGGCCAGGCGGCGCACGTTGTCGCGCACGTCCTCGTACTGCAGGTTGCGGTGGACGTCCTCGTACTCCTGCTTGTTCACGCCGTAGAAGCTCACCTTGAGCCGGTCGAGGCCGCTGCCGATGAGTCGCCGCGCCATCTCTTCGGTCAGGAGCGAGGCGTTCGTCACCAGCAGCGTGCGCGGAATCCCGCGTTCCTTGGCGAAGCGGATCTTCTCGATGATGTCGCGGTCGAGGAATGGTTCGCCGAACCCCTCCAGGTGAACCTCCTCGACGCCGCGGGCGGCGCACTCTTCGATGATGCGCCGGTACAGGGGAAGTCCCATCGTGCCCCGGCGCCGCGTGAGCTTCTCGCGGGGGCAGATGGTGCATCGGGCGTTGCACAGGTTCGTGTTTTCTATTCGGACCTGTTTCGGGAACGGCGCAACTTTCATGGGCAAACCGCCGGGGACGCCGGAATGAGACGCAACCCTTCGGATTATAGCA
>CAYPFP010000108.1:6780-17528 GCA_964409935.1 uncultured Planctomycetota bacterium | reverse complement strand
TCGGTTTATCACGGATGCAATCTTCCTGAAGGAGGTGGGTTCATGATTTTCGTCCTTTTCTCGAAAAACCTGAAGAGCCTTTCCATCGCCGACCACGCGAGGTTCTGCAAGGACGTCGGCCTGCAGGGCTTCGACCTGGCCATCCGCCCCGGATACCCCGTCAACGCCGACAACGTCGAGTCGGCCCTGCCGGAGGCCGTGAAGACCTGGAAGAGCGAAGGGCTGACCGTCCCGATGGCCACGCTCCAGTGGGACGTGACCGACCCCCGTCAACCCGCCTCGGAGCGCACGCTGGCCGCCTGCGCCGCCGCCGACTGCCGCTTCATCAAGCTCGGATACTGGCAGTTCAAACCCGGCATGGACTACTGGAAGACCGTGGACCTCATCCGCTGGGACCTCGAGGGCTGGCAGCGTCTGGCGCAGAAGCACGGCGTCAAGGTCTGCCACCATATCCACTCGGGCCGCGATTTCGGCTCGAACGCCTCGGCCACGATGCACCTCGTCAAGGGCTTCGACCCGCGTTTCATCGGCGTCTACGTGGACCCCTGTCACCTGGCCTTCGACGGCGAGGACTACTGCCTGGCCTTCACCATCGTCCGCGAGTACCTGACGCTCTGTTCGCTGAAAAACTGCGCCTACACGCGCCAGGAACAGAACGGCCGCGTCGTGTGGAAGAAGGGCCTGGCGCCCGTGCGCGAAGGGCTGGTGCCCTACCACGACGTCCTGCCGATGCTCATCAAAGACTTCGGCTTCGACAACGTCTTCAGCTTCCACAGCGAATACGAGAAGATGACCATTGACCAGCTCCGCGCCGTCACGAAAGACGACGTGGCCTGCATCCGCGACATCCTTGCCGGCATGGGTCTGAAGCCGGCGATCGGCGCTTGAATCCGCGGCTGAACCATGAGCAGAACCAGGAAAAGAACCCGGAAGGCGGAACGGCGCAGGTACGACGTCGCCGTCATCGGCGGCGGCCTGGCGGGTGTCTGCGCCGCCATCGCGGCCGCCCGCCGCGGTTGCCGCGTCGTCCTGATCCAGGACCGTCCCGTGCTCGGCGGCAATTCGAGCAGCGAGATCCGCATGCACGTCTGCGGCGCGGTGGCCGGCCCCAACCGCTTTGCGCGCGAGACCGGCATCCTCGAAGAAATCCGCATGGAAAACGCCCTGCGCAACCCCCACGACCGCCCCAGCGTCTGGGACTGGATTCTGTGGGAGTGGGTCGCGCGCGAACCCAACATCACGCTCCACCTCAACACCGCCGCCACCGGCGCCATCATGAAGACCAGAGACGTCATCGCCGGCGTTAGGTGCGCGCAGACCTCCACCGAGAAGACGTTCGACCTCTACGCCGCCCTCTTCATTGACTGCAGCGGCGACGGAACCGTCGCCGCCGACGCCGGCGCGCGATTCCGCATGGGGCGCGAGGCCCGCTCCGAGTTCGACGAGTCCCTCGCCCCGGAAAAGGCCGACAACCTCACCCTCGGCAGCAGCCTGCTCTTCGAGGCCCGCAACGCCGGCCACCCCGTCAAGTTCGTCCCCCCGCCGTGGGCGAAGGTCTTCGCCACCGACAACGACCTGCGCTTCCGCGACCACAAGTACATCAACAAGGGCTACTGGTGGATCGAGTGGGGGGGCCGCTTGAACACCATCGCCGACAACGAGGCCATCCGCGACGAACTGATCAAGGCCCTCTTCGGCGTCTGGGATCATCTCAAAAACCGCGGCGACCACGGCGCGGACAACTACATCCTCGACTGGATCGGCGCCGTGCCCGGCAAGCGCGAGTCGCGCCGCTTCCTGGGCGACCACGTCCTCACACAAAACGAGGTCCAGGAGTCCGCGCTGTTTGCCGACCGCGTCGCCTACGGCGGCTGGCCCATTGACCTGCACCCGCCCGACGGCATCTATGCCCGCGACGAACACCCCGCCACAGGCGTTACGGTGGACTTGTTCAGCATCCCCTTCGGCTCGCTCTACTCCCGCAACATCCGAAACCTCCTCTTCGCCGGGCGCAACGCCAGCATGACCCACGTCGCCTTCGGCGCCACGCGCGTCCAGGCCACCTGCGCCGTCATGGGTCAGGCCGCCGGCGTCGCCGCCGCCCTGTGCCGGAAATACCGGCGCTCCCCCCGCGAACTCCGCGCCGAACGCATCATGGAGTTGCAGCAGGCCCTCCTGAAGGACGACGCCTATATCCCGGCCATGCACAACGCCGATCCCCGCGACCTCCTTCGCGGCGCCCGCGTCACGGCCTCCAGCCAGGCCCGTCTCGAGATGCTCGACCCCATTGACCGCCACCGCTGCGACTGCGACCGCGCCCAGATGTTCATGGTCACCGGCGACCGCCTCAACTCCGTCTCGCTTCTGCTCGAAAACGGCCTGCACGACGCCGCGCCGGTCACTGTCTCCCTTCACGAGGCGCGCGGCCTGGCCGGATTCGCCGAATCGCTGGAGGTGGCCTGCTGCACGGTCCTCATGCCCGGCGAGCTGCGCGCGTGGATGGACTTCCGGCTCAATGCTCCCGTCACGCCCAACACCTTTTACTGCGTGAAGGCGCACCGCAGCCCTCACGTCTTCTGGTGCTGGAGCGACGAGGACCTGCCCGCCACACAACGCGCGTGGCGTTCGCCGCCCGCCGCCTGGGTTCGAGGCATGGGCACGTACTGTTTCCGGCTCGCGCCGGCCTCCCTGCCTTACAGCGGTTGGAACGTGATCAGCGGCGTCGCGCGTCCGGAGGCCCAGGCCAACCTCTGGATCTCCGACCCCGCCGAGCCTTTCCCGCAGAAGGTCGAACTCGCGCTCAAGCGCCCGGCGAGGATGAACGCCGTCTACCTCGCCTTCGACACCGACTTGATGACCAAGTTTCCCCACGCCGTGCCGCCGGCGTGCGTGCGGGATTACGTCCTGTACGCCAAGAGCGCCGGCCGGTGGCGCGTCGTCGCCCGCCAGACCGCCAACCACCAGCGCCGCCGCGTACACCGTTTCAAGGCGATGAAGGCCGACGCCGTGCGTCTGGAAGTCCTGGCCGCCAACGGCGCGCCCTCCGCGCGTGTCTACGAGATGCGGGCTTATCTGGAATGAACGGCGGCGTCATGCTCTTGAAAGCAGGTTAACGTGATATTGCTCGAGAACGTCAGCAAGGTCTTCAACAACGGCTCCGGGGCGGCCTTCGCCCTTCGCAACGTGTCGCTCCACGTCGCGGCCGGCGAGTTCATCACCATCTTCGGCAGTTCCGGATCGGGGAAGACCACGCTCCTCAACCTGATGGGCGCTCTGGACCGCCCCTCCTCCGGGCGCGTCGTGACGGCCGGTCTTTCCCTGGCCGAGGCGTCGGAGGACGAACTGGCGCGCCTGCGCGCCGACATGATCGGCTTCATCTTCCAGGCCTACCACGTCGAGCCGCATCGCAGCGTGCTGGAGAACGTCATGGTGTCGCTCTTGTTCACCCCGCTCTCGCACGGCGAGCGGAAATCCCGCGCCCTCGAAATCCTCGCTCGCGTCGGCATTGAGAGGCTGGCCCGCCAGCGCGCCGGCGACATCTCCGCCGGCGAACGCCGCCGTCTCACCATCGCCCGCGCCCTCGTCAAGTCGCCGCGCATCGTCCTGGCCGACGAGCCGACCGCCAACCTCGACGAGCGCAAGGCCGACGAGATCATCGGCCTCCTGCGCGCCGCCAGGGAGGAACAGCGCGTCACCGTCGTCATGGTCACGCACGAAAAGTCTCTCGCGGGACTGGCCGACCGCGTCATCACCCTCGAAAACGGCTGTATTGTCTCGTAACTTATCCTCCGTAGCTTCTGCGAAGGAACGTCGGCTCGTTTTTCGCTTTGGCACATTCGGCATTTCGTCTGCAATACGGGAACTATAATCTGCACACCGGAGGAGCTGATGGAGGTGTGATATGCAAAAAGACCCCATTGTGGAAGAGGTTCGTCGGATTCGGCATGAAATTGAGCGTGAGTGCAAGGGCGATCCCGACAGATTCTTCCGGCATTTCCTTTCCCTGCAGAAGAAGGCGGGGCGCCGCCTGGTGCGCAGAGGTCCAAAGCTCCTTGAACTGCCATCGCAGAAGCGCAGGGCGAGCTGACGATGGTTTAGCAGAAAGGCTTTCTTTTTGATGCGCGCGTTGTCCCTGCTCGAAACCTCCTACACCAACCTCTCCGCCCGCAAGGGCCGCACGGTGTTTCTCGTCCTGGGCGTGACGGCCGGCGTGGCGTTGCGACAGAACGTCTATGGCGTTTGTTGAGTGAGATCGTGCGGCGGGAGTCTCCCCCGGAAACAGCCCGACCCCTTCTGGGTTTCCGTCAAACAGTAACCGGCGTGAGGCGAAACACACGGGCGAGGCGGGCGGCGCTCTTGAGGTCGCCGTGGCGCAGGGCTTCCCGAACGGTATCCAGTTTTTCGGCGTCTTCGAGCGAGAGATACGGCGACCAGCCCTCGCCGGTGTCCAGCAGTTCCACCTCGACCTGCGCCGCGTATTGCCCCTCATGCACCAGTTTTGTATACCGTCTTCGGGTCATGATCTTCATGTCTCGCTCATTTGAATCCTTTGTTTTCCCCTATCACTTTATTCTACTCTATCCCCTAAGGACCATTTGTCAAGACGTTTTCGATCCGGGCCGTTGTGAAACCAGAGACCATCGTTCCCGACTTGCCCCTTGCCTCTCCTCAAGAGGCGTGATAGCATTCCGCCAACTGAGGAATGGCTATTCGAAAGGCTTTTCTTGATGCGCCCGTTGTCCCTGCTCGAAACCTCCTACACCAACCTCGCCGCACGCAAGGGCCGCACGGTGTTTCTCGTCCTGGGCGTGACGGCCGGCGTGGCGTTGCTGTTCTTCCTGCTCTCGCTTTCCCTGGGCATCCGCAAGTTCCTCTTCGAACGCTTCGTCCAGAGCTTCCCGGCCACCGAACTGGAGGTCCGCTCCGCGCCCGTCGTGGAGCAGGACCTTTCCAGCATCAAGGGCGTGATCACGGCCGACATCGTGTCGAAGATCCGCCAGATGCCCGGCGTCGCCGCCGTCCTGCCCGTCGCGGCCCTGAGCTTCCCCACCATGATGTCCGGCCAGTTCTTCAAGAGCAGCTTTCAGAGCGATTGCGCCGTGTACGGCGTTCCCGTGGAGATGCTCGCCGACGAACTGCCGGAGGGCGAGCCGTTCACACAAACCCCGCCGGGCCATCCCGTCCCCGTCGTCATCTCGGAAAACCTCGTGGAGATGTACAACGCCAGCTTCGCCGCCAGCCAGGGCTTGCCGCGCGTGGACAAGAGCCTGCTCCTGGGCCGCACCTTCGACCTGTTCCTCGGCGTCTCGTCGCTCTCGCTCATCGCGCCCCAGAAGGTGGATCGCGCCGTTTGCCGCATCATCGGCGTCAGCCGCAACGTCCCCCTCATGGGCATCTCCGTGCCTCGCGAATACGTGGACCAGTGGGAGAAGTGGTATCACGGCCCGGCTTTGGCCAAGACGCATTACTTCGCCCTGCGCGTGCGCGCGGTCTCCGTTCTGGAGACCGAGCGCATCGCCGGGGAGATCGAGGCGGAGGGGCTTAGCGTCCTGTCCGGAAAGGAGACCTCCGAAAGCGTCGCGACCATGGCCGGCGTCACCGCCGCGTTCCTCGGCTTGATCGGGCTGGCCGTGCTGCTTGTGGTGGGCATCGGCATCGCCAACGCCATGGCCATGTCGGTCATCGAGCAGTCCGTGCGCATCGGCATTCTTCGCGCCTCCGGCGCCCGAAAGAAGGACGTTCTGGCCGTCTTCTGGTGCGAGGCCATGCTTGTGGGCGTCGTGGGCAGCGCCATCGGCCTGGCCGCCGGCTTCGGCATGTCCGGCCTTGTGGACTACCTGGTCCTCTCGCACGTATCGGGTTTGCCGTTCAGGCCGGAGACGCTCTTCTCCTGCACGTGGTGGGCGGGCCTCCTCGTCTTCTTTTTCGGGGCCGCCGTCGCCAGTCTGGCCGGCCTGCCGCCGGCCCTGCGCGCCGCCAACCTCGACCCCGCCGCGGCCCTGCGCTCCGGCTAGCTCGTGCTACGTAGCGAAGCTGCTTCGCAGAGTAGCAAGGGTCAGGAGTCCGACCCGTTGCTGCCCCGCCCTATGGCGGGGCGACCAGTTCCTCAAGGACCTTGCCCAACCCCGCCACGACCCGCGCAAGACGATCATAGACCAGCTTTTCCGGCGTGTCCTCTGCGGAATGATAGTGGGGATACCGGAACGGGGCGGTGTCGGTCACCATCAGCGCAGGGTAGTTCTCCTGCCAGAAGGCCCAGTGGTCGGACCAGTCAACGCCGGTGATGAAACCGGGCATGGCGGCGCCTTCGGAGGGGAAACGGGCGTGGCGGCGGAACGAGCCGACGACCTGCCGCACCAAATCCCCGCTGGAAACATTACCCACAAAGCCGATGAAGTTGCCGGTGGACGGATAGAACAGGCTGAACGGAAAGGGATACTGCTGGCTGCCATCGGCGTCCGTGTAGTACCCGATGGTCTCGAGGCTGAGCATGGCGACGATCTTCTCGCCGCGTTGCCGGCAGCGCCGGGCGTAGACGAGGCTTCCCATGCTTTCGGTCTTGAAGAACGGCGGCTCCTCGTTGGCGAACGCCAGGAACCTCAACGTACGCGCCGTCTGCCTGCCCGCGAAGATGCGCCCCAACGCTAGAAGGGCCGCAACCGCGCTGCCGTTGTCGTTGGCGCCGGGACTGCCGATCACCGAATCGTAGTGCGCCCCGACGATGACGATCTCGTCCGCGCGCCCCCGCCCCGCGAGCTGGGCCTCGACGTTGAAGCAGGCGACGGCGCCCACCGCGAATGCCTGTCTCTGCACCGCATATCCCGACGCTTCGAGGGATGTGTGGATGTATTCGCCGGCGGCGCGCAGTTGCCGGGGGCGCCAGCAGTTGCGCTCGCCGATCTCGCCCGCGAGTTTTTCCACGTCGCGCCGCAGCGTCTGCTCAAGCTGCGTCTCCGGCGCCGTGAGCGCCGGAAGCGGGTCTCGATAGCTCTTGCCGGGCATCCGGATCATCATATGCCACAGATAAACGGCGACGGCCGCGCCGACGGCCCCCAGGAGCAGAAGCCTTGCGACGGCCCCGTAGGACGCGATCCTGAACCGCACGCTCTATCCCTCATTGCAGAACCGGGCACGACTCTATCAGGAGGCTTGCCGCCCCGGCAAGAAAAAAACCGTCTTATGCGTTCGGCCCCGATTTGATAGAATTCCGAGCAGGACGGGCGTGCGGGCCGAAGTCGGCACTTGAGGACAAGCCATGCGAACGATCAAGACGGCCGTTGTCGGTCTGGGAACCATCGGCATTACCCATCATTGCCAACTGCTCCGGGCGTTGCAGGGGCGGTTCGAACTCGTCGCCGGCTGCGACACCAACGAGCAGCGCCGCGCCCTCTTCGAGCGCACCTTCGGCGTGAAGACGCTGCCGAGGCTCGAAGACGTCCTGGCGATGCCCGACGTCGAGCTTGTCGTGCTGGCCACGCCCTCCCATCAGCACATGCAGGACTTTCTCCTCTGCGCCCAGGCCAAGAAGCACGCCATCGTCGAGAAGCCCATGGCCCTCAACACCGCCGACGCCGACCGCATGATCGCCGCCGCCAGGACGGCCGGCGTCATGCTTTCAGTCCACCACAACCGCCGCTGGGACGCCATGCACCTGACCGCCAAGGCCCTGCTCCAGCGCGATTACCTGGGCCAGCTCCTGCTGGTCAAGCAGGTCTGGCTGGCCTTCACGCGGCTGCTTGAGAAGTACGGCGCGCCCGAATTCCGCCCGGCCTGGCGGCTGGAGGCCGCCTTCGGCGGCGGCATGCTCTACGACTATGGCCCGCACGTGATTGACCAGGCCCTCGACCTGGTCGGCGCGAAGGTCGCCGAGGTCTTCTGCGACCTGCGCGGTCTTCTGTGGGGCAGGGAGGTGGACGATTATTTCAGCATCTTCCTTCGCTTCGAGAACGGCGTGACCGTCCAGACGGAGGCGACGACGGCCTGTCGCGGCGGCTTCAGCACCTTCCTGATGGTCGGCTCCAAGGCGTCCTTCCGGGACGGCTTCGTCTTCCAGGGCGACACCGAGCCGCCGCAACAGTTCCAGGTGCAGCTCGCCCAAAGCCCCGTGGACGCCTACTACAACAACATTCACGATCACCTCGTCAACGGCGCGCCGCTCATCATCACTCCCGAATACGCGCGCAGCATCGTCGCCCTTGTGGACGCTTGCCGGAAATCCTCGCAGACCCGGCAGGTTGCCAAACCGGAGTAACCGCATGAAGCCCCTCTTGCCTTCGCCCAGGCTGGCGAAGTTCTCGGGAGATCGTGTCCGGCTGACCGGGGCCGAATCCGATCTGGTCCAGGCGCACGGCCCCGCGGCCGCCTCCGCCTGTCGTCGGCTGGCGGACTGGGCGCAACCCGATTTTGCCATCCTTGTCAACCGTCCCGGAAAGGACCCCGGCGCAAAGGTGCATCTGGGGCTGGTTCAGGAGCTTGTAGCCGACTGCCTGGCCGACCCGTCGTGGCTCTCCTCGCCCGCCTTTGCCGCGCCGCTGGGTTCTGAGCAGGGCTACCTGCTCGACCTTTCACCGCACGCCGTCGTCGTCGGCGCTTTCACGGAGCATGGTCTCCAGAACGGCGCGGCCACGCTGGCCCAACTCCTCGAACGCCAGGGCGGCGACGTCTGGCTGCCTTGCGGGCGCGTGGAGGACTGGCCCGATTTTCGTTTCCGCGCGGCCGACTGGCTCCTCAACGCCGAGATCAACCGCTGGGGCTACGAGCGCGGCGACGGCCGCGAGGCCCTCCTCGCCCGCATGAAGCGCAAGCTCGACCTGGCCGCCCGCCACAAAATCAACCTAATCTGGTTTGACGGCTTCGGATGGAACCCCGACCGCGCCCCCGGCTACGCGGCCTTCGTGCGCGAGCTGTCCGACTATGCCCGCGCCCGCCACATCCGCCTGGCCCACGCCGGCTACGGCGGCGGATACGGCTTCGCCTATCAGAAACATTTCATCTACGAATCCCCCTACCAGGGCCGCATCTTCGAGAACCGGACGCGCTACCCCGACGGCGAGGTCTACGACTGCGTCGGCCACCCGAGATACCCGACCTCGTGGCGCTACGGCACGTGTCTGTCCAACGCCGCGCTGGCCGACCTGAAGACGGCCGAACTCGCCGCCTTTGTGCGCGAGTGCCGCCCCGGCATGCTCTACATCCACGATGTGGACACGGGCACTTTCGACGGCGCCCGCGAGGGCTGGAAGCGCCGCTGCGCTCGTTGCCGCGAGCGCTGGCCCGACGACGAGATGGCGTCCGACCGCGGGGCCGCCGCCGCGTACGCCGCCTGGTTCGCCAGAGCGGCCGCCGCCGTAAACGCCGTCCGCAGCGAGGACGGCGGCTACGTCGCCGCCCGTGATTGCGAGATCGTCTTCGTCGGCCCCGTCTATTCCGGCTGCGACGAAGCCGATGCCGTCTGGGTCAAGGAGTGCGACTACTTCGCGCTGGTCAGCCGCCTGCTGGGACCTGTGCCCAACGTCCAGTTCGGCATCCGCGAGCAGTTCGTGTCGGACGAACCGGCGGACGCTCGCGTCCGCCAAGCCGTCGGGCGGACGCCCCGCGTCGCTGGAACGACGCGCCGCGTCCCGATGTTGCGCGACAAACTGTCGGCGGTTGGCCATGGTCACGGCATCTTGGTGGTCGCCTTTGTCGGCGGCGACAACTACTTCAGCGACCAGCTTGTTTCGTCAGGCCCGGCGCTCCAGCGCCATTACCTGGGGGCGGACACCGTCTACACGAAGACCATCGGCTCCGTGGCCGAACCGGCCCAGCTTCTGTGTGCGGAGTACGGGTGGCGCGCCGACGCCGCCGGGGCGTATCCTTTGGCCTCCTCCCGCAGCGAGGCCCTCGCGCTTCTTCGCCGCTGCAAGACGGGCAAAGAGTCCTGCCCCGAAATTTTCGGCGAACAGGGGCTTCTGCGCCGCGCCTGCGACATGCTCCACGGCGCGCAGGCGGGGCCGCTGCTGGCCCAGGTCTTCACCGCCGGTATCGGCGAAGGGTTGTTCCCCGTGGCCGCCGGCTGGGGAAGCGTCAGCCGCGAGGCGCCCAGGCTGCTCGGCGGCGCCGAAGCCGACCCCGCCTCCCGCGCTCAGTACTGGCTTCGCCGCGAGACGGTGACGGCCCTGGCCTGCGCGGACGTGGCGCAGGCCCTTCTCCAGGCCCTGCCGAGCCGCGATGTGCGCGGCGACGTCGAGTGGCTCCAGGACTGTCTGGAGGTGGGGCGCCGGCTGTGCCGCGCTCTATCCGCTTGCTGGACATGGACAACAGAAAAGGGCGGCCCCGCGCGCGCGCGCGCCGAAGCCGCCCTTGAAGACCTTCACGCCTATCTTTCGGCCTACATTCCCTCCGCCACCACCGACCCGGTCGGCGGCGACATCGCGGTCTGGCGCCACACCCTCCAGACGCTCCGCGCCTTCCTGGCGCGCTGAGGCCGCGCCTACACCTGCTCCACGCGGCTGGCGGCGATGCCCCCACGGCATGCCGCCTCCCCGCTTTTCATGCCCGGCGCCGCCCTCCCGACCCTCCAGCGGCCCTCGGCACGGCCCGCAAGCGGCCGACGCCCGCGGCGCCCTCCAGATCGAGGGGCGCGCCGAGATCGGCGAGATACTCAGCGGCGTCACGACGTCCGTTCGCGAGACAGCCGTTTACGAGATTGTGCTGGTTACCCGCGCCCGCCGAATCGTCGAGCGGGGCGCCATGCTTCACCAGCAGAT
>CAYPFP010000108.1:0-6770 GCA_964409935.1 uncultured Planctomycetota bacterium | reverse complement strand
CGCCCGGCATGCGGATCTTGGCCCCCTCTTCCTACGCCTTCATCGCGAAGGGCGGCACTTTGTACGAATGCAGCCCGTGGACGGCCCCCTCGCGCTGCGCCGACGTCGTGCGTTCTTCAAACCGCAACTGGCCGTTGTACAGCGCCTTGTGCAGAGCCTTGACCGTCCGGCATCCCATATCCTGAAGCGCCCGCCTCAGCCCCTGCATCAGGTACGGCACGTAATTGACCAGCGACCCCTTGTCCACCACGGCGCCGGACACGCCCTCGGCCACGCGAATCTGTCTCTCGTCGGTGAAGTACCTCTGCTGTCCCCCCCGCTTTTCCATCGCCTCCAGCGACCCCATGCCCCGGTATTTCTTCAGGCGCACGCCGTCCTCGTAGAAATACTCGCCCGGCGCTTCTTGTGTGCCGGCCAGCAGCGAACCCATCATCACGGCGGAGGCCCCGACGCCCAGGGCCTTGGCTATGTCGCCGATGGATCGTATCCCGCCGTCCGCGATCACGGGCACCTTGAAGCGCCTCGCCACCTTGGAACAGAAATATACCGCCGAAGCCTGCGCCCGACCGACGGCCATCGTGTCCTGCGTGATGCAGATCGAGCCTGGCCCCATGCCCACCCGCAGCGCATCGGCGCCCGCCGCGATTAACCGCTTGCACTGCCGCTCCATCACCACGTTGCCCGCAATCACGTCCACCTGCGGGTATTGGCGCTTGATGCTCTTGATGGTGTTGACCTGATAGACGGAGTCTCCCTGCGAGGAGTCAATCACCAGCACGTCCACGCCCACCTTCACCAGTTCGGCGATCCGTTCCTTGTCCTGTTCGTGGGTGGAGACCGAGGCCCCGACGAGGAGCTGCTTGTCCTTGCTCTTGGACGCGCCGGGGAACTCGCGGTTTGTCAACAGGTCGGTCCGGCAGATGAGGGCCATCAGGTTGCCGGCCTTGTCCACGATGGGCAGCTTGCCCTTCTTGCTCAGGCGCAGGATGCGGTTGGCTTCCGACAGCGTGACGCCCTCCGGCGCGGTCACGACCTCGGTCGTCATCACCTCGCGCAGTTTCTTGCGGCGGTTCGGCTCGAAGTCAATGTCCCGCTCCGTCACAAGGCCGATCAGCTTGCCGTGCGTCCGGCCGTCTTCGGTAACGGGCACGCCGGAGAAACCGAACTCTTCCTTGATCTTGTCTATGTCGGCGATGATGTTGTCCGGCCCCAACACGACCGGGTCCATGATGAACCCGTTCTCGAAGCGCTTCGCGCGGCGCACCTCCTTGACCTGTTCTTCGATCGTGTTGTTGCAGTGAATGATGCCGATGCCGCCCAGCAGCGCCATGTAGATCGCCGTGGTGGATTCGGTCACCGTGTCCATGGGCGAACTGACGATGGGCCGCTTGATGGTCAGGTTGCGTGTCAGCGACGTCTCCAGGTCCACGTCCGCCGCGCTGAAGTGGATGTGGCCGGGCAGCAGAATGAAGTCGTCGTACGTGACCCCGCCGCGGCTTTCGAAGAAGTCCTTCGCAGTGTGACCGTTAGCGGCCATAGTCGGTCCTCCGGGGTGTTTCAGACGCGGTTCGCGCGAAGCAGACGTCATCGGAGTGGCTTATCATAGGGCTATTATGCGAGGAGCGCCTCGGCGTGTCAAGTCTGTCGTGCGTTTCGCCCAACGCCAACCGCCCCATCAGGACCGCGAAAAGCACGATCAGCAGCAGCCCGAAGCACGACACCAGGCGTATCCGCAGAAGCGTCTGGTTCATCTTCTGCACCGTGCTCTTGGATCGGCCCAGCGTGAGGCAGTACAGGACGAACTCGCCCACCACCCAGCAGCAGACCTCGAAGAATATCTCGACCACCACGTGGAAGACGTAGTGCCCCAGCGACAGCCGGCGCTGGTTCCAGGGAACCCGCGGAATCGCACGACGCTCTACGGAAGCGGCGGGGCCTTCCCGTCTCGTCACTCCATCACCTTTCAGCAAAACACTCGGGGAACACGAACAGCGCCGGGCTTCCGCCGGTGTGGATGAACACGACGTTCTCCTCCGGCGCGATCCGGCCCGCGCGCACCTGGCCGATGAGACCGGCCATGGCCTTCGAGGTGTAGACCGGATCGAGGAAAAGTCCTTCGCTCCGGGCCACGAGCCGAATCGCCGCGATGCCCTCCGGCGACAGGATCGCGTACCCCTCGCCGACGTATCCGGCCATCAGCGTGACGTCCTCCGGCGCGACCTGGCCCGCCCCAAGCAAACTCGCCCCCTCGTTGGCAATCCGGGCGATCAGGGCGCTCCCGTCGCCCCGGACCGCTCCCACGTCCACGGCCACGACCTCGAAGTCGAGGTCGAAAAGCTTCTTGCCGAGCGCCAGCCCCGCGTGCGTGCCGCCGGAACCGAACGCCGCAAAGACGCGGTCAATGCGGACGCCAAGCCCCCGCGCCTGCTCCGCCATCTCCCGCGCCGCCAGCGCGTAGCCCATCAGGCCCAGCGCGTTGGAGCCGCCCAGCGGGATGCAGTACGGCCTGTGCCCTTCGGCCCGGAGTTTCTCGGCCTCTGCGAGCATTGCCCTGTGCAGCGCCGCGGCGCCGTACTCGGTCGCAAAGCGCACGTCCGCGCCGAGGATGGCGTCGAGCAGCAGGTTGCCGTTGGCGCCGGGCCGGCCCGGCTTGCCCAGCACGAGCACGGGCGTCAGACCGAGCCGTCTCGCCGCGGACGCCGTCTGCATGGCGTGATTGGACTGCGCGCCGCCGATGGTCAGCACGTGCGTGGCGCCCTGCGCCAGGGCGTCGGCCATCAGGAATTCCAGCTTGCGGACCTTGTTCCCGCCGAAAGCCAAGCCTGTCAGGTCGTCGCGCTTGAACCAGATCGTCGGCCCGCCGAGGTCTTTCGAGAGCCGTTCGGCTTTCATGAGCGGCGTCGGCAGAAAGGCCAGCCGCAGCCGGGGGAGTTCTTCGATCTTCACGGGGTGTTCCTACCGCACCTTTTCAGACAACACCTTTACCGTCGTCTCGCCGATCAGGTCTGGATTTTCGACGACGGTGACGCCGGCCTCGCGCAGCGCCTGCGCCTTGTCCTTCCATGTGCCCGTGCCGCCCGCGATGACGGCCCCGGCGTGCCCCATGCGGCGGCCCGGCGGCGCAGCGCGGCCCGCGATGAAGGCGATCACGGGTTTGCTGAGGCCTTCGGCGATCAGGTCCGCCGCCTCTTCTTCTTCGCGCCCGCCGATCTCGCCGATGAGCACGACGGCCTCGGTCTGGGGGTCGTCGTCGAACATCTCCAGGATGTCCACAAAACCCGTGCCGAGGATCGTGTCGCCCCCGACGCCGACGCACGTGGACTGGCCGATCCCGCGCGCGGTCAACTGCCACACCGCCTCGTAGGTCAGCGTGCCGCTGCGCGAGACGACGCCGACGTTCCCCGGCTTGTGGATGTAGCCCGGCATGATGCCGGCCTTGCACTGCCCCGGCGTGATGATCCCCGGACAGTTGGGGCCGACGAGGCGCGACCCCCGCGCCCGTAGGAAGTGCATGACGTGCGCCATGTCCATGGCCGGGATCCCTTCCGTGATGCAGATGATCAACTCGACGTCGGCGTCGGCCGCCTCCATGATGGCGTCGGCCGCGTGGGGCGCCGGCACGAAGATCACCGACGCGTTGGCGTTTGTCTCGGCCACGGCCTCTTCCATGGTGTCGAAGACCGGGATGCGGCCCTCGCGGGCGCCGCCCTTGCCGGGCGTCACCCCTGCGACAACGTTCGTGCCGTACTCGACCATCTGCTCGGCGTGGAAGCGGCCCGCCTTGCCCGTGATCCCCTGCACGATGACGCGGGTGTCCTTGTCCACCAGTATGCTCATTTCGCCGCCTCCACGGCCTTCTGCGCCGCATCGGCCATGCCGTCGGCGGCGATGACGGAAAGCCCGGATTCGCGCAAAATCTTGCGGCCCGCCTCGACGTTGGTGCCCTCCAGCCGCACGAAGAGGGGCGTCTTGAGGCCGGCCTCCTTGACGGCGCGCACAAGGCCCTCGGCGATGACGTCGCACTTCATGATCCCGCCGAAGATGTTCACCAGGACCGCCTTGACGCGCGTATCGGCCAGGATGATCTTGAAGGCATGCGAGACCCTCAACTCGTCCGCCCCGCCCCCGACGTCCAGAAAATTGGCGGGACGTCCGCCGTAGAGCTGGATGATGTCCATGGTGGCCATCGCCAGTCCCGCCCCGTTAACCAGGCAGCCGATCGTGCCGTCCATGCCGATGTAACTCAGGCCGTCGGCCTCGGCTTCCGTCTCAAGAGGACTTTGTTCATCGGGGTCGCGCAAGGCCGACAGGTCGGGATGGCGGTAGAGGCCGTTGTCGTCGAAGCTCATCTTGGCGTCCACGGCCGCCAGCTCGCCCTGTTTGGAGATCGCCATCGGGTTCAGTTCGACCAAGGCGCAGTCCAGGTCCACGAAGGCCCGGGCCAGAGCGACGAGCGTCTGGGTCATCGGCGCGAAAAACTTGTTCGGCAATCCGAGCGCAACGGCCATCCTTCGGGCTTGGAACTCCGCCAGCCCCCGGCACAACTGGATCTCTTCCCGAATGATCTTCTCCGGGAACCGGGCCGCGATCTCCTCGATCTCGATCCCGCCTTGCGCGCATCCGAGCAGCACGGGCGTCTTGGCCATGCGGTCCACCGTGATGCCGACGTAGAGTTCTCTCTCGATGTCCACCGCCACCTGCACGAGCACCTTCCGGACGCGGCGGCCCTGCGGTCCGGTCTGCGGCGTCACGAGCGGCGTGGAAAGCATGTGCGCGGCGGCCTGGCGCACCTCCTCGGCGGTGCGCACCAGTTTCACGCCGCCGCCCTTGCCGCGCCCGCCGGCATGAACCTGCGCCTTGACGACATACTGCTCCGCCGGCATCCTCTGCGCGATGGCCAGGGCCTGGTCTGCGCTGTCGGCGACATCGCCCGCAGGCACGTTGATGCCGTACCGCGCCAGGATCTGCTTGGCCTGGTATTCGTGAATCTTCATGTGGAGGATTCTAGCAGAGGAAGCGTGTTCGGGCAAGCTGTAAGGCCGAACGAGACCGGCGTAACGCCGAAGAGCGCGAGGCGGCGAGAAGGTTTAAAAAAAATGGCAGGCGCCAGCCCGATCGGTATTGGATACCGACCGTGGGGCAAAGCTGGATTCGCCTGCCGATTTCTCGTGTAGTTCTAAGGCTTACGACTATCCCGTAAAGCTACTAATCGAATATACATCACTCCCCCACAAACGTCAAGGCCAATTGTGTAATCCTGACGCATATTTTCAGCCTGTCATAATTGTCGCCGAATTAGCCCCTTATGATTTGCATTGCCACACTGTGCTTAGCTGGGCTGATTTCCTTCGCACTCCCACATAAATCACTAGGGAAAACACCTTATACAAGCTGTGAATATGTGGTTGCGTCATACAGCATTAACCCTATCACGCCCGACGGCTGTCGCCAGTCGCCGCGATTTTTTTTCGCGCATGCCTCAAGGCGCCTTGATAGAATCGAGCGCATCAAGTCTGGAGGTTCCTCTCAGGGAGAATTTATGTCTCTATTGCGCGTGCGGCTGAAGACGGTCAGGAAATCTCTGCATCCGTGGATCTTTGAGGGCATGCTGAAGCATCCCGCTGCGTTCCCTGCGCCCGGAGCGCTGGTCGAGGTCGCCGACCGCGACGGCCGGTTTGCCGGGCGCGGCATCTACAATCCGCGTTCGCGCATCGCCCTGCGAATCCTTACCGACGACCCCAATGAAATGCTCGACGAGGCGTTCTTCCGACGCCGCATCGAACAGGCCCTGCGGTTTCGCCGCGAGACGCTGAAACTGGACGAGGCGACCGATGCGTACCGCATCGTGCACGCCGAGGCGGACGGACTGTCGGGACTGATGATTGACCGCTTCGCGTCGGTCGTGGTCGTTCAGGCGCACTCGGCGGGGTACGTGAAGATCATGCCCTGGATCACGTCGGCGCTGCGCGACCTGTTGCCGGAGTGCCGGACGGTTGTGCGGGCGGCGGCGAAGGCCGAGGCCCAGGAAGGCGTGAGCCTGAAGTCGTGCGAGACGCCGGTCGAGGGACTGCCGCAGATCGTCATCGCGTCGCACGGCTTGAAAATGAGGGTGGACCTGAAGTCCGGGCACAAGACGGGTTTCTTCCTCGACCAGCGCGACAATCGCCTCCGGTTCGCCGGCCTGACGGCCGGCGCGGAGACGCTCGACCTGTGCTGTTACACCGGCGGCTTCGCGCTGGCGGCGCTCAAGGGCGGGGCCAAGTCCGCCGTCGGCGTGGACCTCGACGAGGAAGCGCTGCCCGTCGCGAGCGAAAACGCCCGACTCAACGGCCTGCCCGCCGAGTTCGTGCACATGAACGTCTTCGACTACCTGCGCAACTGCGTCGCCCGGAAGCGCCAGTTCGGCGCCGTGGCGCTGGACCCCTCAAAGCTGGCGCAGGTGCGCGAGGAGATCCCGAGAGCGCTGGCCATGTACCGCGACATGAACGCGCTGGCCATGCAGGTCACGCGGCCCGGTGGAATCCTCCTGACGTGTTCGTGTTCCGGCCTCATCGGCGAGGCGGAATTCCTGGCCGAGCTGTCGCGGGCGGCCGCCATCGCCGGCTGCGACCTGCAAATCTTCCACATTGACGGCGCCGCCCCCGACCATCCCTTCACCGCCTCATTCCCCGAAGGCCGGTATCTCAAGGCCGTCTTCGCCCGCGTCTATCCCAGTCCCGGCTTTGCGCTGTACCCCGAATTGCGCACGTTCCAACTGCGCAAACGCCCCG
>CAYPFP010000107.1:10070-17540 GCA_964409935.1 uncultured Planctomycetota bacterium | reverse complement strand
GCAGGTTGCATGATTTGGGAGCCGCAGAATTTCAACTAAGAATAGTATTGACTCATGTGAAGAAATCATAGGAAGGTTCATCTTTGCGGGGGCGCAGGGCGATCTCCTGCGTGGTGACATTCAACATAGTCCGCAGCTCCCGCGACTACTCAAGGAAATGGAAAAAGCGATTGAGATGGACCGGGATGGTCATAGCCGGGTCCTTGCAGACCGGGCTTTCCGCCATTATTTCGCGCGATGGGATGCGTGGTACTCCTGGGTGGGCGATAGCATTGAGGCCCAGAGAGGGCCAGATGCCGAGATGTCCTTCTTGCTGGAAAAGGCCGAGCTTTTTGATTATCTGCCAACCAATCCGCTCCTATGTGTAATGTATAAGATTGCCTGTTATTCATCTAACAGCGGCAGGAAGGCTGCCGCGATTCACTGGTTTCAGAAACTGCTCAACGCGGAACCTGTTACGGACGATAAGAGTGAACAGGATTTGAAGAACAGCGCAAAAGATGAGCTTCAAGCCATGAAAGGCAATGAGACCTCGGCCGGGCCAGAACCAGATTATCCCGACGGGGGAGAAGTTCGGCCCCAAGCAACGGCAGCCGTCGCTTGCTACAATCACCCGGAAAGGCCCGCGGTCGCAACATGCCACAAGGGGTGCGGAAAGAACTTATGCCAGGAATGTGCAGGAAGGATCGAGCCTCCCACTTGCCGCGAGTGTGTTGAGCGGGTCATGCAAGGAGCTTATTCCGAAGTGATCGGAAAGCTGGTTGTTAACGTCTTCTTCTTGGTTTCCTATGCCGTCCCATTGTGGCTGTTGTTTAATGGAACCCTCGAACCGGGGCCCGGGAAACAACCTGAGGGCTGGGCAGTGGCCGTTGGTGTTGTTTGCGCGGTCCTGTGGCTGGTCTGGGGGTTTGTTGCGTTGGGTTGGTTTGCCCGACAATTGTTTGGCTCGCTTGCCCCCCACATGGTGATGGCAGGCACCCAGACGTACGGCTGCATGTACATAATTGGAGCTGTAGTTCTGGGTTCCTTCGGCGCTCTCGTGATCCCCTGGATCATTCTTGGGCAAATTGTGCAATTAATTAGACTACGAAGGCAGTCCGCCAGATTGCTTGGTTAGGATTTTCATTTTCGGAGTTTTGAGAGGAAAGGAGCCTGTCGCACGAACCCCCTCTGGGGGCAGGGAGTGGGGGCAGGAAAATGCACTTGACGGGTATGGTAGAATAGGGCCGTGGGGGAAAGGGGAGGGAAGGCGATGGCCTATAACTTCGTGGACGGCAACCGGGAACAACAGTATCTCCTGCCGCCCAGCTTGCGGGACTGGCTGCCGGAGCATGACCTGGCCTGGTTCGTCCTGGACGCGGTGGAGCAGATGGACCTGAGCCGGTTCTATGCCGCCTACCGGGCCGACGGCTGGGGTGGGGAGGGCTACGAGCCGAAGATGATGGTGGCCTTGCTGCTCTACGCTTACTGTCGAGGGGTACGTTCCAGTCGGAAGATAGAGGAACTCTGCGAGCAGAATATAGCCTTCAAGGTGATTACGGCGAACTTGGCGCCGGACCATGCGACCATCGCCCGTTTTCGGAAGGAGCGCCGGGAGGCGCTGGAAGGGCTGTTTATTGCGGTGTTGCGGCTGTGCAAGGAGGCGGGGCTGCTCAAGGTGGGGGTGGTGGCTTTGGACGGGACGAAGGTGAAGGCCAACGCCACGCTCTCGGCCAACCGGAGCTGCGA
Organism: uncultured Planctomycetota bacterium; assembly: GCA_964409935.1. Lineage (GTDB taxonomy): Bacteria > Planctomycetota > Brocadiia > JAADGH01 > CAYPFP01 > CAYPFP01. The sequence goes on along the minus strand of CAYPFP010000107.1, from coordinate 15,812 downwards.
GCACATCCAGGAAGAGGTGGGGAGGATGCTCTCGGAAGCGGAGGCGGTGGACGAGGAGGAAGACCGGCTCTACGGGAAGGGTAAGCGTGGGGACGAGTTGCCGGAGGAGCTCTCGGACCGGCGGAAGCGCTTGAGCCGGCTGAAGGAGTGCCAGGTGCGTTTGGAGCGGGAGGCGCAGGAAGCGGCGGCGGAGCAGGCGAAGAAGATAGCGGAGCGGGAAGGCCAGTTGGAATTAGCAGGGGGAGGGGGAGCATGTCCCGGTTAGAGGCGGAGGATTTTCTCCGGGATTTGACTTGACTTTTACCCCCCCCTAAAATAGACTGGTGTCGCATCTTTTCCGGGCAGTTCGGTAGCCGGTCCAATGCGGGCTGGCGGCTGGCCTGGGAAGGTTTGTGCGACAAGCTCTGCCGCGTGACGAAGCCTTCGGTGGGCTGCCGGATCGCGTCGAGGCGCTTCACGCCGGTCGCGTCAATCCAGATGCGCTTGTTGCCGTCCACCGAGAGCGTCTTTTCCTCGAAGGCCGGCATCCAGCCGCAATCCAGCCGGCCGAAGCCTGTGCTGCCGTCCTGCCCCACGAACCGTCCCCAGTTCTTCTGCTGCTGCTCCGAAAGCCCCTGTTTCCGCCAGGCCGCAAAGGTTGAGGCTCTCGGCCCGCCGAACTGCAAGAAGATCCGGTCCGGTTTCTCGTGATGAATAGTCGCCCGGAAACGCTCCCGTGGGGTCATTGTTCTTCCTTTCCTGCAAGGCCTTCTCGCCCGGCGGCCGAGGAGGTCCACAGGCCGGCCTCGTCCTCGAGCACGGCAGTCGTGCAGCGTTCGAAGACGTTGTCCCGATACAAATTCTGGCGAACCCGTCCGAACGGATCGGCGTAGAGGGCGATCGCCGCCGCGCCTTTCTCGTCGAAGCCGCTGATGTGGTTGCCGATGAGGCTGAACCGCCCGCGCACGACGACGGCGTGCTTGACGCCTTCGGCCTGGCCGCGCGAGACGATGTTTTTGTTGAAGAACGTGGTCTCGCTGCCGTTGGAGTCGAGCAGGACGGGGTTCGCGCAGCCGGTGATCGTGTTGCCGCAGATCATCCAGTTGGCCGAATGGGGCGGAAAGACCTCGAAGCGGTCGCCGGTCTTCATGGGGTGCGGCTTGGCGAGGCGGAAGCGAAGTGTTTGGGGGTCGAAGGCGTCTACGAGGGAGAGCGTCTTCGGCCTTTCGCCGCTCAGCCAGGCCAGATTCCAGCCGCGATACAGATGGGAGTCGCGCCACTCCAGCGGGAGGCCGTCTTCGAGGAACGTCGCGGCGTCTACGACCTCGGTCACGCGCGACTGCGCGCGGCCTGTGCGGATTCCCCAGGCGCAGTTGCGGACCAGATTGTTGTGAACGCTTACGTTCAGGGCGGGTTCTTTGATGGAGATGCCGGTGACGAGCGGGTCGGTTGCGCCCCGCACATAGACCTGGTTGTTGCTGACGATGGTGTCGGAGGCGCTCACGAAGATGCCCGCGCGCGTTGCGGGTTTTTCGCCCTGGTACGTCATGTCCGCGATGTTGCCCGTGATCGTGATCTTCTGCGAGGGATACGACGTGCGTACGGTGAAGCTCGACGCCGTGATCGCGGGGCCGTTGTAGTTGATGAATAGGTTGTTGGCGATGACGACCTGGGTGGAGCCGTGGTTGACGGCGATGCCGCCGCACTGGCCGATGCCTTCGAAGACGTTGTCGGCCACGACGGCCTGTCCGCACCCGAGGGTGTGGAGGAAGTCGGGGCGGTGGCTCATGTCGCCCACGGTGACGGGCCCGGCGTTGCGGACGTAGTTGCCGATGAACCTGATGAAACGCGACGGTCCCTCCCAGGCGTGCCAGGGCGCGCCGTCAATGCGGCAGTACAGCACGCTGGTGTTCTCGGCGACGTCGTTGTTGTTGAAGGCGTTGGCGGCGCAGTCGGTGACCGAACACCGAAGGTATGTGAGGCTCTTGGTGTACTGTTTCGGTTCGGGTCCGGCGGTGCGGCCGGGTCCCTGGGAATAGAACGCCTCGCTGGCCATGCGGTTGGCGTGCACGTTCTCGATGAGGACGCGTTCGGTGCCGGCGATGCTGACGGCGTTGCACGCCTTCAGCGCGCAGGCCCAGAAGCCGTTGCCGCTGGACGTGCGGAAGGAGCCGGCGCGCTCGGCGGTGCCGGTGTGGCCGATCATGCGGAAGTTGCGCACCGTTTTTTCCACTCCCCCTTGCAGCCTGAACACGGAGCCGACGCCGTCGCTGATGTCCATGACGGTGTCCACGCCGCTGGCCCCTTCGATTCGGATCGCGTCGCCGCCCACCTGGAGTCCCGTCGTCAGCCGGTAATGCCCGACGGGCACGAAGACGTTGCGTTTCTCCTTGACGGCGCGGTCAATGGCCCTCTGAAGCGCCAGGGTGTCGGTGTGGCGGACGACGGCGTCTTTGACGGTGCGGTTGGCGGGGTCGCGGAGGGTGAGTGTGTTCCCCTCGATCTTCTCGATTACGGTTACGAGCTGGTCGCGCGCGGAGAAGGTGATCATGTGCCCGGGTTGGAGGTCGCGCTTGTTGAACTTCACTTCGATGCCGTTGCTGAGTTTCTGCCAGTCCCATGCCACGGGGACCTTGGCGCCGTTCCACTTTCGGGCGGCGTAGAGGTCGTCGCACCACCGGAAGCTCAACGGTTCGGCGCTGTCCACCTCCAGGATATACACGAGCCAACTGCCTGCGCTTCCGTCGTACCCGCGAATCTCGACGGCGTTGTCGAGCGGTTTGCAGGATGAGTATGGTTCCTTGGGTCCCCACAGGCGTGGGGTGTGGTACTGGATGTTGCTCTTGGAGACCATGATCCCTTGGCCTGCTCTGAAGTCGCCGGGGGCGGCCACGGTGATCTGCTTGGAGCCGGCTGTGGTGGCGGCGGTGGTCTCGAACCTGGACCCTGACGCGCCCGAGTCTTTGACGTTGAGCCAGGCCGATGTGTCGGTCTCGGCGCACAGGAGTGAGGGCGCGGCATAGACGACCGTCAGCAGCCATACCAGGCGCAGGTTTCTCATGGCTCGCGAGCCTTTCCGGTCTTCGGCACGGAAACAGGTTCATCTTACCCGCTTGCGGTTGCGTATCAAGGGCGTCAAGTCGGGTTTGCGGGCGTGTTTGCGCGCTACGCGATCATTTCGCCAGGATGTCGGCGCGGCGGATCTTCTTGCCCTTGTACTCGGCCGTGACGCACGGCCACTTCGGAGAGGGCTGGCTGAGAAGCTCGATCTTGCCGGGTAGCGAGAGGATGGTGTCCTCGCTCTTGGTGCCGGTGATGGAGGGGTTCCAGGCGAAGGCCTGGTTGGGCACGACCTGTCGGGCTTCGGCGGGGGTTGCGCGGTAGTCGCGCCCGGCGTAGCCGGTGGGGCCGCCCTGGTGATGCAGGCGCCACTCGTCGGCGTAGCCGCGCTCGCGGTACACCTCGATGCCGTTTCTGAGGATGTCGGCCGCGCTCGCGCCGGTGGTGGAGCTGAGGATGTAGGCGGCGTCCACGGCGCAGACGGCGTCCTGTTTGCGGCGCAGTTCTTTCGGGAGCTTGCCGAAGTGCACGAGCCGCGTGAGTGAAAGGATGAGGCCGTTTCGCCGCCCGCACATCACCACCATGACGCACTTTCTCGTTTTCCTGTCGGTGAAGATGGGGTGGCGGTATCTCTCGATGCGCTCGTCCGCCGCGATGAGGACGACGGTGGGATGGATGCCGCGATCCATGAACGCGGCGGAGACGGCGCCGGCGATCTCGCATTCTTTCTGGCCTCTCTTGAGCTGGGCGCAGATTTCTTCCATCGCCGCGCTGCAGTCGCGGCCCAACGCCCGGTAGCGGGCGATCTCGCCGTCGGTGAGGGAGTATCGCAACTCGACAAAATCCTTCTCGACGCGAGGCGTGCCCAGGAGGCCGTCGTCGGACACCACGCGCCGATGGGCGATGACCTTGCCGATGATCTCGTCGCGCGCGGCGTCGTCGTGCCAGGGCCAGTCGAGGTGGACGTACTTGATGCCGCCGCTCTCTTCGTCCAGCAGCCGATGTATCTCGATGTTGTTGGCGAACAGGAACCGGCGGCCGTCCATGAACAGTACGGTGCCCACGCCGGTCTCGGCGGCGACGCTCACATGGTTCTGGCCGCCGCACGTGAACCAAGCGAAGTTTTCGACGCGCGAGAGCAGGATGCCGTCGAGGCCTTTGCGGCGCACGTAGTCGGAGACGCGCTGGTCTTTGACGCGAGCTTCGTCACGGATGGACATGAGAGCCTCCCTTGAACTGCACGATGCGCGGCGTGCGAACGCCGTTCACGTCTTTCCTTTGGCCTTGGCGGGCGCCAGGTAGTCGAGCAGGAGGGCGAGTTCTTCTTTCAGCTTCGTGCGCGGGATGACGCGGTCCACGAAGCCGTGCTCGAGCATGAACTCGGAGGTTTGGAAGCCCTGGGGCAGTTCCGTCTTGAGGGTCTGCTGGATGACGCGCGGTCCGGTAAACCCGATGAGGGCCTTCGGCTCCGCCACCACCAGATCCCCCAGCGATGCGAAGCTGGCCATCACCCCCGCCGTCGTGGGATTGGTCAGGACCGAGATGAACAGTCCTCCGGCCCGGTCGAGCCGGGCGACGGCGGCGCTGGTCTTGGCCATCTGCATCAGGGACAGGGCGCCCTCCTGCATGCGCGCGCCGCCGGAGGCGCAGAAGATGACGACGGGCAGTCCGGTCTCCGCGCCCTTTTCCAGAAGACGCGTGACCTTCTCGCCCACTACCGAACCCATGCTGGCGCGCATGAAGTTCGGCTCCATGACCCCGACCAGCAACGGCCGCTCCATGAGCCGGCCCGCGCCGATCACGATGGCGTCGGGCAGCCCCGTAGCCTTGCTGTAGCGTTCGAGCCGGCTCTTGTAGGACTCCAGGTCCACGAAGTTGAACGGGTCCGTGGAATGCATACGGGGGAAGTATTCCTCAAAGGAGTCCTTGTCGAGCACCATCTCGATGCGCTCCCACGCGCTGAGCGTGAAATGGTACTCGCATTCGGGGCAGACCTTCAGGCGGTCGTCAACGGCCTTCTTGTACACCGTGGCCTGGCAGCCTTCGCACTTCATCCACAGGCCGTCGGGCATCTCGCGTTTCTTGCGCGCATTGGTAGCCATAGGAATCCAATGTAACTCACTTGAGTCGCAGTTTCTCGATGGTCGCCGGCGCCATCACGTATTCCCAGAACCGGCTCAGGGGCACGTCCTTGGCGGCGCACGCCGCGACCGCCGCCGCCAACCGCGAACACACCACCAGAACCGGCGCGGCTTCGTTGCCGTCGGCCAGGCGCTTGAGCGTCTCGAACACCCGGCGATGGCACTCCTCGACGGGTTCGCCCATCGGCGGACACGCCGCGCGCGGGTCCTTGCGCCACAATCGGTACGCCGCCGGGTTGCGCGCCAGGGCTTCGGTCTCCGTCAGCCCCTGCCACAGACCGAGGCCCAGCTCCACAAGACCGGCCTCAACCTTCGAACGCCTCTTGCAGACCTTGCCGACGGCCTCGGCGGTCTGCCGCGCCGCAAGGTCCGAGCCGCTGTGAATCGCCCGGATCGGCGACGCCCTCAACTCGGCGGCGCGCTCCTGCACCTCCGCCAGCCCCTCCGCGCTCAGCGGGATGTCCAGGGCGCCCTGCAGCCGGCCATGCTCCTCCCACACCGTGCGCCCCGACCTCATCAGCAAGAGTGTGCACATCGGTCTTGCCGGGGCGGACCCGGCCCC
>CAYPFP010000107.1:0-9970 GCA_964409935.1 uncultured Planctomycetota bacterium | reverse complement strand
GCGCCGCGTCCTTCCCGGGACGCGCCGCGTCCTTGTCGGGCAGCGCCGCGATGCCCGGAAGGACCTTGCCTTCCAGGAACTTCAGGGAGGCGCCGCCGCCGGTGGAGACGTGGGACACCTTGTCGGCCAGCTTGAACTTCTCCATCGCGGCCGCCGAATCCCCTCCGCCGATCACGGTGACCGCGTCTTTCAGTCCGGCCAGTGTCTCCGCGATCTGTCGGGTTCCCGCTGCGAAAGGTTTCATCTCGAAGACGCCCATCGGCCCGTTCCACACCACGGTCTTGGCGCTTTGGAGCCGGGCCGCGTAGTCCTTGGCCGTCTCCGGACCGATGTCGAGGCCCAGCCATCCGTCCGGTATGGATTGCTTCACCACTTTCACGTTGGCGGCTTCGTCAAACCGGTCCGCAATGACGTGGTCTGTCGGGAGCAACAGCTCCACCTTCTTGGCCGCGGCCTTCTTGAGAAGCTCGCCGGCCAGCGGGATGTCCTCCTTGTCCACCTTGGACGAACCGATGCCGATGCCCTGCGCCGCCAGAAAGGGATACGCCATAGCCCCGCCGATGATCATGGCGTCCACTTTGCCCAGCAGACTCTCAATCACCTTGATCTTGTCGGACACCTTTGCGCCGCCCAGGATCGCCACGAAAGGTTTCTGCGGCGAGTGGAGCACCCTGCCCAGGTATTCGATCTCCTTCTGCATGAGGAAACCGGCGGCGGACGGCAGGTACTTGGGCACGCCGCACACGGAGACGTCCTTGTTCTGCACGGTGCCGAAGGCGTCATCCACGTAGAGGTCGCCCAGTCGGGCCAATTGGCGCGCGAACCTGTCGGCGATCTCCTGGTCCTCCTCCTGTTCCTCCGGATGGAACCTCAGGTTCTCCAGCAGCACGACGTCCCCAGGCTCCATCTGAGCCACTGTGCCCTCCACCTCCGGTCCGACGCAGTCCTTCATCATCGAAACCTTCTTGCCGAGCAACTCCTCCAGGCGAACCGCCACAGGAGCAAGCGAATACTTCGGATCCGCCTTTCCCTCCGGCCGGCCCAGGTGCGACATCAGGATCAGCCGCCCCCCGCCATCGAGCACGTACCTGATGCTTTGCAGGGCGGCCTTGATCCGCGTATCGTCGGACACCTTGCCCGTCTTCTTGTCCAGCGGGACGTTGAAATCCACGCGCATGAGGACGCGTTTGCCGGTGACGTTGATGGATTGTATGCCCAGTTTGGCCATGGACCCGCCTCCCCAGAAAATAAGAATTCATCCGCCGCTTGAGCCGAAGCGCGTTCCTGTCTTACAGCTTCGACGCCAGCGCCATGAGATCGGCGACGCGATGAGAGAAACCCATCTCGTTGTCGTACCAGCTCAACACCTTCAGCAGGTTCCCGCCGACGACGTTCGTCGAAAGCCCGTCCACAATGGAGGAATGCGTATTGCCGATGACGTCGCTGGACACAATCGGGTCCTCGGTGTACTGCAAGATGCCCTTCATCGGGCCTTCGGCGGCCCTCTTGAAGGCGGCGTTGATCGCCTCCTTGGTCGTCTCCTTCCCGACGATGCAGACCAGGTCGGTCACCGACCCGTCGGCCACGGGCACGCGAAGCGCCAGACCGTCCATCTTGCCGGAAAGCTCGGGAATGACCTCGCCGATCGCCTTGGCGGCGCCGGTCTTGGTGGGGATGATGTTGATGGCGCCGGCGCGGGCGCGGCGCGCGTCGTCATGAATCAGATCCTGTATGCGCTGATCGTTGGTGTAGGCATGACACGTGGTCATCAGGCCCTTGACGATGCCGCAGGTGTCCGAGATCACCTTGGCGATGGGGGCCAGACAGTTGGTCGTGCACGACGCGTTGGAGATCACGACGTCGCTCGCCTTCAGGCTCTTCTCGTTCACGCCCATGACGATCGTGGCGTCAATCTTGTCCTTCGCCGGAGCGGACAGAAGCACCTTCTTGGCGCCGGCCCCGACGTGCTTCATACAGTCCTCGCGCTTCGTGAAGTGGCCCGTGGACTCCAGCACAAAGTAGACGTCCAGCTCTTTCCAGGGGAGCTTGGAAGGGTCCTTTTCCCTGAAGAGACGCATCTTCTTGCCCTGAATAATCAAGGAGTCGTCCGTATGATCCACCGTCCCCTTGAAAACCCCGTGCACCGAATCGTACTTGAACAACGTCGCCATCATCTTGGCGTCGGCCAGGTCATTGATGGCCACCACCTCAAAATCGCTTCGCTGCGCGAGCACGCGCATCACGAGGCGCCCGATCCTGCCGAAACCGTTAATCGCTACGCGAACCGCCATTGTTCTCTCCTTTCACTCCACAAGAAACCGGCCCAACCCCTCCTTGGGCGGGCGATCAATCTCCGGTAAGGGGCAGATTCTATCCAACTTCGGCAAGGCTGTCAAGCAGCGGTTCGGGAAAAGGGCGCGGCGGCGGACCGTTTCGGCAACCCGGCGGTCGCGGAACGCGGCGCCCGTTCGCGGATTTTGCTTGTCAATCCCGAACCGGGGCGTATAATGCTGTCAAGCGGGCAAAGGAAACCTAACGGGGTCGCGGCGCGGGGGGCGGAAACGAGGACGTGGCAGTGGCGATGCGCGCTGACGCAGAAGTGCCGCAGGAGTTCCGGATGCCGTGGCATTCCACGCTGCGGTTCCAACTCACGATGGTCATCATCGGCCTGATCATGGTGATCATGGTCATCTTCGGCCTCGGCACCGTCCTCCAGACGGGCGCGGTCTTCGACCACCAGATTCGCAAGGGCGGGTCCGCGCTCATTAACAGCGTCACCATCATGGCGCGCCACTACTTCGCCGCTCTGGCCAACTCCAAGACCCACGCCGACGCCCGCGAACTCCAGAAGAAATGTGAAGGCGACCTTCAGAAACTCCTCCTCACCGACCCCCGCGAGGGCATCGTCGGCGCCTTCGACGTCCTGAACATCTTCTTCGTCGCCTCCGAAACCGCCGACCCCTTCATCCAGCAATACGGCACCGTGCGCGGCGTCGGACAAGGTGCCTATAACCTCAGCGTGTACGGCGGAGCCCACTCGCAATCCCATTACGTCGCCAAGGTCCGCAACAAGTACGTCACGACGGACATCCTCATCAGCGAAGGCAATATGGACGTGGTGAAGACCGGCGAGGTCATGCCCGCCCGCATCTTCGAACAGCCCCTCTACGACGGCCAGAAAAAACTGCTGGGCACCGTCTACCTCATCATGTCGGCGCAGCGCATCCAGGAGGAGCAGGTGCGGCTGGTCCTGCGCATCCTCATCGCCTTCCTGATCTGCGCCCTCGTCGGCATCGCCACCTCCTTCACCCTGGCCCAGCGGATCACGACGCCGGTGACCGACCTGGTCAAGGACTTCCAGATCGTCAGCAGCGGCAACCTGGACCACCGCGCCCATTCGCGCGTCGCCAACGAGATCGGCTACCTCGCCCGCTCCTTCAACGACATGACGGCCCGCCTGCGGGCGGCCCACGAGGCCGAACTGATCTACAAGACGCGCGAGCACGAGATGAAGGTGGCCACGGCCATCCAGGAAAGCCTCCTGCCCAAGACCCTGCCCAAGCTCGAAGGCTTCGACATCGCCGCCTATTACCGCCCCAGCCACGAGGTCGGCGGCGACTACTACGACTTCATCCCCGTCGGCGACAAGACCCACGGCATCGTGGTCGCCGACGTCTCCGGCAAGGGCATCCCCGCCTCGATGGTCATGACCATGACCCGCAGCGTGATGCGGTTCGCCGCCTTGCGCAACGAGTCGCCGGCCCGAACCCTGCGCGAGGTCAACCACGTCATCAGCAGTGACCTCCGCGAGGGCACCTTCGTCACCGCGCTCTTCGTCCTGCTCCACACCGACAAGCGCGAACTCATCGTGAGCAGCGCCGGCCACAACCCCCTCCTCTACCTCAAAGAAAGCACCGGCGAATGCGTGCCCGTCAAACCCAAGGGCATCGCCCTGGGGCTGGACAAGGGCCACATCTTCGACGCCGTCATCAGCGAAGAGACGCTCCAGCTTGCGCCGGGCGACAAGGTGCTGATGTACACCGACGGCATCATTGACGCGCGAAACGCCGAGGGCGAACAGTTCGGCAAGACCCGCCTTTCGGAAATCCTGCGGCACTCGCGCGGCTACGATTCACAGACCACGATGAAGATGATCGTTGACGCCGTCTCGTATCACACCGGAGGGGCGTCGCAATACGACGACATCACGGCCGCCCTGCTTACGGTAACGTGAGAGAACCCTATCGGATCGCGGGTCCCGAAGGGGTCCGTTTCCCATCGGCGATCCGCGTCCGCCTTTGTGAGGAGGAGCCATGGCGAAGGTCCTCGGCGTTGTGGGCAGCCCCCGAAAGGACGGCCTGACCAGCCGCCTGGTGTCCAAGACCCTCGAAGGCGCCGCCTCCGCCGGCGCGCAGACCGAGATAGTCCATCTGTCCGAAATCACCATCCACCCCTGCGAAGACTGCCGCGGCAAGAAATGCTGGGGCGCAGGCCCGTGCAAATTCGACGGACAGGACGACGCCAGGGCGCTTCAGGACAAGATCGAGTCCTCAAACGCCTTCATCCTCGGCGCGCCCGTCTATTACTGGGACGTCAACGCTCAGACCAAGGCCTTCATGGACCGCATGCGCTTCAAGGACGTAAACGGCCTGCACGCGATGGGCATCGGCGTCGCGGGCGGAACCGGGCGCGGCATGTGCGAGGCCCTTCGCAGCATCTACAACTTCTTCGGCTGCGTGGGCATGCGCGGCCTGACGCCCATGCCCGTCTGCCGGTACAATTTCGACGCGTCCATGCGCGACGCGGCGAAGAACGGCGCCGCGCTCGCCGCGGCCGCCGCCGCACGCGCCCCCTTCGCCGGCTTCGCCGAACGCATCACGTGGCTCCAGAGCCTTCCCTACATCAACCAAGACGTCTACGAGAACATCTTCCACCTCGCCAGGCTGGTCACCGAAGCCGCGCCTCGACGCGACGAGTGCAAAGACGCCATCCAGAAGGCGCGCGCCCAGCTCCTGAAGGCCGCCCAGTTGATCGAGAACGGCAAGAAGGAAGAGGCCGCCGAAGAGGTCATGAAGGCGTTCACGGCGGCCACCGAGGTCTGGAAGACGGCGCCGCCGAAACCGTCGGCCTGAGCTTTCATTGGGAGGTCGAGATGAACGAGAGAACGTTGTCGCGGAGTTGCGCCCTTGCGTCGCACGTCGTCGGGGCGTTGTTCCTTGCGGGCGCCGGTCTCGCGCAGGACGTCAAGGTTCCCGGCGGGTGGACCGCCGAGACGAGGCAAGTCAAGGCCGCCACGCCGGACGGCGAACAGACGAAGTCCATCGTTTACTACACCAACTCCATCGGGATGAAGTTCGTGCTCGTTCCGGCCGGCGAGTTCCAGATGGGAAGTCCCGATACGGAGGAAGGCCGCGACAGCAACGAGTCTCCGCAGCACCGCGTCCGCGTCACGAAGCCGTTCTTCCTGTCCGCGTACGAGGTGACTCAGGCGCAGTACCAGCAGGTGTTGGGAGACGCCCCCGCCCGATTCCAGGGAGACGCCAACCCCGTCGAGAAGGTGGGATATGACGACGCGCTGGACTTCTGCAGCGCCCTGTGCCGGAAAGAAGGGGCGGCCTATCGCCTTCCCACGGAGGCGGAGTGGGAGTACGCGTGCCGGGCAGGCTCGACGACGCCTTTCCATTTCGGGTCAACGCCTTCCACAAGCCAGGCCAATTACGACGGTTCGGCGGCTTACGGCAAGGGCGCCGTCGGCCAGAACCGGCAGCAGACGCTGCCGGTCGGGTCGTTCCCGCCCAACGCCTTCGGGCTGTATGACATGCACGGCAACGTGGCCGAGTGGTGCCAGGATTACTACGACGGCGACTACTACAAGGCCAGCCCGGCCGAAGACCCCAAGGGGCCGGTGGGGCCGACGATGGGCGACGCCAGGATAGCGCGGGGCGGTTCGTGGTTCGGCAAGGCGGCGCACGCCCGGTCGGCGGCGCGCCAGTGGGCCATCAAGTCCACGCGGTACGCCATGGGCGGTTTCCGCGTCGCGGTCGAAGCGCCGCCGTAGACGGCGATTGGGCGGGGCCTCACTTTTTCACGGAAGCGCCGAAGAAGGCGATCGTCCGCGCGAGGGCTTCGCGGGTGGCCGCCGACACTCCGCCGGCGCGCACCAGACCCCAATAGAAACCGTGGGGCTGGTCCGGATAGAGCGCAAGCTCGCAGGGCTTTTCGAGACGATCCATCTCCTGCTTGAGCAACTTGGCGCCGTCGGCCAGCGGGTCGGCCGCGCCCTGGATGATGAGCACGGGGGAGTTAATCTTGGCAGCGTGAGTCAGGACGGAGAGGGCGCGGTACTTGTCGGGGGCCGTCTCGGTCGTGCCGCCGAGTTTTTCAATGAGTTCGCGGCCGATCTCGGCGCGGGGGCTTGGCTTGGCGCCGGCCGGAGGCGGGGCGGCCGGAATGTTTCGGAAGACGTCCTCAAGGACAACGGGAGGCGCGCAGACAACGACGGCGGCGGGCTTGACACGCGTAGCCGCCATAAGCGCGACGTAGCCGCCGCGGCTGGCGCCGTAGAGCCCGACGGCGCCCTTCTTGACGTAAGGCAAGCCTTCGACATGGGCGAAGACGGCGGCGACATCGTCAATCTCCCTGCCGCCGAATTCGTGGCGGCGGAAATCGCTCATGACCACCACGTAGCCGGCCTTGTACATTTCCTCCATGACGGGCGTGCCGACGCCGAGCAGGTTCGAGCGCAGAGCGTTGCGGCCGGCCTCGCCCAGACCGCCGTGCACGACGACGATGGCCGGGAACGGACCGTCGCCTTCAGGCTTGCGGATGCAGGCGAAGACGTTGTAGCCGTCGGTCGAAGGGACAGACACGTTTTCGGCCTTCAACTCCTCCTCGGCCGTCTTTTTCTCCTGGGCGGGAGCAACGGGAAGAGGGAAGAAAGAGATCAGCAACACGCCCAGCAACGCGCCCGCCACGTTTCCGCGATGTCTCACGTGATTTCTCCGTTTGCCTGTGTGGCCGCCTCAGCTCAATTCAAGGTCACCGTGGTTCTTGATGTACGCGGCCAAGCCGCCCTCGGACAGGATTTTGGACATGACAGGGGGCAAGGCCGGTATGGCGAACTGGGTCTTCTTCGTCAGATTGCGGACGACGCCCTCGGCGAGGTCCACTTCGAGTTCGTCGCCCTCGTCAATCTGGTCGGTATCGCAGATGATGACGGGAAGTCCCACGTTGATGCAGTTCCGGAAGAAGATGCGGGCGAAACTCTTGGCCAGGACGGCGCTGACGCCGGCGAGCTTGATGACCGTCGGGGCGTGCTCGCGGCTGGAACCCTGGCCGAAGTTGGCGCCTCCGACGACGAAGTCGCCGGTCCTGACCTGCCCGGCGAACTCGGGCCGCGCGTCCTCCAGGACATGCTTGGCCAACTCCGGAAGGTTCGACCGCAGATGGAAATATCGCCCGGGGGCGATGTGGTCGGTGCTGATGCCGTCGCCGAACTTCCATGCCTTGCCTTTTAGCTTCATCGTCACACCTCGCGCAAAAAAGAGAGGCTGAATTGTAACCGGGCCACGGCGGCAAATCAAGTTCCCGCCAGTCCGGGGTCAAAGGAATTCTCTAGGGTCGGCAATCCTGCCCTTCACGGCCGAGGCGGCGGCAACGGCAGGATTGGCCAGGTAGATGGAAGCCTTCGGGTTCCCCATGCGCCCCTTGAAATTCCGCGGCTGCGTGGCCACGCACACATCATTGTCGGCCAGAACACCCTCGTGAACACCCACGCACGGACCGCAGCCCGGCCCCGTGATCACCGCACCGGCGGCAATAAAGGCGTCCCACGTGCCGTCGGCCATGGCCTGCGCGTAGATGGCGCGTGAAGCGGGGGTGGCGATGATGCGCGTGCGAGGGTTGGCCTTGCGGCCCTTGAGGATCTTGGCCGCGATGTGGAAATCCTCAAGACGCCCGTTGGCCGAACTGCCGATCCAAACCATGTCCACCGGCACGTCGCCGATCTGGCCGATAGGCTTGGCGTTGTCCACGAAATGGGGACAGGCGACCGTAGGCTCGAGCCGACTCACGTCAATCTCGACGGTACGCTCGAAGACGGCGTCGGGGTCCGAACGGATCTCGCGAAACGCGCCGCCCCGGCCCATCTGCTCGAGCCATTGACGGGTGACGGCGTCGGGAGGAAAGATGCCGGTCTTGCCGCCGGACTCGACGGTCATGTTGGCGATGGTCAGACGGCCCGCCATGCCGAGCGACTCCATCGCCTCCCCGACGTACTCGATGGCCTTGTACGTCGCCCCGTCGTCGCCTATGAGACCGATAAGGTGGATGATGAAGTCCTTGGCGAAAACGCCCTTCTGAAAGCGACCGTTCCCCACCACACGAAAGGTCTCCGGCACACGCATCCAGGTCTTGCCCAGACCGAAGACAGCAGCCACGTCGCTCGAACCCATGCCCGTGGCGAATGCGCCGAGCGCGCCGTTGGTGCAGGTATGGGAGTCGGCCCCAATGATCACCTGTCCGGGACAGGCATAGCTTTCCGTGACGACCTGGTGCGAGATGCCGTTACCGACATCCGAGAGCACGGCGCCGGTGCGGGCAGCGAAGTCGCGGAGAAATTTATGGTCGTTGGCCAACTCCATACGCGGACAAGGGGAGGCATGGTCGAGAAAGAGCAGACACCGTTTCGGGTCAAAGACCGACTCCAGACCCATCTGTTCGAGCTTGCGGACGGTCAGCGGCCCCGTACCGTCCTGCACGTAACCGAGGTCCACGCGAACGACCGCGAAGTCACCGGCCCTGAGGTCGCGCCCGGCATGTTCGCTGAGAATCTTTTCCGAGATAGTCTTGCCCATACCGCCATCCTTTCCCCTGCCTAAAGTGCGGCCCATTAGTGAAGTGAGGTATTATCCAATAATACCGCCAAAATAAGCTTCCGGCAAGGCAGAGACCGGCAGATGAAAGTCTCAACATTCTGCTTATCAGTCCCAACACTCCGCTTATCAGTCCGCTAATCATTCCGCATATCATCCGCTTATCATTCGCCTATCATTTTCGCAGAAGCAAATCGTCCCAAGATTTTACTGCGACATGACTACTGACTATCGTCATCGGCATCCCCCCCACCCCCCCCATTGTCAGACTCGGCGGGGCGGCGATACGCGTCGGGGTGACGGCCAAGACCGCCCACATCGTAGATGCGCTGGATGAGCTGGTGGATGCGAGGATCATCGCGGTCTATGGGTTCGGGCATGCCCAACTGGCGAGCGGTCATTCTGACGAGGGGGGATTTGAGATCGAGCAAGCTGATCCTCACCGCCTCCCACCTGGGCATCCTACGCTGAAGCTCAGTCAGCGGGGGACCGTCGTCGGCGGCCACGGGCTGGCCCATCTGAGAGAGCGTGGCGGCGATATAGGCGAGGGAGTTGGCGGTGCGGGTGTCCATTTCACCGTCGCGGACCTTGAGGAAGGCGTCAATGAGGGGCGAGATCAGGATGGGACCGGCCTTGGCAGCGGTCTTGGCCAACTGGACATAGGAGGCCGTTTCGGGGTGAGAATGACTCGCATTGCGGACCTGGGCACCCCGCCGGCGAGCCTTTTGACGGACCTTGGCTGCATCGGGGTTGTGAAAGAAGCAAAGGGTCGTACCTTTCAGGGCGGCAGCGAGACAACGAGAACCATCAGGCTTGACAAAAGAGCAACGGTTGGCGCGGTTGGTCATGTGATCCCCCATAATCTGGAACAGAAAAAACCGGAAAAAAAACCAAAGCAAAGGGCGGGTTAACCCGCCCACTCTAATATGCCATTTGATACTATAATGGCACATATATGCCTCATGTATATACAGTAGCTTGCTATACACCGTGGCTAGCAATAGTATAGCATATATCCCGATGGCGTCAAGGGGATGTGGCATTTTTTTTATGCTGATTTGTTGGCCGTGCGGATACTTGGTGCCAGGCACCAGTGG
>CAYPFP010000106.1:0-17728 GCA_964409935.1 uncultured Planctomycetota bacterium | reverse complement strand
GCACAACGTCGTTGGGATTGCTGCTCGCCTTGATGATCCGCTCAAGAAGGGCAAGCGGTTTCTGCGTCGGGTAGCCAAGCGCCTCCTTCGCGGCTCTTGACAACCCGCCAAGAGAAGGAATGTCATCCCAAATGGAGTCAATGGGTATGCCCTTGAGCTCGTTGGCGTAGCGCTTAAGTTTTGGCACTCCGCTTTTGGGCGGGAAGTAGATTCGACCATCCGCCGCAAGTTTCTCAAGTTCACTGGGAGGCCGGACCCAATGCCTTCCCTTCCCGATCTTCGCGGGGTCAATACCCCGCCAGACTTCGCCAGTCTCTCCCCGGCGCAAACCCGCCCCGGTAATGTCGGCCCGCCAATGTTTCCCTCGTCCCGAAACAAATTCATCTTCATAGATGAAATAACGATCCAAGTATTCCTGCGGGTAGCTTCGCGTTTCAACGTTGAAGGTCGGGGTCTCTCCGTTGGAGTATCGAAATAGCATATCGTGAATGTGGCCAAACCCGTGAGTATCAACGTGCGCCGTCGTTCGCCGCCAAACTATCTCATTCTCAAAAGAGTTCTCTCCGAAAATCTGATCCAGCATGACCTTGACGTAGTGGCTTGCGTGCCAGTCGCAATGATAGTAGAAGCTGCCGGTCTTTTTCAGGACGCGGGCAAGCTCCACACAACGCGGGCGCATGAATTCGATGTAGGCTTGCGTTGAGGCGTGCCGGTCTTCAAAGGCCCGCTTTTCCTTCGTCTCTCCCCAAAAAACCTCGTAGTTGCGGTTTGAGTTGAAGGGCGGGTCTATGTAAATCAGGTCAACGCAGGCGTCGGGAAATTTCTTCAACTGATCCAGATTGTCCCCGCAGTAAATCACGCGGGTATCCACCAGCGCCGAAGGCTTGCCCGGCGCATGGCCTTCCCACTCCGCCGCCGACTCCTTCGCCTTGCCCGCCCCGCCGCCCGCGCCCTCCGTCTTGCGCTTCATGTCGCTCCCCTCTTGTCGTTGGAAACGGTCCCCCAGTGGTCTGTCTTCGCCCCGCATTTCAGCGCGTCCTTGCCCCCTTGTGGGCCTTGTGCATCGCACATCGAACGCCTTCGGGACCGCCGCGCCGCCAATCTGCCGCTATTCTAAGGACCGCCCCGGCCAAGTCAAACCTTTTCCTGCTTCGGGCGCTCACTTGCCCCCGCCGACGACTTCCATGACCAGCGCCAGAATCTCATGGCTTCTCATTCCCGCTTGACCTCTGAAAACTCACGGCGCCCCAAACAGAGAATCCGTGTTGGGGATATCCGGCATGGCGATGGGTCTGGAATACAGATAGGCGCCTCGGCACGGGTAGTCGTCGAGATTCCGCAGCCTCATCAGCTTCGCCTTCTGCTCGTCGCTGAGGGTCTTGTTCACTTCCGCGAAGTGCGTGGCGTAGTAGTACGCTATTTCGCCGTCCAGTTCGCCATATTTCCTCGACAGGGACACCACGGCGTTCCTGTCTGCCTCCGCCGTTTTCATGAAACGGCGCAGTTCCGTGGATATGGCTCGTCGGGTCTTGACGATCTCATCCAGATTCCGGCGCTGGATGTCCACGAGGCGGGTGATGAGCGCGCGCTGCGGGACCGACAAGATTTCCAGGAAACGTTCCCCGCTCTCGCCCGTAAGCCGCGTGCTGATGGAATAGTCCCTCTTGCCCATGGCCGGGGCGCCCTTCATGTAGAACGCGCCGAAGTACATCCCGTGCCGCTCCGGGCAGAAGTACGTGTCGGCCTCGACGGAGCCGGCGTGCCAACTGAACATCTCGCTCGCATACGTCATGACGGACACGCGCACGCCATGCGGCATGCCCCGCCTGTCAATCTGGCTCGGCAGTTCCGGCCATGTTCGGGAGTCGCCAAATGACAACTTGCTCAGGCAGGCCTTCTGTTGCTCGTCCAGGGACCTGATGACGCGGCCGAGGACTTCGGCGCGACGCCAGGCAAGCAGCCCGTCCATTTCGTATAGGCCGGCGGAGTGCTTCATCACGGCGTTCTTATCCAGGCCCTTGCTCCCCTTGGGCATATCCCCCTCCAACTGCCGGCGGAACGCCTTGATGAGCGGGAAGCGCTTGCGGGCAAATTCCTCGATCTGTCCTGCCTGCTCTTCGCCGAGCGAAACCAAGAGCGCCTTTTGCTCGTCGTTCAGGACGTGAAGGACGTTGTCGGCGATGCGCGAGACGAAGGACGTGTTATGCCCCATTTGGCCGGCGTCGTTGTCGCGCATATACTGAAAGCCGAAAAAGTCGGACACTTTGCCGGGCGGGAGAAACGTGTCGCAGCCCAGGTTGCCCGTGAGGAAGGCCAGGGCGCTGAAGGCGATGGTGTTGAGTTGCGCCCTGTCGGAAACGGCCTGTTCGATTGAGTGTCTCCTTCCCCGATCCTGATCCCGTCGCTCGGGCGGCCGCCGCCTGTCCGGCCTCCCGTCCTGCGCCACAGCGCCCCCCGCCGCCGACAACAGCAGGGCCATCAGCAGGAGTCCCCTGCATCCGAATATGCTTCTCATGGCTTTGTCCTTGATTATTCCCCCGGTAGTCCGCTTGACTGGAGGACGGAAACGCAGGCCCAAAATGCCCCTTGACTTCAAGTCCTGAAGCGCGTATCATTTTTTGTAATCCCACGACGGTGGGGATGTAGCTCAGTTGGGAGAGCGCAGCACTCGCATTGCTGAGGCCGAGGGTTCGAATCCCTTCATCTCCACCATTCTCCCCTCTCTGCGGCCTCGCCGCATATTCCCTCCACGGCGGCCTTCCCGCGCCGATTTCCTTGAACGCGACCGCTCACGGCGCGGGGGGAAGGGCCGACTTCCACCCGGCGCGCAGCAGGGCCGACATGTCGCGCCGGGCCTCGGCATAGGCGGGGTCGTCCACGACGTTGAGGGTCTCCCACGGGTCTTTCTGCATGTCGTAGAGGGCGGCGGGGACGGCGCCTTTCTTGAACTCCATGTAACTGTACCGGCGGTTGCGCACGACCTGGCCGCCGTCGCCGTCCACCATGAAGACGGCGGACTTCCAGGGCCGGTCGGGGGCGGCCAGCAGCGGGGCGAAGCTGGCGCCTTCGAGGTTGCGGGGCAGGTCCAGTCCGGCCATCTCGCCGAGGGTGGGGACCAGGTCCACGAACTCGACGAACTGCCGGCAGACGCGGCCGTTGCCGGGGGCGCCGGGCACGCGCACGATCAGGGGCGCGCGCCGCACGGGTTCGAGCATGGAGTACTTCGACCACATGCCGTGATCGCCGAGGTGGAAACCGTGGTCGCCCAGGAAGATGACGATCGTGTTCTTGTCGAGTCCTTCCTTTTCCAGGGCGTCGAGGATCATGCCTATGTTGGAGTCCACGAAACTGACGCAGGCGTAGTAGGCGGCGATGGCTTCGCGGGCCTGCTGCGGCGTGGGTTGCTGTTTGATGAAGATGTCGGGGTTGCCGCCCAGGGCGCGCTGCATGTAGGGGAAGTTGCGCAGGTTTTCGGGCGGGGCGGGGGGCGCGGGGATGTCGGCGGGGTTGTACCGGGCGACGTACTCCTTGGGGGCGGTGAGCGGCGTATGGGGCCGCCCTTGCGCCACGGCGAGGAAGAATTGCTTTTTCGTCTGAGCAAACTCCTTGAGCAGGGCCGCGGCGGTCTGGGCCATGCGGTAGTCGTGTTCCTGTTCCGGGGCGCGCCCCGAGTCGCCGTAGCGGTCGGACTGGCGCATCCGCCACTGGTAATACTCCTTGCTCTTGCGGTCCTTGGGCGGAGGTTCTCCGCGCAGCTCGCGGGGCACCGGCTCAAAGGTGAGCGCGGGGGGCGGCCCGGTCCAGCCGGCGGGCTTGGGGTACATCTCGATGCGGTCGAAGGTGCGCAACTGCCGTTCGGCGTAGTCGAGTTGGTGGAACAGTTTGCCGATGACGGCGGTGTAGAAGCCCTTGTTCTTGAGCAGTTCGGGGAGCGTGAGCACGCCCTCCGGCAGGCGGTCGCTCATGACGTCCTGGTTGGACAGCACGCGGGTGCTCAGCGGACGCAGGCCCGTCAGGAAGGAGGCGCGGGTGGGGTTGCAGCAGAAGGCCTGGCAATAGGCCGAGTCGAAGCGGATCGCGCCCGACGCGAAGCGGTCCATGTGAGGCGTCTTGCAGATGGGGTTTTCGTAGCAGCCCCAGACGCCCGCGTTGCAGTCCTCGATGTTGATGAAGAGGATGTTCATCTTCGAGGTGTCGGGCAGGCGTTCGGCGGCCAGGGCGAGGGAGGCGCTCAACAAGGCCGGCAGGATCAGCAGGCGGCGCACGGAATGACCTCCTTCGGCTTGCAGCCGATATCAAATTTTGCGGAGGCTTTCGGCGTTGGCCGAGACCTTGCGGAAGGCGGCGATGATCTGGTCCACCAGGGCGGTGCAGTCCTTCCACGACCAACTGCCGCCCATCATCATGTCGAGTTCGGCGCAACGCTGCTCGGCGACGGGGCAGTCGCCCTTGCGGTAGACGATCTGTTCGTTGCGGGGGGAGGCGGCCCAGGGGTGTCCGCCGCCCAGCCACCATTCTTTTTTCTGGAAGATGCGGCGCAGGTGGATGGGCGTGCCGACGTAGCTGCCGCCGATGGGCACGCCTTCGGCCTGGAGGGCCTTGAGGTACTGGGCGCGCGTGACGCCGGGCAGGTCCTGCGCCGCGAACGTCCAGGGCGTCATGTGCCAGGCCGGGTCGCAGTGCGCCGGCAGCGCGACGGGGCGGATGCCGGCCGCGCCGGCCAGTCCTTCGCGCAGACGCTGGATGTTGCGCCGGCGCCAGCCGTTGGTCTCTTCGACTCGATCCATCTGCTTGAGCGCCAGGGCCGCCGTGAAGGTGTTGATGCGATAGGTGTAGATAAGGCTGTCCACGCGGGCCTTGAGGTCGGGGTCGCTGATCTCGCGGTTGGTGCGGGCCGGGTGCATGCCGGCCAGCAGGGCCTTTTCGTAGAGTGCGCGGTCGTCGGCGACGAGCATCCCTCCGTCGCCGGCGGCCAGGTTCTTACCCGACCCGATGGAGAAGCAGCCGATGTGGCCCTGCGTGCCAACGTAACGCCCCTTATAGCGCGATCCTTGCGCTTGGGCGCAGTCCTCGATGACCGGCAGGTTGTGTCGGGCGGCCACGGCCAGGATGGCGTCCATGTCGGCGGGGATGCCGAAGATGTGCACCAGGACGATGGCGCGGGTGCGCTCGTTGATGAGCGGTTCGATCTTGGCGGGGTCGAGCGTGAGCGTGGCGGGGTCTATGTCGGCGAAGATGGGGATGCCGCCGGCCTGAAGGATGCACGAGACGGTCTGACCCCAACTGTAGGGCGTGGTGATGACCTCGTCGCCCAACTGGACGCCGGCAGCCATGCACGCGATGTGCAGGGCGGGGCCGCCGCCGCAGGTGGCGATGGCGTGTTTGCGGCCCAGCGTCTCCATGAAGCGTTTTTCCAGTTGCTCGCACGTCCCGCCGCCGCCCGCCGAACAGGACTCGCGTCCGTCTTCGCGGCTGCGCAGCAGGAGCTGCCGCACCGCTTCGATCTCGTCATCGAGGAAGTACGGCCATCGGGGAGTGGGGAGGGTCACGGTTTTTTGGCCGCCAAAGACCGCCAGCTCGCTAGAAGCCGCAAGAGTCATTCCGACCTCCCTTTCATTTCGGGGCGTTCAGTTTGTAGCTGTAGATGTGCGATCCGCTGCCGAAGTAGATACTCCCGTCGAGGTAGTCGCCGCCCAGCGCGACCTTGACGGGCGATTCGGCCACCATGGTGATCTGGCGCGTCGTCTGGTCCAGACGGGCGATGCCTTTGACAAACAGGATGTAAATCGTTCCGTCGGGGCCGGTCACGAAGACGCGCGGGCCTTGTTGGAAGGCGGTTCGGCCAAGTGTGGCTTCCATGTCTTCCTGATGGACGATCTTGCGCTGCGCGGGGTCGAAGGCGAAGAACAATTTCTGGTCGGCGAAGCCGAAGACCAGGCCGTCGGCGCCGACGCACAGGTCGGTGTAATTTTGCACCCCCGGAAAGACGGCCTGATGCCAGTCGAGTTTCTTGGTGGCCATGTCCATGAGGTAGAGTTCGGCCTCTTTGGCCTTTTTCTCGCCGCCGGTGCCCGGCGCGGTGGTGGTGCCGCCGAGGAGCTTGCCGTTGGGCAGGGCCGCGAGGCTCATCGTGGATTGTTCGGGGAGGATGTCGGTGTGTTCGAGCAGCACGCGCTGGCGCGTCTTGCGGTCCCAGAACAGGACGCCTCCGCCGGTGTAGCCGTAGCCGGGCGTGCCGGCCAGCACGAGGGTGTGGCCGTCGGGATGGGCGAGCAGCTTGTGCGGACGGTTGATGGTCGGATGGCACTGCGTCAGGAAGAGGGGGTTGGAGTCGGGGTTCTTTTCGACGGTGGGGACCCATTCGCGCGAGGGGTCCCATTCGAGCAGGATGCCGTGGCCGTAGCAGCCGGCGAAGAAGCGGTCGCCCTG
Organism: uncultured Planctomycetota bacterium; assembly: GCA_964409935.1. Taxonomy (GTDB): domain Bacteria; phylum Planctomycetota; class Brocadiia; order JAADGH01; family CAYPFP01; genus CAYPFP01. Next base: position 11,299 of record CAYPFP010000106.1, on the reverse strand, counting down.
GCGCGCCACGGTGTTCCATTGTCCGTGGGCGGCGCGGTTGATCCACTGGTCGGTCTTGGGGTTGAAGCTGAAGAAGCGCATCGGGAAGGCCGTGCCTCCGCAGACCGTACCGTCCGGCGCGGCGGCCACGCCCATGATGTGCGCGCCTTCGCTGGTGTAGTCGAAGGGGATGGTCTTGGTTTCTTTGGTCTTGGGGTCTTCCACGGTGAGAAGGCGCTCGACCAGGTCGCACGCCTTCATGCGCTTGCCGTCCGGGAAGGCCTGATGGAACAGGCCCTGGCTGGAGGCGATGATGGGCTTGGGCTTCGGCTGCGCGGGCTTGGGGATCTTGCGCGCTTCGCCGTTGTGGAACTCGTACCACTGGTCTTGGGCGGCGGGCGAGGCCTGGCCGTAGACCTTGCCGTTCATGTCGCGGTACACATGGCCGTAGCCTTTGACGCGCTCGGCGTCGGGGATCATGGGCTTGACCGCGCCCGTCTTGGGGTCCAGGCACAGGATGTGGCTGGTGGTGCTGCCGATGCCGAAGTATATCCAGCCCGCGTCGTCGGCGGCGATGGCGCGCGGGTACTGCGCCCAGTTCTCCTTGTGCACGTGCCCGTAGTCCTTGAACTCCCGCGTCTTGGGGTTGAACGACGCGATGCCGCTGTTGGGGTAGGTCGCCGACCAGATCACGCCCTGGTCGTCTTCGGTCATGCTCATGGCCATCTGCGGCACGGTCTTGCGGAAGAACGTGAAGGCGCGCTTGGCGGGGTCGAACTCGCAGAAGTGGCTGCCGAAATGCGTGTAGAACTTGTTGGCGCTTGACAGCACCGACGCGAACGGCCCGTCGCCGCCGGTGGGGTAGGGCATGGGGACCTGGTCGGTCTTGCCGGTCTCGGCGTCAATCATGAGGAGGGCGTAGCCGCCGCGATGGTCGTAGAGCCACAGCAACACCACGTTGCGGCCTTCGCCGTCGCGGGTTGCCACGGTGCCGCGGTGGTTGCTCACGGGCGTGGCCACGCCGTGATGGAAGAAGCCTTTGCCCATGTCTTCGGTGGCTGCGAAGGCGGACGACGCGGCGAAGGCAAGGACCGAGACGACGATGAGCGTCGCGGGACTGGAATGCAGGTACTCCATCGCAGGTCTCCTTGTGTTCTTCCGTCGAAAATGCCGGGCGGGTCTCAGCGTTTCTTGGCCGAATAGACGCCTTCCTGCCGCTTTTTCTCGGAAACCGAGGCGATGGACGTGTCCTCCTGGAAGTCGAAGTTCGCCCGGTTCATGAGCACCTTCAAGTAGTCCAGGTGCGGACAGGGGGGGCCGTGGTGGTTGTCCAGCGTGATGCACGACGAGAGCTGCACCACGAACTTGTTTCTCTCGATGTCTTCGACCTTCTTGGCCTTTCGCGCCAGGTGCGCGAGTTTGCGCTGGAGCGCGCGCCCGCAGCAGCCGCCGCAGGTCATAAACATCACGCGGTAATTCTTGTCCTTGGGATAGCCGGCGAACCCGCCCGTGCGGGTGTGGTACGTCCTCTCGCAGTCATATCCGGAGCACCGCTGTTTGACGATGTCGCACTGGACGATGATGAGGTATTCTTTGTCGCGCAGGTTCAACATGGCTTGTCCTTTCGCATGGCGTCACGCCGATTTACCCGCATTATAGCATTCGGGCCGCGCGTTTCCTACGCGTGGCAGAGCCGCCGCGGCAACACGCTGTCGGTCTCCACCAGCTTGTAGAGCATCCGCGCCTGCAAGTCTCGCTTGATGTTCCGGCAGGCCGGATCGTTCCACCGGTTGTGGAGCTGTTGGGGGTCCTGCTTCAGGTCGTAAAGTTCGCCGATCTCGTCGGCGCCGCCGTAGACGGTCAGCCAGTGGTCGCGCGTGATGAGCGTGCGCAGTTGATAACCGAGATAGTCTTCGTCGAGTTCGGCGATCACGGCGTCCTGCACCGAATCGGCCTGGCCCGTCAGGACGGGCGCCAGCGAGTGTCCCGGCCAGGCGCGCCGCTGGCGTTCGCACTCCGGCGTGGCCGGCGCGGGGCCTTCGGGGACGGGCAGCCCGGCCAGTTCCATGATCGTCGGGGCGAAGTCCAGCGCGCTGGCCAGGGCCGGCGCGGCCGTACCGGCCTTGAACGCGCGCGGGTAGCGCCAGATGTTGGGTATGCGCAGCGTCTCCTGGTACTGCGTGGGGGGCATGTTGTCGAGCCAGTGGTCGCCCAGGCAGCGCCCGTGATCGGACATAAACACCACCACGGTGTTCTCCACCATGCCCAGGCGTTCGAGTTCCGCCAGCACCAGGCCCACGTGATGATCCACCTGCGAGACCATCGCGTAGGTCATGGCCCTCATGCGTCGCACGTGGGGGAGGGGAATATTCGTCAATCCCATGCAGCCGGAGGTCAGGAAGCTCTGTTCGAACTGCACGCGATAATGCGGGGCCTTGTCGTCGAGTTCGCCTTCGCGCCGGTTGGGCGCGGGGACGTCGGCGGGGTCGTACATGTCGCACCAGGGGCGGGGGGCGGTGTAGGGCGGGTGCGGGTCGGGGCAGGAGTGCCACAGGAAGAAGGGCCGCTTTTCGATCTTGAACCGCCGCAGCGCGGCAATGGCGCGCTCGGTCATCCATTGCGTGTAATGCAGTTCGGCGGGCAGGGCGTTGGGCCACACGGGCCGGTGGTACGACGGCTCGTTGGGCATGGGCGGGGGCGACATGATGCGAAACGCGTTCGGCTCGCGTTCCAGGACCCACGGCTCGTAATCGCCGTAGATGCCGTTGCCGTTGCCGCCCGTGAAATCCACGCGCTCCAGGCCGTAGTACGGGGTGGGGATGGCCCCGATGCGGCCGCTCTTCCACATCGCCCGCGACTCGCACCATTCGACGGGGTCCAGCGTCTCCGGCGCGGCGCCCTTCAGCGTCCCCCAGTTGCGGAAGTGGTGCTTGCCGATGCCGTACGTCGCGTAACCGCTCCGGCGCAGGGCCTCGGTGATGGTGGGGATGCGCGTGTCGAGCGGGATGCCGTTGCAGCGCACGCCGTGTCCGCGCGGCGTGCGGCCCGTGAACCACGAGGCCCGCGTGGCCATGCACATCGGGTGCATGGTGTAACAGCGCGTGAACCGCACCCCCTGCGCGGCGAGACGGTCGAGGTTGGGCGTCCTCAGGACGGGGTGTCCCTCGCAGCCGAGCATGTCCGCCGGCTGTTCGTCGGTGATGAAGATGAGGAAGTTCGGGCGATTCGCGGCGTCGGGCATCGAGGGGCCTCCTGTTCGACGAACGGCCTCAAAAGATACGCTCCCGCCTCGCGTTCTTCAACAGCAAAATGTATAATGGCCGGCGCTTTTGCAAAAATGAAGGAGCGCATATGAATGCGAAAGAGGTTGAGAAGGTCGTGCTGGACCTGGCCCCGCTCAACGGCGGCGTCAAGGGCGACGAAAACGGCCTGCTCTACGGCGACCCCGACACCGAGGTCGCGGGCATCGCCACCACGTGGAGTCCCACCGCAGGCGGCCGTCCGACCCCGTGAAGCTCCGGCGCACATGGCGCAGCGCCGCCGACGCCCAGTCGTTGCGCCCGACCTCGGCCGAGTAGTTCACGAACGCGAAATAGCCGTCCGCCGAACTCGCACGCCGCCATTGGCCGTCGGCGTCCAGGTTCTGCTCGACCCATCCGTTGAAGCGTTCGACGGTCTTGACGTAAGACCGGATTCGCTCGTCCCTGCCGCGTTCTCGATGCGCCGTCTCCATTCCGCGCCCTCCCAAAGTCCCCGATACGATACCGCATTGCGGCGGCCGGTTCAACCGGTCCCGCCGCGCCGTTGCGGCCCCTCAGCCGCGCCGTCGCGGCCCTTGACTTCGCCCCGCGCCCCCCCTATACTCTGCCCCAGTGGTTGACGAGCATGGCTCTTCCTATAGGAGATATTCGAATGGCGAAACCGTTGAACGTGGGCTTCGTCGGGTGCGGCGGCATGACGCAGAACCACCTGCCCGGCGTCAAGAAGGACCCCGACGTCAAGATCGCGGCCTTTTGCGACGTGAACCTGGAACTGGCCGAGAAGCGCGCCGCCGAAAACGGCGGCAAGGCCTTCAAAGACGCCAAGGCCATGTTCGACAGCGTGGCCCTGGACGCCGTCTTCCTGAACCTGCCGCCTTTCGCGCACGGCGCGGAGTTCGAGTGCGTGAAACGCGGCATCGCGTTCTTCGTCGAGAAGCCCATCAACCTCTATGTCACGCAGGCCAGGGAGATCGCGGCGGCCGTGGCCGAGAAGAAACTCATCACCTGCGCCGGCTACATGAACCGCTACCGCAAGAGCGTCAACAAGGCGCGCGAACTCATGGCGAGCGACCCGCCCATCTTCATGACGGGCGGCTGGATCGGCGGCTCGCCCAAGCCCCGCGAAGGCGTCGGCATCTGGACGTGGTGGGTGCAGAAAGACAAGAGCGGCGGCCAGTTCCTGGAGCAGGTAACGCACACCGTGGACCTGGCCCGCTTCATGGCCGGCGACGCCGTCGAGGTCCACGCCTTCAAGGCCGAGGGCTTCAACAAGGGCACGCCCGCCAACTACAGCATCGAGGACGCCAGCGTCGTCAACATCCGGTTCAAGAGCGGCGCCGTCGCCAATCTGTGGGGCGGCTGCTGCGCCAACGGCGGCGGGGGCGGCGTCTCGCTCAACGTCTACGCGAGCAACACCACCGCCCTCTTCACCGGCTGGGAGCACTCCGTCAAGATCCACCAGGCCGGCAAGCCGGCAGAGGAGATCAAAGAAGACCGCGAGATCTTCCCCGCCGAGGACGCCGCCTTCCTCAAGGCCGTCCGCGAGAACGACCAGAACGCGGTGAAGTCGTCCTATGCCGACGGCGTCAAGACGCTGGCGATCAGCGTGGCCGCCAACCTTTCCATGCTCAGCGGCAGGCCCGAGCCTGTGGAGGCGTAAATGGGCCGTATCCTGCATCACCGAGGGGGTTGGCGCGTCGTCGCGGCCCTGTTGATTCTGCTCGCCAACCTCCCGGCCCAGGCCGACCCGCCGCGCCATGCCGAGTGGGCCTTGACATTTCAGGAAGACTTCGACGGACAAGCCCTGAACTGGGACGTCTGGCAGTCCGACCACGGCATCCGCGGGGCCGAAAAGCTCGAAGGCCGCTGGCCCGAGAACAACATCCTCAAGGACGGCATTCTCTTCCAGGTGACGCGGCGCGAAAACCCTCCGCGCGGCGGAAAGGACTGGTCCACGGCCCATATCTGGACCCGCTCCTTCGCGCAGCAGTACGGCTACTTCGAGGCGCGCATGAGGTACGGCCGTTTCCTCAACAACGCCTTCTGGCTGTTTCGCCCGCAAGGGGCGCGTTTCCCCGACCCGCCTCATTTCGAGATTGACATCAACGAAGGCCACACCCCCCGCGAAATCGCCATGACGCTCCACTATTACATGTCGGACAGCGATCCGCGCAACCGCGACCACTACGGTTCGGGCAAGACCTGGGACGCCGCCGACGACCTTGACGCGGACTTCCACCTCTACGGCGCGGAGTGGAACGAAAAGGAGATCGTCTGGTACTTCGACGGCCGCCCGATCCGTCGAATCCAAAACCTGCTCTGCCACGCGCCCGCCGACGTGCGCCTGAGCACCGTCATCATGCCGCGCCAGCTTGAGAAAGAGGGGGGCAATCTTGACGCGATGGACGGCGTGAGCATGGCCGTAGACTGGGTGCGCGCGCACCGCAAGACGAAGGACTTGTACGCGCCGGAACTGCCGGAGATGGAGACGTTCGCCCCGCCCAAAATCGCCGAGCGCCCGCCGCAGGTCGCTCAGGGCAAGACCAGGACCCTCCTCTTCGCAGAGGACTTCGAGTCCCCCGCGTCCGGCGGCCTGCCGGCGCGATGGGAGGCGGGCGACCAGACGCCCCGCGTCGTCCCGGACCAGGCCGTAGGCCGAAGAACGCCCCTGGCCCCCGACAACAAGGTCCTCCTTCTGTCCCCCGGCGACTACGTCTTTCGGACCTTCGACCGTCCCGCCGCAGGTCGGCTCGAGGCGGAGTTCGACTACTGGACCCCTCCCCTCGAAGGGCTTCTCTTTGTGACCCTCGGCGACTTCGACAAGCACGATCCCGCGCTGCGCAAGACTTCCTACTACACCGGCGACATCGGCCCGTACATCCACTGGAACCGCCGCTTTGTCTGGTACTACACCGAAAAGGACAAGTGGACGCCCTTCGCGTTGTCCCGGCGCGAGACCTGGACGCGAGTCCGGATCCTCATGGACATTCCCGCGGGCGTCTTCGAGTGCTACACCGGCGCAAACATGGCGGAGTTCGCGGGCGGCGGCGTCTTTCGGCATCGCCAGAAGGCGGCCAAAGGCGTCGGCCTGCGCCATCGCGGTCTCGCCGGAACCGTCTGCGTTGACAACCTCGTCGTTCGCGTCGTGGAAAATTGAGATGTCCGGAGAATCGAGCATGTTGCAGCCGCACCGAAGATTCAACCCCTTGACGGGAGATTGGATTCTGGTCTCGCCGCACCGCACCCAGCGCCCCTGGCAGGGACAGAAGGAACAGACCGCCGACGACGCGCGCCCCGAACACGACCCCTCGTGCTACCTGTGTCCGGGCAACACCCGCGCCAACGGCCAGAAAAACCCGCACTACGAGAACACCTTCGTCTTCCTGAACGATTTCTCCGCCCTGCTGCCGGAGTCGGCAGGCGCCTTCGCCGACGACGGTCCGTTGCTGCGAAGCCGGCCCGTGGTCGGCGAGTGCCGCGTGATCTGCTTCTCGCCCCGGCACAACCTCACGCTCCCCGAAATGAGCGCCGATGCCGTCCGCCGCGTCGTGGACATGTGGGCCGACCAGACCGACGAGTTGGGCCGCCGCTACCGTTGGGTACAGATCTTCGAGAACAAGGGCGCCGTGATGGGCTGCTCCAATCCCCACCCCCACGGCCAGATATGGACCAGCGATTTCCTCCCCAACGAACCGGCGTTGGAGGACCAGCGCCAGCGCGCCTACGCGCAGGAGCGCCGAAGCGTCCTGCTCCTGGACTACGCCCGCCTCGAAGAGGAACGCCGGGAGCGCATCGTGGTCCAGAACGAGCTTTGGACGGCCGTCGTTCCCTACTGGGCCGTCTGGCCCTTCGAGACGCTCCTGCTGCCGCGCCGCCACGCCCCGCGCATCGCCCTGCTCGACGACCGCGAGCGCGCCGGCCTGGCCGACATCCTGAAACGGCTGCTCACGAAGTATGACAACCTCTTCGAGACATCGTTTCCCTACTCCATGGGCTGGCACGGCGCGCCCTTCGCGGAGGCCGACCCCTACCCCTGGCAACTCCATGCGCATTTCTACCCCCCGCTCCTGCGCTCGGCGACCGTCAAGAAATTCATGGTCGGCTACGAGATGCTCGCCGAGGCCCAGCGCGACCTCACCGCCGAACAGGCCGCCCAGCGTCTGCGCGACCTGCCGGAGGTCCACTACAAACTAAGAACGTAGGATTCCTCTGTTCAAAGGAGAACAAGAATGGCGAAGAAGCATGTTGTGTTTGTGACCGGCGACCACGAGTACGGCGGCGAGGAAACCATGCCGCTGCTGGCGGCGGAGTTGTTGACGAAGTACGACCTGGACACGACCGTCCTGCGGGCCTTCCCCGACCAGAACGGCGAGGAGAACATCCCCGGTCTCGAATGGCTGGGCAAGGCCGACCTCGCCGTGTTCTACCTGCGCTGGCGGCGCCTCCCCGCCGAACAGGTCAAGCACATCGAGGCCTGCATGAAGGCCGGCACACCCCTCATGGGCTTCCGCACAACCTCGCACTCCTTCAAGTACCCCGACGGCCACCCCCTCATCGCCTGGAACGGCTGGGCCGCAGAGGCCTTCGGCGCACCGCCGGGCTGGGGCGCCGACGGCCACACCCATTACGGCCATCAGTCCACAACCATCGTCTCGGTCATTGACGCCGCCAAGGACCACCCCGTGTTGAAGGACGTCTCCGGCACGTTTACGGCGCGCTCGTGGCTCTATCACGTCCTGCCCAAGTGGCCGCCCGCCGACGCAACGCCGCTCCTGACGGGCAAGGCCGTCAACCCCCGCATGCCCGCGCCCGACAACCCCATCGCGTGGACGTGGAAAAACAAGCACGGCGGCCCCGTCTTCTTCACGACCCTCGGCCACCCCGAAGACTTCAAGGAAGAGCGCATGCAGCGCCTCGTCGTCAACGCCGTGCATTGGTGCCTCGGCCTGCCTCCGGCGTGGAAAGGCTCGTTCAAGATGGACGCCCCGTATCGGGGAATGAGAAAGTAAAATGCAGACCCTCTTGATCGTCCTGTTGGGCGTGACCTTGCTCGCGGCGGCACTCGCCGCCGAGAACGGTTCCGCCGGCCAGACGCTGCCCAACGGCATCGTCCTGCCCGACGAGTGGCCGCCCAAGAACGTCGTCCTCAGCCTTGAGCCGCCGCCCAAACCTTCCTATCTCATCTCGCCGCCCAACGTCATACCCATTGACGTTGGGCGGCAGCTTTTCGTGGACGACTTCCTCATCGAGCAGACCACGCTGCGCCGCGTCTCCCATCGCGCGCAGTTCCACCCCGACAACCCCGTCCTGAAACCCGACAAACCCTGGGAGAACGAAGGCTCAGGCCCTCGCTCCGGCCCCATGGCCATGCCCTTCAGCGGCGGCGTGTTCTACGACCCCGCCGACCGACTCTTCAAAATGTGGTACATGGGCAGTTACTCGCGCTACCTCTGTTACGCCGTCTCCCGCGACGGTATCCGCTGGGAGAAGCCGTCCCTCGACGTGAAGCCCGGCACGAACATCGTCGTGACTTCGGGCGGCGGCGGCGCCAACACCGTCTGGCTGGACCCGGAGACCAAGGACCCCTCGCGCCGCTTCGTCTTCATCACAACGCACGACGGCAAGGACCTCCTGCCGGCGGGTAAGGAGTGGTTCGGTTCCTTGTGCGCGATGACCGTGCAGTTCTCCCCCGACGGCATACACTGGGGCGCGCCCGCCGCCCGCGTGGGACCGTGCGGCGACCGGAACTCCGCCTTCTACGACGTCCTGCGAAAGGTCTGGGTCTACAGCATACGCGGCTGCTGGCCGTTCGGCGGCGTCAAGTCCCCCATGCGCTGCCGGCAATACTGGGCCGTCAAGGACTTGACCGCCGGACCGGGCTGGAAGTACGGCGAGCCGCCGTTGTGGGCCGGCGCCGACAACCTCGACCTGCCCCGCCCCGACCACAAGGCCCGCACCGAACTCTACACCCTCGACGCCGTCGCCTACGAGAACCTGCTGCTCGGACTGTTCACCATCTACCACGGCGGCAGCAACGCGCCGCCAGGCCGCCCCAAACCCAACGAGCTTTGCGTGGGATTCAGCCGGGACGGGTTCCACTGGTCGCGCCCCGACCGCCGCGCCTTCATCCCCATCTCCGAACGCGCCGGCGATTGGAATTACGGCAACGTGCAATCGGCGGGCGGATGCTGCCTCATCGTCGGCGACAAGCTCTTCTTCTACGTCAGCGGGCGCGCCGGGCGGAGTTACCCCGACTGCCCCAACAGCGACGCCGGCGGCAGCACCGGACTGGCCGTCCTGCGCCGCGACGGTTTCGTCTCGATGGACGCCGACGCCGAAGGCGCCCTCACCACTCGCCCCGTGCGTTTTGGCGGCAAGCACCTCTTCGTAAATGTGGACGCCCCGAACGGCGAATTGCGGGCCGAGATCCTCGACGAGAGCGGCAACGCCATCGCCCCGTTCACGCGCGACAACTGCGTGCCGGTGCGCGCCGACGCAACCCGCCTCCAGATCAAGTGGCGCGGCGCTCAGGACGTGTCCCCGGCCGCCGGAAAGGCCGTCCGGTTCCGGTTCCATCTCCGCAACGGCAGGCTCTACGCCTTCTGGGTCACGCCCGATGCGGGCGGCACCAGCTATGGTCACACCGCCGCCGGCGGGCCGGGCCTGGCTCACCGCGACACGCCAGACCTTCGTTCCGCCTTACCCTCACCCAGTCTTCCGCCCCGCTGAACAAGACCCTCCTCACGGTAAGGAACGAACGACCCAGCCGCTGCCCCGGAGCGTTGTCTTAGGGATAGTTCTATCCCTAAGGCACGAGAGCCCACCACGGCAATTAATGTGGCCGTGGCGAGAGCTGTCGGCGTATTTCCACGCTGCTGTGCCCCGTCCGCCGCTCTTTGCCACATGCCCGCCCCTCCTTCTTCCCCGCCGAACAAGGCGAAATCCTCCTGACTGCAAGGAAGGAACGTCACAGGCACTACGCTAGAGCGTGGCCTTAGGGATACTTCTATCCCTAAGACACGACAGGCCACATCGCCAATGAAACTGGGCGTGGCCAGAGCCGTCGTCGCATCTCCTGGGTGCCGCGCCGCGTGGGACGCCAAGTCACTCTCATGCCCGGTCGCTGGCTCGGCTCAACGTGCGTTGCGGCCGCGAGGACCGCCCCCCAGTCCTCCTACCCGCTGAACAAAACGAAAACCTCCTGACTGCGACGAACGAGCGTCCCAGCCCCTGCCTTGGAACGTGGTCTTAGGGATACTTCTATCCCTAAGACATAGGGGCGACACGTACCAAGAACAGGGCCGCACCGCAGGTCGCTTGGCAGGTCTCATGGCCCGGGCGTCACGCCCGCCGCCGCCTCTGGTCACACCGCCGCCCGTGAGCCGAACCTTGCTCACCGCGACACGGGAGATCTTCGTTCCACCTCACCCTCATCCAGCCTTCCGCCCCGCTGAACAAAACGAAAACCTCCTGACTGCGACGAACGACCGTCACAGCCCCTGCCTTGAAACGTTGCCTTAGGGATACTTCTATCCCTAAGGACCGAGAGCCCACATCGCCATAGAACCTAGCCGTGGCGAGAGCCGTCGGCGCATCTCCTGGCTGCCGCGCCGCGTGGGACGCCAAGGCGCTTTACTGCGCGCGTCGCTGCCTCGGCACCGCCGGCGCAGCGGACGCAACGATTGCCCTTTGCGCATCTGGGCGCAGATACGGCTTTGCTCTACACTGATCGCGATGACGGGACGCGAGAAGTTGACCTGGAGCCTGCTCTTAGAGATACTTCTATCCCTAAGACAGATATCCCGGCAAGAGAGGAGGCGGCTTGGAACAGACACCGCGCTCGGGCGGGAGATGTCGCAAGCTTTGCCTCCAGGCGGGTCCCGATAGCGAAAGGGAAGGTTGGCCGACGTGGAACGTGTTGTTAGGGATAGTTATATGCCTAACACAGGTTGGCCCGGGCCGGGCCGGACACCGAGCATGGGCGATATCGGTCGGCTGCCTTGCATCTAGTGTAGTGTCTCACGCTGATCCTTGATTATCCAAGACGGCTCTGGCGCGTT
>CAYPFP010000105.1:0-18463 GCA_964409935.1 uncultured Planctomycetota bacterium | reverse complement strand
GCGACCAACTCGACATCCACACGGGCGGCGAGGACAACATCTTTCCCCACCACGAATGCGAGATCGCCCAGTCGGAGGCCGCCACCGGCAAACGGCCCTTCGTCAAGTACTGGCTCCACGCGCGGCACCTGCTCGTGGACGGGCAGAAGATGTCGAAGTCGCTCGGCAATTTTTACACGCTGCGCGACCTGGTGGCGAAGGGGTATACGCCGCGCGTCGTGCGATACGCCATCATGACGGGTCACTACCGCATGCCGCTGAACTTCACGATGGAGGGCCTCGACGGCGCGCGCCACGCCCTGAGGCGCATCACGGATTTCATAACTCACCTCAAGTCGTGCTCGGCCGCCCAGGACAGCCCGGATCTGGCCGCCGTCCTGAAGAAGACCGAGGCGGAGTTCGAGGCGGGAATGGACGACGATCTGAACACCTCCGCCGCTGCTGCCGCCCTCTTCGACATGATCCGCGACGTGTACAAGCTTCGCATCAGCGCCGCGCAGGCCCTGGCGGTCGCCGGCCTCCTGTGCAAGTTCGACTCTGTGCTGGGCGTGCTGTTTCCCGCCAAGGTTGCGGACGAATACCTCAAGACCCTTCGGCAGGGAGGCAAGCCCTCCCCCGAACTCCTGGCGGAGTACGGGACGGAGGGCGCCGGCCCGTTGCCGGATGAGATCGCGCGTCTCATCGAGGAGCGGCTGGCCGCCCGCAAGGCCCGGAACTTCAAGCGCGCCGACGAGATCCGCGAATCGCTCGCCGCACAGGGAATCATCCTCGAAGACACCCCGAAGGGAACGCGCTGGAAGAAGGCGTAGGCGAAGACGCGAGAAGATGGTACCCTTATGGCAGAGAAAACAGCCATGAACGCGAAACTCAAGAGCATTCTGGCCGAGTTGCGGGATCGTCTCGACGCGATTTACGGCGAGCGTTTGGTCCGGCTGGTTCTCTACGGCTCGCAGGCCCGCGGCGACGCAGAGCCGGGCTCCGACATAGACGTGCTCGTGGTGTTACAGGGCGAAGTCTCGCCTTGTGCGGAGATTGCCCGAACAATAGGCGACGTAGCTGACCTCTCACTCCAACACGATGAAGTCCTCGCATGCGTTTTCGTCTCCGAACACCAATTTGAGGAGGAAAAGAGTCCGCTTCTCCTCAATGTCAGACGCGAAGGTGTGCCCATATGACGCCCGAACAACGCGATCTGCTCGTCCAGGCCGTTGACAGCCTCAAAGCGGCAAGAATTCTGAATGACCAGGGGCTTCACGGATTTGCCGCATCGCGGGCCTATTACACTATGTTCTATGTCGCCGAAGCGTTTCTGCTTGGAAAGGGCTTTTCCTTTTCCAAACACAGCGCTGTTCATGCCGCTTTTGGACAACACTTTGCCAAGACGGGTGTCTTGCCTCCGGAATTCCACCTCTACCTCCTTGCGGGCATGGAAGTCCGCCATGCCGGCGACTACGGCAAGGCCAGGAGCGTGCCGCCTGAGGAGGCAGCAGAACAAATTGCTCGGGCGGAGAAGTTTCTGAAGTTGGCCGAACTTCACATGGGTCCTATTCCTTCAGAGGGAGATTCCAATGTCTGAGCGCGAGAGACTGCTCAAACATTCGCCCTCCGAACGGGCCGGTCTTGGCCAAAAACTCCAGCAGGTCTTGGGAACCCGGCAAGAGGCCATTTTCGCCCATCTGCACGGCTCCTTCGCCGAAGGCGGTCTTGCCGGATGCCGAGCAAAAAGCGCTGCTCCTGAAGGCGCGAGAAGCCCTTGAGCAGCGCGCGGAGATTGGCTCTTGTACTGGGACTTTCGCCCTATCTCGGAAATGATGTTGCGGGAGGCGCTCAAATGAAAGACGTGGATATCGAGCACTGAACCTTCCCGTCTCCTTTCACTTCCGCCCGTACCAATACCCCGGCAGGGCGTCCTTCTGTGCTTTCAGCAGATCCTCGATGCACGCGTCGGCGTCGGCGATGTTGTTGCAGATGGGGTCGGTGAGCATGGCCCGGCGCAGGATCGCGCGGTCGCCGGTCACGGCCGCCTCGGCGGTGAGTTCATGCGTGTCGAGGACTTGGTGCGTAAGGGCCAGAAGCCCGCGGGGAAACGCCCCGAAAGGTTGCGGCCGCGGGCCGCGCATGTCCACGTCGGATCGCAGCTCAAGAAAGGCGTCGTCGGGCAGATTGGTCACCGCGCCGCGGTTGGGGGAGTTGATGTAGAACTGCTTGCCCAGCCCGCCCCACATCCCCTCGATGATGTCGGTGGCGTGGTCGTTGTGCACCTTCTTCATGAACTCCTCGACGCTCAAGCGGCCCGACGCGTATTGCTCCGTCGTGGTCCACGCGGCGTCCATGAGCCGCCGGCGTTCCTTCCAGTCGAACAGCGTGATGGCTTCGGGGATGTTGGGCCGCACGCCGTACCCCTGAAAGAACGGGACGTACTCCTTGGTGTGGCCGACGGCGGTGGGGTAGGCGCCGTACAGGTCGAAGAGCTGCAGGGCGTAAAGGTGATTGAAACGGGCCTTGGAGTGGGCCTGAGGCTTCGCGGCCTCGGCGTCAACCCACTCCTGCACTTTGCGCCGCAGGACGGGCATCATGTCCTTGCCGTCGTAGCGGAAACGGACGATGAAGGTGCAGTGGTTGACGCCGCCGATGGCCAGGTCGAGCTTGGCGAAGACGTCGGGCGGAACAACCGTGGCGTCCGACGGCAGGATGCCGACGGTCTTGCACCAGCGCAGGGTGTTGTGGGGTTCATGGTGGCCGTCGCATAAGGCGAAGCTCTTGACCTGCGGGGCGTAACGGCGCAGACCCATGCCCATGACCGTGGTGGGGTTGACGAAGTTGATGACCCAGGCGTCGGGCGCCAGGCGCGCGGCGTCGCGGGCCATGTCGAGGATGAGCGGCAGTTCGCGCAGGGCGCGGAAGATGCCGCCCGGGCCGATCGTGTCCGAACTGCACATCCGGATGCCGTGCCTGGCCGCGATGCGGGTATCCACGCCGCGGTAATACGCGTTCCGGCGGGAGAAGGTCAGGACGACGAAGTCGGAGTCTTTCATGACCTTGCGGCGGTCGGTCGAAGCGATGACCTTGACGCCGCACATCGTCTCGGCGAAGACGCGCCGGGCCAGTTGCGTCATGGTGGCGAGGATTCCGGCGTCGGTGTCCACCAGCGCCAAAGTGCCGTTGGCCATGACGGGGCTTGCGGCCATCTTGTGAATGACGGGTTTCCCAAAAAAATAGCTTCCGGCGCCGATGACGGTGATCTTGGGTCCGGGCATACAGGCTCCTCCGCTGGGGGAAAAAGGCACTGAAAAAAGCCGCCCCGCTTTTTCTTCAGGAAAAACGGGCTTCGTCGGCTATACTTCCGAGACCATGAATATTACACCGCCCCCTTTCGGGTTTGTCAACTACGTCGTGCTCGTTCTGTATTTCATCGGCATGCTGGCGATCGGCTGGTGGGCTGGGCGGCGCGTGAAGGGCGCGAGGGGCTACTTTATCGCCGAGGGCAGAATCCACTACGTGTTGGCGGGGCTTTCGATCCTGGGCACCTACCTTTCGGCCCTGACGATGATGGCGCTGCCGGCGCTGGCCTTCGGCGACAACGACTGGACATGGAGCGTCCAGCTTCCCTGCCTGATCCTGACGGCGTGGGTGATCACGAGCTTCGTGTTGCCCCGCTACCGCGAGGCCAACGCCGTCAGCGTGTACGCGTTCCTTGAAGAACGCATCCATGTCTCGGCGCGGCTGTTGGCGTCGGCGTGTTTCCTGGCGCTGGGGGTGGGCCGCAACGCGCTTATCCTGTACCTGGCCGCGCTGGCGGGCAAGATCGTCACCGGCTGGGACCTGACGACCACGATCATCATCATGGGCGTGATCGTGACCGTCTACACCGCCATGGGCGGTATGGAAGGCGTGATCTGGACCGACGCGATCCAGGTGGTCGTTTTCGCGGCGGGCGCGGTGGTGAGCATAGCGTACATCTTCGCGAGCATCTGGGGGGCGGGCGGAAGTTTCCTCGCCATCGCCAGCGATCATCACAAGTTCCGCATGTTCGACTTCCGGGCCGACTTCACGCAAATCGTCACCGCCTGGCTCATCCTTCAAACGGTGTTCGAGACCCTGCGCATCTACGGCACGCAGCAGGACATGACCCAGCGCTACATGACCACCGAGTCCACGGCCAAGGCCAACCGGAGCGTGTGGCTGGCGATTCTCGGCTATATCCCGCTCGGCTATGCCTTTTACTTCATCGGCACGGGCCTGTTTGTGTTCTACCAGGTTCATCCCGACGCGGCGGTCTCGGACCTCATCGCGCAGAAACGCCTTGACGCCATCTATCCCTACTTCGTCGGCACGAGTATGCCGGTCGGCGCGGGGGGGCTTGTGATCGCCGCCTTTTTCGCCGCGACCATGTCCACGGTGGCGGCGGTCATGAACTCCAGCTCGACGGTGTTCGTGGAGGACTTCTACAAGCGCCTGACAAGCCGGGACCGGACCGATCGCCATTACCTGAACCTGGCTCGCGCCCTTACGGTCTTCTGGGGCGGACTGGCTACGGTGGTGGCCGTGATACTGGCGCAGAACGCCGGGCTTGCCCAGGTCGCATGGTCGAAGGTGATGGCGGCGACCGCCAGCGGTGTGCTGGGGTTGATGGCGCTGGCGTTCCTGCCGTTCCGCGTAAACAAGTGGGCGGCGCTCACGGGCTTCGCGGCTTGTTACGCCTGTCTGATCTACATGGTATGGTGGACGAAGATTAACTTCCTGCTTTGGCCGGTGATTGACAACCTGGTGTGCTTTTTCGTGGGGCTGGCGTTGGACCGCTTACTGAGGCTTCGCAAGAAGTGATCGGCCGTCGAACTCCTCGCCGGGGCTGACGCCCATGTAATCGAGCACCGTCGGGACGATGTCGGCGGTGCGGGCGCGCGACACCGCCCGTCGGGGGATGCCGGGGCCTGCCATCAGCATCGGCACGCGCATTTCATCGCGATGCGGGCCGCCGTGCGCGCCCTTGTTGCCGCTCTTGAAATTCCACCCCGGCGCGGCGAAGAGGACCAGGTCGCCCGTGCGCGCAGAGTCGAATAGGTCGTAGACTTCGGGGACGAAGTTGGGGTACTCCGAGTTGGCCGTGGCCTCAAACCATTCGTCCGCCGTGTGGAAGCGCATGTCGCCGGTGCTGCGCAGGGGAACGGACTGGTAGCCGAGGGGGTCCTGCCCCTCTTTCACACCGTAGGCATATCTGCGATTCTTCGGAACCGCGCCCTCCGCGTGGACAAGGGCATAGCCCTTCGGCCCGTACACGTGGCAAACGCCCTTCTCGTCGCGCGCGCAAACAAAGGCGACCCCCGGTTGACTGCGAAGAAGGTCAGGCACATCGAAAGATTTTCCAGCGTCGTTGCGAAATCTCCGCAGTTGATCGAGCGAGGGCCTCACCCCCCAGTCGGCAACGCCGGCCTTGTCGGGGCTTGAAAAGTAGAGGAAGCAGTAGCGGTCGCCGCTGGTGGCGTCGAGCGCTCGATATTTCGACAAAGCCGCGCGCCTCTTTTCAATCGGCATATCCTCTTCGACCGCCAGATAACCGCACGGCACGCCCATCGAGTTCGAGATGAAGTCGCGCAGGACAAGGCTCTGCGGTTCCAAAGCCATCATGCCGTGATCGGCCGTGATCAGGACGCACACCTTGTCGGTCAGGCCCATGGCGTCGAAGGTGCGCATCAGGCGGCCGAACTGCGCGTCCTCATGCTTGAGGCAATCGCGCAGCTCACGGCTGAGCGGGCCGTGCATGTGGCCGTGGTTGTCCGTGGCGATCAGGTGCACAAAAGCGTAGGCCGGAAACGTGCCGCGCTTGTTGGCCTCGATGAGGATGTCGTGGAAGGTCTCGAAGGCGAAGCGGTCTACGATCCGCCATCGCTGGAGAAAGTAACCCACCCCAAGCCATTCCCGCAGCGGGTTGGCGTACGCGGCGCCGCGCGTGAGGTTGTCGGCGATCACGGCGGACCATTCGCGCGGTCTTTGGGCGGCCAGTATCTCCGGCAGGGTCGGCCCGGTGATGTCCGTGTTGATGCGCAGAACACTCGCCGAAGAGTTGATCTTGCGCAGGACGGACGTGTCCCGATCGAGCCAGGCATTGCCGGGAAAGTTGAGATGGGCGGGGACCTTGCCGCTGAGCTGCACGGCGATGCAGGCGAAGGTCGTGGAGGTCAGAGACGTGAAGGCGTTCTCCACGCGCAAGCCGCGGTCGCCGACGTAACGGCGAATGTTGGGCAGTTCGCCGGCGTCCATCATGGAGTAGAACACGTCGGCCCGCGTGCCGTCCAGGACCAGGTGAATGACGGGCCGCCCCTCGACGCGGAAGTTCATCGGAACCCTGGAGAGGACAGGCTCGTGTTCCAGCGGGCGAAGGTAGGCGCATCCGCTCAGCGCCAGAAGAACCAGCAGGGACGCACGGAGAAGTCGCTTTCGCATAGGCATGTCATTTTCCGGCCGCGGCCAGGTCGCGCCCTTGGAGGTCGGTGCGGCAGAGGGTCTCCCAGTCGGCGCGGTTGTGGATGCAGCCGGGGTCGGGCTTGCGCATGTCCTTGAAGTATCCGTAGGAGCGCGCGCGGCAGCCGCCGCAATGGTACTTGAAGTCGCATATCTTGCAGTGGCCCTCGCGGTCGTCGCGGTCGCGCAACAGACGCATGACCTCGGAGTTTTCCCAGATGTGCATGAGGCCGGTCTCGCGCAGGTCGCCCACGGGCTTGGGCATGAACACGCACGGCGTCACGACGCCGTTGGGCTGGACGGCGCAGTAGCAGCGGCCCGCGCCGCAGCCGCCGACGTACTTGGCGAGCGTGCGCGCGTTGAGGCCCGGCCCGGCGCCGTAGTGGCCCGTGTTGATCTTGCCGGAGTCTCCCGCCAATTGCAGGCAGGCCCGGCCAAATTGCGCCGCCGTCGTCATGACGGATATCGCGTTCTCGTTGAGGTGGCTGTTCAGGACGCGCAACATTTCCTCGCGCATTTCGGGCGTGATGTCGAGGTCCACGATCTCGCTTGCGCGGCCGGTGGGGATGAAGTTGAAGGCGTAGAAATTGTGGCATCCGAGTTCTTTGGCGAACTTGATGAGCGAGTCGAGTTCGTCGAAGTTCAGCCGCGTGATGGTGGCCGACAGTCCCGTCTTTACGCCGGTGGCGGCGATGTTCTTGATGCCGTCCACGGCCTTCTGCCAGTAACCGGGGCTGCCGCGGAACGCGTCGTGCTTGGCGGGGTCCACGGAGTCCAGGCTGACCTCGACGTACCCGAACTTCAGGTCGGCCAGCCGGGCGGCGACTTTCTTGGTGAGAAGAGAGCCGTTCGTGGCCAGCGTCAGGTGAAGCTCTCGCTTGCGGGCGTGCTCGGCCACGCGCCAGAAAGTCGAGGAGATCAGGGGTTCGCCGCCGGCAAAGGCCAGGAAGGTCACGTCGTTGTCGGCCAGTTCGTCCACCACGGCGATTTGCTGTTGCAGGTTCAATTCATCCGGGAGGCGCTTCCGGGCGTTCTGGTAGCAGTGTTTGCAGGAGAAGTTGCAGGCCTGGGTGAAGTTCCAGACGACCATGAGCGGCGCCGAGAAAATCTGGGGCTTGAGGAGGCCGTATTTGCCCACGCCGCGCGCGGTGTTGACGAGGGCGCGCACGGTCGGCTTGTGGCCGCACACGCGGCGCACGACCTGCTCGCGCGTGGCGCCGGCTTTCTTGCGGAAAAGTTCGATGATCTGAAGAGGGACGAAGTACTTGATGCGTTGCCAGAGTGTGGCGCCGTTGCCGGCGTAGAGGTCGAAAATATTGTCGAGCGCACACCGTCCGTTGCGCCCTCGGCGGGTGAGCCGGCGCAAGAGCCATTGAGTGCTGCGCTTGCTCAAGACTTTTTCGATAGTTTGCGGTTTTGCCATTCTGAAAGCCCGGAAACGCAGCGGAAATCAAAGACCCATACCATAACATCCTGGGGCGCCAAAGTCAATACGCGCAGATTTGCTGTTGCGCAGCCGCTCCTCTTTCGCGTTGACAGGCTCCATGCAAATAGTTTATCTTTCGGGCGCAACGTCGAATGTGCTATGGGACATGACCCGGATGAGGATGGCCGATTTGACTCCAGCGCGCAGGGGCGTCATCGCCGTGATGTTCGCCGGCCTTCTGCTTGCGGGTTGTGAAGGCGCGCCCGCCATCCGACCGACCCACAGCGAGGCCGTCACGCCTTCGGGGTCGCAAGCCCTGATGCCGATTCCGGCGCACGCAGACGTCCTGAAAATGTTTCCCGCCTCTGCCGTGGTCCTGCCGCGCTGGGAGTTCGCCACGTTGAGCGGCAGCGGGCTTGACACCGACATGGTGGCGCGCCAGGCGGTGGGCGGGGGCGTTCAGTGGCTGTACGTGGTGAATCCGTGCTGGTGGGCCGAGACGGTCCATCTGACGCTGGAAGGAGATGCCGAGAGGGCCGTCGCCGATCCGGTGTTGCGCAAGGCAGTCTCAGGCCGCCGAGCGAAAGACGGGTTTCATCTGGCGTTTGGGCTTGCGCCGTGGTCGGTCAAGGCGCTCAGGATTGAGCCGCCGGCGGTTGTGCGCGGGGCGAGCGTTGTCCCTGATGAGGCGGCCGTGGACGCGGTCGAGGAAATCCTGCGCGATGTCGAGGTCATGCTTCCCCATCTGGCGACGCGGCGCCCCAACCTCATCCGCAACGGGACGTTTGAGGAAGTGGACGCCGGCGGGTTCCCCATCGGTTGGAAGCTTTACGGCTGGCATACGGCGGACCTGCTCTGCACGACGGAGGTGCGCGAGTCGCCGCCCGGCAGAGTCTTGCGGCTGGACAACTCGAAGCGCGGTCGCACGGCCGGTCTCTACACCGGCAAGTTCGCGCCGGCGCCGGGGCGGGAGTATGCCTTCCTGGCCCGCATGGCGGCGGACCGCGCCGGCCTGAAGGCCCGACTGGCCCTGGTCGGCGAGAAATACCTGGGCCAGACCTTCGTTGTGGACACGGGCTGGCGCGAGGTATCGCTGGTGTGGCCGGTGTCCCAGACGTCTCGGCTGCCGCAGGGAACCAAGGCGCGCGCGGAGATCCACAACGACGGACAGGGCGCGCTCTTCGCGGACGACGTTCGCGCGGTGGACAGCACCTTCATGAACTATGGAGATTCCGTTGCCGCCGAGCAGGCCGTGGCCGATGTGATGAAGATGCGCGACACCGGGAGCCTGTACCGCACATTCGCGGCCCTGGCCAACCCCCGCATTGTGCGGTTGGCGGAGACGGCGCGGAAACGCAGGGTCGGGAACGAGTGGCTGCTCCTGGGGCCGTTCGACAGCGCGGCGGGCGGTCTCAACGGCGTTTATCCGCCGGAGGCCGATTTCCTGAAAGGCGCGGACCTGCAGAAGGCTTCGTACGTGGGGAAGGAAAACCGGGACATAAAGGCCCTGCTGGACTGGACGATCAAGAACGCCGGAGCGCCGGACTACGTTGACCTGGCCGTCTCGATCGGGCCGTTTGACTTCAGCGAGGGGTTTGCGTTCACACAGATATATTCGGACGCCAACAAACGGGCGAGCTTTCTTATCGGCAGCGATGACGGCGTAAAGGTGTGGCTCAACGACGCAGCGGTGTTTACCAAGCCGGGGGAACGCGCCGCAAAGGCCGGCGAGTTCAACGTGCCCGTGACCCTGAAGAGCGGGTGGAACCGCGTGCTCGTGAAGGTGGAAAACATCGAGAAGGACTGGGGTTTTTTCTTCAGCGTGGCCGACGAGAGAGGCAAGCGCGTCGTCGGGACGCACTATCGCGTGCAGCCCTAGCAGCGAACACGTCTTCGGTCTTCACTTTGCCGGCTTCGCGGAGACCGCGAGTATAAAGGGGGTGGCCTCCGTTCCCGCCGACGAAAACTCCACGGCCGCAATCGCGATGTCGGGGCGGGGGTTCGCCCACTGCGTCGCATAGAGCTGCACGTCCACGCCCCGCGGGTCGCGATGCTTCATGGCATCCGTGGCGAAGGTAAACACGCCCGCCGAACCATAGCAATAGGGAAGAATGTTCTCGCGCATCCGCCAGGGCAGAACGTTCCACCCGTAACGGATGTCCATCGTGTCGGTCGTTCCGTCCTGGAACTGTATGCGGAACGCGCCGATGAGGACGCCCGCCATCGCTTCTTTCTTGTGGAAACGTTTCAGGAAGGCCTCGCGGTCGGTTTCGGGCAGATCGCATCCCTGAAGGAAGTAGAGGCTCGCGACGCGGGCGTTCACGGGAATGACGACGGGATGCTCGAAGGCGGCGACGGCATTGGGCGGTCCTGTGGCGGGCAGAAGCTCGAACGACATGCCGCCCGCCGATAGCTTCTCCGGCAGGGCATGGAGGTCCTGTTGGGGTTCATGGCCGAGCCATCGTTCGCGGGCGGGCGGGGCGCCGCCGCTCCTTGTGATGTTGCACACGGGCGTGATGACGACGGGGCGCTGCCGGTCCGAGGGCGCTTCGGGGCGCAGCGCAAGCTGCCGGAGTGCGGAATCGGCGAAACCCCTAATCAGCTCGTGCTGAATCTTCTTCATCGAGTCGGACACGTCGTCGCTGACGTTCCAGGAATATTCCGAGGCGTTGACCAGGCTGAGGAAGGAATAGCCCTGCGCGCCGCGAAAGTACGAATCCGTCAGCCAGGGGTTCTTGACCCAGATGCCCATCATGTTGCCGACGATCCAGTCGGCCTGCTGGCGGTTGACGCCGACGGAGTTGGACTGGATGACCTCGTGGCCTGCGTCGCGGAACCTCTTGGAGGAAGCCGGAGCCAGCGACGTGGACCAATTGCAGATGACGATATCGCGCGGAATCGCGTCGAGGGCCTTGGCGGAGTGGTAGGGAGCGCCCCCGTTATGTTCCTCCAGGAGCATGTCGCCCCACATCATCGCGCGGATTCCCCTGGCGGCCAGGTAGTCGCGGAAGTGCGCGGCCTGATCGGCCACGATCTGCCACTTGGGCTTGCCGGCGCAGAGCTTGCACCGCTTTTCGGCCGGCGCGTCCAGGGTCTTCCACCACGCCTCGTCCATGCCAAGATGCATGAACTTCGGCTTGAAGACGTCAATGATCTCGTCGTAAACCCCGTGCAGGAGCTTTTGCGTGGCGGGGTTCGAGACGCAGGCGATGTGGTAATCGCCGTCCTCCCAGAGGTCCTTATGCGCGAGCGTGAACCAGTTCGCGTGGCCGAGGACGGTTTGGAGCGGGACGACATCGAGGTAGTTTTGCCGGCAGAAGTCGAGCACGCGGCGCACCTCGTCCTTCGACCAGGCCGCCGGTCCCGAGCATTCGGGGTGGCTGTCGAACTTCATGCCGTTGCCGACGATGAGCACGAGCGTGTTGTACTTCCACCGTATGAGCGTGCGCGCCAGGAAGTCGCAGAAAAACTCCGGCGAGACGTAGGCGTTGTTCGGGTGTCCCCAACGGTT
Source organism: uncultured Planctomycetota bacterium (assembly GCA_964409935.1). Lineage (GTDB taxonomy): Bacteria > Planctomycetota > Brocadiia > JAADGH01 > CAYPFP01 > CAYPFP01. The sequence goes on along the minus strand of CAYPFP010000105.1, from coordinate 7,067 downwards.
GCAGGGGATGCTCATGGTGGCGGCGCGAATACGCAGCGAGGGATGGTCCTGCACCGTCATCGCCGGCGCTTTGGGTTCGGAAACGACCTGCGTGGTTTGCGCCAGGACCTGGAGGAAGGTCTGGATGCCGGCAAAAATGCCGCGCGGGTCCCCGGCCGAGATGCGGACCTGAGCGGGCGTGATCTCGAGGCGATAGCCCTCTTCGGGCAGAGCGCCGGCGTTGGAGCATATGAGCGAGATGTTCGCCTCTGCGGATTCCTCCCGAATCTTCGTCCCGTAGTACTTTCCCAGTTCGGCGGCGAGGGCGGCCGTGCAACGGCGGCGGTCCTCCGGCGGAAGGCCGGTGCACGCAAGCGTCGCCTCGGCGGGCAGGACAAATTGGCCCGCCGTTGGGGCAATCTGCTTCGGGGAGGGCAGAATCGAGATGAACGGTTTGGGCCGGGATTTCGGCGGCGGGAACACCACAAAGCGCCCCGTGCGCGCGGCGATAAGGCTGTCCCCTGAGACGATGGTGAAGGCGAATTTCGCCTCGCCCTGTTCCTTGAAGGCGGCGGACACCGGAATGAAGATTTCGCCGGAGCGGGCGGCCTGGGGCGTGATGGCGATTTTGTTCTCGAAGACTTCGCCCTGCGCGCTCGTGAGCCGGAGCCGCGCCTCGCCGCCCTTGTCCGCCAGGGCCGCCGCATCGCAGATGACGCCGTAATCCCCAAAGGCATACTCGTTGAACTCATAGCCGGTGGGCTGCGGGGCGTAATCGCCGGCAAAGACGAGATGCCCCCAACGGCTCAGGTTGTGGAATTTCCCGCCCGTGCAGGACCAGCACGATATCTCTCCCGTGGCGGGGACCTCGCGGCCCACGTTGAACCCCCACACGTCGCCGGCGCGGGGGTTCCGGCCGAAGGAGGAGAAGCGGATTGCGGCCTCGGCCGTCCAGCCGTCCTTGCCGATGCTGCACTTGGCCTGCCAGTCGGCGTCCCAGGCCTTGCCGCCGCTGGAGGCAATGTCCATGAGGGTTCCGAGGGGGTTGGCGTCGAGCTGGAACCACGACTTCTGCGCGTCGTCGGGGTCGAAGAAGAACTCGATGCAGTCCTCGGTGTACACGTCGGCGTCGCGCCGCGTGAGCGCGGCCTTGAGTTTGGCGGGATCCGCCATCTTCATGCGGGCGCCGAGGTAGAGGCGTTCGGCGTCCCAACAGACCATGACCTCGGTCTGGTCCTTCGCCATTTTCCCGAAATCATTTGTCACGAAAGGGGCGATGACGGTGGCGTTCTTCCAGCATTCGTCGTCGAGGGCGCCGTCGAGCACGGGCGCTTTGACGCACGGCCGGCAGACGGCGAGCTTTTCGAGGTCGAGCGGCAACCCGCGGTGCGGGGCATGAAGGGCGATGTGGTCCACTTGAAAGAAGTGCGTTGCCTTGCCGGAGAACATGACGCGCTTGAGGTCGCAGAGGCGGGGCGTGAGGCCCTCGCGGCTCCAGAAACGGCTGAGGTCGAACTCGAAGCGCGTCCAGTCCGTCGTCTCGAGCGGGATCGGCGCGCTGAAGCCGGTGCTGCCGGGCTGGTCGGTTTCCAGGCGCAAGGACAGTTTGCCATGGGAGCCGTCGCCTTTGAGCCAGAAGCTGATGGCGTTCCACGTCTGCGAACGCCACGGCGCGTCCTGCGGCAGGATGGGGCTGACCACGTTGGCGCCCTTGTTGACCTCCTCGTACAAGCCGTGCAGCGCCCCGGCGCCGTACTTGGCGGAGTCTGCTTTCTGCGCCCGGCACTTGCCGCCGCCCCACGGGTTGCCCCACCATCCCTCGATGCCCTGCTCGAAGTCGAACAGGACGACGCTTTTTTCCTGTGCCGGCGCAGCGCCGGGAACCAGAACAGCGAGAGAAAAGACAAGCGCGCAGGCAAGACGGATCATCCGGAGGCTCCTTTAGCGTCAACGCATATAGAGGTGTTCCGCATTCTGGTGCAAGAGCATCTTGGCGATTCGAAGCGCGGCCTTCTCGGTGAGGTAGCCGTCGGCGACGCGTTCGGCGAGTACTTTGGCCAGAAGATCGCGGATAAGTTCGAGCGTGCCGTAGGCGTGTTCGGCCGCGATCACGTCGCCGCCGCACGTGATCTTGTTGGTCGTGATGGCGTCAATCGCTTCCGCGAGGAACTGCTCTGTGGCCTTCAGCGAGTGAAACGGCATCCAGACCATGTCCAGGTAGACCCCGGGGAAGTTCTTGGCGACGGCGATGAACTCGCTGACAAACGGCCACCCGTGAAAGAGGACGAACACGGCCTTGGCCAGGTCTGGACGGCGGATGAAGTTGCAGAGCAGGGCGGGGTTGCCGAGGGCCAGGTCGGGGTTTCCCCACCCGGTGTGGATATGGAAGGGCCATTCGCGCCGGGCGGCCTGGCGGGCCAGGTGCGCCATCATGAAGTCCTGGAAGCGGCGTTCCATGTCGGGGGTGACGCGCTCGTCGGGCGTGTCGAAGATGCGCCGCGCCTCGGCCTCCTCGACGGGCAGGATGTCCAGGGTGCGCCAGTACGCGATCGTCACCTTGATGGCCGCGATGCCGGTCTGTTTGTAGATGTCGAAGGCCCGGTCCACGAAGGCAAGATACTCGTCGAAGGTCTTGTAGTCCGCCTTCACGATTTCCTTTGTGCGGTGCAGGAGGTCGCGCAGGTTCTCGGCGCGGCTGACGCCCTTCTTGCTCTGGCTCTTCTCCTTGTAGCAGCCCATGAGGAACGCGTCCACGCGCGGAGAGGGAAGGAAGAATTTTTTCTCGAACTGGGCGACCTTCGGCGTGCGCGCGGGCAGCGTTTCGGTGAAGTAGGGCATCGTCACGTTGCCGATGAAGCGTGAAACGCGCGCCCAGGTCAGGACGTGTTCGAGCCACGCGATGCGCGAGGCGGCCGCGTACTTCTGCTCGATGCGGCGGGACAACTCCTCCCAGTTCGAATCGGTCAATTCGGCGTCGTGGAACTCGTGGATGTCGCGGGCCGCGCGCATGAAGGCCGCAAAGGCCGCGCAGGCCGAGAACCTGTCCAGCCAGGGCTTCATGGCGGCCCAGCGTTCCTTCGGCGGCTTGGCGGAGGATGCGATGGTCGCAACGTCCGGGACGCCGGCCATGGTCCAGTAGGCCCGCAGGTAGGCTGAGGAAAAAAGGTCAAACAGGTTCATGGGCTTCGCTTCGTCCGTCAGGTGCTCGCCTGTTTCACCCTGGAGATGCTCGTGCGTGTCGAAGAAGGGCAGCTCGCCGATGTCCTCGCGAAGCGAACGCCGGATCTCATACGGATTCATGCTGAACCTCCGTAAAAACAACGCGCCGAAGCCCGCCTGCGCGGAGGCGGTCGCTTCTCACAAGTTTTTGGGCAGAAAATCCGACAAGGGGTTGCGTTCGGCCAGCCAGAATGTCTCGGTGTGCCGGGCGCCGGAGTTCCGGATGCGCTCCGCCTCTTCGAGAAAGTCCTCCTTCGAGCGCCGGAACAGCGTGTGCTGCGAGACCTGCGTGGCCAGGGCCTCATGCCGCTTGTGCGCATACCCCGTGACGTCAATGATGATGGCGGGCAGTTCGCGGCGAGAGACGCCCTTGTAGTAATACAAATGTCTCATGCGCCAGGGAGGGCCGAGTTCCGCCGCCACGGGTTCTCCGGCGTGCCAGCGGGCCTCCACGGCGATGAAATGCGTATGGATGTGGTCGCGGTGGTAGTCGTCCGGCCCGTGGGTGAAGATGGCGTCGGGACGCTCCTGGCGGATGGCCTGGATGCACTTCTTGAGGGTGGCCTTGTCGTTCACCAGGCCCATGTCGGGACAGCCGATGTGAACGCGGCGGGCGATGCCGATGACCTTGTTGGCGGCGTCGGCCTCGGCGCGGCGCAGGGCCACGATCTCGTCGCGCATCTCGGGTCGGGGATAGCCTTCGCTACCGTCGGTCATCTGCACGACGACGACGCGGACTCCGGCGGCGGACAGTTTGGCCATCGTGCCGGACATGGTCAGTTCATCGTCAGGATGCGCGCCGAAGACAAGGATCGTCCTGTAATCCATGACGGTTCCTTTGCTAAAGGCTTCGCAGGAAACGGTAGTCTCTCTGAAGCCACTCTGTTGCCGGCTCGGCGACGAACTCGGCCTCGATGTAGCCCTGGTAGCCGGCCGCGCTGAGCCGGGCCGCGATCTCCTTGTAATTGACGACGCCCGCGTCCAGCGGGGCGCGTCTCAATGGTCTCGCGATTCCGTCCGGAGGAGGCTCGAAATTCTGCGCGTGAACGTTGACCACGCGGTCAAGCACGTTGTTCAGGCGTTCCAGAGGGTCGTCGGAGTGGGGGAGGAAACTGGCCTGGTAATTCATCACGAGGTTCGGCATGCCGCAGTCGGCGATGAGCCGCGCGGCTGCGTCGCCCGTGTCGGCGAACGTGTTGTCGTGCATCTCAACGGCAAGCAGGACATCCTCGGCCAGCGCCGTCTCGCAGGCCCGGCGGGCGTCGCGCACGCAGGCGGCCCAGTCGTCGGGCGAGGCCAGAGCCGAGCCTTTCTGGTGCGCCCAGACGCGGATGACCCTCGTGCCGAACGTCCGGGCGGCGGCCAGGAGCGCCGGGAGCGCGGCCATCTCTGCATCGCCCCTGCCCAGGCGCAGGTACGACCCCAATACCGATATCTTGAGGCCGCGCTTGTCGGCCTCGGAGCGGACTTCGGCAGCCCGCGCCGGCGTGTACGGCGGCGCGAAATGGGGGTCGTTGCCCCAGATTTCGACGCCGTCGAACCCGACTTCAGCGGCCAGGTCGAGCGCCTCGGTCAGGGGCTTCTTGCTGAAGGCGATTGTGCAAAGACCGACTTTGAACGCCATGGCTTCTCCCTGAGGGAAGGTCTGCCTACATGCCGCGTTTGCGGCGAACCTCCGACAAGTACCGGGCGATCTCCCTCACCGGCGCCGTCCAGACGCGATGTTTTTGCGCGGCCAGGTGGTCCACCAGGTCCAGGAATTCGTACTCGGGCAGGCCGAGACGGCCCGAGTCAATGCTGTGGAACGTGAAGATGACGTACTTGCCCTGCCGGGCGGCGCGCTCGACAAGGCCGACCAGCTCAGGCCCCGACATGCGCGCGCAGTCGGCGCTGACCAAAAAATGCAGGTCGGCGTGGAGGGGGTGATTGGGAATCCCGTATTCGCCGCCTGTCCGCGCCGCCGTGAAGTGCTTGGCGATGACGGGCACATAGCTCTGGCGCGACAGCCCGCGTCCGACGTCGGTCTGGTAGCACGGGTAGCAGAAAGACCGGGGCGCGGAGCCGGGCACGATCTCTTCCAGCCGTTTCTCGGCGGCCAGGACGTCGGCCTCGATGTCGGCCGGCGTGAGCTTCTCGAGTCCGCGATAGGCGGGGTCGTTCGAAAGGTTGCACGAACAGGAATGGCTGAGCGAGTGGTTTCCGATCTCGTGTCCTCGCGCGGCCACATCGCGCCAGGGGGCCAGGCGTTTCAGGTAGTCGTCGCCTTTTGGACACAAGTAGAAGGTGCCTTTGATGCCGCGCTTGTCCATCTGGGGCAGGGCGCGCTTGAGCTGGCTCTCGTCGCCGTCGTCGAACGTCAGCGAAACCGCGCCGCAGATTCCCTCCGGCCAGATGTTCGCAGCGGAATCATGCAGCTTGAAATCTGCCATAGAATGTTTTGCCTCCGGGCCGAAAAAGGGCGATATGCAATTCGGTGTTTAACGTAACAGATGGTTTGGTAAGGGTCAAGTTCTGACTTCCTCTACCCAACCGCCTCCTTGAAATTCCATGCGGTCGTGGATATCCTTTTGAGCGTGTGATGCGGAGGAATAGCCATGAGAATCGCGAGACTGGCTGCGGTGCTGTTGGCGGCGCAAGGCTGGGTAGACCCATTTCAGGAGAACAATGCGGTGGCACAGGAACCTGTGTCGGTGGTGGCGGAGATGAGCCTGGCGGGTTGTCCGGAAGGGCCGGTCCTGAATTTCCCCCAACCGAACGCGGAGGTGGACAAGCATTTCACGCGCCCCAAGCCCTGGGGCGATGAATGGACGAACGCCCTGACGGCCCCCAAGCGCTGGAAAATGAACAGCAGCATGAAGGTGGTGCGCGAGGAGGCCGCCGTGCTGGAGGCGCTGACGGGCACGCTGCCGAGAGCCGAGGACTGCTCCGTCCTTGAGCATTTCACGCAGGACGATCGCGGCCTGCTGACCGGCGACCCCGTGTGGAGAGACTATACTGTGGAGGCCGCCGTGCGCCTCATGGGATCGGCCACCAAGCCCAATGCCGACAACGACGTGCACGTGGTTCCCATGGCCGGCATCGTGTTCCGGTGCCAGACGGTGCGGCGGTATTATTTTTGTGCGCTGGAGGCCGGCAAGGGTTTTTCGCTGTATTACCGCGATGACGACGAGTGGAACCTGATGGCCATGTCGCCGACGCGCATCGGTCCGAACCACTATTACCGGCTTCGCGTGGACGTGGCGGGGAATTCGATACGTTGCTTTGACGACCGCCGGCCTCTTTTTGAGCTGGAAGATGAGAACCTGACCTGGGGGAGGGCGGGCATCCGCTTCAACACCGAGGCTCGGATCGCCCATGCGGCCGTCTTCATGACGCCCCGCCAACGCCATCAAGCGCAACAGGCGCGGGCGCAGCGGGATCGCGAGGAGGCGGAGCTTTCGAAGAAGCTGCCGCGTCCGGTCTTGTGGAAGAGAATGGATTTAACGAAGTACGGCGGCGCGCCGATCGGATTTGCGCCTACGCGCGAAGGCGGCCCGAAGGATATTGTGATCGCGGCGAGCGGGGCGATCATGGCCGTGACGCTGGAGGGTCAGAAGCTGTGGGAGTGCGCCGGCGCCATGCGCCTGGCCCAGATCGGCGGGCCGCTGAAAGACGGTTCCTATCGGTTGACGGGAATCATGGCTAGGCCGAATGACCCAAAAAAGGAGGTCCTGGCCGCGATCAGTCTGCGCGACGGCAAGGTCGTCGCGGAGGCCGAACTGCCCTCGATGCCGGGCCGTCGGACAGAATTCATGTTCACGACGAATTCTCTGGCCGACCTGCGCGGCGTGGGCGCGCCATCCGACTTCGTCCTGCGCGAGGGCAACGAC
>CAYPFP010000104.1:0-18556 GCA_964409935.1 uncultured Planctomycetota bacterium | reverse complement strand
TAAGAGAAAGCGTACGCCTTGGGTCCGACGAAGCGGCCGCGGAGAGCGTCAAGAAGAAGTACCTTAAAGAGCTTTGCGGTCCCGCGAGGGACACACGGTTCTTTGTTGGCACGCGCTTGCCATTCAATGTCTGGTTGGTCATCGGTGTCTTCTGGCCACCAAAGTTGCCTAAACAATCCAAACAGTTTTTTCAGCAGGAACACAAGTAGTCCGCTCGAAACAGCTGCATCAGCTACCGGCACATGAAGGCGCTGGGCGTCCCTTGGGGAGGTTGCGGCCGAAACGCGTGCACTCAAATTCGTGGAGATGGTAGATTTTTGCGCGGCCTGCGGGGCGCACCCCGCCGATTTCGCGATGGAGGTTCTTTCGAGCCCGCGCCCCGGAGACGTTTTCACGCAACCGCACAAAACGGCCCCCCTCCATTAATCGGAACCAGGGCGACCATGCGCCCGTGCACTCCCCCCAACCTGGGGGGCGGCACCCCCACGCGCTCTCGCCGATGGCCAGGGTTCAGAACCACAAGGTGATCTATCCCGGCGAGTCCTCCCAATGACGTCTCGCACCTTGACGTCCGTGCCCTCGATTCTTTAGACTCTTGGGCCGACAAAGCGCTGTTGAGGTACTGCTATAATTCTTGGCGTCCCTGGCGGTTTTTCAAAGGAGAGGGCCATGACGAAGGCGTTGACGAGATACCGGTTTTCGTTCGGGCCGTGGAACGTGCACACCGGCGCGGACCCCTTCGGGCCGCCCGTGCGCGAGGAATTCACGTTCGCACAGAAGATCAAGATGTACCGGAAGCTGGGATTCGAAGGCGTTCAGTTTCACGATGACGACGTCGTGCCGGCGGACTGGCCGCACCAACGCATGGTGCGCGGGTGCAAAGCCGTAAAAAAGATGCTCGACGACGAGGGGCTGGAGGCCGAATTCATCGCACCCAGGCTGTGGGAGGACCCGCGAACCATTGACGGCGGATGGACGTCGAACAACGCCGCCGAGCGCAAGTACGCCTACGACCGCTCCAAGCGCGCCGTGGACATCGCGAACCTCATGAACACCCGCCGCATCGTGCTGTGGCCCGCGCGGGAAGGCACGTACATCCGCGAGGCCAAAGACGCACAAACCGCCACCGGCCGCTTCGTGGACTACATCAACACGCTCCTCGAATACGACAGGAACGTCCTGATCCTCGGCGAGATGAAACCCAACGAACCGATGGACCAGGCGTACATCCCGACAACGGGCCACTTCATCGGCATCTCGTACAAGACCGCCGACCCAAGCCGCGTGGGCGCGCTCATCGAGACGGCGCACGTCATCCTCGCCGGCCTCGACCCCGCCGATGAAATGGCCTACGCGCTGTGGCACCAGAAACTTTGGGGCGTACACCTCAACGACCAGAACGGCCTGAAGTTCGACGAAGACAAGGCCTTCGGCGCGGTGAACCTGCGGCGCGCGTTCAACCAGGTGTGGGTCCTGGAGCGCGGCGGGTACGGACAGAACGGGGAGTTCATCGGCCTCGACGTAAAGGCCCTGCGCTCGCAGAAAAAGGCGCTCTCGCTCAAGCATCTGGAGAACTCGCGCAAGATCTTCCTGATGCTCGTGGACCTGGCCCGCCGCCTGAACAAGGCAAAGGTCGAGAGCTTCCGCGCAGCCCGCGACTATGAAGGGCTGGAGATGTACATCGTGCAGAAGCTGATGGGAAAGTAGACAAACGACGCGGCAACGGCGCGGGGCGGGCCACAAACCCGCCCCGGCGTTCTTAACGAGCTTACAGCCCCGCCACCTCGCCCTTCTTCGCGGCCTCGCGAATCTTCAGAACCACCTCGGTGATCCGGAAGCAATCCTCGGCGGGCACTTCGGATCTTCCCTCGCCTTTGACGGAGCGGAGGAAGTTGAGGAACTGCTTGCCGGGGGCGGCGAGCGGAAGCTCGCAAGGCTCGTCGGTCTCGGTGAGGAGAACGACCTTCTTGCCGGACTCGGAAGTCTCGATGACGCCCTTGCTGCCGGCGATGCGAAGGCGGTCGTCGCCATGAGTGGGGGACTTGGCGGGACGGCAGTAGTCCAAGCGCGCGGCCGCCGAGCCGCCGTTGTCCAGCTTAAGGGCGATGCAGGCATTGTCCTCCATGTCGCGGATGTCGGGGTGGCCGGTGTTGGCCTGATAGGCCATGGCCGAGACAAAGTCGCAACCGGTCGTCCACCGGATGAGATCAAGGGCGTGGATGCCGATGAAGGGGATGATGCCGCTGAACGTCTTCGCGCTGCGCTGCCACTCCGGACGATTGCCGAGGCGATAGGATTTCTGCATGGCCGCCTGGCAGACCTTGCCGATGGCGCCGGAGACGATCTGCTCGCGGACGGCGATGTAGGCCGGCTCGAAACGCATGGTCAGGAGCATCGAGAGGTGGATGCCCGACGCACTCACCTTGCGCCTCAGCTCCGACAGTTCCTCCAGCGTGAAGGCCAGCGGTTTCTCCGCCAGGACGTGGATGCGCCGCTCGGCGCAGGCCATGATGATGCCGGCCCGCAGATTGTCCGTGCCGGCCTCGACGACGATGTCGAGGTTCTCGCTCTCGAGCATCTTGTGGAAGTCGGTATAGGTCCTGGCGGCGGAGTCGGCGGTGGGCCACCTGGGAACGCCCGCGAGCGCCTGCGCGTTGTCGTCGCAGACGGCGGCCACGCGGCAGCCGGCCTCCTTCAACGCCGAAACGACAACGCCCTGATGTCCTTTCAGACCGATGAAGCCGACGTTCATGGTTCTCCCCTTCTTGCATTAGACTGATTTCTGCGCTATGTCCGAGCCGGCTCCATAATATTTCTCTCCTGGGGCCGTCGCAAGGGAATTGTGCCGGAATACTCGCGCGGGACTTGACTGGAAAAGGCCCCGGTTGTAAGATAGGCACCAGAAAGGAACCATTTTGGAACCATGATGGAGAAAGGCCATGCGCACCATCACGATCAAAGGCATCCCCGACCCCCTCTATCGGCGTCTCAAACGCCGCGCCGCTGAGAATCGGCGAAGTCTCAACAGCGAGGTTGTGGTCTGTCTGGAGGAACACGTGAGGCCCGGACGCATTGCCCCCCAGGCCCTTCTGCGGCGAGCAGACGCCCTCCGCAAAAAACTTGCCTTGCCCGCGTTGACGGACGAAGTGCTTTGGGCGGCCAAGAATGCGGGTCGCCCATGATTGTGGTGGACACCAATCTCGTCGTCCACCTTTACGTTGAGACGGAGAAAACGCCCCAAGCCCGCCGCGCATTTCAGAAGGATCCGGCGTGGACGGCGCCGTTCCTGTGGCGAAGCGAATTTTGCAGTGTGCTTACCCTCTACCTTCGGAAGGGGAAGCTCTCCCTGGCTGACGCCATTCAGTTGGCGGGGCAGGCGCATCTCCTGCTTCTGGACAAGGAACACCTCGTAAGTTCGGAGCACGTGTTGAGGCTTGTGTCCTCCTCGCGCTGCTCCGCCTACGACTGCGAATTCGTCGCCCTGGCCCAGCAGCTTGGCGTGAGGCTGGTAACAACGGACGACCTGGTCTTGAAGGAGTTCCCGGCAGTCGCGGTTTCCCTGGATGCTTTCGTGTCGAAATGAAGGCCCCCGCGGCAGCCGGGATCAGGGCACAGACTATCAGTTGTCTCCGGAGGCATGCTGAATCAAGACTTCTCTTGGTGATCCTGGCGGCTTTTTCTACTTCCGTTTCAAGCGTTCCCGCAACTCCGTCCACTGTTCATCGGTGAACGCGTGCGGCAGGGCGATCTTGCGGCCCTCGTAGACGGACTGCTGCATGCCGATGAGGGCGTTGAAGACGTTCTTGGAGACCTCCCAGCGGTTCAAGTGCGGCTCGCCGCCGTCGAGCCACGCGGCGACAGCCCTGGTGAAGTCGCGCTGGCCGGCCCAGCCCTGCTTGTCCCAACTGCTTTCGCCGCGAATCGGCTGCGCCATCCCCTCGCTTTGATACCAGTAGCCCTTGTTCTGCGTAAGGTAGAGGCGGCCCTTCGAGCCGAGGAAATCAAAGTGCAAGTGCATCCAGAAGGCGGTCTCGCCGGGAGTGCCGAGGGCCTCGGTGCTGCACTCGAAGACGGCGCGCACACCCTTCGGGAACCAGTACTGCCCGAAGATGTGTTCGGGGGCGCGATGCGTCTTCTGATAGCTCTCCTCGTTGATGCCGTAGGCCATCGCCCAGACGGCCTCGGGCTGCGCCTCGTTCAGGAAGAATTGCAGGAGGTCCATCTGGTGCGGGCCCATGCCCATGGTGTTGCCCTTGGCGCTGCAGCGCACGAAGTAGAGGTCGCCGATCTTGTTGTGGACGATGTCGTGAATGGCCCTGTCGCGAAACTGCGGGAAGTAGCGGCGCTGGCAGTTCACGCAGATCTTGATGCCGGTCTTCGCCTGGATGGCGTCCATCTTGACGATCTCCGAAGGCATGATGGCGACGGGCTTCTCGATGATCATGGCCTTGACGCCGGCCTTGGCCGTCACCTCGACCTCCCACACGCGATTGCCGGGGGAGGTGACGACGTGAACGATATCGGGCTTCACCTCGGCGAGGGCTTTTTCGTAATCCTTGTAGGTCGCCTCGATCCCGTACTTCTTCCTGAAATTTTCGAGACGTTCGGGAAGCAGGTCGCACAGAGCGACCATCTTCATGTTCGGAATGTCCCGGTAAACATCCACATGTTCCGTTGCGCGAGGACCACAGCCGAGCAGCAGCGAGCGATACGTGGGCATTTAGTTCTCCTGAAAACAGTCTCCTACTTTCCAATCTTACCCGCCTGGGACTTTCCCAGGGCGTCAATCTCGGCGAGCGTGAAGCGGACGCTGAGGATGTAGGGGGCTTCGCCCTCGATCCAATGTCCGTAGGTGGTAACGACGAACGTGCCGTCGGGCAGGACCTCGACGCCGGGGTAGGTCGTATCGGCGCCCTTCTTGTTGTCCTTGAGGCGCAGGCGATACTGTCCTTCGCGGCCGTCAACGATGTCCTGGTACGCGCCAACCCAAGCGACGAAGTCGCCCCTGGTTGGGGATTCGTGGGCCATGTCGCGGAAAGCGATGACGAGGCGACCGTCGGGGGCATAAGCGGCGGTGTGGCGGTCGCCGGTCAGTGCGCCGGGCGCCTCGACAGGCTCTGTCCACGTCCGCCCTTCGTCATCGGAGAAGATGACCATCGAGTTGAACTTGCGGCTGTTCTCGCGCAAGAGAACAGCAATCTGACGTCCATCGGGCGAACGCACGGCGCCCGGCTCGCACAGGTGCGCGGCAGGATGTTCGGCAATGACCTCCGGCTGGCTCCACGTGAGGCCGCCGTCCGAAGAGAGCGTCTTGTAGACCAGGAACCGCTTCGGTTTCCCCAGGGGAGAGCCGTGAAAGTCGCCGGGACCGCCGCGCAGGAAACGACCATCGTCATGGAAAAGGGCCATGTAGCGGCCGGGGCCGTCGCGAAGCGAGATGACGCTGGCCATAGCAACGATGCCGCCGAAGTCGCCGATGGGCTTAAGCTCGGTCCACGCCGCGCCGTCGTCCTCCGAGACGGCCATGCGGATGGGGTACAGGCCGGAGAACATGATAAGGCGCTTGAAGCCCTTCGCGTCCACGACGCGGTAGATGGTGGGCACTTCGCGCGAGGTCGCCCAGCTTTCGGGCGTCGGCAGCCGGTCGCTCCAGGCGAGGCCGCCGTCCGCGCTGCGCTTCATCACGATCGCGCCCCGCCCGTGGCCTTTGGGGTAGACGGCGATGATCGTCTTATGGTCTTCGAGCAGCACAGTGGTGACGTGGCCGAGATACTGCCCCTTCTCCCTGTCCACGACAACCTGGCGATGGGAGTGCTGGTCCAGGTCAATGAGGGGAATCGAGAAACCGCGAGGCGCAGGTTTCCGCCCCTCGGATTTTCCGGTCTCCGCAAAGGCAAGACCGCAGATTGCGAGCATGAACAGGACGCATAAACCGACCTCGACACCGATCAGAGTCATGGCATCCCACTCTTTACAAGTTCCTTCTGCACGCCGACATAAACCTCCCGCATCGGGACGATTCTGGCCTGCGGCTCATCGGCCAAGGCGTAGGTATTGGTCTGCGGGTCGCCGAACGGACCGGGCCAGTCGGCAGTCGAGTTCTCGGCGATGACAGTGACAAGGATGCCGTCGCGGCGCAGGTCGCCGCTGAGTATCCTGCCGCGCGCAATACTGCAAGGGGCGCAGGAACCGATAGGCACGCCGTAATCGAGGGTCTGCTCCAGCACGCCGGATTTTGCGTTGATGCGGAACATATGGCTGGTCCGATTTCCCCACGACTCGGCGTAGATATGGCCGTTGTAGTAGGGCGTGTTCACGATCGCGTAGTAGTCGAAGGCGGAGAGGTCGCATTTCCAGGCGATGTCGCCTGTGCCGACTGAGAAGGCGGTGACGTGCTTCCAGTCCGTCCCGCTGTAGACGGCGCCCCAGTGTCCGCCGGCGCCCATGACAATCTTGCCGTCGGCGTAGGTCAGGGTGGACTTCTTTGCGCCGGGGAGTCCGGTCCTCTCCCAGACGAGATTGAGGTCGGCGTCGTAGGCGCGAATGGCGGAGTTCCACTCGATCTTCTTGGTCTTGCCGTCGGCGTCCACAAAATCGTACCAGTACGTCGCCACGTAATAACCGTGGACGTCGTTGACGAGCATGGTGTTCCAGGAGATCGAACGGTTGGGCCGCGCCACGTCAATCGTCTTGAGGACATGACCGTCCGCCGCGCGAATCTTCATCATCTTGCCGTCGGCTTGGTAGAAGACCCACCCGCGCGCCTGGTCCACACAGGGCGTGACGCCGCCGCCGTTGCTGAACCTCACCCACCAGACCTCCTCGCCGTTCTCGCTGTTGAGGGCATGCAGGCCGGTCTGGGATGCGGCAAAAACCAGCTTGGACTTGTCCTCGCGGACATACCAGGAGTAGCCGAAGAAGTACGCGCCGGGCTGGTTGGGCGGACTGATCCACTCGACCTTCGCGGTGTCGCGGTTCATGGCCACGGTGCGGGCCTTCTTGTACTCGTGGGCCAGCAGGAGCCAGGCGCCGTCGCGCTTCCGGATCAGGAGTGGACAACTGTCGTAGGTATCCTGGAAGGGATAGGTCCTGATCTTCCTGAAGGTGTTCGCGTCGAAGGCGACGACAAAGGGGTAGCCCTCGGCCTTCCAGTACTTGGAGCAGGACTGGTCGGCGGTGAAATAGGCGATGCCGTCCACGATGACGCCGCCCTGAGAGAAATAGTCCAGGCCGGAGTCCGAAGCGGAGGGGTCCGGCAAGACAGGCTTCCCTTTCATCTTGTCGTCCATGCGTTTCTTCTCCGGCCCGTCCTGCGCGTTGACGAGGGTCCGGCAACTCCACCCAAGCGCAGCGGCCATTGCACACACCATGAGCACTGCGAGCGCAAAGCGACGCCGCACCATCATAAACCATCCTCGCCGTTAAGTCCAAATCCCAGGGATCGGACAGCCGCAGAACCGGCAGCGGCCGTTCACGACATCGTTCGACTGCACCGCGAAGTGAAGCCTATTGATCAGCCGCTTCGCGCACCGCGGACAGTAGGTGCTGTTGAAAGGATGCCCCGGCACGTTGCCCACGTAGACGAACTTGATCCCGGCCTCTTTCACGGCGATGTCGCGCGCCTGCTCCAAAACGCCCACAGGCGTGGGCGGCAAGTTCTTGAGCTTGTACGCCGGCACGAAGCGGTTGAAGTGCATGGGGACCTCGTCGCCCAACTCTTTCTTCACCCAGCGGCACATCTCGCGAATGTCGTCGAGGTCGTCGCTGCGGCCTGGTATGACGAGGTCCACGATCTCCAGATGTACGCCGTTCTTCTTCACCGCCTTGAGAAAATTCAGGGTCGGTTCAAGTTTGCCGGAGCAGTGGCTATGGTAGAGGCTTTCCCGGAAACCCTTCAGGTCCACCGTCACGGCATCGGCGACCTTCACGATCTCGTTCAGCGGTTCGGGGCTGAGCGACCCGTTGGTGTGGAAGAGCGTCTTGAACCCGCCGGCCTCCTTGAAAACCTTCATCACGTCGAACATGTATTCGTAGAAGACGGTCGGCTCGTTGTACGTGAAGGAAACACCCATGCACTGATAGCGCCGCGCCACCTCCAGGACGGATTCCGGGGGAAGGACGAAATAGTCCATCTGCTCGATGCGGAACTGCGAAAGGGTCCAGTTGTGGCAGCACCTGCATTCATAGTTGCAGCCGGCCGTCCCGATGCAAAGGATGACCAGCCCCGGCAGCATGTGATAGCAAGGTTCCTTCTCGACGGGGTCCAGTTGGACGGCCGACGGTCGGCCGTAAACCAGGGAATAAAGCTTTCCGCGGACATTCTCGCGGTTGCCGCAGTAGCCGCGCTCTTTGTCGGAGATTCGGCATTGTTTGAAGCACAAGAGGCAGCGCACGGCGTCGTCCGGCAGCTTTTCGTAGTATCGCGCCTCGGCGACCGGACTGATGCCCTCCCTGCCGGAGGCGCGCGAAAAGACCTCCCTGGGAAGCCTCACCCGCCCCTCGGACTTGGCTTTCTCGGCATGGGCCGCTAAGGCGGGAACCATACATCCAAGCGCGCCTCCGAGCGCGCCCCTCAACAATGTCCTGCGATCAAACTTGTTTTCTTCCATGACAAAACAGACCCCCGACGCCATGCGTCTCTAAAACGTCTCGGCGCCGCCGCCGGCCCGCGGCCCGCCCGGCGCGCCAAGCACCTCCTGCCTGTACCCGCCCCGCCTCAAGTCGTTCAGGAATATCACCCCGAAGACGACCGTCAGCACGACGGGAAGAACCGCAACCCACCGGAAAGTAACACTGGCCGCTTCCTTCTTCGCCGAGTCAAGCGCTTTGCGGTCGTCGTCCAGAAGCGCGGCCTCTTTTTCCTCGTCAACGCGGTCCTCCACAACAACCTTATCTCTCACTCCGGACGGAAGGTTCTTAATCGTGTAATGGTCGTGCAGCCAGCCCATGGCGGAGAACGTGACCAGCCCGATGAAGAGGTTCCCGGCGCCGCCCATCAGCCCGAGGAGCAGCGCGCCGCCCTTGGGAAAGCGCTCGGAGGTGATGCCCAGCATGGTCGGCCAGTAGTACGTCACACCAACCCCAAAGATCGTCGCGGCCACAAAAACCCCAAACCAGGTCTGCGAGTAGCTCAATAGGAAAAGACCAATGGCCGAAAGAATGCTCGACACAACCATCAAATTGATCGGCGAGAACAGACGCGTGACAGTTCCGGCGAAGCAACGCAGAATGAACATGAGGCCCGACGTGTAGACGAGAAACAAAATGCCGCGTATGCCGATGATGTCCTGCACAAAGACACCCACCCACCGCGCAGGACCGAGTTCCGTCGAGGCGGTGAGGAACATACAGAAAATCAGCACGAGGAACAGCGGGCGCAATGCCTCCCTGAACATGGTCCGGGTCGGGACACCGGCCTGAACGCGCTCGGTCTTGGGAAATTCCTGACCCCGGATGAGGATGGCGTAGAGCGCAACAGGCACAAACACGACACCCATCTTGATCTGCCAGCTTGCGTCAAGAAGCAGCGGCATATCCACGGCGCTCAACACCTTTGTAAGGACGTAGCCGGTAAGACCGCCGATAATGAGACCGCCGGGCCACCAGGCATGCAACACGTTAAGCATGTGGGTCTTGCGGTCGGGATAGGTGGTCGCGACGAGCGGATTAATGGCCGCCTCAATCAGACCGCCGGCGGTGCCCATGAGCGCCCATCCCAGGAGCAGCGACCAGAACCCCTGAGCGAACAAGATCGTTGAGATGCCGGCCACATGGGCCGCGCAGGCCAGCCAGAGAGCACGGCTCATGCCGAGGATGTCGAGGACGGCGCTGCCGATGAAAACGGCCGCCGTCGCGCCCAGTGCGTAGGCGCCCACGGCCTGGCCTACAGCGGCCTTCTTCAGGCTGAAGACACGCTCAAAGTCGCCCATGATGTCGGTGCACAGCGAGAATGCGACAGCGGTGGCGGTCAAGGCCGTGCAACTGGCCACGAAAAGACGACGACGATGATCATCCATGTCCATAGTTTCACAGACGCCGCAAACGGCGCCCCTGCCCTCAGAATGCTTTCCTGCTGTCCAAAAGAACTGTCACCGGCCCGTCGTTGACAAGTTCGACCTCCATCATGGCCTGAAACTCGCCGACCTGGACGGGCACGTTCAGCCCGCGAAGTTTTTGGACGTACACCTCATAAAGACGCCGGCCCTCGTCGGGCGGCGCGGCCTCGATGAAAGAAGGGCGGCGACCGCCGCGACAATCGCCGTACAGCGTGAACTGCGAGACGGCGAGGACGCAGCCGTTCACGTCGGAGAGGGGAAGGTTCATCTTTCCAGCCTGGTCCTCGAAGACGCGAAGACCGGCGGTCTTCTGGGCGATGTAATCGGCGTCCTGGTCGGTGTCGCCGCGCCCGACGCCCAGCAAGACGAGAAAACCCCGGCCGATGGAAGAGACGACCTTGCCGTCCACCGAAACCTGCGCGCGTTTCACACGTTGAACCACTGCCCTCAAGTTCGATCTCCCATGCCTCATCGGCCGCCGGACGACCGGTCAACGAACAGTTTGCCCAGGTCAATCGAGACCCAGTCCTGGTAGTCGGGAACCTTCAGCCAAAGACCCAGTTCCTTCGGCGCGGCGACCATCTGGAAAACCGTCCGCGCGGCCGGCGTCGCGCCGCCTTGATCCAGAGGGATGTCGAGCAAGGCCATGACCTTTTGGGGATCAAACTTGCCCTTGTCCTGCTGCGCCAGGCCGAGAAGGTTCGCCCGCCTCCTGAGCGTTTGCGTTGCGGAGTCCCGCGGCGGGGCCGACATTCCCCAGGACGCATCCACAAAATGGTTGGTAGCGACCAGGAGACCGGCAGCGTCGGCGCTTCTGCGCCGCATGTCAAACGTCGCCGCTTCGTAGCACACCGCCGAGTCCGCATCCGCCGCACACAAGATCATGGCCCAGTCCATCCGAGCGGATTGCATAACGGCGTCTATGCCCGCCAGGCTCGAACAGTCCAGCAGCATCTCAAGATTGCGGATACCCGTCGGCGTCCGGTCGGGATAGAACATCTTTCCGCCGGACTGGCTGCCGTCGTTGACAGACAGGAACACCCCGGCCTTGTTGATCCCGTTATTGGTCCCAACCTGGCCGGCGTATCCGAAAGACGCCGTGGGAATGCCGTCATCAGGGTTGTAGACCACGAGGCGAAGATGCTCGGCAAACTCCTTGAAATACCCGAAATAGTCCAGATTCCTGCCGATGGTCAGCGACCCGCCGCCGGCGTAATCGCCCCAAAGAGCAATGGCCGAACACTGCGCCGCGGGCGGCGACATATAGGCGAAATTCCAGACGTGATTAAGGAGCGCAAGATCCCGCTGCGACATTCCGGAGGTCTCGGCCATCCCGTAGACGACTTCCTTGAACCGCTGCGGGTACAGTTCGAACTTATGCTGCGCGACCCTCTCCAGCACCTCGATTCTCAGGCCCTGCCTGCCGATGAATCGCTCCGAGATCGCCGCGTCATAAAACTTCCGCAACGTCTCCTTCTGAAGCCCCCCTTCCTGTCGCCCCATCTGGCGGAATGTGCCCCGCAGCGCCAACACGTCCAGCCTTCCGGCCTGATAGAGCCTGCCGCCCTCGAACTCCCGCACGAAGGCCAGCCCCGAGGGAGAGGCGGTCTTGTCCGCCGACCAGACAAGACCCTGAACTGCCAGGAAGAAGAGAATGAGAACAAGGAAGACGCGCCGTTTCTCAGTCCGCACCGCTATTCCTCCATCGAGACCTGCGTGCGTTTGAAGTGTTGTGCGGCAACCTGCCTTCTGCTCATCCTCTACCGATGAGAAAGCCGATGTGTTCATTGTAATACGCAGGTCACTTCGGCACAAACCACTTTTCAGGACTTGCCGCGAAGTAAAAGACGTGGTCTTTGCGCGGCGGGTCAAGCTCCGGCTCAAACAGATTGCCCAGCCCATGGGCCAAAAACCGAAACGACCAGCCGGAACGCGGCAAGTCGCCGGGCGTGACGCAGAAGGCGCGTGTGTCCGTGTAAGGCGTGCTCCATCCTATCCAGGTGTCCTCTCCCGCGCGTTTTCCGGCAGGATCGAAGACCTCGAGCCGGATCGGCCAGGCGCGGCCCTGGTAGCGGAGCGTCATCGAGGCCGCGCCGTCAGGGACGGCGAAATAGTACCGGAAGCCTTCACCGATCCAGCTTCCCTCCGGCAGGACCGGATACACCTCCTTCAGGTCGGGCCGGCCGTGGGTGACGGGCACCTTCACGAAGAAGCCCTGCTCGCCGAAGACGATCAGTTCGTAATCCAGCGCGCCATCCTGCGGAACCTCTATCTCCCCTGTCCGCCACGGCGAACCGTCGCCGATCGGGCTTTGCGTCGGAGCGCCGCCGCCGACGGGCTGCAGGCGCGCAACGTAGGCGACCTTCGGCGGCGCGCGCAACTCGATCTTCAGACGCATGGGCGCGTCCGCCGCCTGGCGTATGCGCGCGCGAAAGACATAGCGCCGCTTGCCGTCAAGGTCCTCGCGAGAGAGGATGCGCGTGACGGAACACGCGGGCGCGGGCGGCGCCGGAGCGCGCCCCAGTTTGGCCAGGGCGTGCAGGTAATACGGGACCTCCAGCATGAAGTACGACTGCTCCAGGTTGCTCGGATAAGCGATGAACATGCCGCGATAGCGCGGGTCCTCGCCCTCGTACAGGTGGTCCACAAAGGCCGAGACGCGCTCCGATGCCGCACTAAGATACTTCTCGTCGCCGGTGTAGAGGTAGGCGTGTGCAAGGACGTTGATCTTGGCGTGGTAACCGTCCTCGAACATGCCCTGGGCGGCGGTCCAGTCGGCCCAGCGCGCCATGGCCTTCATGCCGCGGCGGCTCTGCGTGAGGTCCACGTAGTGCTGCAAGAACGGCGCAAAGTTCTCCCACTGCGGAAAGCTGCCGTCCTCGCGCTGCGTGCCGAGCAGTTTGTCCACGGTGCGTTCGAGGAATTCGAGGTAATCGTTGTCCCAGGTGTGGAAATAGCAGGCGGCGGCGCTGGTGGCGCGGCCGGAGCCTTCGCGGTGGGCGTGTGGCCGGCCGTCGGCGACGAGGGCCGCGCCGTGTTCGAGGGCGGCGGTCAGGCTGCGCTCGTTGCCGGTCATGTAGTAGTGCCAGAGCATGGCGTCAGCGGCGGAGTTGTAGCAGAGCCGCCCCCCCGACGCCCAATGGACAAAACCCTTGTAGTCGCAAATGCCGCCAACGCACTTGCCCTTCGGGTACGGCAGACCGTCGAACTCTTTGGTCGTGTAATGACAGTGGTCAACGTCGGCGATGTGGCGGGCGTTGGCGTCGGCCCAGGCGAGAAGCTCCTTCGACCCCGTCCGCGCGAAAAGCAGCCAGGGCCAGCGCGTCCAGCCGTGGTGCGTGTTGCGCCAGATGCGGTGCAGGTCCCAGCGGCGCTCCCGCCAGTTCCAGTTGTGATGAGAATCGCCGTAGTTGAACATGCCATAGTCGCGGTCCATCTCCTGCTGACGCTTGATGCAGTCGAAGGTCTCGTCGAGGGCCTTCTCGACCTGGGGGAATCGCTGGGGGTCTCTGGGAGCGATCCGGCCGAACACCTGCGAGCCTGAGACCCAGGCAGGCGCGCAGACCGCGGCGGGAGCGTCCTGGAAGACCTGGTTCACCGTGCGCGAGCGGGCGCGCTCGACGTCCTCGGTGTGGAAATACATCAGCATTTCGTGCGACTTGGCCAGGCCCATGGGGTTGGCGGCGCGAATGCCGCCCGCGCCCTCTTCCGGACTCTCCTTGTCCACATAGGGGATGATCTCGGCGGGGATGCTGAAGTCGAGCGCTTCGCCTTCGTGCGCGAACCATTGGTGGTAGATGTTGCGAACGCTCAGGTTCGCGCCGGTGCGCCGATGGGCCTCGCCGTGGGCGGGCCAGAAATGGACGTTCAGGGCGGCGGGCGTCACTTCGAGTTCTTTGGGGAACTGTTGCCAGAAATCCTTGACGGCGAGCGTCAGCATTCGTCCCGGGAAACCCGTGGTCACCCAGCCTTCGGCCCTGCCGCCCTCATCCTTGAATACGCCTTCTTCATAAATCTTGAAGCGCTGGTCGTCCAACTGGAGCAGGTAAGCGCCGGTTTTCTGCGGCCTGCCGAAGTCCACGCGGGGCGTGCCGAAGAAGAAAAAGTAGGACGGGAAAGGCAGCGAGTAACCGATGTCCCTGTAACGCGCCTCGTCGGCCTTTGCGGTGATGATGAAGGTATGGTAGAGGCGGATGAAAGGCAGACCGCGATAGGCATAGTAGCGAAGTATGTACTGGCCGAGCTTCTGCCCCGACTCCGACACGTGCCAGCCCGAAACGCGAACGCACGCCTTGAGCGGGCCTGATTCTTCGAGAACAACGCTGACCCCCGCGTCGAGCCTGCCAAGGAACGCGGTCCCGGCGTCACTGATCATGTAAGCGCCGAGGGACTTGTCGTCGGGCTTGATCAACTGTTCGGCGGGGTCGAACCTGCCGTCGCGATTGACGTCGAGCCACAAGGCCGCCAGACCGGGCGTCTTGTTTTTGGGCACGGTGAATCTGAGCGGGCCGGTCGTGACGACGAACTCGGCGCTCGTTTCGACCGCCAACGGGACAGCCGCGCCCTGAGGAGCGGCCCTGCCCACGTCGGGACCGTAGACAAGCGTGTATCGTCCGTCCGTCTCCCCCACCGGCGCGATGAAGTCCACCAGCAGCCACCGGACGCTGCCCTTTTTCGACCAGCGACCCGCCGTTTTCGCCTGGATCGGGACTTCGGCCCCGTTGGCGTCCAGAAGTCTCACGTTGTCCGGCGAGTCCAGCGCACCCCACGGGAACGGGACGCCAAACGTGATCGGCCAGGCGGACATGGCGGCCACAGTCTTCGGAACGGTGATCTCGATGCGGCCCGAACGCGCGGCAGCGCCCTCAACGATGACGAATTCGCGGCGCGCGCCGCCGAGGGTATCATTCTGGTCCTTGATCTCCGCCCGGAACTCGTACGCGCCGGGGACAAGCCCGCCAAGGTTGAGGTCGAAGTCGAGTTTGGGACTTTCCAGAGGCTGGAGCGTCTTCGCCGCGAGCTTCCTGTCGCCCTGCCACACCGACAACTCGACCGAAGGCCGCCCGACAAGCCGCCCGCCCGTCTTCGGACTCGCGATCCGGACCCGCCCCGTCGCGGACTTCTCAAACGAGGGATACTGATCGCGGTCCAGGTACAGCGCAACCGCGACCTCCCGCGTGAGAACAGACGCCGACGCCTCCCGGAACTCCTTCTCCGTTCCCAACACAAGCAGCGGCGACTTCGAGATATCGCCGTAAGGCTCGAAGGCCGTTGACACCTCGCCTGTCGTCCGGTCGTTCCGGCCAAAGGTGAAGAGAAGCGAAGCGCCGGGCCTTCCCGCCGGAACGCCGATCTCCGCGAGCGGGATCGCCATCTCGACGATGTAGGAGTCCGCCGCGACCTGCGCCGCGCGCTCCCACGACGGGTTCCAGTCGGCGACGCTGTTGCGCGTGTCGTCGCGCGCGCCGTTGGCGTTGACGAGGAACTGGAATTCCGTCCTTCCGCCGTCGGGCGAGATCTTGAAATCCACGCAGTCCTCGCCCCAGACGCCCTTGTCGCGCCCGGCTTCGGCGATAGTCCTCTTGAGTTTGGCGATTTCCGCAACGCGACAGACGACGGCCAGGTACAGGTTCTGGTCGTCGAAGGCCGCCATCAGGGCGGTCTGGTTTTGCGCGGGCTTGCCGCCGCCGATAGTGAACCGTTCGCAGACGACGGCGCGCGGCCACCACGGCTCGTCGAGCCTTGCGTCGGTCTTTGCGGCGCCCTGAGCGCGGGTCAGACAGATGATCCGGCGTTCGGCCTCCTGTTCGGGCCTGAACCGGCAGTTCTCGATCTGCTGGGCGGGCAGCGGGAGGGAGGACAACAGAAGAATGAAGGCCGGGAACGGGAGCAGACGCCGCAATCGTCGTGGCATGGAGAGGACTCCTGAAGGAGACCAGGCGTTTCGCATCCGCCAATATGTTACTTCAGCTTCAGCGCAGCCTCCATACAAAAAACGAGGCGCGGGTTCAGGCCCGCGCCTCACTCTCGTTCGGAGGAATTTTGCGCCCGGCGGCTCAGTGTCCGGCCTTTGCCAAGGCCGGCGGTTCTCCTTCCTTCAGCCAGTCCATTTCGCCGCGCAGGTATCTGTCAATCGCCCTGGCGGCGCGGCGTCCCGCGCCCATGGCCTCGATGACGGTGGCCGAGCCGGTGACGATGTCGCCTCCGGCGAAAACGCCCTTCTTCGACGTGCGGCAGGTGTCGTGGTCGGCCATGATGTGCCCCCATTCGTCGGTCTGCAGACCGGGGGTCGTCTTGGGGATGAGCGGGTTCACGCCGCTGGAAATGGCCGCGATAACCGCGTCCACCTCCAGGATCACCTCGGAATTGGGGATCGGGATCGGAATCTTTCGGACACGGCCCTTGTCGTCGGGCTTGGCGTCGCCGAGTTGCATCTGGATACACTCCAAGCCCTTCACCCAGCCGCGCTCGTCGCCCAGGATCTTCGTGGGCGCCATGAGGAACTTGAAGACGATGCCCTCCTGCTCCGCGTGCTCGATCTCCTCGTGACGGGCCGGCGCCTCTTCGCGCGAACGGCGGTAGACGATGTAGACGGTCTCCGCCCCCAGGCGAAGAGCCGTCCGGGCGGCGTCCATGGCCACGTTGCCGGCGCCCACGACCGCCACCTTGCGGCTGCGGGCGATGGGGGTATCGTAGGCGGGGAATTTGTAGGCTTTCATCAGGTTGGAGCGGGTCAGGTATTCGTTGGCTGAATAAACGCCGCTGAGGTTCTCGCCGGGGATGCCGAGGAACTTGGGGAGGCCCGCCCCCGTGCCGATGAAGACGGCGTCGAAGCCCTGCTCCAAAAGCTCGTCAACCGTGTCAATCTTTCCGATGACGCTGTTTAGCTCGATCTTGACGCCCATCTTGACCAGATAGTCCACCTCGGCCTGGACAATGGCCTTGGGCAGGCGGAACTCCGGTATGCCGTACACGAGCACACCGCCGGCCTTGTGGAAGGCCTCGAAGATCGTGACATCGTGACCCAGCTTGACCAGGTCGCCCGCGACGGTCAGCCCCGCCGGCCCCGCGCCGACGACGGCCACCTTCTTGCCCGTCTTCGGCGGCAGGTGGGGAAGCGTCACGGCGTTCTGGCTGCGCTCGTAATCGGCGGCGAAACGCTCCAGCCGCCCGACCGCCACCGGCTCGTCCTTCTTGCCCAGCACGCAGAGCTTCTCGCACTGCTCCTCCTGCGGGCAGACGCGCCCGCACACGGCCGGAAGGCTGTTGTCCTCTTTCAGCTTGCGGGCAGCGCCCAGAAAATCGCCTTCGTGGATCATCTTGATGAAGGCCGGGATGTTGACGTTGACGGGGCAACCCTCCACGCACTTGGGCTTCTTGCACTGGAGGCAGCGGCCGGCCTCTTTCTGGGCGAGTTCGGCGGTGTAGCCCAGGGGCACTTCGTCGAAGTTGCGCCGGCGCGCCTCCGGATCCTGCTCCGGCATTTTCTGACGCGGGGGGCGTTTGGCTTTCGGTTCCTGAGGACTCATGTGAGAATTCTCCGTCGTTGCTGCGATCGCGGGCGGGGCAAACCCCGCTCCGGCGCTCCGTCCGTTACTCCGACGCGGCCAGCTTGCATTCATGCTCCAGACGCGCCGCGCTTTCCTTCTCCAAGTCCTGGTAGGTGCGCAAGCGTTTCATCAACAGATCGAAGTCCACCTCGTGGCCGTCAAACTCCGGTCCGTCCACGCAGACGAACTTCGTCTTGCCGCCGACCTCGACGCGGCATCCGCCGCACATTCCGGTGCCGTCCACCATGATGGGGTTGAGGCTGACCATGGTGCGGATACTCGCCGGCTTGGTGACTCCGCACGTCACTTTCATCAGCATCGGCGGCCCGACCGAAACCACCAGGTCAATCTTGTCGCCCTTCTGGATCATGGACTGAAGGATTTGCGTGGGAAAGCCCTTGAATCCGCAGGAGCCGTCGTCGGTGGCGATGATCAGCTCGTCGCTGGTGGCGCGCATCTCGTCCTCAAGGATAAGGAGATCCTTGTTGCGGGCGCTGATGATGGAGACGACGTGGTTGCCCGCCTGCTTCAGGGCGCGCACGATGGGCAACACGGGCGCGATGCCGACGCCGCCGCCGATGCACACAACGCGCCCGAAATTCTCGATATGCGTGGGGTTCCCCAGCGGGCCTACGAAATCGAGGATGCGGTCGCCGACGTTGAGTTCGGCGAGTTGGCGCGTGGACGTGCCCACGGATTGGAACACGATGGTGACCGTCCCGGCCTGCGGGTCGGAGTCCACGATCGTCAAGGGAAAGCGCTCGCCTTCCTCGTGGACGCGGAGGATGACGAACTGCCCCGCCTTTCGTTTCCTGGCAATCTTCGGCGCCTCGATCTTCATCCGGTAGATATTAGGCGCCAGGAGTTTCTTTTCCACTATCGGAAACATAATTCTCCCCGAACAATACGTAAGCATGGGTATACTGCCGCAGCGCTGCGCGACACAGCCCC
>CAYPFP010000103.1:11910-18824 GCA_964409935.1 uncultured Planctomycetota bacterium | reverse complement strand
TCTGTCGCCATTAACGACCCAGGCGGAGACCGTGAGGTGTCCCACTGACTTGGCAACCGCTGAGTCAGGCGAGCGTGTTCGGCATGGGCAGCGGAGACATCGGCAAGAAGGGCGCGCCTCCCCCGACACGCAGTCGGTCTATATCCTTCATGCGTTCCGCATGCTTTTCCGGGTGAAACGCCAGGACATTGTATCCGTGCTCGTACTCTGCAGGAAACGGGCAGGACGCCGAGGGCTCGTGTTCGACCAAACCCCCGGGGCACGCAAACAGAAAACGATAGCCGCGCGATCCCAGCAAGGACAGGACCTCCCAGGGGCCATAGTTGAAGGCTCGTTCCCACGGAGCAAACACTTCGATCAACATCAGCGGACGCCGGCCCTCGTCAAAGAGGCGATTCGCTCCGCGAAGGACATGCAGCTCCGATCCTTCCACGTCAATCTTCATGAAGTCCGGAGGGGGGAATTGGGTGGACTGGACAAACCCATCCAGCGTCGCGAAACGCGATTCATAGGACGTGATCTTCACTCCCGGCTGGCGCTTCGACCAGTAACCTTCCTGGGCCAGAGAACCCATGCCGACATTGCCGTCTGGTACCTGTATGGTTGCAGTCTTGTCCGTCTCGGCCAGTCCTGCCGGCACGGTAACGATGGTCGCCATGAGATCATCGGCTTTTCGCACGTTCCGGCAGAGCTTCACGTAGACGTGCCAGACAGGCTCCAGCGCGATGACACATCCCGCCGGCCCCGCCAGCCGGGCCAGAAACATAGATACATCGCCCCAGTTGGCTCCCACATCGTAACAGACGTCATCCTGACGCACGACCGAGACATAGATCTGCTCTTCAAACGACTGGGGTCTTGGTTTCTGCGGCCTCGGCCGCTGATGCATCCCAAGCAGTTCTTTGATGGCTCGTTTGACGCGAATCTTGATTTCCGACATTGAGGACACACCTTGCAGCTTCTGCACAATCACATGCGGCCTGACAATCAGGAAAGGCCTATCGGGGGCAAGTTACTACCCTCTCATGGTCTTGTCAAGCTTTTTTGTCGCCGGTCAGCCGCCGGCATCCTGCCAGGCCTTTCCGCTTTTTCGACTTGATGTTTTCGGCCTTCAATGACATGCTTTGGCGCAAGGCGCCTGCTTGTCCGACGGCAAAAAGGGCAAGAGCGCTTCTTGACTCCGAACGTAAACCAGGGACGAACAACACACATGAAAACGCGATGGTATCAGGGGGTCGGGCGCTATCAATGGCTCGTCCTCATTATCGCCTCCGCAGGATGGGTATTCGACGTTTTTGAAGGCCAGATATTCAACATCACCCGCAACCAGCTTCTGGCCGATATCCTCGGAAACGGCGACCCGCTCGCCGTGCGCAAGTACGGCGATATGTTCCTCGGTGTCTTTCTGCTGGGCGGCACGGTCGGCGGCCTGCTGTTCGGTTCGCTGGCCGACAAGTGGGGCAGGCGTCCCATACTCATCGCCACCATCCTCATGTATTCCTTGTTCTCGGGCCTGACCTTCTTCGCGCAAACGCTCGAACAGGTGGCCTGCCTGAGATTTCTGGTGGCGATGGGCGTGGGCGGGGAATGGGCCGTGGCCGCCTCGCTCGTGGCCGAGGTGTTTCCGCCTCGCGCCCGCGCGCAGGCCTCCGGCATCTTCCACGCCTCCAGCGTGCTCGGCACATGGCTCGCCGCGCTGGCGGGCATGGCGGTGGGCGCGCAGTGGCGTTACGCCTATGTGCTGGGCGTGCTTCCGGCGTTCCTGGTGTTATGGGTGCGGATTTCGGTCAAGGAGCCGGAGGCGTGGTTGCGCGAGAGCGCCAAGGCCGGCCGCTCCGCCGAGGTGCGGCTCGGCAGTTTCCGCGAACTCCTGCTGGACCCGCGCTGGAGATCGCGCGCGTTCCTGGGCCTGCTGCTGGCGGCGGTGGGACTGGGAAGTTTCTGGGGCGTGACCGTGGCCGGACAGGACCTGGCGCGCGAGTTGCTCCTTCGCGAGGGCGTCTCGCCGGAGACCGCCGCCGAGAAGGCCAAGTTTGCTTACGGCATCATCCAGACGACCGGCGCGGGACTTGGGTTGCTCATGTTCGGCCCGCTCTGCGCGCGCATCGGCCGCCGCCGCGCCTTTGCCAGCGTGCAGGTCTGTTCCCTGATCATTGTCCCTATCACGTGTTATCTGCCGGCGACCTACAATCAGCTTCTCGTGATGCTCCCCGTCTTCGGCTTCTTCACGCTGAGCATGCATGCGGGCTTTGCGGTGTATTTTCCTGAGTTGTTCCCCACGCACCTGCGGGCCACCGGCAGCGGCTTTTGCTTCAACGGAGGCCGTGTCCTGGCCGCCTCCATGCTGTGGTTTTCCGGATGGCTGAAGTCCTTGCCTCACATGGACTTGCGCCTCGCCATATCCCTTCTTGCGCTGTCGTTTGTGCTCGGCCTGGTGGTCGTGTGGTTCCTGCCGGAGACCAAGGACCGGCCGCTTCCGGAGTGATCGTCGGTTCAGTCGGTCATGCGCCAGGTCTCGCCGGGAGCGAGGGTGCGCAGGGCGCGCCGCCCCGCCCGAACCTGCGCTCGGACTTCTTGAGGTTCATCGGAACGGTTCGTGAAGGCGACGCTGCCTCCCGGCGCAAGGTCCATAACAAACCAGCCGCCGGACAGCCAGAAGCCGCGAGACTTTTCCATCTGCACGAGTATGGGGCCTACCTGCGTGGCAAGGCGGTCCGACCACTCCATGCGCGGCCGGTTGCCCATGATCGTGACGGAACGGTCGTCCGGCGAGATGAACGCGGCCACCTCGAAGACCGGCGAGGCGCTGTCGAGCTGTTCCCGCAACCGCGAGACGTCGCGCACCGCTACGAACGCGGCGGCCTCGCCGCGGAGCAGCGCGGCGGCGTCGGCGCGCGTAACGGGGGGGCGCAGGACGTTCAGGTGGAACTGCAGGCCGAAGTCGGTGTCGCAAAAAGTCATCGGGAATCCGTCGCCGACCTGGTTTCGAATCTCGCCGGCCAGCCGTTCAAGCCCGCGCGTCTTCTTGAGCACAACCGGCGAGGCGGCCACTTTGTCCACGAATACATGGTAGACCAGGACGAAGACGACGACCACGAGGGCCGAGACGGCGGCCGTAATTTTCGCTGCCGTCGCCGGCCGAAGCCGCGCCAGCAGGAAGGCGACCTCGCGCCCGGCCAGAAGCGCGGCGGCCGGCAGGATCGTGCCGAGGTGGTCGGCCTGCTGGTGCGTGGCGATGGAGAAGATCGGCAGGCCGACGAAAAACCAGCAGGACAGAAAGCGCTCGAAACAACGCCCCTCATCGTTGGGCGAAGGCCGCCTCAACACGCGCAGGAATCCCACGCAGGCGAAAAGACTCCACGGGGCAAAGTAGCTCAGGAAATAGAGGGACTGCTTGTAGAACACCTGTCCGGGCACTTTGCCCTCAGGGCTGCGCATGGCGTGGCCGACCAGTTGCTCGTTGATGAGCTTGTCCAGAACGGCCCGTCCCAACTCCCAATACGCAAGGGCAAGCCATCCTGCGCCGATGAGCACGAACAGCAGTAGCCCCGGCCACAGGAACGCTCGCACGGCAATGGTCTTTCCGGCGCGCCGCTCCCACAGAGAGGCGAGCAGCCCTCCCGCCGCCAACAGCGCGCCGAGGGGGCCTTTGGCGAGCGTCGCCAGGGAGGCCGCAAGCCAAAATCGCACCCACCCGCGGCCGGACCGCCACGCTCGGAACGCCAGAAGAGCCGCCAGGACGGTCATGGCCACGAAAAGGGCGTCCGGCCGCCCAAAACCCATCTGCTTGACCGTGACGCGGGACAGCAGAAAGACCAGCGCCCCCATCAGCCCCTCCGTCGCGCCGAAGTACCGGCGGCCGGCCTGCAGCAGCATGAGGGCAATTCCCAGCGTCGCCAACGCGGAGGGCAGGTACATGGCGAAACGATTGATGCGTCCTTGGGCCAGCGTAACCGCCGCCACCGCCCACGTATACAGCGGTGGTTTGGACGCAACACCGCCGACGCTGTCATGTTGGATTATCCATTTGCCGTTCTGGATGCAGTCCAGGGCATAGGCCGCCGGCTTCAACTGGTCTTTGCAGATAATGTCCGATGGCCCCGTCATTCGAACGGCAAAAAGGGCGAGCCACACCAGACACACAAAAGAGACGCTTCGTGCTCCGGATGGCCCGCTGGCTGTGCCGTTTGCCGTGCTCAACATGATCTCCCTTTTACCGAGGCTGAGAGATATCCTTACGCCGTTCCAGGCGCGGATGGTTGCTGACGATGCGCAAGTACGGCTGGCCTGAGGGGGGCCAGGAGTCCAGCACGTGAAGCTTTGCGCCGTTGGAGGAAAGGTGTTTCAGCAGGAGGTCGTACTTGTGAACGACGACGAACACGGGCTGTGGGCCTTCCAGGAGTTCCGCCGCTTTCTCGATGGGCGTGAACGGCCGCCGGGTTTCCAGGTAATACTGCAGGGCGATCGGGCTGTCCACGTGAATGAACGAAAATCCCTTCCCAACCTTTTCCTCCAACGATCGAGACCACTCTTTCATCCCGCGGGTCCGTGCGACGTGCTTGGCTCTCGGAACATGGAGGTAGCTCTCATACACCACGATGGCCGCCGCCACGAGAACGCCGATGGCGCAACACGCGATGACGGTCCTGTCTCTGGCGGAGGCGAGCAGGCGCGCCAGCTCTCTGCCGGCCAGCAGGGCCGCCGCCGGCAGGATGGGGAAGATGTGGCGCGGTTGCTGGTGAATGGCGAGCGAGAAAAGTACAAGCGGAACGACGAACCAGCACAGAAGGAATCTCTCGAACCGGCGCTCGCAGTCGTTGTCGGAGGGCCGCCATAGCACCCGCCAGAATCCCAGAAGCGCGAAGATGCACCACGGCGCAAAACGGCCCAGGAAATAAAGCAGGGGCTTGTAGAATTCTTCTCCAGGCGCAATGTCGCTTATGCCCGCGACGCCCTGGCCGATCAGTTCGCGGCCGATCATCTTGTTGACGAGCGGCCAGCCCTCCTGAAGATAGGCCAGACCGAACCAGCCGAGCGTGATCGCAAGAAACAGGACAATGCCCGTTCGGTGACTCCCCGACAGCGCGGCCGGTCTGCCGCCGCGCCTCTCCCAGACTACCGCCAAAAGACCGATGCCGGCCACCAGCACGCCCAGCGGACCTTTGACGAGCGTGGTGGCGGCCGCCGCCAGCCAGAACCACGTCCACCCGCGGCCCAGTTTCCAGGCGCGGAAGGCCGCCAGCGCGGTGGCGGTTACGGTGCACACGAACAGGGCGTCGGTGCGTATCCAGACCAGTTGGTCTATGCCCGCCGCCGACAACAGGTAGACCGCCGCCCCCAGCAGTCCGGCCCGCGCCCCGAAGTACTGACGCCCCGCCGCAAGGATCATCACCGCAACCAGCAGCGTGGAAAGCCCCGCCACCAGGCAGATGGTGAAGTGATTGACGTAGCCCCAGGGCAGCGTGAAGATGGCGACCACCCATGCGTGAAGCGACGGCTTGGATGTGATGTTGCCCCGAAGGTCATGCTGGCATATCCAGTTCCCGTTCTGGACAATGTCCTGAACGTAGGCCACCGTGCGCTCGAAGCCGATGTCGGTGAGGTCGGCCGGCGCGAACGCGCGAAGGCCGAACAGGGGAAGCCATATGAGAAGAACGATCAGCAGGTCTCTTCGCGCGGAATTGCCGTGATCCGGCGCGAGATCGGGCGTCGCGGGTTGGAGCTGATTGTTGGCGGTCAAGTGGGGTTTCCTGTTATGGTACAATAAGTTCCGGGCTATGAAGGAATAGGGAACGTGGAAATATATTTCACTGTGGGCCTGAAAGCAAGGCGATTCTGCGCAAACGATCTTGTTCGCTTTGCGCTTGCAAGGGATGGGCGTCGCCGATATAATCCCGCCACCATTTCCTGGTAGGAATGAAGGAGAGACACGATGATGGAGAAACCGGTACTGCAGACGAACCTGGCTGGACTTGAGCTCGTAAACCGGGGCAAAGTGCGCGACATCTACCGTGTGGGCGAGAACCTGCTTCTCGTCGCTTCAGATCGCCTGTCGGCGTTCGATGTCGTCTTGCCCACGCCGATCCCGTACAAGGGCAAGGTGCTGACGGCGCTTTCGGTGTTCTGGTTCGACTTGCTGAAGGATATCACGGATAATCATCTCATCACCGCCGACGTGGATGAGATGCCTGCGGAGGTGCGCCGGCACGCCGACGTCCTGCGGGGGCGCTCGATGTTGGCGCGCAAGGTGCAGATCGTCCCGATCGAGTGCGTGGCGCGCGGCTACCTGGCGGGGTCGGGCTGGAAGGAGTACAAACAGTCCGGCACCGTCTGCGGCGTGAAGCTGCCGCCGGGCCTCCGGGAGTCGGACAAGCTGCCCGAGCCGATCTTCACCCCCGCGACAAAGGCCACAACGGGGCACGACGAAAACGTTACCTACGAGCGGACCGTTGAGGTCGTCGGCGAGAAAACGGCTTCCGAACTCCGCCGCCGCACCTTGAACGTCTACAAGACGGCCAGCGACTACGCGCGCCAGAAGGGCATCATCATCTGCGACACCAAGTTCGAGTGGGGCGCTTTCGGCGACAAGATGATCCTGGCCGACGAGGTATTGACGCCTGATTCGTCCCGCTTCTGGCCTGCGGATCAGTACGCGCCGGGGCGCTCGCAGCCCTCGTACGACAAGCAGTACGTGCGCGACTATCTGGAGACGCTGACGTGGGACAAGACTCCTCCCGGCCCGGCCCTGCCGGAGGAGGTGGTGCGGCAGACGTCGAAGAAGTACCTTGAGGCGTATGAAAAGCTGACAGGACAGAAGTTGGCATAGCGCCGTAATCATCCTTGCGGCGGAACCGAAGACGAGCGCGCGCTCGGAGCGCGTAAACGAGCGGATGATGGCCCCTCGCTCCAAGGCA
>CAYPFP010000103.1:0-11810 GCA_964409935.1 uncultured Planctomycetota bacterium | reverse complement strand
GAGCGCGCGCTCGGAGCGCGTAAACGAGCGGATGATGGCCCCTCGCTCCAAGGCATACTACGAGTCGTCCAGGAGCCTGGCGAACAGTTTCCTCTTCATTCTGCCGCTGCTGGTGCTCTACGAAGCGGGCGTGTGGCTGGCGGACCCGGAGGTTCGCAACGCGGCGGAGAGCGTGGTTAAAGCCCCGCTGCAACTCTTCGGCAGGAACAGCGTCCTGATCTTTAACCTCCTGGTCGTGGCGGCGGCGATTGGCGCCGTGGTTCAGTCGCGGCGCAGCCGCGAGCTTAATGTCTCGATCTTCCTGCCGATGTTTCTTGAGAGCCTGTTCTACGCCCTGCTGCTGGGGCGCGTCGTGCTGGGTCTGCTGAAGCTGTTTGCGCCGACCCTGGTCTCGATGATGGCAAGCCTGAACGTCGTCACGACGTTCCTGTTGGCCATTGGGGCGGGCGTGTATGAAGAGATCGTGTTCCGGCTGATCCTCATAACGGCGCTCTACCTGGTTTTTGGCCGCGTGCTGGGGCTGCGCGACGGATGGGCGTCGGCCTTCAGCATCGTCATCGCGGCGGGCATCTTCTCCATGATGCATTTTGTGGGGGGCGCCATGACGTCCACCTTCAACGCCGGCGGGTTCCTCTTCCGCTTTATAGCGGGACTGATTCTGTCGGCGATCTACCTTTTCCGAGGGCTTGGCATTGCGGTCTATACACACGCGTTGTATGATCTTATGATCTTCACGATGCCCGAAGCATGAGGACCGAAGCACGGATGAAACCGGTGGTGATGGCCATCACAGGCGCAAGCGGCGCCGTTTACGCCCGCGAACTGCTCGCGGCGTTGGTGCGCAGGCGCACGCCCGTGCTGCTGACGATGACCGAGGCCGGGGCGCGCCTGCTCCGCGAGGAACTGGGCGTGCAGGCCCGCGCCGAGCGCTTCGATCCGGAGCGGCTGACCCCGGGGGCGAAGCGGCTGGTCGCCTATCACCCCCCTTCCGACATCGGCGCGCCCCCTGCCGGCGGCGCCTACGCAACGAGCGGGATGGTCATCGTGCCGTGCAGCATGAACACGCTGGCGGCGGTGGCCGGGGGGCTGGGCCGCAACCTGATCGAGCGCGCCGCCGCCGTCACCCTCAAGGAACGCCGGCCGCTGGTCGTCGTGCCGCGCGAGACGCCGCTCTCGACCATCATGCTCGAGAACATGCTGCGCCTGGCCCAGGCGGGCGCATGCGTCCTGCCGGCGATGCCCGGATTCTATGAGCGCCCCAGGCGCATTGACGACCTGACGGCCTTTGTCGTGAACCGTATCCTTTCCCATCTACTGCCGGACGCCCTATCGAAGCCATGAGGACCAGAGCACGAACCCTTTCGCCCTTCACGCTCGCCTTCTTCGGCGTAACGGTCGTCTTTTTCGGCGCCTT
The DNA here is from genome assembly GCA_964409935.1 of uncultured Planctomycetota bacterium. GTDB lineage: Bacteria > Planctomycetota > Brocadiia > JAADGH01 > CAYPFP01 > CAYPFP01. The sequence continues at coordinate 10,396 of CAYPFP010000103.1, read as the reverse complement.
TCTGTTCTATCCCCTCTGGTTCGAAGTGAGCAAGGTCGTCTACGACGACGGTCGCTTCCAGTTCGGCTTCGCCTACATCTGGCGCAATGCGATCTTCCGCGAAAGCCTTGTCAACAGCCTCATCCTGGGCCTCGTCGTCACCGCCGCGACGACGGCGCTGGCGCTGCCGCTGGCGATGATCACGACGCGCTACTCCTTCCCCGGCCGCGCCTGGTTGTCGAGCCTGCTGCTGGTCCCCATGATCATGCCGCCCTTTGTGGGCGCCATCGGCATCAAACGCCTCCTGGCCGAACGCGGCGGCGCGCTGAACGTCCTGCTGGCCAACCTGGGCCTCATAGACCTGGACCATTCCATAGACTGGCTCGGCAGCGGCTTTTGGGGGGTGGTGGTCCTCGAAGTGCTGCACCTGTATCCCATCATGTACCTGAACGTCACCGCCGCGCTGTCCAACGTGGACCCCAGCATGGAAGAGGCCGCCCGCAGCCTGGGCGACAGCGGGTTCCGGCTGTTTCGCAGGATCACCTTCCCGCTCCTGGCGCCCGGCTACTTCGCCGGCGCCGCCATCGTCTTCATCTGGGCCTTCACCGACCTGGGCACGCCGCTCATCTTCAACTTCGACAAGGTGGCCGCCGTGCAGATTTACCGCAATCTCAGCGGCGACAACCCCGCCGCGTATGCCCTGGTCGCCGCCATACTCATCATTGCCGTGGCGCTCTTCTACGGCTCCAAGTGGCTCTTCACCCGGCACGAGGTCCAGATGCTCTCGAAGGGCATGGTGGCCGGCCAGGAGAAGCCGCTCAGCGGCAGGAACATGGCGCTGGCCTACGCCTTTCTCCTGGGGGTCACGTTCATCGCCCTGTTGCCGCACATCAGCGTCATGCTCACGGCCATCGCCGAACGCTGGAACAACACCGTCCTGCCCGAAAGCTATACGTGGAAGTACTTCCATGACGTGTTCACCCGCTCCCGCACGTACAACAGCATCCTGAACAGCTTCTTCTACAGCATCACGGCCACCGTGCTCGACATCGTGCTGGGCGTGGCCATTGCGTTCCTCGTGGTGCGATACCGCGTGTGGGGAAGCTCGGTGATGGACACCATGGCCATGTTGCCGCTGGCGATTCCGGGCATCGTCGTGGCCTTCGGGTACGTCACGGGGTTCTCCAACACGATTATTGACCCCCGCGTCAACCCCACCATCCTGCTCATTATCGCGTACGCCGTCCGCCGCCTGCCGTACATGGTCCGTTCGGCGGTGGCGGGGCTGCAGCAGACCAGCGAGGTGCTCGAAGAGGCGTCGCTCAACCTGGGGGCGTCGCCGGCGACCACCGTGCGGCGCATCGTGCTGCCGCTCGTGATGGCCAACGTCATAGCGGGTTCCATCTTGTGCTTCTCATTCGCCATGCTCGAAGTGTCCGACAGCATCATCCTGGCGATGAAGGAAAACTACTACCCCATCACCAAGGCCATCCTCATGACGCAGCAGGAACCTCCCGATGGGGCGTACGTGGCGTGCGCCTTCGGCGTGCTGGGCATGGTCCTGCTGACGATCAGCCTGCTGGCGGCGGGAAGGGTGCTGGGGAAGAAAATGGGGAGTCTGTTCCGTGTCTGAAACGCAGAATCTCGAACTCTGAATGTTGAGGCGCCGGTCGCCCGCTTTGCTGCCAATATCGTCCTGCTCAGCATTCAAGACTTGCCGTCTTGGGAGTGACGAGTCCAATGAAGATCTCCGAATTCCAGCGACTGATCGAGAGGACCTACTTCACGCGCGACTCCGCCCGCGGCCTGGCGGGGACGTTCATGTGGTTCACCGAAGAAGTCGGCGAACTGGCCAGCGCCCTGCGCGAAGGGACGAAGAAGGAACAATCCAAGGAGTTCGCCGATGTCTTCGCCTGGCTCTGCTCCCTGGCCAGCATCGCCGGCATCGAGATGGAGGACGTCATCGAGAAGTACCTCAAGGGCTGTCCCGGATGCAAGGCCATCCCGTGCAGGTGCGATGAGAAATCGTGACCGCCCGGCCCCTCTGCCCGAGGCGCGGGCCGGCCCAAGCGCGCCCGCGCCCCGCGCGCCGAACCCGTGTCGGAGAAGTGAAGGATATGCAAGTGTGCACGCCCAACCGCCGCGACGTTCTCTTATTCATGTGCGCCGTCAGCGCGGCGGTTTGGTGGGGAGCAGGCGCTTCGGCGTCTGATTCTGGCACCAGGAAGCCCGCCGCCCCGCCTGCGCCCGCCGCCAAACCCGCAGCCCCGCCCAAGCCGTCCCCCGGCATGACCTTCCCTGAGACTTTCCCCGGCCCCCTGCTCCGCAAGTTTCTGGCCGGGCCGCTGAAGAACGTCGAGGAGATCGTGTTCGCCGTGCGCGTTCCCGGACGCGACCATTGGTACGTGACGTTCGGCAACTATTCGAGAGACGCCGAGCCGGGGCGGAGCCTGGGCTTCAAAAAGGAAGACGATGTTTGGTGGGGCTATGGCGAAGGAGGCCGCCTCTGCCGGCTCAATCTGCGCACCGGCGAACTGAAGGCGATTTTGGATGACCCCCGCGGCGGCATCCGCGACCCGCAGGTTCACTACGATGGGAAGAAAATCCTGTTCTCCTACCGCAAAGGCGGCCGGCATCCGTTCCATCTCTACGAGATCAACGCCGACGGCTCCGGACTGCGCCAACTCACCGACGGGCCGGACGACGACATCGAGGCGACCTACTGCCCCGACGGCAGCATCGTGTTCTGCTCGTCCCGCTGCCGGCGATTTGTGAACTGCTGGCATACCCGCGTGGCCACGCTCTATCGCTGCGACGCGGACGGCCGGAACGTGCGTATGCTTTCCAACAACAACGATCACGATAACACGCCGTGGATGCTGCCCGACGGCCGCGTGCTCTACATGCGGTGGGAATACGTGGACCGCAGCCAGGTGCATTTCCACCACCTTTGGACCATGTACCCCGACGGCACGGGGCAGATGACGTTCTACGGCAACATGTTCGGCGGCATAGCCATGCTCGACGCCAAGCCCATCCCCGGCACGGGCAAAGTGGTCGCCAGTTTCTCCCCCGGACACGGACGTGCGGAGCACTTGGGGCCTGTCACCATCGTGGACCCCGCCTACGGCCCCGACGACCCCAAGGCTTGCCGGAAGGTCAGCAAGTCGAGCGACTGGAAAGACCCCTACGCCCTGACGGAAGATTGTTTCCTCGTCGCCCACGCCAGGGGCCTCTTCGTCATGGACGGCGAGGGGAACGCCGAACTCATCTACAAACTGCCGCAGGATCAGTCACACTTGCAGTGCCACGAACCAAGCCCCTTGCAGCCGCGTCCCCGCGAGCACGTCATCCCGTCCCGCGTCCGTCTTTCGGACGCCAACGGTTATCTCATCCTGCAGGACGTCTACCAGGGGCGCAACATGGCGGGCGTCAAGCGCGGCGACATCAAGAAACTTCTGGTGCTCCAGCAACTGCCCAAGCCCGTCAACTTCTCGGGCGGCATGGAGCCGCTGACCATCGGGGGCTCGTTTACGCTGGCCGAGATCGTGGGCGAAGTGCCGGTCGAACCGGACGGCTCGGCGTACATGGAATTGCCCGCGTTGCGCTCGCTGTTTTTTGTGGCGCTGGACGAAAAGGACATCGCGGTCAAGCGCATGCACAGTTTCCTGACGCTGCAACCGGGGGAGACCACCGGCTGTGTGGGCTGCCATGAACAGCGTACCCAGCCCCCGCCGGCAAACAAGTCCTCGCTGATGGCCGCGCGGAAGCCGCCCGCCAAGGTCCAGCCCATCGCGGATGTGCCGAGCGTGTTGGATTTTCCCCGCGACATCCAGCCGATCCTCGACAAACACTGCGTGTCCTGTCACAATCCCGACAAGCCCGACGGCAAAGTGGATCTCTGCGGCGACAAGACGCCGATGTACACCGTCAGCTATCAGACCATCGTTCAACTCGGCCTGGTGTCCGACAACCGCAACGCCCCGTCGGGCAACCGCCCCCCGTACAGTTACGGCAGCGCGGCCAGCCGCCTGATGAAACTGGCCGACGGCAGCCACTACGGGGCGAAGGTCACCGAGCACGAGCTCAAGACCCTCCGCCTCTGGATCGAGACCAGCGCCACGTATCCTGGCACGTATGCTTCGCTGGGATGCGGCAGCTATTTCGTCGGCCTGCCGGGATTGAAGCAGCGCTGCGGCCAGTGCCACATCGGCAAACTCAAGGACCGCAAGACCGGACGGGAATCCGATGTCGTGATGATCAAAGGCAAACACGGCGTTGCCATGCAGATCTACCAGAATATCTCGCGCCCCGAGAAGGCGATGGTGCTGACGGCGCCGCTGGCGAAAGAGTCCGGCGGGCTTGGCCTGTGCAAGGAAACGGTCTTCAAGGACAAGGACGATCCGCTCTACAAGACGACGCTCGCCGCGCTGCAGGACGGGCATAGGCGATTGATGGAAGGCAAGCGGTTCGACATGCCGGGCTTCCGGCCCAACCCGGACTACATACGCGAGATGCAGCGTTTCGGTTTTCTTCCCAAAGACCTCGACCCGGCCGCGCCGATTGACGCATACGCCACCGACCGGGCCTATTGGGATTCGTTCTATTACAGACCGCCGCGCGACATGGCCGAACGTTAGCCGGACTTGTTGACAAGCGTTTCGTTACATAGGCGCCCCCGCCGAGACAGCGGACGTCATCCTTTCGTGTTGAAATTGAGATCGGAGGAAATCATGGAGACGGCCTTCTGGACAGGCATTCTTGTTCTCGCTCTCGCCGGCGCCGCGTGCGCCGCCGACCTGCGCGATGCGGGATTCACCCCGCTGTTCAACGGCAAGGACCTCTCCGGTTGGGAAGGCGACGCCGATCTCTGGTCGGTCGAGGACGGCTTCATCACCGGCCAGACCCGCGAGGACCGGAAACTGCCGTACAACCAGTTCCTCATCTGGCGCGGCGGCACGTTGAAGAACTTCGAGCTTCGCATGGTCATCCGGCAGACCGGCAACAACTCGGGCATCCAGTACCGCAGCCGCGAAATGAAACAGCGCGGTCCGTTCTCGGTGGCCGGCTATCAGTGCGACGTGCATCCCAATCCCCCCTACAACGCCCAGTTGTACGAGGAAGGCGGCCGGGGCATCGTTGCGCTCCGAGGCCAGAAGATTCTCGTTGACGAGCGCGGAGACAAGTGGATCGTCGGCGCCACCGGCCCCGTGGCCCCCATCAAGAACGACGAGTGGCACGAGTTCACCGTCATCGCTCAGGGCAACCACCTCATCCACAAGATTGACGGCCAGACGGCCGTCGAGGTCTTCGATCACGAGGAGGCCAAACGCGCGCTCGAAGGCATCCTGGCGATCCAACTCCACGCCGGGCCGCCGATGAAGGTTCAGGTGAGGGAGGTATGGCTGAAGACGCTGCCCGACGGCGGCCTGCTCAGCCCCGCCGAGACGCCCATCCCGCCCGACGCCAAGAAAATCGAACCCCCAAAGCCGGCGCCGAAGAAGCCGGAGCAGAAGTGAACACATGAAAATATCCATGGCCTTGCTCTCCCAGTTGTCGTTGGGGCTGCCTTTCGCGCTGGCCGGCGTCGGCTCGGCGCTGGGCCAGCCGCCCGAAGGCGCCGAGTGGGCGCGCTTGACGGAGGACGACCGCGCCATAAAGATCGAGACCGACAAACTCGAAGCCGTCATCCCCAAGAAGAATCCCAGGCACTGGATGACCGGCATCGAGAAGGGGTCGTTCCTCGACAAGGCCACCGGCTTCCGCGAGGTCGGCGACGGCCTGATGGTCGTGGACTGGCTCATGGAGGCCGGCAGCGACGAGGCCTATGGCGACCAGGTTATCGCGCCGGACGGGCATGGCGTCGGCCGATATGCCTGGCACACGAACGAGACCGATCCGGCCCGCCGGTTCAGCGCCCTCATGGCCCACGGCAGCAGCCACCGCAAGCGCATGGTCGAAGGTCCCCAGCTCTGCCACCGGATGAAGCCCGTCCAGCCCCAGATTATACGCGGGAAGGACTTCGTCGCGGTGAAGACGACCTACCGTTACGAGTATGCCGCCCCCGGCCGCAGGCCCGGATCGCTCTGGACTCAACTCATCGTGTTCCCCAGAGGCGAGCGGTTCTTCGTGCTCATGGACAAAATTGACAGCGTCAACGATTCGCAGGAGATGTTTCTGCGCAACGACACGCCCGGCTGCGTCCGCCACGAGAAGGGCAACACGTTCAGCGAAATCTACCTGAGTTACCTGTGCGGCCCGAAGGGGCTGCGCATTCCGTCCAGCGAGTTCTTCACGCCGTTTCCGCCCGACCTGAAGTTCGGCTACCGGCGCGACACCCACAGGACGCCGCCGCATTTCATCCGCGCTTACCATTTGCGCGACAAAGAGACGGGCAAAGACGGCCCGTGGCTGGCGGGTCTGACGCTCGAACCCTCCATCGTCTACGAGGCATGGTGCAGCCAGCGGCCCGGCGGCATCATCGTCATGATTGAGGAGGTCTATGGCCGGCCCATCAAGGCGGGCGAGTCGTTCAGCGCCGCGCACATCGTCGGTTACTTCGACACCATCGAGGAAATGCACCAGGTGTACGACCGCTGCAAAGGCCACACCGCCCTGACCGCCGACCCGTCGGGATGGCGTTTGGGAAAGTAAGGAAAGAAAAGGGGGCAGGCTGCTCTTCTGATTATCGTGTCGAGGGTGGAGTTATGGGAAGATGATACGATACCCGGCCTGTGCCAAGCAAAAGCAACCAACCCCTTTCCCCGCCAAACCGGAGGGCCTGAGAACGAAGCGTTCAAGTTTCAAGCGTTGACCCCGTCGGTCTCGCCACTGTTCCACAAAACGGAAAATGGCGGTTGCCATAACTGCCTGAGGAGTGGTCACTTACGACTTCTATTGCGCTCATTTTCCCAGGAGCTGGGAAAATAAATCCTGGTGTGGCAGAGACCCAGGAAGCCGATAGCGCCGTTGTCGCTTCGGCGAGCTTCGAATTTGAATGAGTCATTCCTGTCATAACCCCAGCATCGGTTTCACGATGGAGTCAATCTCGGCCAGTTCGCCGGAGAGCATCTGGCGGACCTTCTGGCGCAGGAGACCGATGCTCTTGATCTGGCCCGGCCCGCCGGAGGCGACCCACTGCTCCACGCGCTTCGCGCAGGCCTCGCCGATCTCCGCAAGACGGAGATGCTCCTTGCGCTTGGGGTCGAAGCGGGGGATGGGAAGGTCGAGGACTTTCTTGCAGATGTGCCGGGCGCCCCAGAGGCCCTTGGCCTGCGCGGGTTTCAACGCGACATTCACGCTTGGCGCATTCAACACGCTTGACAAGTAAAAAGATTGATTATTCTCTTCGCACTCCATGAAGTATGTCGTGTAATCCACCGCCATTCCGCAGGGCGACAGACCGTGCCCCGGCGTCTTATGCAGGTCCTTCTTTGTAATGACACAGGCGCAGACGTGCGTCCCCGAAGTGGCGTAGATGACCCAAATCGAGGCGTTGGGGTTCTGCTGCGAGAGTTTCTTCCGGTAATCCAACCAGCCGATGGAGTTAATGCGCTTTGCCTTTGCTCCGCCGCGTTTCTTCCATTCTCCCTCGACCTTGTCCAGCCACTGCGCCAGATGCATGTAGCCCGATGAACGGGCCTGTTCGCTCGTCAGCAGCATGAAGTAGTCTTGCTTCCTTATGGCCGGAAGGACTATCGGGCGAAGCCTGAGCGTGCCGAAAGGAATCATGTCCACCGGCAGCAATGTGGCGTAGATGAACCGGCTTTCCACCGGCCCCTCGATGACGCACCCCTGGTATGCCTTCTTGGCCTCCTCCTGGGCGCGTTCGGAAGAAATCAGCGGCGGGAGGTCCTGGTTGAATCCAAGATCGTGTTTCTTCAAGTCCACGAACCAGAAGCAACGGGGCACAATTGTCGCGCCCTGACGGAAAAGCCTTCTGTAGGGGCTTTCAACAAGATCAACCTTGCCGCCCTTCGACCAGAAGGTGCGCTTGCCCATGGTGGAGAGATGGAACTCGACGGGTTCTACGGCAAGATCGGCATCGGCGGCGTCCAGCGCTGCGTTGCGCAGGGGCAGTTCGCCGGAGAGGATCAGGCCGGGGACAGATTGCGCCCTTGGCCCCGGCCTCTTTTCGCCGAAATACACCGCCGAGGAGATGTTGAAAAGCGGCGCCACGTCTTCCAGGTCCCAGAGATCAACGGGCCGAACATGAACCCTTCTGACATTCTGCCGGCGCAGGGCATCGTGCTGATCCGCGCTGAAGATGCTCTTCGGCAGAACGAAAGCAATGCTTCCTTCGTTCTTCAGATAGAGGTCTGCCGAGCGCACGAGGAAAAGCGTGCCAAGTTCGAGATGTGTAATGAGTTCGGCCCGGCCAACGACCAGACCATACACTTCCGTGATCTGCTCTTTGAGAATCTTCTGGTAGTCCGACCTTTCGACGTATCGGTAGGACAGCCAGGGGGGATTGCCGACGATAAGGTCAAAGCGTTCCTTGAGGAACAGCGGCTTGTAAATGTTCTTGAGGACGAAGGCCCATATCGTGTCCCGGTCATGCTCGATCATGTCCTTCAGCGTTTCGGCAACGGAGTACAGGATGCGGGCAGAGCGGTCATCGTGCACCAGGCCGGGATACTGAGCCTGGAGGAAATTGGCGAACGAGTTGAAGTCCGCCTTCTTGCCCTTCGAGTGGACGGCGAAGTCGCGCACGGCGTCAATGGCCCGGTCGTATCGGGCACTGTCGCGAACGACCTCTTCGGGGATGTGGACGGGGCGTCCGTCAATGTCCGTCTTGTAGCAGTTGACCTGCTGCCATAGTTGACGATGGGTCTCGAACTCCGGCGGTCGGATGCTGTTAGCGAGGTAGATGGGAATGGCGATCCGTTGTTTCCGTTTGGCCATAAGGTCGCCCAGGGCAAGCACATAGTTAGCCTTGGCCACGATGCAGGCCAGGGGATGGATGTCCATCCCCACGACATCAGACAGGATATGTTCAAGCGTCCTGGCGGAATTGCCCAGGAGGCGGCGTTTCTCCCGAATGGTCATATATAGAAAAGTCGCAGAGCCGCATGCAGGGTCAAGTACGCTGGCTTGCGCGTTGGTTTCAAGGAATTTCCGAACGATCCGATGCGCAAGCCAGTCGGGGGTATAGTATTCGCCCAGGTCGTGCCGCGTGGCCGGGTCCACCAGTCCTTCATAAAGTCCTTTGAGAACATCTTCCGAGAGTTCGCGCAAGTTGTAGTTGCGAAGCAGTTCCAGAAGGATTCGGGCGATGTCGAGAGCGAGTTGCCTGGCTTCGGGGCGCGCCACCCAGGAGAAGAAGTCCTCTTCGAGGAAGTTCTCAATGCCGAGTTGCTCTTTGAAATAACTCCCTTCGAGCAGCGCCGCAACTTCCTGGTCGGCGGGGGTCTGCGCCGGGGCGACAAGCCTTGACCAGACCATGAGTTTCGCCAACGAGGCCAGGTAGGTATGACGCACGAACAGTTCATCATCGGCCAGGGCGCTTCCATAGACGATCCGAAGGTACTTGTCCCACGCCTCGTACAAGACGGCGTAATCGGGATGGCCCTTGAGCGCGTGCCAGCGTTGAAGCAAGGATGCCTCGGCCACCTGAAAAGCGTGGCTGTTGGGGCCGAAGTCCTTGACGATATGCTCGCTGGTGGGGTGCAGGATTTCTTTACGGAGCAGATAGCGGTCGAGGAAGAAGTAGAAGTCTTCCCACCTGACCTTCGCAGCGTCAAGGTCTTCCAATGGGTTCAGATTGATGCTGTCCGGGTCAATTGTTTGGTCGGACGCTTTGCCTGCAACGGGGGCATAGACTCGGAAACGACGGCCATCGGTGGCGAGGCAAACGAACCTGGTGCGCTGGTCCGGCTTTTCTTGCGACCAGGCGCAGGCGGTGTATTGACGCAACTGCCGCTTCGCCTCATCGCTCTTCGCGCTTGAACTGATATCCTTCTCGAATTCGATGATCAGGTTGCCGGAGAGTTGGTCGGCCCTTCCCCGAAAGATACGATCCTTTTCCTTCACCTTGACGAACTTCTCGATGCCCTTGACATACTCCTCGATGAAGCCGGGCTGAACGCCGAAGAGGCTCTGCAAAAGCATGGTGAAGCGATGAGAGATGGCGGACTCGGTGTTGATTTCCTGCACACTAGCCCGATAGGCGGAGATGGCGTGTTCTTTCTTGCCTTCGTCGAGATCGGGCGTACGGACGGCTTTTTCGGTGAGTTTCGATTTTTTCGTCATAGTTGTTTGCTCACCCTTCGTGCGATCTCAAGCGCGGCGGCGATCCGAGTGATTTTGCGGTCCGACAAGCCTTTGAACTGCAGGAATTCCTCAAGGGGTCTTCCGGACAACCCCCTCAACGACCCGAATTTCAGAAGCACCTCGTCGGCGATCTGCTCCGCGGTCT
>CAYPFP010000102.1:9561-19038 GCA_964409935.1 uncultured Planctomycetota bacterium | reverse complement strand
CCGCTCGTATCTCTCATGCTCTCAACACTTCACGCCTTTTCGCAATAGGCTTATGCAACCAAAATCTTGATTCGCTCAAGCCCGTATGCTACGGTCATGGGCCTTGCCGGACCGCGGAAAGGAGGCCGAACGTCATGAAGATTTACATCAGCACCGATCTGGAAGGCGTCAGCGGCGTGTGCATCTTCGAACAGACCCGCGAGAAGGGCACGCCCCTTAACGAGCATGCCAGGAAGTTGCTCATGGGCGACATCGCCGCCGTGGTCCAGGGCTGCCTCGACGGCGGCGCCGCCGACGTCGTGGTGATGGACGGTCACGGCGGCGGGTTCAACTTCATCCTCGACATGGCCCATCCGGGCGCCACCTACGTCACGGGATTCGACCGGCCGCAGGTAATGCCCGGTTTCGACGCCGCTTGCGACGCCGTGATCCTCCTCGGTTTCCACGCCATGAACGGCACGAAGACCGGCCTGCTGCATCACACGCAAAGCTCCAAGGCGGAAAGCAAGTACTGGTACAACGGGCGCGAGATGGGCGAAATCGGCCAGGAGGCCATCATCTGCGGACACCTCGGCATCCCCATCGTCATGGTCACGGGCGACCAGGCGACCTGCGACGAAGCGCGGCAACTCCTCGGCGACGAGATCGTGACCGTGGCGGTCAAGCAGGGCTACAGCCGCCAATGCGGAAGGCTGCTGGCCCCGGCCCGCGCTCACCAGCTCCTGCGCGAGGGAGCGGTCAGGGCCATGAAGGCGGTCCCCCGGTGTAAACCGTTCAAGATGCCCCCGCCCATCGAGGGCCGGCTTCAGGTCGCCACCAAGGAGATCGCCGACGCCATCAAGCCCGTTCGCGCCAGGCGCGTGGACGACAGGACGTTCGTGGCCGTTTTTGAGAATCCCCAGGACATCCTGAAATTCTGAAACGAACCCGCGCCGAAATTTGGAGGGGAGACAGCGCGGAATTTGCCTTTACGTTTCGCACGATCCTCCTTATCCTATGTCTTTCGTTGCGCATTGTGCATCCGCACGGTTAACGTTTTCTGACGAGGAGAGACATGGCCCATCCCAACGACAACATCAAGGTCATCATGCGCCGCGCCTTTGAAAAGGGCATCGTGATCCCCGCCTTCAATATCGCCCATCTGCCGATGCTGGAGCCGATCGTGGACAGCCTGAAGGAACTCAAGGCCTTCGGCCTCGTGCAGGTGGCCCGGCCCGACGTCGAGAAGTTCGGCGCCAGGAGCTTCAAGGCCGTGGCCGAGGGCTACTACCGGCTGGCCGATCCGCGCTTCATGCGCCTGCACCTCGACCATATCCCCGTCATTGACGAGGACGGGCAGAAGGTGGACTGGGCGCGGCTCATCAAGGAGGCCCTGGAAATGGGCTATCAGTCCGTCATGGTGGACGGCTCGCGCCTGCCCTTCGAAGAGAACGTCGCCGTCACGCGCCAAACGGTGGACTTGGCCAAGCCCTACGATGCCGCTGTCGAAGCGGAACTGGGGGCCGTGCTCGGCCACGAGGCCGGCCCCCTGCCCCCCTACGAAGAGCTTTTCCGCTCCGGCAAAGGTTTCACCGCCCCGGCCGACGCCGAGCGCTTCGTGAAACAGACCGGCGTGGACTGGCTCTCCGTGGCCTGCGGCAACATCCACGGGGCCATCACCGGCGCGGCCAAGGACCAGAAGAAGGTCGAGGCCAGGCTCAACATCGAGCGGCTCAAGGAGCTTGCGAAAGCCGCGGGCGTCCCGCTGGTGCTCCACGGCGGCTCCGGCATTAAGCAGCAGAGCGTCCTGGACGGCGTCAAGGCCGGCATCGCCAAGATCAACGTCGGCACCAACGTGCGCCAGCCCTACGAGAAGGGCCTGGCCGAGAAGCCCGGCAACATCGCCCATGCGCAGTCGCTCGTGGCCGAGGAGATGCGGTCGCTCATCGTGGACTATTACCGCATCGCCGGCAGCGCAGAGAAGCTGTAAGCGGGAACCGCCTTTCCCGCCGTTTCACATAGAGGAGATTACCAACTCGAAGCGTGGCGGAGAGTCTGCTGTTAAGACGGATTGCGGCGGCAAACGGTCAAGGCGGGAAGTAGACTCCGGTCATGGCCGTCGAGTCTTCCCTGTCGGAGGTTTCTGCAGAACAACTGCCGACTCATCGAGTGTGAAATCGTGAGACGATGATCTTCTCGCCCGGTGTACCCGTATCCCATTGAGGCTATATCCCAACGCTTCACCCATCTCCGCTATGATTGCTGGCACAGATACCTTGATTCCACTATGCGCCGACTCCCCCACGATCAGCAGGAACCGAGCTCCCGGTTTCAATTGCGTTAGAACGTTCTCCAATACACGATGCATCCCACCGAAATACTGCGTCGTCATGTAAGCGTAATCCCATCCCCAATTCTTGCCTTTGTGCCGCTCGCGCAGCTCTTGGGCGGCCGACTGGATCGAGGCAAAGCCGGCAACGCGCTCGGAATCCGGCACGTCTTTGTACATGGCCTTGGCGTCGCATGTGACCATTCGCTTTCGCAGTGTTCGCAGTTCCATCATGTCTCTGACAAAATCCAGAAAGAAGAGCTCCAACCGCGTCTGCATTGTGTAGTCCAGATTGTTCAGATAAGGGGGCGAGGTCAGCGCAAGGTCTGCCGGCAGCAGGTCGCATTTCACTTGGTGGCAATACCGGGCGTCCACGTTGAGGACCGTCGTTTTGGCCTCCGGAAGTTCAATCTCCGCCACCGCTTCCACGTCCCCCAGCATCTTCTTAACCTTCTCGACGAACGTCTCCAGGACCGGCGCATCCTCCTTCGGTTCCCTTGAACCGAAGGCATGGGGTGTAAGTTTCATGTTGGAGCAGGGCCGCAGAACAGCGGCCAGGGCCAACCTGAAGAAGTCGCGGTGTTGCCTATTACTGATCTTCGCGATTTCGTCTTTGAGGACAAGAACCTTCTGAATAACCGTTGGACTGATCCACCGGTGTAGTCGAGGCATCAGAAGTTCATCGAAAAGCGCTGGCTGGCGAACCGTACGCCAGCACGCAGCCTGCTCGGCGACCTTGGTCTTCGTAAACTTCCTGCTCAGGCGCGAGAAAAGACGTTCTGCTTGGGCAGAAAGGGCTTCCGGGTTCAAGCAGTGGGCCAGCTTGACGCGCGCAGCAAAACAAAGGAATGGGTTGACCTCGAATCCCACGCCGTTCATCCCCCTCCAAGACGCCGCAAGCACAGTGGTTCCCGCGCCACAGAAAGGATCAAGAACAGTGCTCCCGGGGCGAAGACCGTATTCGGTGATCGCCTGTTCGATCAGGGGGGCGGAGTATGATTCGGGGAGCAGATACCAGTCATGCACCAACAAGTCCTTATTTAATGCGGGCGTCGTCGTGATCACGCGGACCCCTCCACCGAGCCATTTTCTTCTTACATTCAGAGCACCATGGTAAGATTGTACCGTAGCCGTGTCGGTTGTCAAGTCTGTCTGCGCTGGTCGCCGGCAGCGCAGAGAAGCTGTAGCCCGGAGTCAGGGCGCGGACTAAGCCGCCATCACGCGGGGGACGTGACGCCCCATGAGTCCCGATCGCCCTTTTTTTTGGCCAGAACGCAAAAAACAGTTGAATTCCGCGTCGTGTTGTGTTTAAACTACGGTTCTACACGAATCGTTAGGCGTTGTCGGGTCAGATTCTGGCGTACGGCAAAACGTTTTGCGGCCCCGCGCCTTGCATTCCCCATTGGGTGGGCCGGCGAAAGGAGCAAGTATGGATAAGGACGCCATCATCAAGCTGCTTAACGCGGACAGGGCCGACGAACTGGGGGCCATCATGCAATACATGGGCCACCACTACGAGGCCGAAGGCATGAAAAGCCCTGAGATCATAGAGCTGTTCAAAGAGATCTCGATTGATGAAATGAAGCATGCCGCGAAACTGGCGCAGCGTATCGTGTACTTGGGCGGCGTCCCGACCCAAAAACCGACCCCCTTCAAGCGCAGCGGCTCTCTGGAGCAGATGATCAAGGACGACCTGGCTGCCGAAAAGGCCGCCGTCAAGCAATACAAGGAACATATCGCCGCATGCGCCGCCGACCCCGCGACGCGGCTCATGCTTGAAGAAATCCTCGCCGACGAGGAGGAGCATGTCAACAAGTGGGAGACCACCCTGGGGATAAGAAAATAAATTCGGCGGGTTGGGGGTGTTAAAAGAACGACGTGCAGGGACTCTGGGGCGCGCGGACGAGGAACCAGGCAGATGCTGATAATGCGCCTTGTATGGGCTGCCGCCGTTGTGTTGCTGGCTGCGTCCTCCGTCCGGGCCGGCTCCTACATCACCGCCCAGGAACTGGCCAACCGACTCGGCATGACCTGCAAGAGCGACCGGCTCTCCTCGCGCCTCACCGACGGCGCCAACGAAATCATCATCTGCCCCGGCATGTACAACGTGATGGTCAACAGTCGCGTCTTGAGCATGGACTCGCGCGCCGAAAGCCGCGACGGCGAGGTGTACGTCCACGACAGCTTGCTCCATCGCATTCGCGGTTACATTCGCATGAATCCCGGCCAGAACAAGGCCCCCGCCGCCGTGGCCTCCTACACGCCGACGACGCCTCCCGCCAAGCCGTCTCCCAGAGCCGCCGCGGCGCCCGCCTACGCCCCCGCCCCTTCGCCCCGCCCGGCCTGGGCCGCTCAGGCCCTGGCGGCAGGACGCTTCAAGGTCGTCGTGGACCCCGGACACGGCGGCCGAGACCCCGGCGCTATCGGCAAGGGCGGTCTCTACGAAAAGACGGTGAACCTCGGGATCAGTCTCGCCTTGCGCGACATCCTTCAGTATCGCGGCATGAGTGTCGCCATGACGCGGCAGGACGACACCTTTGTCGAACTCACGGAGCGCGCCAATTTCTGCAATCGCGAGATGGGCGACGTCTTCGTCAGCATCCACGCGAACGCCTCCAGTTCCCCCGCCACCACCGGCTCGGAAGTCTACTACGTGGACGACAAGGGCGAGTATACCGCCATGGCTCGCGGTCTGGCCGCCGCGCGCACAATGGAGATATCGCCGCGTTCCCTGGGCTGCGACACGAGGTTGGACTTCATCTCCAAAGGCATCCTCTTCGGCGCCCTGCTGGAGGAGTACCGCATCGAGAGCCGCGACTTGGCCAAGAACATTATCGCTCATCTCGGCGGCCACATGATCAGCTATGGCCGCGGCGTCTATGGAAACAAAGGGCTTCGCGTCTTGCGCTACACGCGCTGTCCGGGCGTGCTGGTGGAGGTCGGGTTCCTCAGCAACCCGCAGACCGAGCAGGTCCTGCGGCAGGAGTACTACCAGCGGAGCCTTGCGGAGTCCATCGCGGAAGGCATCGCGCGCTTCAAGCTTTCGCAGGACCAGACGGCCTGCTATACCCGTTAGAAAAGGGAGTCGAATGCGAGTCTGTCGTCCCTTCATCTTGGCCGCTCTCGCGCTGCTTTGCGGATGCGCCTCGGAAACGTCCCTCACGCGTATGACCAAGGGCCTCCGAGGCCCCGATGTCAAGGAGAGTGTCCGCAACCTGACCAATCCCGACCCCGAAACCCGCCGCAAGGCCGTCGTCTTCCTCGGCGAGCGGCGTCAGGACGATGTCGTCAAGCTCCTCTGCGCCGTCCTGGAGGAGGACAAGGACCCCCTCGTCCGCGCCGGCGCGGCCGACGCCCTGGGCAAGATCGCCCACCCCAGCGCCATCCCCAGCCTCGTCAAGGCCCTCGGCGACGACCGCTACATGGTCCGCTGGGACAGCGTGAAGGCCCTGGGCGAAATGAAGGCTTCCCCCGCCATCCCCAATCTGGAGCGCATCGCCAGAGGCGACCGCCAGTTGGATGTTCGGCTGGCCGCCATAAGCGCCCTGGGCAGAATCGGCGGCAAGGACGCCATCGGCCCCTTGATCGGCCTCTTGGGCGACAAAGACGAGAACGTCGTTCTCGCCTGCGCTCAACACCTGGCCCGGCTGACCAGCCAGTCCTTCGGCGCCAATCAGGAAAAATGGGCGCAGTGGTGGGACGAGAACAGGAACAAACCGCTGCCCCCGCCGGTCGGCGCCACGACGAAGACCTCGTGGTGGGCCTGGTGGCGCGGACACTCCGACGAAGCCGCCGCGCCGGCGGCCGTCGCGCCCCCCCAACCCCCCGCCCCCCCCGAACAGAAACCCGCCAAGTCTTCCGGCGGCTGGTTCGGCAATCTGTTCAAGCGGTCAACCCCGCCCCCCGGCAAGACCACGGAACCGGCCGCCAAGTGACCCTTTGTGGAGATCGTCGCATGCAACTTGAGGAAATGATTGCCAAAACCAAGGATGTCTGCCCCTGCCCGAACCTGGCCTGCGGCAACAAGGGAAACTGCTACGCCTGTACCAGCGCGCATCTGGGGCGCAAGTCGCCCAACGGCTGCGGGTTCTACATGATCAAAGACTTCCTCCTGCAAATCGCCGCGGCAGACCCCAACTCCAAGGCCGGCCAGATGGCCCGGCAGTTCGTGGACGACCGCGAGGCCAAGTACGCCGAAACCATGAAGAAATTCAACCTCACCTGCGCCGACATGAAGAAGCGCATGGAAGGCAAATGCGCGGGGGTGAAGTAGCGCGGAGAAGCGCCGCCGGCGCAGGCCCGCGTTCCAGGCGCATCGCGAGATGGGGTTTCCCAAAGGGACGAGTTCCCTGGGGAACCTCCTTCGGCAGACGCCATCCCACCCGCCGCGGCTCACAATCATCTTGACCTCGTCTTGATTGCCGCAGGCCCGGCAGAGTAAGGGAAAAGCATGGCCATCCACGAGTCCTTTCTCGCCGCCTGCGCGAAGTTTCCGGACAAGACGGCCGTCGTTGACGACACCGGCCGCCTGACCTTCGCCGAGTACGGACGCAAAGCGCGGCTCATGGCCGAACTGGTGCGCTCCTGGACCGCGCGCCGTAACGTCGGCATCTGCCTGCCCACCTGCAAGGAGTTCGGCCTCGCCTACTTCGGCATCCTCCTGGCCGGCCGGACCGCCGTCCCCCTGAACTTCCTCCTCCAGCGAAGCGAACTCGACTTCATCGCCAAAGACGCCGAGCTCGACACCCTCATCACCGTGCGCTACTTCAAGGACCTCGTCGAAGGACTGGCCGAGAGAACCGTCTATCTCGAAGACCTTCGTTCGATACGGTTCAAGCTGGGATTCGCCCTCCGGCACGGCCTCAACAAGCTGCTGCGCCGCCGCGCCCCGAACATAGACGCGGATCCCTCCGAGGTCGCCACCATCCTGTACACCTCCGGCACGACGACCACCCCCAAGGGCGTCATGCTCACGCACGCCAACATCCTGAGCAACCTGGAAGCCTGCATGAAGGCGTGCTACTTCGACGAAAACGACATCCTTTTGGGCGTGCTGCCGCTCTTTCACAGTTTCGCGTTGACGACGTCGCTCGTCCTGCCGGCGTGGCTGGGCGCTCGGGTCGTCTACCTCAGGCGTTTCGCGGCCGCCCAGGCCCTTGCGCTCATCGAGCAGCATCGCGTCACCGCCGTCCTCGCGATCCCCTCCATGTACCGCGTGCTCGTGCGCACGATGGCCCAGAGCAAGCACGACACCCGGTCCCTTCGCCTGTGCGTGGCCGGCGGCGAGGCCTGTCCGCAGGATCTGAGCGTCGAGTTCCGCAAGGCCTTCAACATGCCGCTGTTGGAAGGCTACGGCCTCACCGAGACCTCGCCCGTCGTCTCCGTGAACAGCCCGGAGAAATACAAGCTGGGCACGGCGGGCCGCCTGCTGGTCAACGTCGAGGCCCGCATCGCCGACGACCAGTGAAACCCCCTTCCCACGGGCGCCGAGGGCGAAATCTGGATTCGCGGTCCCAACGTCATGAAAGGCTACTGGAAGCGCCCGGACCTCACGCAGGAGGTCCTCACGCCGGACGGTTGGCTCAAGACCGGCGACCTGGGCCGCCTCGACGCCGAAGGTTTCCTGGCCATCACGGGCCGCAAGAAGGAACTTATCATCTCCAGCGGCGAGAATATCTCGCCCAACGAGATCGAGGCTGTTCTCATGCAGCACCCCAAGGTCTTCGAGGCTGCCGTGCTCCCCTGGCCCGACAAGGTGCGCGGCGAAGTCCCCAAGGCCTACCTCGCCCTGCATTCGGGCCAGCAAGCCACCGAGCACGAGATCCGCGAGTTCTGCGAGGGCCGCCTCGCCAAGCACAAGATCCCCCGCTACGTGGAGTTCCGCCAGGAGCTTCCCCATGGGCCGACGGGAAAGGTCCTGAAGCGCGCCATCAGGGCCGCGACGGAGACGCAGCGATAGGCCTGGGGTTCAGGAGCGACCGTGTCAAGTCTTCATCCTCTCCCTTCTCCGCGTGGCGGCGGTGAACTCGCGGCCTTCCGCATGCAGTTCGCCATCCCCATGACCTTCTTCTTCATCTTCTTCGGCATCGGGGCCATACAGCCCTTCGTCGTGCCGTATCTGCGGCAGACCCTCGGCATGTCGCCCCTGAAGGCCGCCTCCGTCATCGGCGTCCTGTACCTGGTCTTCGGCGTCTCGCGCTTCTTCACGCGCTACCTGATCCGCCTCATCGAAAAGCGCAGGACCATCATTCTCGGCGCGCTCGGCTATCTGTGCCTGCCCGTCTCGCTTGCCCTGGGCGGGACCTACGCCGTCTACCTCCTCGGCGCGGCCCTCATCGGCATGGGCGCGGCCCTGGTCTGGACGGCCAGCAGCGTCCAGGTGCTCGACACCTCCGGGAGCAAACGCTACGGCGCCGCCTCCGGCGTCATGTACTTCTTTGTGCAGGCTGGCATCTCCCTGGGCACCATCCTGGCCGGCGCGGTCGCGGCGTGGACGCAGAGCTATCTGCGCGTCTTCCAGGTCTCGTCGGTTGTGGGCATCCTGGCGGTGGTCTCCGCCTTTCTCGTCCCGGATGTGCGCAGCCGCCTCGTGGACGACCGGTGGGCGGTCGCTTTCCGCTTCTTCAAAAGCCCATCGAACTGGTTCCCGCCGGCCATCCTCGCCATCTCCTTCAGCACCTACGGCATCATGCTCACCGTCTTCAACCAGCATGCCGCCGTGGTCTTCGGCCCGGCGCACCTCGCTCTCTTCCACACGTGTTACCTTGTGACGGGCATGCTCGTGACGATTGCCTCCGGCCGTCTGTCCGACCGCATCGGCCGCACGCCCGTCATCGCGCTGAGCCTCCTGGCCGGCGCGCTTGGTCTCGGTCTCTTTGGCTTTGCGAAGATCACGCCTCTGTTCGTTGTGGGCGCCGTCCTGGTCGGCCTGCCCTCCGGCGCCATCCCCACCGTGGCGCTCGCGTGGGTGGGCGACCACTCCACCGAGGCCGAGCGCCCCACCATCCACGCCTGCGTCTTCGCCTGGCGGGACTTCGGCTTCGTCGGCGTCACCTACCTCGGTGTCCTCCTCCAGGGCCGGGACGTGCCCCTTCAAGGCTGTTTCCTCGTCTTTGCGGCTGTCTTCGCGGCGGCGGCCCTGCTTTCCGCACTGCTTGCCTTGCGCCCCG
>CAYPFP010000102.1:7414-9461 GCA_964409935.1 uncultured Planctomycetota bacterium | reverse complement strand
GCGATTGAAGAACTCGAACCGCGCGTCGTCCTCGCCGATCCGTCGCCTTTTGTGTCCGTGAGCGGCGCCGGGTTCGTCACCGACGGCAAACCGTTCCAGCCCGCCGGGGCTAACGCCTACTACCTCATGGCCTACGCCGCCGACACCACGCTGCGCAAACACGTTGACGAGGTGTTGCAGGACGCCGTGGCGATGGGCCTGAACTTCGTCCGCACCTGGGCCTTCAACGACGGAACCGGCTGGAACGCCCTGCAGAAGGCCCCCGGCGTCTACGACGAGAAGGTCTTCCGCGGCCTCGACTACGTCGTGGACAAGGCCGGCGACCTCGGCCTGCGCGTCATACTCCCCTTCGTCAACTACTGGCCCGAATACGGTGGCATGGACCAGTACGTGGCCTGGGACGCCCAGTACGGAACCGGCCCCCAGACCGCCGCCGTGCGCAACGACTTCTACACGGACTCCGATACGCGCCAGTGGTACAAAAATTTCGTCAGCGCCCTCCTCAACCGCGTCAACACCCTCAACGGCAGGACGTACAAGAACGATCCCGCCGTCTTCGCCTGGGAACTGGCCAACGAGCCGCGCGTCGTGGGCGACACCAGCGGCGCAATCCTCCAGGGCTGGATCGAGGAGATGGCTGCCTTTGTCAAGAGCCTGGACCCCCAACACCTCCTGGCCGTCGGCCAGGAGGGTTTCTACAACCAGGGCGGAGGGGATTTCCTCCACGACGGCTCGATGGGGACGGATTTCATCCTGAACCACCAGGTCCCGCAGATAGACTTTGCGACCGTCCACGCCTGGCCGGACAGGTGGAGCATCAGCGACCAGGCCGCCGTGGACTGGTTCGTGGAGCACATCAACGACGCCCACAACGTCCTCGGAAAGCCGCTGCTCCTGGAGGAGTTCGGCAAACTGAGGGACACGGGCGGAACCACCGTCGCGCGCGACCAATTCTACGCGGCCATCCTGCAGGCCGGCCGCGCCAACAACTCCGCAGGTTGGGGTTTCTGGGCGCTCTACCACAACGCCTATCGCCAATACGACGAGGGCAACGGCGTCTACTATCCCGACGACGCCTCGACGATCTCGGTCATCCTGGCGGACGTTCTCCAGGACCCGCGCACCTTCTACGTGACCAGCAAGACCCCCCTGAAATTTACCGATGCCGACGGCGACGTGATCACCGTCGCGTTGAGCGGCAGCGGCACTGCCGGCGTCACTCTGAAGGGCGGCAGCGGCAGCCCCAAGTCCGGAGAGATTGAGACCATACAGTTCTTCGGGACGACGGGCGCCTCTACGCTCACCATCAAAGACACCAATTCGACCGGCGGAAACACGGTCGTCGGCGGCCTGATTGAGGGCACAACCGCCTTGGGCGGCCTGGTCTTTACCCCCTGGAAAGGCGGCGTCGTTACGGGCACGACGGTGTCGCTCGGCTCGGCGCTGGGCAAGCTGACCGTCGGCGGAAACGCGGCGGCTTCCGGCGCGTACGCCGCGCCGGAGTTTTACCTGGCCGGAAGCCTGGGCGCGGGCGCGTTCTCCGGCGGCGTGACCGGCGGCGCGATCGAGATCGGCGGCGACGTCAAGAGCCTGACCTTCTCAAGAGACCTTGCCGGCGGCGCGATGGTTTACGTCGGCGGCTCGGCGGGCGCCGTCAAGGTCGGCGGCACAATGTCGGCCGGCCGCCTCGCCGTCCAGGGAGGCGTCTCCTCGTTCTCGCTGAGCAAGGACCTCCTGGCCGGCTCCGAACTCATCCTCGGCGGCACGGGCGGCGCGGTCAAGTCCGCGTCTGTTTCCGGCCTCGTCATGGACAGCCGTGTCACTATCGGTAATAGCCTGGGCACGCTGAACCTGGCCAAAGGCCTGGCCTCCGGCTCCAGCGTCGTCATCGGCGGCGCCGCCGCCTCGATCAAGGTGGGCAGCACCGTTTCGGCCAGCCGCATCTCGGCGGCCCAGAACGTCGGCAGCCTCAGCGTGTCCAGGGACGTCGTCGGCGGCTCGCTCATCACCGTCGGCGGCACGGCGGGCAAGGTCGCCTTCAGCGGCG